>NZ_BONC01000043.1 GCF_016862515.1 Asanoa iriomotensis
GAGCAGGCGACCCACAAAAGGCGACCAGGGTACGGGCACTACGCCGTTGGTGAACGCGCCCGCGTTGCTGACCCCGGCGAAGATCGCGACGCACACGCCCGCCAAGGCCAGCGCGAAGTCGGCGGCCGGTCGGCGGAACAGCGCGTAACCAGAAGCGAAAACGGCGGCTAGCCCGGTCAGCACCGGCCAGATCTGACTCGCGAACAGCCCGTTGACCAGCGCACCGACCCCGTCGTTGCCGGCATCTATCTCCCGGCCGACCGCATAGACCACCGCCGCCACGCCGCCCAGGGCGGACGCGCCAGACAAAACCGACAAAACCCACAGGGGTGAAACGCTGGGAACGAGCGAAGACGAGCGCACCGAAAGCGACCCGACCAGCCGCCGCAGCCGCCCGACCAGCCCCAGCACCGCAACCACCAGCGCGAAAACCACCGACCACGCCCACCAGACCCCACCACGAGGCGGCGGCACCCAGTCGAGCGTGCCCGACACCGAGACAGCCGTGACCCCACCGGTCCGCAGCGGCACCACCCAGTCCCGGACCCGCTGCTGCCGCCCAGGATCGGCGGCCACGGCAGGCGGCGGAGAAGACAGCATCCAGTGCGACCGATGGTCGTGCCACCGCGCCACCGGCTCCGACGACGCCTTCCGCCACGAGGGAGGCAGCGTCGGGTCAGCCGCAGGCGGCAAGGTGGCCGTGCCGGTCAGGGTCTCGTTCAGGTACACGGCGGGGGAGTGCACGTTCTCGTACACCCCGTCCGGCCGCACCTCGAGATAGGGCTCGTTCTCGTAGCCGAGCACCTCGACCGTCGTACCCGTGCGATTGGTCAACTCCAACCGCGCCCCCGCCTCGACCGCACGGACCCGCAGCCCCGCGGGCGCCGGGGAGACCGACGTCACCACCGTCCGATAGTCGGTGCCGTCCGGTGCGTCCCCACCGTGCGCCCAGGCCGGCGCGGCCGGCACCAGCACCAGCACCGCCAAGCCAACAGCGGCGCCGGCCAACAGACCCCGCATCTAGGCCGCGTTCACAGCCGCGACCACGGTGTCCGCCGTCGGGTTCGGGATGACCTGGTTGTTGACCTTGACCGTCGGCGTGCCGGTCACGCCGGCCTTGGCCGCCGCGTCGGTCACCGATCCGACCCACGGCTCGTAGCGGCCCGAGTTCACGCACTGCGAGAAGCTGCCCTGGTCGAGACCGAGCCCGGTGCCGATCGAGATCAACTGGCTGTCGGAGAGACCCGCGGTCCCCTCGGCGGGCTGCTGCGCGTAGAGCGCGTCGTGGTACGGCTTGAACTTCCCGCCGTCGGCGGCGCAAGCGGCGGCCGCGGCCGAGCGGGTCGAGTACTGGGTGGTCGACGCCGGGTCGAGGAACGCCACCGTGTTGTAGGTGACCGTGACCTTGCCCTGGCTGACCAGGTTGTTGATCGCCGGCCCGGCATTGTCCTCGAACTGCTTGCAGAACGGGCAGATGAAGTCCTCGTAGATCTGGATCTGCACCGGCCCGGTGCCGACGGTCTCGCCGGTGGTCGTCGTGGCCGAGGCCGGCGCGACCAGCGGCCCGCTGTTGGAGCGCTGGCTCTGGTAGACCCCCCACCCGATCAGCCCGGCGATCACCAGGACGGCGACTGCGGCGATCGAGACCCACATCGTGCGTTTGCGGCGGCGTTCGGCCGCCAACTGCTTGCGGACGACCTTCGCGGCGCTCTTGCGCTCGTGACGCTTGCTCATGTCGTGCTCTCCAGCCACCTGTCGACGGACAACCTGGTGCGGGGCCAGACGAGAAGGAATGCGGCTAGGACCAGGAAACCTATGTCACGCGCGATCTCGGGCGCGTAACTCGGACTCTGACCCGCGGCGAGTTGGCCCCCCGAACCGAAGCAGCCGCAGTCGATGGACAGCCCGCGCGCCCACGCGGACGAGATGCCGGCGATGAAGACCAGCAGCAGCAGGGACGAGACGGCGGCGGCCGCGCGGGTGGCCAGACCCACCACGAGCAGCACGCCGAGGGCGATCTCGACGAACGGCAGCGCGGCCCCGATGACCTTGGCAACTTCGAAGGGCATCACCTGGTACGCGTTGACCGCGCGCCCCGAGCCGCCGAGGTCACCCACCTTGGCGCCGCCGGCGAACAGCCAGACGGCCGCGAGGCCCAGCCGCGCGAGGGTGCCCAGCCACGGCCGGATGCCCGGCCAGGTCAGGCTCCTGGTCAACGTCGTCACGCTCATATAGTCGCCCCGTATTGCGCGAAGGTTCCAATGCTCAGCGATCTGCCAGCTAGCTGACGGCGGACTTTCAGCCTGCGCCCGCCTCGGCGAGCACCGCCACGAGTTCGGCCCGGGCGCGGGCCACCCGCGACCGGATCGTGCCGACCGGCACCCCTTCGACCTCCGCCGCCTCGGTGTAGGAGAGGCCGATGAGCTGGGTGAGCACGAATGCGCCGCGCCGGTCGGCCGGCAGCCGGCGGAGCAGCTCCGCGCTGTCGAAGCGCAGGGCCGGGTCGGGCTCCGCGGCGGACATCACCGACCGCTCGGGCTCCGGGTGGGCCTCGAGCCGCGAGCGCAGCCGGCGGCGGCGGACCACCGCGCGCAGGTGGTCGGCGCACGCCCGCCGGGTGATGCCCAGCAGCCACGTACGCGCGCTGGATCGTCCCTCGAAGTCCGGCAGCGAGCGGAACGCCCGCAGATAGGTCTCCTGTGCCACGTCGTCGGCGGCGTCCGGATCGACCAGCGCCGCGGCGAGCCGCCAGACCTCGGCCTGGGTCGCCCGGACGAACGCGGCCTGCGCCACCGGATCTCCGTCGCGCGCGGCCAGCGCCCACCGGGTCGCCGCGTCGAGCGAGGCACCGATGGCGGGCGCGTCTTCGGCCGCACGCTGGACGGGGATCACGGCAACCCAATGTACGCGACGCGTCCGTTTTCGCGTGGTTCCCGGCGTCGCCGTGTCGAGCGCCACGCCGACCCGGGAGATTGCCGGGAACCAATCGCTGCCTGCCGACGACTACCTGACCATGATGTGCGAGCACGTCCGGGTCGCGCTGTCGGCGCGACTCGATGGGGAGGCTCCGCCGGCACCCGCCGCGGAGATCGACGCGCATGCCGCCTCCTGCACCGCCTGCCAGGCCTGGCTGACCGGCGCCGAGCGGCTCGACCGCCTGGTCAAGGCGGCCCCACCGGTCGCGCCGGACCTGACCGCCGGTGTGCTCGCCGCCGTCGCCGCCGACCGGCAGCGGCGTGCCGAGGCCGAGCCGGCCGCCCGGCGCCAGGTGCTCCGCGTCGCGGTCGGCGTGCTCGCCGTCGCCCAGCTCGTCTCCGCCGCTCCCGCCCTGCTCGGCGTCGAGAGCGCGCTCGGCGCCCACGCCAGCCGCGAGATGGCCTGCTTCGACATCGCGATCGCGGTGGGCTTCGCGCTCGCCGCGCTGCGCCCCGAGCGGGCCGGGGGGGTCGTGCCCGTCGCCATCGTCCTCGCCCTCTGCCTCGCCGTGACCAGCGCCGTCGACGTCGCCAGCGGGCGCGCCGCCGCCGCGCACGAGATCGGCCACCTGGCCGCGGTCGTCCAGGCCGCCGCCCTCTGGGCGCTCGGCCGCGGCGGCCGCCGCACCACCCCGCTGACCACCGCGACCGCGGCAGGTCGCGGGTGAGCCGGGTCGTCTCGCGGTTCGTCGTCGTAGCCGCGCTCGTCGTCGGCTGGGCCGCCGTCTTCCTGGCACCCGCCGGACCGGCCAGCGCGCACGCCGTGCTGGAGAGCACCAGCCCGGCCGCCAACTCGATCGTCCCGGCCTCGCCGCCGGAGGTCGTGCTGACGTTCAGCGAGGGCGTCCGGAAGGTGCCCGACAAGATCCACGTGATCGCGCCGGACGGCTCGCGCGCCGACGCCGGTGAGCCGGAGTTCGCCGAGACCACGGTCCGGATCCCGCTGAAGTCGGGCGGCGCCAACGGCACCTACCTGGTCAACTACCGGGTCATCTCGGCCGACAGCCACCCGATCGCGGGCGCCTTCACCTACTCGGTGGGCGCGCCGTCGGCCGCGCCGCCGACCGACAGCAACGCGCCAGTCGCCGAGGAGAGCACCTTCCTCAAGATCGCGTTCCCGGTGGTCAAGTACCTCGGGTACGCCGGCCTGGTGCTGCTCATCGGCCCGGCCCTGGTGCTCGCGCTGCTCTGGCCGCAGCGGCTGTCCCGGGCGCGCCCGGCGGGCCTGGCCTGGCTCGGCTTCGGGCTCGTGGCGTTGTCCACGCTCGGCGACCTGTTCCTGCAGGCGCCCTACACGACCGGCGGCGGCTACTTCGACGGCGCCGCGCTGCGTGACGTGCTCGGCAGCACGTTCGGCACCGCCCACCTGATCCGGCTCGGCGTGCTGGCCGCCTCGGCGTTCCTGCTGCGACCGCTGTTCGCCGGCCGCAGCGGCGTCGCCGACCGGGCGCTGCTCGTCGTGCTGGGCGTGGTCGGGCTCGCCACCTGGCCGATCTCGGGCCACCCGGCCGCGTCGCCGGTGCCGGCGGTCTCGGTCGTGGTCGACATCGCGCACATCGCCGGCATGGCGGTCTGGCTCGGTGGCCTGGTCATGCTGGTCGCGTTCCTGTTCCGCCAGGCGGCGCCGCGCGAGCTGAGCGTGATCCTGCCCGTCTGGTCGCGCTGGGCGACGCTCGCGGTGACCACGCTCTTCCTCGCCGGCATCGTGCAGGCATTGGTCGAGATCTCCACGATCAAGGCCCTTTACAGCACGACGTACGGGCAGCTGGTCATCGCGAAGGTCGTCCTGTTCGGCGCGGTGGTCGGGGTGGCCGCGTTCTCCCGCAACCAGGTGCGCAAGCGGTCCGCGCCGGACGACCCCAAGCCGCTGCGCCGCGCGGTGCTGATCGAGGTCGCCGGCATCGCGGTGGTGCTCGCGCTGTCGTCGGTGCTGGTGCAGACCACGCCGGCCCGCACCGCGTCGGCCGCCTCCACGGTCCAGCAGCAGCCGGCGGGCTACTACTCGGCCATGATCACCACCAGCCCGAAGCTGAACCTGCAGGTCGAGGTCGATCCCGCGCAACAGGGCAACAACGACATCCACTTGTACGCGTACACGAAGGACAACCAGCCGCAGGTGGTCGTCGAGTGGAAGGGCACGGCGTCCCTGCCCTCGGCCGGCATCGAGGCCATCGACATCCCGCTGCTCGGCCTGGCACCGACGCACGCCAGCGGCGCGATCCAACTGCCCCGCCCGGGGCAGTGGGAGCTCAAGTTCGTCGTCCGGATATCCGACATCGACCAGGCCACGGTGACCGCCACCGTGCCCGTCACGTAGGAAAGGTTCCCCCATGATCCGTAACCGGCTGGCCAAGGCCGCCGCTCTCAGCGCCGGCGCCGTCGTGGTCGCCCTCGGCATCGCCGGTCCGGCGTTCGCGCACGTCACGGTCAATCCCAACTCGCTCACGCAGGGCGGGTACGGGCGGGTGGCGTTCCGCGTGCCGAACGAGAGCGACACCGCGTCGACCGTGAAGCTCGAGCTGAACCTGCCCGAGGACGCGCCCGTCGCGTCGGTGTCGACCATGCCGGTTCCGGGTTGGACGGTGGTGGTGGAGAAGCGCAAGCTCACCACGCCGCTGGAGGTGCACGGCAGCCAGGTGACCGAGGTGGTCGGCAAGGTGACCTGGACCGCGGCGGCCGGCGGCGGGGTCAAGCCGGGCGAGTTCCAGGAGTTCCCGGTCTCGATGGGCCCGCTGCCCGAGAAGGACCAGATGATCTTCAAGGTCCTGCAGACCTACTCGGACGGCGACATCTCCCGCTGGATCGACGAGCCGGTCGAGGGCGGCGAGGAGCCGGAGAGCCCGGCGCCGGTGCTGAAGCTGGCGAAGGCGGCCGACGCCGCGGCGCCGACGACCGCCGCGACGGCCGGTGCGACGGTGGCTGTCGGTGCCGACGACTCCGGTACGTCGGGTGCGGCGGTCGGGCTCGGCATCGCCGGTCTCGTCGCGGGTGTGCTCGGTCTCGTGCTCGGCGGCCTGGCCTTCATGCGTACACGTAAATCCGCCTGACGGTCTTTCCGCCGGTCCCGCCGGTCCTGGGGCGTTGTCCCTGGACCGGCGGGATTTTCTTTGTCCGCGTGCCGCGCCATCTGCGTCGTGTGTTCGGATCGTCACGTTGGGTAGAGTTTGTCCGGTAACGCGATCAAGGGGGATGACGCTGATGCGGGTCGTACGCACGGTCGCCGGGCTGGTGTTGCTGACTATCGGACTGCCGGTGCTGCTGGTCGGCGGTTCATTGTGGACACTCATGCAACATCGGGACGCGGGCGGCGCGTTCAGTGGTTCGCTGGAACCCGTGAGCACGCCCGGCCAGGCGATCGTCGTGCCGGACGTCGACAAGCTGCTGCGCGAGGACGCCGCCTTCGTCCGGGCCGGCGACACCCGGATGCGGCTCTCCGCGCCCGGCGACACGTTCTTCGGCCTGGCGCCGGCGGCCGCGGTGCGCGACTACCTGTCCGGCGCCGCCTACACGCGGGTCGACGCGGTCACCGTCGCCCGTGGTGACCTGCCGGTGCGCAGCACGCCGATCGGTGGCGGCACCGCCGCACCGGGCCCTGCGGCGTCCGGCGTGACGCCCGGATCGCAGTCGTTCTGGATCCGGCAGGGCAGCGGCGCCATCGAGTGGACGGCCAACGAGGTCGACGGCCGCGAGCTGAGCCTCGTGGTGATGCGGGTCGACGCGGGCGCCGCCCTGACCGTCGACGTGCGGGCGGCGGCCGAGCCCGGCTGGCTCGCACCGACGAGCTGGAGCCTGCTGGCCGCCGGGGTGCTGCTGATCGCCGGCGGGATCGCGGCGCTGGCCTGGCGGACGCGCCCGCGCGACGTGGTGTTCGTCGTCGACCCGAGCCAGGTGCCGCAGGTGTCCCAGCGGCTCGGCGGTGCCACGGTCGACGGCCCCGCGGGTCCGCCGCCGGTCTGGCCGGCGTTGCCCGCGACCGAGGTCGCGGAGCCGGTGCCGGTGCTGCCCGGCGAGCAGTCTCGCGGCACCGACGGCACCTGGCCGCAGTGGCCGTCCGACACACCGCAGACCCGCCCGGCGACGTTGGCCGACGCGCTGGCCGGCGCCGGCCTGCCGGCCACGCCGCCGCCCGGCCCGGCCTGGCCGCCGGCTCAGCCCGGCCCGTCGTCGCCGGCCCGGTCCCCGGAGTCCGGTGAGCCCACGCCCTCGACGCCCAGCGCCTGGCGCCGGGCCGAGGCCGCCCGACTGGCCGGCCTGCCCGCGGTGACCGCCGTGGCGACACAGCTCTCGGTCGAGGCGGTGCCGACCTCGGGTGCGCCCGCCGGCGCGGCCACCGCGATCCCGGCGTCGCGTGCGAACACCGACGCCGCGGCGCGTACGCCGGCTCCCCGTGCCGAGGTGGACGAGTCGGACGGCCGGACCCCGGCGCAGCGTTCCGGCGCCAAGCACCTGCGCGCGGTCAAGAGCGACGAGTCGGAACGCCCGGCCAAGACCACGGCGGCGGCGAAGAAGCGCCCGGTGGTGTTCGTCGACACCGCGGTCGAGCCCACCGGCGAGAGCCCCGACCGGCCGGTCGTCGCGGCCCGCACCCGTGCCAAGACCGCACCGCAGCCGCGCGACGCGGACCGGCAGGACGCACCCACCGCCGAGGCGGAACCGACCGGCGAGACGACGGTCGCCGAGACCGGGCCGGCGGAGGCCAAGCCGGCGAAGGCCAGGGCCCGCCGCACGACGACCAAGTCGGCCAAGGCGAAGCCGGCGCCCGAGCCCGAGCCGATGCTCCCGATGGCGGGCATCGAGGTCATCGAGACCGCCGGCTCGGCCACCGACGAGCCGAGCGCCACGCACAGTCCGGCCGCGGTCGGCACCCCGGTCGGCACGGGCGCCGAGGTCGCCTCGACCGGCGACCCGGGCGAGGCTCCGGTGGCCGGCGACCCGGGCGAGGCCTCGGTGACCGGCGATCCGGGCGAGGCCTCGGTGGCCGGCGACCCGGGCGAAGCTCCGGTGACCGGCGACCGGCCGGCGCCGGCCAAGCCCAAGCGCACGACGCGGGCCAAGAAGGCCACGGCAGCCGGACCGGAGACCGAGGCGGCCAAGCCGACCCGGCGCCGCAAGACGGCCGAGGCGACCGAGGCGGCCGAGGCGGCCGACAAGGCGCCGGCCGAGATTTCGACGGGTACTCCGTTCGGGGGACAGGCCACGCCGCCGAAGCGCCGCCGGAAGACCGCCGCGGGCCTGCCCGCACCGGAGAACACCGAGGCGGGACCGGCGCACAACGCGGTCGCGGCGCTGGCCAACAAGCGGCCGGCCACCACCCGGCGGCGGGCCGCCAGCCCGACCAATCGGGCCACTGACCAGGCAAGCTGACCCGAAAGACAGAGCGGCCCTTCGCGCTGCCGACGCGAAGGGCCGCTCTCACCGGGGGAACGGTGCAACCGGAGAAGTCGATCCGTTAATGCCAGTTTAACCCCTCCGGTCGCGACTGGCTACGTCTGTCCGGTTCTGGGCGGATCTAGGCCCTGTTTCATAACTGGGGCCGGGCTGCGGCGGGCCCAGGCGCCGCCTGGCCGCACGGCGGCTTCACCCGGATACAACACCGGTATCCGGGCAAAGCCGCCGCACGCCCAGCCGACCCCTGGACTCCGCCTCGCCTCGACCCCAGTTATGAAACAGGGCCTCGGGCGCCTCTGCGCGCGGGCAACAGCGCGATCAGCGCGAGCGCCGCGAGCACGTACAGGTTCCGGAGCACGAAGTCACCGACCGTCCGGGTCGGTTCCGCCGCCACGCCCCAGTCGATGAACGTGTTGACCCCGTACAGCGCGACCGCCAGCGTCCCGCCGGCCAGGGCCAGGTCCCGGCGCCGCCCCGAGTCCACCAGGACGACCAGCGCCGGCACGAACCAGAACACGTGGTGCGGCCAGGTGATCGGGCTGACCAGCGCGCCCACCAGGCCGGTCAGCGTCACACCGGAGAGGTCGTCGCCGGCCTGGAACGCCCGCGCCGCCCGCCACATCCCGAACCCGGTGACCGCCAGGGCCAGCACCAGCCACAGCGCCTTCGCGGGTTCCTCGGGCGCGACCAGCCGGGCCAGCAGCCCCTGCAGGGACTGGTTGCCGGTGTAGTCGGTGCGGCCGACCCGCTCCGTCGAGAACAGGGACGCGGTCCAGAACTGCCACGAGTCGCGGGGTGCCACCGCGGCGGCCAGCAGGGTGGCCACGACCGCGGTGCCGCCCGACACGGCCGCCTCCCGCCAGCGCCGGGTGACCAGGAAGTACAGGATGAAGATGCCCGGGAACAGCTTGATCGCCGTGGCCAGGCCTACGCCCGCGCCGGCCCAGAACCAGCGGCGGGGCACGGCGTAGCCGAAGTCGGCCAGGATCAGCAGCACCAACAGCATGTTGATCTGGCCGAAGAAGTACGTCTCCCGGGTCGGCTCGACCGCCAGCGCCACCGGGAACAACAGGCCTGCGAGCAGCCACCGGGGCAGCCCGCGGCGGTCGGCGACGGGCGCGGTCAGCCACCAGGCGGCCACCGCGACCGCGGCGACCGTGAACACGCAGAAGAAGCCGATCGTGAACCCGACCGGCACCGCGGCGAACGGGCGCAGCAGCAGCGCGGCGAACGGCGGATAGGTGAAGTAGAGCTCGCCCTGCACCCGGTCGGGCTGCGCGTAGTCGTAGAGCGGGTGCCCGTCGGCCCACCAGCGCAGCGCGCTGACGTAGATGCGCAGGTCGAAGAAATCGCGACGGGCGGCGTACACCCAGACGAAAGCGACCGCCGCCGCGGTGAGCGCGGTCACGACGGCGATCCGCCGCGCGGTGCTGGGTTTGATCTTCATCGGGGGAGCAGCTGCCTGCACCCCCGGGAGCCTAGTGGAGGCCGCGGACCTGCCCCTGCGCGTAGGCTGTCGATCGTGGCTGATCTTCTGGTCTGGATCGACTGTGAGATGACCGGTCTCGACCTTGGCAGGGATGCCCTGATCGAGGTCGCGGCGCTGGTGACCGACCCCAACCTCCAGGTGCTGGGCGAGGGCGTGGATGTGGTCATCCACGCCTCCAACGCGCAGCTCGACGGCATGCCCGACGTGGTCCGCGAGATGCACGGCAAGTCCGGGCTGACCGAGGAGGTGCGCCGGTCGACCGTCACCATGGAAGAGGCCGAGGACCAGCTCCTGTCCTACATCACGACCTACGTGAAAGACCCGCGCACGGCCCCGCTGTGTGGCAACTCGATCGCCACCGACCGCGGCTTCCTCGCCCGCGACATGCCCCGGCTCGACGCCCACCTGCACTACCGCATGATCGACGTCTCGTCGATCAAGGAGCTGTGCCGGCGCTGGTACCCGCGGGTCTACTTCGGTCAGCCGGCCAAGGGCCTGGCCCACCGCGCCCTCGCCGACATCCGCGAGAGCATCCGCGAGCTGGAGTACTACCGCCGCACGGTCTTCGTGCCCCTTCCGGGCCCGGACGTGGAAACCGCCAAGGCCATCGCAGCGGATCTTTGACGTATCCCTGTCGACGTCACCGGCCGGCCTATGGCTATCATTGGTCGGCGCCTCGCCCGGCGGTAAGCCGGCGCGGGTCGGCATGGTGGCTGTAGCTCAGTTGGCAGAGCACCGGGTTGTGGTCCCGGGTGTCGGGGGTTCAAATCCCCTCAGTCACCCCATCGCGACGGCTCGGCCGGGTTTCCCGGCCGGGCCGTTCGGCTTTGTGATCAACGCGTAGCGTCGGGATCGTGGAGATCCGCGGGGTGAACTACGACACCGGCCAGAAGCTCGACGACTTCGACAGCCGCCCGTCGTTCGACGACGGCGCGGTGCGGCGCGACATGGCCGCGATCGCCGGCGACCTGCACGCGACCGCGGTGCGGATCTCCGGTGACGACCCCGACCGGATCCTCGCCGCCGGCCGGCACGCCGCGGCGGCCGGGCTCGACGTGTGGTTCTCGCCGTTCCCCTACGACCTCGGCCCCGACGAGCTGGTCCGCTACCTGCGGGGCGCCGCGGAGCGGGCCGAGGAGCTGCGCCGCGCGGCGGCGGGCGAGGTCGTGCTCGTGCTCGGGTGCGAGCTGACATTGTTCAGCGCGGGTTTCGTGCCAGGGGAGGGGTTGGCCGGCCGGACCGCGACGATGACGGACCCGGCCACCTGGTCCTCACCGGCAGGGCGGGAGCCGTTGCTGGCGGGCTTCCAGCGGGCCAGGGACGTGCAGCGCGAGACGGTCGCGGCGGCGCGGGAGGTGTTCGGTGGCCGGCTCACGTACGCCGCGGGGCTCTGGGAGCAGGTCGACTGGGACCTGTTCGACATCGTGTCGGTGGACGCCTACCGGGACTCCGGGAACGCCGGCCGCTATGCCGAGGAGCTGCGCGCGTACCACCGTTTCGGTCGTCCCGTGGTGGTCACCGAGTTCGGCTGCTGCACCTACCGCGGCGCGGCGGACCGCGGCGGCCTGGGTTGGACGATCGTGCGCGAAGACCGGTCGATCCCGGCGGAGTACGAGCGGTTCGAGGCCGAGCAGGTCAAGTATCTGCACGAACTCGACGCGGTGTTCGAGGCGGAGCGGGTGGCGGGCGCGTTCTGGTTCACGTTCGCGGGCTTCGCGCTGCCGCACCGGCCCGACGACCCGGCCCACGACCTGGACCTGGCGTCGTACGGCCTGGTCGCGATGCGGCCCGATGGCGGCTGGGAGCCCAAGGCGGCGTTCCACGCCGTGGCGGCCCGCTACGGTCAGCCGGCCAGATAGGCCTGGGTCAGCTTGGCCGGTGCCTTGGCGAGCCACGCGTCGACCAGCGCGGCCTCGAGTGCGGTCTCGTCGACCTCGGCCAGCTCGATCAGCACGGCCGCGTAGCCGTCGAAATGCGGGATCGTGAAGATCCCGGGCGTGCCCGCGGCGAGCACGGCCTCCTTCTCGGCGAGGTCGCCCACCACGGTCGCGACGATCGGATAGGCCGGGACGGGCGCGTCACCATAGCGCTTGAGGTCGGCCTTGCTGAACGGCCGCTCCCAGGCGAACACCTTGCCCGCCACCGACCACGCGCGGTTGCCGTGTCGCTCGCCCTGCGTGGCCTCCGGCAGCCGAGCGGCCAACCGGGACACGTCGTCCAGGGTCGCCATGCCATGACGGTACGGCAATCCCGGCCCTCCGGGCCGCCCCGGCGCTTACTGCATCTGATCGCCCGGCATCGTGTCGCCGCCACCCGTGCGCTTCTGCGCCTCGTCCACGCCCTTGTCGATCTGCTGGTCGTACTTGCCGCCGGTGCGCTCGTCGACCTTGTCGCCGCCCTTTTCGAGGCCCTGGTCGACCTTGTCGTCGTGCTTACCGGCCATGCTCTTCAAACGGTCCATGAATCCCATGCCGGCCGTCTTCCCCGGCCCGTCACCGCCAAACCGGCCACCGCGCTGACCTGCGGGAAAATGCGAGAGATGGTACGGCTGGGGCTCACGTAGCATCGCCGGCATGGCCCGAACCACGCACCGCGGCGCCTGCCCGCTCGACTGCCCGGACACTTGTGTCTGGCAGCTCACCGTCGAGGACGGGCGGGCGGTGGAGATCCGCGGCGACGCCGACCACCCGTTCACCCGGGGCGTGCTCTGCGGCAAGGTCAACCGCTATCTCGACGCGGTCAACGGGCCTGACCGGCTGGCCACGCCGATGGTCCGGGTCGGCCCCAAGGGCGAGGGCCCGGTCGCCTTCCGGCCGGCCACCTGGCCGGAGGCGCTCGAAAGGGTCGCCGCCGGGCTGCGGGACAGCATCGACCGGCACGGCGCCGAGTCGATCCTTCCCTACTACTTCGCCGGCACGATGGGCGACGTCCAGGGCTACACGATGGGCCAGCGGCTCTTCGCCCACCTCGGCGCCAGCCGGCTGCGCACCACGATCTGCACCGCGGCCGCGGGCGCCGCCCTCGACTCCCTCTACGGCGGGATGGTCGGCTTCGAGCCGGAGTCGATCGTCGAGGCCAGGCTGATCCTGCTCTGGGGAGCCAACCTGCTCTCCACCCACCTGCACCTGTGGCCGTTCGTGCAGGAGGCCCGGCGGCGAGGCGCCTATGTGGTGGCCATCGACCCGCTGCGCACCGACACCGCGGGCCGCGCCGACGCGCACGTCGCGCCGCTGCCCGGCACCGACGGCGCGCTCGCGCTCGGCCTCATGCGGCACGTCGTCGACGCGGGCGCGGCCGACCTCGAGTGGCTCGAGACACACGTCGACGGCTGGCCGGAGCTGGCCGAGCGACTCGCGGAGTGGCCGGTCGAGCGGGCCGCGGCCGAGTGCGGCCTCGACCCCGCCGTGCTGTGCGACCTCGGCGACCGCGTCGCCACCACCCGGCCGACCGCGATCAAGGTCGGGCTGGGCCTGCAGCGGCACGCCGGCGCCGGCCAGGCGATCCGGGCGATCTGCGCGCTGCCGCTGGTCACCGGCGACTTCCGCTATCCGGGCGGCGGCGCGCTGTGCATGACGAGCGGGCACTTCCCGGGCGGCGAGACCGACGTCGCGCGCCCGGCCGACCTGCCGCAGCCGCCGGCCCGCCGGGTCAACATGAGCCGGCTCGCCGCCGTGCTGACCGGGGAGGCGGACCCGCCGGTCAGCTCGCTGGTGGTCTTCGACGCCAACCCGGCGGCCACCGCGCCCGACCAGACCCGGCTGCGGGCCGGGCTGCTCCGCGCCGACCTGTTCACCGTCGTCCTGGAGCAGCGCTGGACCGACACCTGCGACTACGCCGACGTGGTGCTGCCGGCCACGATGCAGCCCGAGCACCTCGACCTGGTCAGCTCCTACGGGCACCACTACACGGCGCTCAACCTGCCGGCCACCGCGCCGCCCGGTGAGGCGCTGCCGAACACCGAGATCTTCCGCCGGATCGCCGCCGCCCTCGGGCTGCACCACCCACGGCTCCACGAGAGCGACGAGGAGCTGGTCCGGCAGCACCTGGCCGGTGGGCCGGTCACCTTCGAGGAGCTGGCCGAGACCACCTGGGCCCGCACCACCGGTGTGCCCGTGGGCAGCGCGCCGTTCGCCAAGGGCGGTTTCCCGACGCCGACCGGCCGGGCGCGGCTGCACGATCCCGCGCTCGCCGATCAGGGCGTCGACCCGCTGGTCGGCTACACGCCGCCGGTGGCACACGACGGTCCCGGCCTCGTGCTGATCGCCGCCGCCGGGCGGTTCTTCCTCAACTCCACGTTCGCGTCGCTGCCCTGGCACGAGAAGAAGATGGGCCCGCCGCGGATCCACCTGCACCCGGACGACGCCGCCGCCCGCGGGCTCGCCGACGGTGCGTCCGTGCGGGTGCACAACGCCAACGGCGCCTTCGATGCGGCCGTGGCGGTCGACGACGCCACGCGGCCCGGTGTGGCGTTCACCTTCAAGGCCTACTGGGCCAAGCGGAGCCCCGGTCGCAACACCGTCAACGCGGTCACCGCCGTGCGCGACGCCGACCTCGGCGGCGCCCCGACGTTCCACGACATCCGGGTCGAGTTGACCGCGCACTGAGAGGGGCACCGCGGGTGTGGTTCTGGTTGGCGGGCGCGATCGTTTCCGAGGTCGCGGCCACCTTGGCGCTGCGCGCCTCGGCGGGTTTCACCCGCCTCGTGCCGACGGTGATCCTCGTGGTCGGTTACGGTTTCGCGTTCTACGCGCTGTCGCAGGCGCTCAAGCTCGGCATGAACGTCGGCGTCGCGTACGCGGTGTGGTCCGCGATCGGGGTCGCGCTGATCGCCACCGTCGGTGCGGTGTTCCTGCACGAGTCGCTGTCACCGGTGCAGATCGGCGGCCTCGTGCTGATCATCGCCGGCGTGGTCGCGCTGGAGCTCGGCCGCACGACGAGCCACTAGGGCTCGGTGGCGCGGGCCGCATAGGGTCGTGGACATGACCGACTACGTCGACACGGGCCGGGTTCAGTTGGCGTGTCGGGTGTTCCCCGGTTCCGCTGACGGCGTGCCGATGGTGTTGCTGCACGGTGGTGGCGGGGACGGGTCGAGCTGGGACGAGTTGGCGCCGCGGTTCGCCGAGCATCGCCGGGTCTACGTGCCGGAGCTGCGGGGGATGGGCGCCAGCGAGCGGACCGGCCCGTACGGGCCGATCGTGTTCCGCGACGACGTGCTGGCCCTGCTCGACCGCCTGTCGCTCGACCGGGTGGTGCTGGTGGGTCACTCGCTCGGCGGGCTGGTCAGCCTGCTGCTCACCATGGCCGCGCCGGAGCGGGTGGCGGCCCTGGTGCTGGAGGAGGCGCCGCCGCCGGTGCCGCTGGGCATCCCGGTGCCGACCGGGCTGCCCGACTCGGCGCCGTTCTACGACCGCGAGATCCGACCCAGCGTGCTGGCCTCGCTCAACGCGCCGGACCCGCGCTGGTGGGACGACCTGGCGAAGATCACCGTGCCGGTGCTGGTCGTGGCCGGCGGCCCCGACAGCTTCCTGCCGCAGGACGCGATGGCGGAGATGGCGGCGCGGCTGCCGGCCGGCGCGCTCACCACGATCCCGGTCGGGCACGTCGTGCACCCGAACGCGCCCGCCGCCTTCGCGGACGCGGTCGAGACGTTCCTGGGCACCTGATGACCGCGGCACCCACCCGCGCCAGCGCCAGTGCCGTCGGCGCCGGCGTCGCGATCGTCGTCGCCACCGTGCTCGTCCTGCTGCTGGTCGACCACCTGCGCCGGCCCGGGCCGCGGCCGCTGTTCCAGCTTCCGGTGACCTGCGGCGAGACCTGGCGGCTGTCCACCTACCCGGGCCACGACGACTTCGACGTCGACCTGTTCCCGACGGAGGGCGACTCGTGGGGCCGGCCGGTGCTGGCGTCGGCGGGCGGCACGGTGATCGAGTCCGGCATCAACGGCGCGCTCGGCGGGCGCACGCCGGAGAACCCGAACGGCCCGAAGGGCCGCGGCGGCGGCTACTGGGTGAAGATCGACCACGGCGACCGCTGGGAGAGCCAGTACCTGCACATGCTGGAGCCGCCGCTGGTCGAGGTCGGCGACGACGTGGCGGTCGGCCAGCAGATCGGCAAGGTCGGCAGCACGGGCGACTCCGGCGCCCCGCACCTGCACTACGAGCAGCGGATGGCGCGGGAGAAGGTGGAGGCCTGGTTCGGCGGCGCGCCCTCGGGCATCACCACCGACGACCACGAGTACGAGGTGGAACGGACGAGCGCCAACTGCCCTTAGACCGGGTACGGGGTGTGCACGTCGCCGTCGAAGAGCCGCCAGTAGAAGGCGTTCATCCGGGCGGCGTCCGGCGCGTGCCGGGCGAGGATCTTCGTCACTGGTGGTGGCAGATCGGGCGGGATGTCGCCGGTCGCGCAGCGGCGCACGTACGCGTTGCGGGCCACCGGCGGGCCGTCCGACCGCACCCCGCACACGGTGCCGACCAGCCAGTTGACCAACCGCATGGCCGCGTACCCCGCATCGTGGTCGGCATGTCGCGCCACGAACTCGCGTTCGGCGGCGGAAAGGTCGAAGTGCGGCGAGGTGGCCAGCCCGAAGTCGGTGAGGAACACCTGCTCGCCGTCGGCACGCATGTTCTCGAAGTGCCCGTCCATGTGCAGCAGCCCGTGGTCGCGCAGGAACGTGGTGATGTCCGCGAGCTGCCGCTCCAGCGCGGTCGCCCGGGCGACCGGGTCGTCGGCGAGCCAGTCGCCGAGCGGCCGGGGCACGTACTCGAGGAAGAGCACGAGGCTGTTGGTGGCGCCGGCCAGCGCCGTGAGCCGTTCCCGCACCGCGGGGGAGCCGCCCATCAGGGCGACGACCGCGTCGACGGCCTGATGCTCCTCGGCGACGGGCGACCGGCCGGGCAGCACCCGCCAGTGGTGCAGCAACGGGAACGACGCCGTCACGCCCGCCAGGACCGCCTCGGTGACGATCTCGTTCGCGGCCAGTTCGCGCCACGCGCCGAAGCCCGGTCCGCCGATGCCGTACTGGCAGTGGGTCGGCAACCCGAACAGGTTCGCCGTGCTGTGTGGACGGTCGAGCTCGCGGTCGGTGATCGGGATCCGCTTGGCGAACACCGGCACGCCCTCGACGTCGAGCAACGAGCAGCCGCCACCGACTCCGACGGCGACGACGGGCGCCGCGTGCAGCAGTGCCGCCAACTCGGTGTCGCCGCGGCGTGCGAGCGCGGCCGAGGCACGCGCGTGCCGGGAGAGCCGCACGGTCACTCCACTTTGGTCGCTTGGCTGCCGGCCGCGGTCGGCGCGTTGTAGGCGACCAGTCGGTGGACGCCGGTCGGGCCGGCGTGGTCGATGACCGTCAGGGAGCAGTTCGAGACCGACGCGAAGGCGTGCTCGCCCGGCGGCGGCACGCGCAACGCGGCCGCGGTGGCGACCCGGATCGGCCCGCCGTGGGTGAAGACGACGACCGTCGCGCCGACCGCCTCGGACAGCGCCGCCCAGACCCGTTCGCGCAACTGCCCGAACGTCTCGCCGCCGCCGCGCGGGATGTCGACGCCGCGGTTGAACGCCGCGATCTCGTCGGGATGGGCGGCGGCGACCTCGGCACGGGTGCGGCCACCCCACGTGCCCACGTCGATCTCGCGCAGGCGGGCATCCGTGCGCGCCGAGCCGCCGATCCTGCGCAGGTAGGCGGCGGCGGTGTCCACGGCCCGCGGCAGGTCGCTGGAGAGCACCAGGTCGGCGGCGCCGTACCTGTCGATCAGCACCTCGGCCGCCATCTCGGCCTGGGCCCGGCCGACCTCGGTCAGCCCGGAATCCTCCTGCCCCTGGTAGCGCTCTTCCACATTCCAGTGCGACTCGCCGTGCCGGACCAGCACGAGGCGTACCCGGGTCATGGCGTTGATCTTAGGGCCTGCCCGGGATGCCCGGATAAGCCGCCGATTCCGGAAAGTCGGACCCGCCTCCTTAACGCCCGCTAAGCTGATATTTGGCAGGGGTGGCCTCAGCGCGCCTATCGCGCGGCCACGTGCCCGGCGCGACCTTTCGCGGGGCCGATCCTCGTTCTTCCGCCTCGCTCCAGGAGGGCGTTCCGAGCCCGGACAGCCGGATAAGGAGTCAGAGTCGTGAAGAAACTGATCAACGCGCCCGACGACGTGCTCACCGATGCGCTCATCGGGTTCGGGGCCGCGTACCCGGAGCTCACCGTCAACCTCGAGGACCGGTACATCACCCGCGGACCGACGGCGGGCAAAGTGGGCCTCGTCTCCGGCGGCGGCTCCGGCCACGAACCGCTGCACGGCGGTTTCGTCGGCTACGGCATGCTCGACGCCGCCTGCCCGGGTGAGGTGTTCACCTCGCCGGTGCCCGACCAGCTCCTGGCCGCCACGAAGGCGGTCAACGGCGGCGCCGGCGTGCTGCACATCGTGAAGAACTACACGGGCGACGTGCTCAACTTCCAGATGGCCGCCGAGCTGGCCGGCGACGACGGTCTCCAGGTCGAGTCGGTGCTGGTCAACGACGACGTCGCGGTGGAGAACAGCACCTACACCGCGGGCCGGCGCGGCACCGGCGGCACGGTGTTCGTCGAGAAGATCGTGGGTGCGGCCGCCGAGCGCGGTGCCGACCTGGCCACCTGCGCGGCGATCGGGCGCGAGGTCAACGACCGGTCCCGTTCGTTCGGCGTGGCACTGACGGCCAACGTCATCCCGGCCACCGGCAGTCCGGGCTTCGAGCTGGGCGACAACGAGATCGAGATCGGCGTGGGCATCCACGGCGAGCCGGGCCGGGCCCGGGGTCCGATGTCCACCGCCCGGGAGGTCGCCGCCATCGCGCTGGAGGCGATCCACGCCGACATGCCGCTCGACGACGAAGTGATGGTGATGGTCAACGGCCTGGGCGGCACTCCGCTGATCGAGCTGTACGTGGTCTACGCCGCGGTCGCCGACTGGCTGAAGGCGCACGGCGGCATCATCACCCGCAACCTGGTCGGCGACTACATCACCAGCCTGGAGATGGCCGGCTGCTCGATCACGGTGTGCCGGATGACGCCCGACCTCACCGACCTGTGGGACGCACCGGTGCAGACGCCGGCGCTGCGCTGGGGCCGTTGATGGACACCAGCGCGTTCCGCGCGTGGGTGCACGAGTCGGCCCGGCTGATCACGGCGGAGGCCGAGGAGCTGACCCGGCTCGACGCGGCGATCGGCGACGGCGACCACGGCATCAACCTGCGCCGCGGATTCCAGGCGGCGGACGAGATGCTCGACAAGGCCGAGGCCGAGACGCCGGGCGCGGTGCTCCAGACGGTCGGCCGGGCGCTGATCAGCAAGACCGGCGGCGCGTCCGGCCCGCTCTACGGCACCGCGTTCCGCCAGGCCGGCAAGTCCCTGGCCGACGCGACCGAGGTCGACGTGGCGCGGCTGGGTTCGTCGCTGGAGGCGGCGTTCAACGGGATCCAGCAGCTCGGCGCCGCGCACGAGGGCGACAAGACGATGCTCGACGCGCTCGGTCCGGCGGTCACCGCCTACCAGGTGGCCGCCGAGGGTGGCGCCGACCTCGTCGGTGCCACCCGGGCGGCCGCGGAGGCCGCCGAGCGCGGCTTGCAGGAGACCGTGCCGATGCTGGCCCGCAAGGGGCGGGCCAGCTACCTCGGCGAGCGCACCATCGGTCACCAGGACCCGGGCGCGGCATCCACGGTGCTGATCCTGCGGGCCCTGGCCACGGTGGCCGCCGGCGAGGCGACGTGACGGCGGTCGCGCACCGGTGGACCGGGCAAGGGGTCGCGCCGGGCGCCGCCGTCGCCGGTTCGTGGCGCGCGGACCGACCGGTCCCCGCGCTCACCGTCCACATCGGTCCCGACGAGGTGGAGGCGGCGTTCGCCGCGGTCGCCGCCGACCTCGACCGGGTGGCGGAGCAGGTGCGCGCGCAGGGCCGCACGGCGGCCGCCGACATCGTCGCGGTCGGCGCGCTGATCGCCGCCGACCCGGACCTGGTGGACTCGGCCAAACAGGCGGCCGGGACCGCGCAGCCGTTGCCGGCGGTACGCGACGCCGTCGAGGGCTACGCCACCGTGCTGGACTCCCTGGACGACGAAGCGCTGCGGCAGCGGGCGGCCGACGTGCGCCAGGTCGGTCGCCGGGTGGTGGAACGGCTGGCGTACGGGGGAGTCGGCCGGGACGCGCCCGCCGAACGGTTCGTGCTGGTCGCCGCCGAGCTGGGCCCGGCCGACCTGATCGAGCACCTCGGCGCCGGCCTGGTCGGCGCGGTCGCCGTGCGCGGCGGCGCCAACTCGCACGCGGCCATCGTCGCCCGCTCGGTCGGGCTGCCGCTGGTCATGGGCGTCGACGCGGAGGTGCTGGACCTGCCGGACGCGACCGACCTGCTGGTCGACGCCGACGCCGGCGCGGTGGTCGCGGAGCCCTCGGCCGCCGAGGTGGCCAGCACGGAGGCGGCGTCGGCCCGCGAGGTCGAGCGCCGCGACCGGCTCGCCGCCGAGCGCGGCCTGCCGCACGTGACCGCCGACGACCAGCCGTTCGGCCTGTACGCCAACGTATCGTCCGATGTGGAGGTGCGGCTGGCACTGGACAGCGGTGCGATCGGCAGCGGCCTGGTCCGCACCGAGCTGCAGTTCCTCGAGGCCGACCGCTGGCCCACCGAGGCCGACCACCGGCGCGCGCTGGCACCGCTGCTCGCCGAGGCGAGCGGGCGGCCCGTCACGGTGCGGCTGCTCGACTTCGCCAACGACAAGATCCCCCCGTTCCTGTCACCGCCCGCCGGGCTGCCGGTGCTGCTCGCCCACCCCGAGGCGGTGATCGCCCAGGTCCGGGCGATCCTGGACCTCGGTCGCGACGTCGGCCTGCGGATCATGGTGCCGATGGTGTCGGACCCGTCGGAGATGGCACCCGTGCGGGCCGCGGTCGAGGCGTCCGCCGCGAACCTCGGCACGCCGGTGCCGCCGGTCGGCGCCATGGTCGAGACGGTGTCCGCCGTGCGCCAGATCGACGCCCTCTGCCAGGTCGCGGACTTCGTCTCGATCGGCAGCAACGACCTGACCTCCGAGGTGCTCGACCTGGACCGCGTCGACCCGCGGGCCCGCACGGAGCTGGCCGCCCACCCGCGCGTGCTGTCGTTGATCGGCAAGGTGGTCGACGCGGCCGTGGCAGCGGGACTGCCGCCGCTGACGGTGTGTGGCGACGCCGGCTCGCACCCGACGACGCTGCCGCTGCTGGTCGGTGCCGGCGTGCGGTCGGTCAGCGTGGCGGTGGCGCGGATCGACGAGACCCGCTGGCGGCTCCGCCGGCTGGACACCGAACAGTGCCGGGCGCTGTTCACCGACGCGCTGCGGCTGGGTGGCGCCGGCGATGTCGCCGAGTTGGTCGAGGAGCGGATCGAGGTGGTCATGCCATGACTGAAGGCCTTGGACTCGTGGGCATCGTGCTGGTCTCGCACAGCGAGGCGCTCGCCGAGGGCGCGGCCGACCTGGTCCGGCAGATCGCGGGCGGCGCGACCGTGGTGCCGGCCGGCGGCGCACCCGATGGCGGGCTGGGCACGAGCCCTGACAAGATCGAGGCCGCGATCGAGGACGCCGACGCGGGCTCGGGCGTGGTGCTGATCCCGGACCTTGGCAGCGCGGTGCTCAGCGCCCGGTCCGTGCTGGCCGACCTGGCCGGCGAGACCACCGCGCAGCTCGTCGACGCGCCGTTCGTGGAGGGCGCCGTCGCGGCCGCCGTGGCCGCGGGCACGGGCGCCGACCTGCCCGCGGTGATCGCGGCGGCCGAGGAGGCGCGCGATGCCGCCAAGTTCTGAGGACGATGTCGCGGAGCGCGTGGTCGTGCTGCCCAAACCGCTGCACGCCCGCCCGGCCGGCCAGCTCGCCCAGCTCGCGGGGCGGCACAAGGAGGCCACCATCCAGCTCGTCGCCGGTGAGAAGAAGGCCAACGCCCGGGGCGTGCTGGCCGTGATGGCGATGGGCGCGGTAACCGGCACCGAGGTCACGGTGACGGTCACGGGCCCCGGCGCGGAAGCGGTCGCGGACGAGGCCGCCGACATCCTCACCGCGGCCGAAGCCGCCGACGCCTAGTGGGGGAGGGCGGCCGGGTTGACGGCGAGCAGGCCGCCGTCAACGCGGTACTCCGCGCCTGTGACGAACGACGCGCGGTCGCTGGCGAGGAAGGCGACGACCTCCGCCACCTCGGCGGCGCGGGCGACCCGGCCGAGCGGATGCGTGCGGCCCCAGGTGGCGACCGTCTCCTCCACCGTCGAGTCGCCCTTGTGGAGGTCGGCGGCCCCGCGCAGCATGGGCGTGTCGACCGAGCCCGGGCACACGGCGTTGACCCGGATGTTCTCCCCGGCGTGGTCCAGCGCCATCGAGCGGACCAGCGCGTTGATGCCGGCCTTGCTGACCGCGTACGCGGCGACGCCCTGCTGCGACACGTACGCCTGCACGGACGAGACGGCGACGATCGCGCCGCCGCCCCGGGCCCGTTGACGTCGAGCACCTCGGCCCAGAGCGCGTCGGAGGTCTCCTCGACCGTGCCGTAGCGCTGGACGCCGGCGCTGGTGACCACGATGTCGAGGCCGCCGAACCGGTCCACCGACCTGGCGACGAGCCCGTCCACCGCCGCCGGGTCGGTCACGTCGGTGACGGTGCCCCACGCACCCGTCCGCCCGGCCAGCTCGGCCACGGCGTCGGGTTCCCGTCCGCAGAAGGCCACCGCGGCGCCGCCGGACACCAGACGCTCGACCACGGCCGCGCCGATGCCCAGCGATCCGCCGGTGACCAGCGCCACCTTGCCGTCGAACTCACCCATCGAGAACCTCCATCGACCACGTGCGGCGAATTGTGCTCTGCGGCCCGGACGGCACCCAGGGTGCGGGCCGACCGCGTGTGCCCGGGTACCGTCGACCGACGGCGGTGGGTCGCCGCCTGAGCGAAGGAGAAGCGGCATGCGACTGATGCGGATCGGCCCGGCCGGCGCCGAGCGGCCCGTCCTGCTCGACGCGGCGGGTCAGCACTTCGACCTGAGCGGCGTCACCGCCGACATCGACCCGGCGTTCTTCGCCGGTGACGGCGTCGAGCGGGTGCGCGCGGCGCACGCCGCCGGAACGCTGCCGGCGGTCGACGTCACGGGTCAGCGGATCGGCGCACCGATCGCCCGGCCGAGCGTGGTGCTCTGCATCGGGATGAACTACGCGGCGCACGCCGCCGAGTCGGGTGCGGCTCCGCCGGAGCAGCCGGTGATGTTCTACAAGGCCCCCAACACGGTCGTCGGCCCGGACGACGAGGTGCTGATCCCGCGCGCCTCGAAGGAGACCGACTGGGAGGTGGAGCTGGCGGTCGTGATCGGCCGCCGGGCCCGCTACCTGTCGTCGCCCGCGGAGGCGCTCTCCCACGTCGCGGGCTACGCGATCGCCAACGACGTCTCGGAGCGGGAGTTCCAGCTCCGCCAGAGCGGCGGCCAGTGGTCCAAGGGCAAGAGCTGCGAGACCTTCAACCCGCTCGGGCCGTGGCTGGTGACCGCCGACGAGATCGCGGACCCGCAGGCGCTGCGCCTGCGCTCGTGGGTCAACGGCCAGCCGCGCCAGGACTCGACGACGGCCGACATGATCTTCTCGGTGGCGACGCTGATCTACGAGCTGAGCCAGCTGACGGTGCTGGAGCCGGGCGACCTGCTCAACACCGGCACCCCGGAGGGCGTGGCCCTCTCGGGCCGCTTCCCTTATCTGGCGGCCGGTGACGTGGTCGAGCTCGAGATCGAGGGCCTGGGCCGGCAGCGCCAACTGGTCGGTCAAGCCTGACGCGCGTCAGCCGCCCGCGGGCCGGAAGAGTCCGAGTAGGACCCCGTACCGCGGGTGGTCGGTGCCCGCGTCCTGGGTCTCGTGCGCGATCGCGTTGAGGGTCTCGGTGATCCGCGCGGCCTGCTCGGGGCTCAGGCGCAGGTACCGCAGGACCAGCAGGGGTTCCTGCTCGGCGCCCGCGATCTCCTCGGCGATGGCCCGGAACGCCGTCGGCAGGTGCTCGGCGTAGTGCTCGCTGGGCAGGTGGACGGCTTGTGCCGTCCGCTCGTAGTACTGCTCGACGCCCCCGCGCACCCGCTGGGTTCCCGCCGGTCGGACCAGGTCCGCCGCCAGCAGCACCTTGAGATGGTGGGCGATGTTGCCCTTGCCCGTCGCCAGGGCGGCCGCGAGTTGGCTGATGGTGGCGGGTTTGTCGCCGAGCGCGAAGAGCATCCGGTGCCGCGTCGGGTGCGACAGCGCCTTGAAGTGTCGAGTCTCGAGCGTCTGTGCCGGTGGCCCGTTGGTCATCGCATCAGCGAAGCAGGGGCTTGACAAAGGGTCAAGAACTCTTGACTCTTTCGGTCATGGAGATCGTTGGGCAAGTCGTCGATCTGATGTCGAAGCACTACGTCTTCCCCGAGGTGGCGGACGAGGTGGTCGGGGTGCTCCAATCCGCCTCCTATCCGGCCGACAGTGTGGCCCTGGCCGACGCCGTCACGCGTGACCTCCAGTCCGTCAACGGCGACAAGCATCTGCGGTTGATCCACCACGCGGAACCGTTGCCGGCCGGGCACGGCGAGGACGACACCGACCTCGCCACGATGGCCGCCTGGGCCGACAGCACCGGCGGCGGCGTCGCCACCGTCCAGCGTCTCGACGGCGGCATCGCCCATCTCGACCTCAACCCGGTGCTGTTCCCGACCGTCGTCTCCGGCGACACGATGACGGCGGCGATGACCCTCGTCGCGACGGCCGACGCCCTGGTCCTCGACCTGCGCCACTGCCTCGGCGGCGAACCCTCGATGGTCACGTTCATCTGCAGCTACCTGTTGGGTGGCGAGCCGGTCGAGCTGAGCGGTCTCTTCGAACGCACCACCGGGCGCGTGACGCAAACCTGGACCCTGCCGTACGTGCCGGGCCGCCGCTTCGGCCCGGACAAGCCGGTCGCCGTGCTGATCAGCGGCACCACGTTCTCGGGCGGCGAACAGCTCGCCTACGACCTGCAGCAGACGGGCCGGGCCACCGTGGTCGGTCAACGCAGCCGCGGCGGCGCCCACCCCCGGCGCGGCTTCCGGATCGACGACCACCTGGAGCTGACCGTTCCGGTCGCCCGCTCGGTCTCCCCGATAACCGGCGGCAACTGGGAAGGCACGGGCGTGGTGCCCACCGTCGAGACCGCTCCCGACGACACCATGGCCGCGGCACTTCGCCTGCTCCGGGAACGGATCACGGCGGGTCGCTAGAAAAGCGTCAACGGCTCCACGGGTACGGGCTCCGGCAGGGGCCGCAGCGCGGGCACGCGGGCCCGGACCTCGTCGTGGAAGCGGCGGGCGAGGGCCGGGGCGTCGGCGTTGTCCGGCGTGTGGATGAAGACCGTCGGTGACCGACCCTCGCGCAGCCAACCGGCGGCGAGGTCGACCCACCGCTGCCAGCCGGCGACCGTCTCCGCGGTGGCGTCGCGGCCGAGGTAGCGGACGATCGGGAACTCGGTCAACAAGCGGGTGCGCAGCGGCATGCGCGGCTTCTTCATCCACGCCTCCCGCTCGGCGGCACTGGTCGGCAGGCGGTCGAAGAAGGCGGTGGTGTCGAACGGGATCCATTCGGCGCCGCCGAGCGCGCGCTCGAGCTCCGCGGTCGCGCGGGCGTCCGTGAAGAACGCCGGGTGTCGCACCTCGACCGCGTACCGGTGATCGGTCGGAAGTCGCCGCAGGAAGACCGCGAGGCTGCCGACGTCGGCCGGGGTGAACGAACCCGGGAGTTGGACCCACAGCGCGTGCGCGCGCGAACCGAGCGGCGAGATCGCGTCCAGGAACGCCCGCAATGGCGCCTCGACGTCGACGAGGCGGCGCTCGTGCGTGATCACCTTGGGCAGTTTGACGACGAACCGGAAGTCGGGGTCGGTTTGCCGCGCCCACGACTCCACGGTCTCCCGGGTCGGCGTCGCGTAGAAGGTCGTGTTGCCCTCGACCGCGTCGCACCAGCCCGCGTAGTGCCGCAACCGGTCCGGGGACTGCGGCGGCAGGAAGCGTCCGTGCCAGGACTTGAGCGTCCACATCGCGCAACCCACCTGAAGCCGCATGGTCCCTACGGTAGTCAGTCGCCGTCGGGGCCGTTCGTGGCCAGGAGGAGGCGCTTCGGGTCCGCGGAGACGTAGACCGCGCGGCCCTGTTGGCCCACGACCAGGCCCTGTGTGCGGAGCACGATCATCGCGCTGCCGACGGTCTGCCGGCTCACCTGGTATCTCGCGCACAGCTCGCGGCAGGTCGGGAGCGTGGCACCGGGCGCCAGCCGGCCACCGGCGATCTGTCGACGGATGTCGTCGACGATGTCCATGTAGCTCGGCCTGCGGCCCATCGCAGCCCTCCCATCACTGGTTACAATGGCTACTATCGCTGTGCGCATCAGTCCCGTCAAGGCCACGTTTCGGGGAGGTCAGGGTTCGGGGAGGTCAGGTGTCGTACCCGCCGCTGTCCCACGGCGCCGTGAAGGCCATGTAGTCGCCCGGTTCGAGGATGACCCACCAGCCGTCGTCCTCGTCCTCGGGCGGCTCGGGGATCAGGCCGAACGTCGTGCCGAACCGCTCGACGGCGAACGGCTCGACCTCGATGCGGGCGAAGGTCACGTCACCCAACTCGGCCAGCCGGGCGTCGTAGGTCTCTCGCGCGGCGACCTGGTCCATGCCGTCCCGCGGGCCGAACGCGTCGATCCTGGCTTCCACGAAGCGGCCGTCGGCGGCGAACAGGAACAGGGCGACGAACTCCGCCCCGCCGCCGTCGTCCCCCGCCGGCTCGAACGGTGTGGTGAGGAAGAACTGCCGTCCGTCGGCGGTGTGGCCGACGTGCTCGGCGTGGTAGTCGTCGTGGTCGATGGCGATGCGGGTGGGTGGCCCATCGGTCATCGCGACATCATCCACGGCGCGCGGCGGGGGATCTGTCCCGAGCCCCCGCCGCGCGAAACCGTCACAGTGCGGTGCAGGTCAGGGTCGGGTTCGGCGCCGCCCCGTTGGCCTGGAAGCCGAACTCGGTGGCCACGCCGGCCGCCAAGCGGCCGTTGTAGCTGACGTTCGACACCTGCGTCCCGCTGCCGGAGCCGCTGAACGTGCCGTTCCACGAGTTGACGATCGTGGACCCAGCCGGCAGCGGCAGGCCGACCCGCCAGCCGTTGATGCCGGCGCTGCCGGCGGTGACGCGGACCGCGGCCACGTACCCCTGCTGCCAGGAGCTCGTCACCCGGAACACCGCGGTGCAGCCGCCCGGACCCGGTGGCGGTGTGGTCGGCCCACCGGTGGGCGGGTTCGACGTCGGCGGGTTGGTCGGGCCGCCGCTGTTGAGCCCGAAGAACGCGATCGCCGCGGACGCCTGCACCGGCAGGTTGTGCGGGGTGTTGGCCATGCTGATCGCCTCGACCTGGCCGGAGCCGTAACGGGTCCGGGTCCACCCCGACTGCGGGCTGTCCGTCGACGTCGGCGTCTGGCTCACACCGTGGACGTTCGTCCACTGCTTGATCGCTTCGCCGAAGTTGACGTACGACAGGATCTCGTCGTTCGTGCCGTGCCAGAGCTGCACGCGCGGTCGCGAACCCGAATATCCCGGGTACGCGTTGCGGACCAGATCACCCCACTGTTGCGGCGTGCGGGTGAGCTGGCCTTGCGCGCACTGGCTGTTCCACTTGCTCGGCCCCGCGAAGCAGCCGAACGGCACCCCGGCGAAGGCGGCGCCGGCACGGAAGACGTCCGGGTACGCGCCGAGCAGGACGTTGGTCATCATCGCGCCGGACGAGACACCGGTGACGAACGTGCGGTTGGGGTCGGCGTTGAAGTTCTGCTGCACGTACCGCGTCATCGAGACGATGCTCAGCGAGTCGCCGCCGCCGTTGTGCGTCAGCGTCGCGGTCGAGGCGACGTCGAAGCAGCCGTCGCTGGCGGTGACGGAGGGGTAGACCACGATGAAGCCGTACTGGTCGGCGAGCCGGGCGAACTCGGTGCCGCTGTAGAACGCGGGCCCGCTGCCGGTGCAGTAGTGGACGGCGACCAGCAGCCCGGGCCGGGCGGCGACACGGTCGGGGACGTAGAGGTACATGCGCAGGTTGCCGGGGTTGGCACCGAAGTTCGTGACCTCGTTCAACGTCGCCGCCTTGGCGGGCGACGCCACGAGCAGCGTCGCCGCGACGACGGCGGCGGCCAACACGATCCAGAGGGCATGCAGTGCCTTGGGAAGCCTCATGTCGCTCCTGATTGGAGGGATGCGCGGACACGCGCACGAGCGCTGCCGTTGCCCTCCGGCAGATGACGACCGGCCGCGAACCGGTGTCGGCTCCCGCGTGCAGCCTAGGCGCCCGCGCGCCGGCAGACACGCGTTTTCGAAAGAGCCGCCGAGCCGCACCCGCTGCTCGTCGACGAGCTCGCACAGGGTCTCGGCTACTGGGCGGCGCGCTACCAGACCGTGCCCGGCGACCCCCGGCTCGTGGGCGGCTCCGATTCGGTCGCGGCCCTGCGCGGCCTGCCTCGGCTGGACCCGGCGATACCGTCCGAGGGCCTCGGCATCGGCGGCCGGCTGGTGTCGCTGCGCCGGCTCGCCGGCTTCGCCGATGCGTTGTCCGAGACGCTCGGCGCCCGCGCGGTCGAGCACGACGACGAACACGTCATCAAGCTGACCGAGGCCGCGCGGCGCGAGTACGCGCGCACCAATGACGTCACCCTGCTCGTCGCGGCGGACCGCTTCCGGGACCGGTTGTCCTAGTCGGCGAGTTGGCGCAGGGCCGTGTCGCGGGCGGTTGCCGCCTGGTTTGCCAGGGCGCGGGTCTGTGGGTCCGTGCCGGCCTCCTGCTCGTCCTGGGCCAGGCGGTGGCTCTGCTCAAGATAGCCAGCGAGCTGTTCGCGGACCGCCTTGTCGAACGGCGGGCCGGAGAGTTTCGCCGCCTCGGCCACCGCGTCCGTGGGCACCAGGCCCGGCATCAGCATGCCCTCGTGCGGGTTCTGCGCCGGCAGGCCGGCCTGGGCGTGCAGGCTCAGCAAGGTGGTCAGCTCGGCGGTGGCGGCGGCCTGCACCTGCGCGCTCAACTCCGTCAGGGCCGGGTCGTCGCTGCGGGTCGGCACCAGGGCCACCAGCGGCAGGACCTGGTTGTTCATCGCGATGTTGATCTCGATCCAGGCCAGGTCGGTGCCGCCGAAGGTGGTGGCGGTGGTCGTGGTCGCCGTCGTGGGCACCACGGCCGGGGGAGCGGGCGCCTCGTCCGCGCATCCGGCGGCGGCCGGCAGGAGCGCCGCCGCGACGAGCAGCGCCGCGAATCGTGTTCTCAACCGTGCCTCGCTTCGTGGAGTATGCGTATCGAATGCCGGTGGATCAACTGGCGAAGAAACGCGCGGGACCGTGCGCCGGATAACAATTCTTCGGCCGATCGCCCGGATAACAGGAAATCGGGAAACCGAGGGAAGTTTCACGGACCACTCCCGGTTCTCGGCTCGGATTTGTAGGTTCGGTCGCCGTGCGACTCGCGGTCAAGACGGTGGCAGCCCTCAGCCTGCTCGCCGTGGTCATGCTCTGGCTCGGTGGACGTGACACCGCTCCGGTCGGCGCTGCGGCGTACGGCCGGCTCGCCGCGCTCGTCTGCACCGACCTCCTGCTGCTCCAGGTGCTGCTGATGGCCCGCATCCCGTGGGTCGAAGGGGCGTTCGGGCAGGACACGCTGGCCCGCTGGCATCGGTGGACCGGCGTGACCTCGTTCGTGCTGCTGCTCGCGCACGTGGCCCTGGCCCTCGGCGGCGACCCGCTCACGCGGTTGTGGCGGTTGCTCTCGGCGTACAAGACGATGGTCCTGGCCATGGTGGCCCTGGCCGCCCTGGTGCTGGTCGTGGCGACCTCGGCCAGGTCGGTGCGCCGCCGCATGCGCTACGAGGCCTGGCACCTGCTGCACCTCTACGCCTACCTGGGCATCGGCCTCGCGGTGCCGCACGAACTGTTGCTGGGCAGCGACTTCCAGCACCCGGCGGCGCAGTTCGCGGGTTGGTCCGCCTACGTCGCGGTGGCCGGCGCGGTGCTGGTCTTCCGGATCGGACTGCCGGTCTGGCGCACCGTGCGGCACCGGCTGGTGGTCGACCGGGTCCACCCGGAGGCGCCCGGTCTGGTCTCGGTCTACCTGCGCGGCCGGCGGCTGGACCGGCTTCCGGCGCGGGCCGGGCAGTTCTTCGTGTGGCGGTTCCTGGACGGGGAGGGTGCGCTGCGCGGCAACCCGTTCTCGCTGTCGGGTCCGCCGCGCCGGGAGGGTCTGCGGATCACCGTGAAGACGGTCGGGGACGGCAGCGCCCGGGTGGCCGCCCTGCGGCCCGGGACCCGGGTGCTGATCGAGGGACCGTACGGGCGGATGACCGCGGCCACCTACAGCGGCGGGCCGATCACCATGCTCGGCTGCGGTGTCGGTGTGACCCCGCTGCTGGCCCTGCTCTGGGACCTGCCGTACGGGCACGGAAAGGCGACACTCGTCTACCGCACGAGGCATGCGCACGACGTGGCCTTCCTGGGTGAGCTGAGGTGGCTGGCCCGCAACCGGGGCGTACGCCTCGTGCTGTTGGTCGGCCCCCGGGCCGCGGCCGACTCGTGGCTGCCGGCCGAGTACGCCGAGTACACCGACGCCGAGGCCCTGCGCGAGCTGGCACCGGACATCGCCGACCACGACGTCTACGTCTGCGGCCCGGACGCGTGGACCGCCGCGGTCCTGCGCTCCGCCCGCGGGGCCGGCGTGGCTCCCGGCCGGCTGCACCGGGAGCGCTTCGCCTGGTGAGGCCCTAGTTCTGGTAGCCGTCGTTGTCGCACTGACGGCGCTGGAGGACGCAGTTCTTGGTGCGCTTGTTCATCGCGTCGGTGTCCCACACCAGGAACGCGTCGCCGTGCATCGAGGAGGCGGTCCGGCCCGTCGGGTCCGACGACAGGTAGTAGCCCTGCGTGGTGCCCTTCACGCCGTACTGGATGTCGAAGGTGAGCGACGGGATACGCACCGGGTGGGAGGCCGGGCAGCCCTTGTCGGTCCCGTAGGCGACGTGCTTCTTGTGGTCGGGGCTGTCGAGGTTCTTGCCGTCCCAGCAGTCCGGGTACTGCAGCATGTAGTGCAGCGTGGCGTAGCTGTTCGGGTCGCAGATCGGCCAGTTGCCGTTGCTGCTGCGGGCCACGCCGTCGAGGTCGCCGGGGCCGTAGAAGGCGCAGTAGAACTGACCGTGTGCGCCGCGCGGCGTCGGCACCCGCTTCTTCGCGTCGCCGGCGATCATGCGCAGTCCGGTGGGTATCGGCATCATCCCGGTCGAGTTGTTGCGGATGGACCGGTAGTAGACCCGGAAGCCGGTGGGCTCGACCGGCTTCTTCGTGGCGGCGTCGTAGAGCGTCGGCACCCAGTACGACGAGTGGTCGAGCACCGGCTTGCAGGTGGTGGCGGTGAACCTGGTCAGGTCACCGGTCGTCGTGTCGGCGTCGACCGCCTTGTTGCCGAAGAACGAGTGCATGTGGGAGGCGCCCGCGAGCCCCGGGAAGACGATCGGGTCGTCGGCGAGCCGGTGGCTGTAGGTGCAGTCGGCCCGGAACTCGGGGATGTCGGCCACGCCGGCCGGCACCGGGTCGGTCTTGCGGGCCTGGTAGGCCGCCACCTGCTTCTGCCAGGCCGCCTGGTCGACCGGGATCCAGCCACCCTTGGGGGTCGCCTGCTGCGGCGCGGCCGGCGGCGGGTTCTTCGAGGCCTTGGCCGAGGCGGTGGGCTTCGCGGTCGGCTTCGGCGTCGACGTCGGCGCGCCGGCGGCACCCGCGCCGGCCGCGGTCGCCGGCACGGTCTGTGCGGCGTTGGTCGTCGGCGCAGGGCCGGCAGCCAGGGCACCGGTCAGGTGGACCGCGGTCGCCGCGACCGCCACCGCCGCCACGGTCAGGCTGCCCCAGAGGACGGCCCGACCCTTGGGCACCGCCGAGTACGACACGATCACTCCTACGTGCTGATCGGAACAGATGGCATCGCAGCGTAGGCACCTTGTCGCGGGTACTCCTATGCTCTTAAGAATCTCCTAAAGACTTGTTGTCCGTCCGGCGGCGATAACAGTTTTTCCCTGCGATTTTCGGCCCTTTTCTGCGGCCCGGGAATCTGGGTCTTTGGGCTCAAGACCGCGGCCCGCCTAATCGCTAGCGTTCGGCGGCGTACTCGATCGTCTTGCCCAGCAATGGAGAAATCCCGATGAGTTCCCGTCCCCGCGCGTCGCGATCGCGGCGCTTCACCATGGCCGGCATCGGCCTCGCACTCGCCGGTTTCGTCGCATGGTTCGCCGTCGGGCAGCTACACCTGGCCGGCGCCGAGGAGGCTTCCCTGTCCCAGGGCAAGCCGGTGACCGCCTCGTCCAGCGAGGGGCGCGCCTTCCCCGCCGAGGCGGCGGTCGACGGTGACGACAAGACGCGCTGGTCCAGCGCCTTTGCCGATCCACAGTGGATCCAGGTCGACCTCGGTGCACCGGCTGCCATCGAGCGGGTGGTGCTGAAGTGGGAGCGGGCGTTCGGCAAGGCCTACGAGATCCAGGTGTCGCCCGACGCGAACACCTGGACGTCGGTCTACCAGACCACCACGGGCGCCGGCGGCACCGAGACGCACACCCTGAACACCACCGGCCGCTTCGTGCGGATGTACGGCACCACCCGGTCCTCGGGCTACGGCTACTCGCTGTTCGAGTTCCAGGTGTTCGGAAAGCCGGGCGGCGCGCCCACCACCGCGCCGACCTCCGCGCCCAGCACGCCGGCGGGTCCGTCGACCGGCGCGTCGCCGAGCACCCGGCCGAGCACCTCGGCGAGCCCGTCGTCGAGCGCGTCCACCCCGTCCGGCGGCAACAACGCGGCCGGATGGATCATGGCGCCCAACCCGGTGACCGACGTCAAGCCGTCCCGCGCGGTCCCGCCGAACAAGGGCGGGTTCCACGAGTTCCAGGCGAACTGCTCGGTGAGCCGCACCAACATCGGCGACGACCCGATCGTCTTCCCGAAGCTGCCGGGCGCGTCGCACCTGCACACGTTCATGGGCAACACGACGACCAACGCGAACAGCACCATCGAGTCGCTCTCCAGGGGCCAGACCACCTGCAAGGCCAAGGGTGACCTGTCGGCCTACTGGATGCCGGCCCTCTTCAACGGCAACACGGCGGTCAACCCGGAGGGTCTCCAGACCATTTACTACAAGTCCGGCGTGTACGACTACCGCAGCGTGCGGCCGTTCCCCAAGGGTCTCCGGTTCGTCGTCGGCAACGCCAAGAACACCGACGCGGACGAGTTCCTCGCCGCCACCGAGGAAGGCTTCGAGTGCGGTGACAGCTACAAGAACAAGAACATCCCGCTGACCTGCTCGAGCGAGCGCAGCGTGAAGCTCAACATCCGTTACCAGGCGCCGAGCTGCTGGGACGGCATCCACCTGGACTCGCCTGACCACCAGAGCCACATGGCGTACCCGATCGACACCCACACCGCCTCGGGCGTCGTCTGCCCGGACTCGCACCCGGTGGCGGTGCCGAAGCTGGAGTTCAAGATGGCCTGGCCGGTCAACGGCGACATGTCGAAGGTGAAGTTCGCCAGCGGTGCCGGACCGACGTTCCACTACGACTTCATCAACGCCTGGGACGACCGCACCCTCGCGGCGATGGTCAACGGCTGCATCGTGGCGGCGAGGCAGTGCGACGCACAGGGTCACGACGGCCGGGACGACCAGCAGCCCGCGCCGTACGTGCTGAACAAGGACTATCTCCTGCCGTAAGCGCTCCTGCCGGGGCGTGAGGGGTGGGGCGGCGTCTGACGCCGCTCCGCCCCTCGTCGTATTGTCGACGCGGCCGGCTGGACCAGCTCGAACGAGGAGTGCCCGTGGCAAACGGCATCGCGCCGGACACCCTGCCGGGTCACCATCGCCCCAGTCGTCGTCAGTGGGTCGGGCTCGCCGCGGTGACGGCCGTCGTCGCGGTCGCGACCGTTGCCGTGCCGCCCCTGATCACTCCGAACCGAGAGCCCGTGCTCGCTCCGAACGAGCCGTCGACCGCCCCGCACACCGCGGCCGCCGCGGCCTCGCCTTCGGGCAGTGCCAGCCCCGCAATCCGATTCGTGCCGATCACCGTCGAAGCGGAGGACCCCGGCAACATCCTGTCCGGCGGCGCGGCGGCGACCACCTGTGCGAGCTGCCGCGGCGGCCGACGGGTCCGCTACCTCTGCATCGCCTGCCGGGTAACGGTCCGCACGACGGTGCCGGTCTCCGGGCGACGAACCGTGACCATCGTGTACGAGACGGACGGCGACCGCGCGCTGAAGGTGAGCGTCAACGGCGCGCCGGCCCGCACCTGGCAGGTGACCGGCACCGACTGGACCACGCCGCGGTCGTTCCGCTTCACCGCCGACCTGCCGGCCGGCCCGCTGCGGCTGACCCTGTTCAACGACGAGACCCCGGCCCCTGACGTCGACCAGGTCCTGATCTCCTGAGTGCGAGCGAAGGGTGGAAGAGCCAGTGGTGAGTGTCGGCCGTGCGGTCGCTGCGGCGGCGTTGGCCCGGGCGGTGCTGATCGGCCGCGCGGCGGCCACCGTGACGGCGGCCGCGGCCGGCCTGCTGCTGGTGCACGACCGCGTGCCGGTCATCGCGGTGATCGCCCTCGTCGTGCTGGCCACGGCCGCACAGCTCGCCGCCCTCGGCCGCTGGCCGGGCCTGGTCACCCGACGTCTCGCGGCCATCGCCCTCGACTCGGTGCTGGTGCTCGTCGTGCTCGCGGTCAGCCACGGCGGTGTCGCCTACTTCTGCTACGCCGCCGGTGCCGGGGCCGTGGCCGGGGTCCTGCTCGGTCTGCGTGCCCTGCCGGTCTGGGCGGCCCACGCCGCCCTGGGCTTCACGGTCATCGCCGAGATGCTCCGCCGGACCGAGCCGCCGGTCGACCTCGTGGCGTTCGTCGTCGCGTTCCCGATGGCCGGTGCGCTCGCCGGCGTGGGCGCCGCGGTGGCCACCAGCGTGCTGACCCACCAGCTCGAGCTCTCCACCCAGCTGGTCGCCTCGGCCCAACGCTCGGCCGTCGCCTCCGAGCGCGCCCGGCTGGCCCGGGAGCTGCACGACTCGGTGACCAAGACACTCCGCGGCGTCTCCCTGGCCGCCCTCGCCCTGCCGTCCTTGCTGCGGCGCCAGCCCGCGCTGGCCGAACACCTGGCGGGCACGGTCGTCGCCGGTGCCACCGCGGCCGCCGCGCAAGCCCGGGAGCTGCTGGAGGAGATGCGCTTCGACGTCCGGAACCTCGCCGCGAGCGTCGACGAGCTGTGCCGGGCCTGGAGCGCGTCCACCGGGATTCCGGTCCAGGTCTCGGTCGCCGCCGTCGACTCGCCCGACTCGGTGTCCTACGAGCTGACGCGGATCCTGCGGGAGGCGCTCGCCAACGTCGCGCGGCACGCGGGCGCCCGACAGGTCGCCGTCCGGCTCGCACCGCGGCCGCACGGCCTCGTGCTCGAGATCTCCGACGACGGCGTCGGTTTCACCGTGCCGGCCGACCTCACCGGTCTGCAGTCGGCCGGCCACTTCGGCATCGTGGGCATGAACGAGCGGGCCCGCACGGCCGGCGGCGCCCTGCGGATCGCGTCCGCACCCGGCTACGGCACGCGGATCACGGTTTCCGTGCCGCTGGACGATCGGGCTCATCGCCGCTCGGTCGGCGCGCTCTGATGGCGATCGACGTGCTCGTCGTCGACGACAACCAGATCATGCGTGCCGCCCTGCGCGGCATCCTGGCGGCCGACGAGCGGCTCCAGGTGGTGGGTGAGGCCGCGAACGGCCGTGAGGCGCTGGCCCTGGCCCGGCAGTTGCGGCCGGCCGTCACGTTGCTGGACCACCGGATGCCCATCGCCGACGGGTTGTCGGTCGTCGGCGAGCTGGGACAACATTCGGCCGTGCTGGTGCTGACCAGCTCCGACGACCCGGGCACCATCGCGGAGATGTTGCAACGGGGCGCTCGGGGATACCTGGTGCACGGGGAGTTCGAGCCGACCGATCTGGTGCGCGCCGTCCACGAAGTGGTCGGCGGCCGCGGCTGGCTCTCCCCGATCGCGGCGTCCGTGGCCGTGTCGATGGCCCGCGAGCGCCCGCGGCGCCAGCGCGTCGACCCCGCGCGCGGCAGCCTCACCGAGCGCGAGTTGGAGGTGCTGGAACTCTTGTGCCAGGGGCTGTCCAACGCCTCGATCGCCCAACAGCTCTGGCTCACCGAGAAGACGGTGAAGAACCACCTGAACCACATCTTCGCCAAGCTCGGCGTCCGCAGCCGCACGGAGGCCGTCGTCCGGTGGACGGCTGAATAGCTCTACCGGCTTCGTGCCGCGGCCGCCGCCGGCACGAGCGTCCCCGCCGGATCGGCCCCACTCTCGTCGACATGACGAACCAGCGCCGCACCACCGCTCGTGTCGCCACCGTCGCCGCCGCCGTCGTGCTCGGCGGCTTCACCCTCGGCTGCGGTCTCGTGCAGAACGCCGTCGACACCGCACAGACCCTCGGCGACTTCTCGGACCGGCTCGGCAAGTCGGCCGAGCTGACCTACACCGCCGAGTACAAGACCGACGACGGGACCGTCACCTTCGTGCAGCAGCCGCCGAACTCGGCGGTCCTCAGCGCCGGCGGCCGGCTCATCTTCACCCCGCAGGCGATGATCATGTGCGACAAGGGCGAGTGCCAGCGGGCCCCCGCGGCGGCGGGCCCGGACGCCAACCTGGTGGCGGCCGTCGGCGGCGCCGGCTTCCTCACTCCTGAGCTGGCCCTCGGCATGGTCGCGGCCGCGGCGATCGTGCCCGGCACCGACGTCAGCACCAGCGAGCGCGAGATCGCCGGCCAGGACTCGCTCTGCGCCGACGTCGACGGCATCGAGGACCCGCAGGCCGGCGCCCAGCCCGGCGACCTGAAGTCGTTCTCGGTCTGCGTGACGGACGCCGGCCTGCTCTCGTCCTTCAGCGGTGAGACGCACGGCGGCGAGCAGACGGCGATCGAGCTGGTGTCCTATTCGGACAAGGTCGACCGGGCCGCCTTCGCCCCGCCGAGGAACGCGAAGGTCGTCGACGTCACCGACCTCGCCGTGGGCTAGACACGCTGTTCTGCGAGCCATTCGTCGAAGGTGGTCGGTGCGATGCGGGTGCCCTCGCCGGGCAGCAGCACCGTGCCGGCCATCGCCGGGCCGAAGATGCCCGACCACGTCGGCACGAGTGTCACCGTGTGGCCGCGCGCTTCGTTGGTGCGGCGGGCCATGTCGACGAGGTCCTGCGGCTCCGGGCCGGCGACGTCGGCGTAGCGGCCGCGCGGCTCGCCCACCGCGATCTCGGCGAGAATCTCGGCGACGTCCCTGGGGGCGATCGGCTGCACGAGCAAGGGCGCGATCGTCGCGACGCCGTCGTGTTCGGTCCAACCCGCGACCATCGCGGCGAAGTCGTGGAACTGCGTGGCCGGGACGATCGTCCACGGCAGTGGGCCGGCGGCCACGAGCCGCTCCTGCTCGCGCTTGCCGGCGTAGTGCGCGTTGCCTTCGACGCGGTCGACCCCGACGATCGAGAGCAGCACGTGGTGCCGGACGCCGGCCCGCTCGCCGGCGGCGAGCAGGTTGCGGGTGGTGGTGCCGAAGTACGCCACCGTCTCCGCGTGGCCACCGCCCGGCGCGTTGGTGACGTCGATGACCGCGTCGACGCTGGTCAGGGCGCGGTCGAGCCCGTCACCGGTCGACAGGTCCACGCCCAGCGCACGGCTGATCCGCACGACGTCCTGTCCGCCCCGCTCGAGGGCGGCCACGGTGAGGGCACCGATGTTCCCGGTCGCCCCGACCACTGCGATTCGCATGATGATCTTTCCTCTCGCTCACTGCGGGGCTGACGCTATCTCGGACTTACCAGATCTGCAATATCCGCGATATGCTGACGCGGTGAAGCTGCCCGTGAGCACCGAATGGCTGTTGCACTGCGCCGCGACCCTGGCGCAGTTGGAGCCTGGGGCCAGCGCATCGGCGGCGCAGCTTGCGCGCTACTTCGACCTGCCCGCGGCCTATCTGGCCAAGCAGCTACAGGAGTTGGTCAAGGCGGGGGTGCTGACCGCGACCACCGGCCCGCGCGGCGGGTTCCGGCTGGCACGACCGGCATCGGAGATCACGCTGCTGCGGATCGTGGAGGCGGTCGACGGCACCGCCGGGCCCTATGAGTGCCGCGAGATCCGTCAACAAGGACGGGGAGCACTGCCGCCCGAGCAGTGCCAGAACACGTGCATCCTGGCCGAGAAGATGGCCGAGGCCCACGAAGCCTGGCGCCGCAGCCTCGCCGGCGTCTCACTCGCCGACATCATCGCGACACTTCCCGCGACCACACCGGCCCGCACCCGATCCCGCCTCACCTAGCCGGATGCGCGAAGGGGCACCGGAAACGTTCCGATGCCCCTTCGAATACCGCTGTTACGACGATGCTTTGACGGTGCCGTCCTCGGTCACGTCGGTCTGCTCGTCGGCCGTGTGTCGCCCTTGCGGGCGGCGTGCGGAGAACATGAACCCGAGCACCAGCAGGATGAGACCGATCACCACGAGGCCGATCGGCCCCCACAGCTTGACGATCTGGAGCAGTTGCCGGTTGGACTTGGCGGTGTCGGCGCTCTTGGCGATCGTGTCGTCGGTGTAGGTGAACACCGCGTCGAGGATCTTCACCGACTGGCCGTTGTTGCCGACCAGGTTCTTCTCCTGGGTTTCCTGGACCTTGATGAACGCGCCGGTGGTCGGCTCCACCCAGACGGTGCGGGTGTTGTTGTAGACGATGTCGCCGGAGGTCGCGCCCGGCAGGAACGCGCCGAGAAGCACCGCCATCCGGTCGGACGGCACCTGCTGGCGGCCGTCACGGATCTCCTGCGTGAACTGGTAGGTCTCCAGGCCGTCGATCTCTTCGGTCTTCACGAAGTTCGCCGGCTGGGCGGCGAGCACGTCGCGGTCGAAGATCCCGTAGGACTCCTGCTTGGTGCCGAACGGGAACTTGTAGATCTGGTCGGAGTATTCGACGGTCTGGCGGTTGTTGCCGGTGTCGAGCCACGCGCCGTCCCAGGGCACGGCCGCGCCGGTCTTGCGATCGAGCGCGAGCTTCGTGCTGTAGGCGTTGATCAGCACGTTGTTGTCGGTGCGGACGACCTCTTGACCGACCTGCCAGACGACTGCCTTGCCGTCGAGGTCTCCTTCGAGCTTGGCGGTCTCGGCCTTGTCGGGCTGCACCGTGACCGTCGAGCGCAGGGTCTTCCCTGTCTCGATCGTGGCCACCCCGTTGTCGACCTGGAGGAACGTGGCGTTGGGCGCCTCGGCGACCGACTGGGTGAGATCGAGGTCGTAGGGAAGCTGCGCGACGCGTGGACCGACGACGAACGCGAGACCCGCGGCGAAGATCAACGCTAGGACACCGAGGCCGAACAAGACGGCGCCGATGACGCGAGACCTCATGGTGCCTCCACAATGTAAGGACGGACGGTGGGGGTTGGACGTCCGCTGGCTGGCGAGCAGGTTACTACTGAGTCACATCCGGACGCGACCCCTGATCCGGCTCGCGTCGCAGAACCATCGTGTAGTTCCACGTGAGGGTCTCGCGTAGCAGCGGCAAACGGGCCACCCAATGCGCCCATCGGGGGTGGTATCGGGGCAGAACATCGATGATCACAATTCGGCTGTCACGACGGGCTGCGCGCGCCCAGCGATACGTCCGCGCGGCGCTGATCGGGAACAGCGTCTCGAGATAGCGGTTCTTGGGCTCCCGTCCCATGCGCCGCGCATACCGCCGCCGAGCCCGGGTGCCGCCGAGGTAGTGCCACGGTGCCGTCTCGTGACCGCCCCAGGGCGAGAGCCAGGGCGTGAACGAGACGAAGATCGTGCCGCCGGGCCGGGTCACCCGCACCATCTCGTCGAGCATCGCTTCCGGTGTCGACACGTGCTCCAGCACGTTCGACGAGTAGCAGACGTCGACGATGCCGGACCGCACCGGCAGCGCCGTGCCACCGCCGCGAACCATGCCCGCCACCGCGGCTCCGTCGGTGGCGAAGTCCCCGACGGCGGGATCCAGACCGACGTAGGTCGCGCCCGCGGTCCGGAACGCGGCGGCGAAATAGCCGGGTCCGCCGCCCACGTCGAGCACGACCGCGTCGTTCAGGCTCGCGTACGACCCGAGCTGATCCACCGAGTCCTTGGCCAGCAGCGAATAGAACATGTCCGGATCGCTCTGCTCGTGCAGGAAGGCTCGGAACAACCGCACCGAGCGGCCGACGGTCGCGCGGTGCGGCGGCGCCTCGGGTTCCGGCGCGACCGGGGGCTCGAGTTGCGGCTCGGCGGCCTGCTTGGGCGACGGCACCAGGGTCGCGGCGACCGCGCAGACCGCGGTCAGCATCGCGGCCTGTGCGATACCGCCGTGCGCCCAATCCTGGCCGTACCCCTGGATCCGACCGACCACCGCGACCGCCGTGCCGCCGCCGGCGGCCACCAACGCGATGCCGGGCAGCGCGCCCGGCCGGAGTTGGCGCACGAGCATCCCGGCGACCAGCAGCGCCAGCGCCGCGACGCCGCCGAGCGCGACCGCGATGCCCACCAGCGGCACGGCGATCCACCACGCCGAGAGCGCGGTGGGTGCGCCGACCGCCGGCCCGACCGCGGCCGCCACTCGACGCCGGCGCGCCGGTACGGCCGCGAGCAACAGGACGAGCAGCACGGCCGCCGCGCCGGCCAGCAGACCGTTCCGGTACGGCTCGTCCGGCGCGAACGTCAGCGTCACCGTCCCACCCGACCCGGCCGGCACCTCGAACGCCTGCTGCCAGCCGTCGACCCGCACCGCGGTCAACCGCGTGTCGCCCAGCGACGCCGTCCAACCGGCGTTGAAGTTCTCGGGCACGACCAGCAGGGCGGCCTCGCCGGCCGCGACGGTCACCGTGCGCGCCGTCGGGTCCCAGCGGGTGACCTCGACCCCGCGCGTCCGCGCCGTTTCCGCCGCCGACGTCCGCGCCGTCGACACGGGCACGAGCGCCGCGGAGTCCACGACGAACGAGTCGGACGGCTCGGTGCGCAACCGGTGCTCGCCGGCACCGAGTTCGACCGACTCGCTCGCGAAGTCGTCGCAGACGGTCAACGGCAGCGCCCGGCCCGCGCGTACGTCCGCCAAGGTGCCCGCGACCGACGTCGGAAAGTCCACGCCGTCGAGCATCACGGTCGGCCCGCGTCCGCACGGCGCGACCAGCTTGGTGGACGCGGCCGCCGAGGCCTGGGGGAGCAGGTCGCTCAACGCGGGTATCTCGACCTCGGCGATGCCGACCGGCGCCGGCCATCCGTTGCCCCGCTCGTCGGCGATCTTCTTGTCGAACCGGGCGACCGCGATCGTCACCCGGTCGGTGGTGACCGCCGGGAAGCGGACCCAGCCGTCCTCGCCGACGCTCGCGTTGCGCGCGCCCGTGGGTGTGCGCACGACGACGTCGAGGGGCACCGACGCCACCGGCGCGGTGGGCGTCACCAGACGCAGTTGGTCGATTTTCCGCGGCCCGTCCCAGGAAAGCTCCACGGCCGGGTTCGCGTCGACCGGCTCGGCGAGCCAGGCGGTGGCGGGATCACCGTCGACGGCGGCGTCGGCGCCCACCTCGACATCGCCGGCGAGCACCGAGGTGGCCGACGCCGTCACCGGTCGGTCCAGCGGAAGCGGCCCACCGGTGCGCGGGCGTGCGGTCAGCCGCAACTCGTACGGCGACTCCACCGGCGTGGTGAAGATGCGGTCCAGGCCCAGCGGTTCCTCGCCGGTCCGGGCCAGGAACTGGTCGCACCGAGTTTCGCCGCCGGACGGGAAGCAGGCACCCCGGTCCTCGATGGCACGACCGAACGCGTAGGTCGGCGCGGGTCCGCCGGTGACGTCCGCCGGCGCGCGCAACGCCCGCTGTGCCGAAAGACCGGGGATGCCGAGTTCGCGCAACGCGACCGCACCACCCTCGTGGCCCGGTCGCAACGCGAGCACGGTCACCCGCACCGTCGTCGTGAGGCCGGGCAGCGTGGCCAGCCGGTGCGGGCCGGGCGTCTCGGGCAGCGCCCGGTCCACGGCGCCTTGATCGGTCGTGACCCGCAGATAACCGACGGGCGCCGCCACGCGCAGGTCCTCGACGAAGTCCACGGTCAACTCGTCCACCCGTTGCGGCGTGTCGAAGGTGACCTCCAGCCATTGGCCGGCCGGCTCGCGCAGCGGGTCGGAGTGCCAGGCGGTGCGGGTGTCGCCGTCCAGCGCCGCGAACGGCGCGTACGACACCTCCGTGGCGCCGACCGTGTCGGCGAAGGCCGCGCTGCTGGACGCGTCCACCGAGCGGATCCCCTGGAACGTCGCGACGGTGTCGTGCCCGTCGATCGGGAACGGCACCAGGTCGGCCCGCTGCCGTTGCTGGCGGGTCGGCTCGTCACGGGTGAGCGTGTAGCTGAGGTTGTCGCGCATCCGGCCGACGTTGAGCTCGCGCCGCCGAAGCCCGTCGGTGACGATCCGGCTCGCCGACGGGGACGCGTCGTCGCCGGTCAGGATCGTGGGCGTGCTGCCGTCGATCAGGCCCTGCTCCAGGAGACCCAGCAGCGACTCGGGCCCTCCGCTGACGGTCGGCACGTCCGCGCGCGCCACCGCCGACACCTGCGGCACCGTTCGTCGTACCTCGAAAATCTCTATCGACGGTACGGCTGCCGCGGCGTCGACGGGGCTGTGCATGGGGCCCGCGTCCACCTCCGGCCCGAACGTCGCCACCGGCGTCAGTCCCGGCGACCCGGCGACGGCCTGGCGGATGACGGCGATCGGCGGCACGCCGGTGGCCGCGCGGTCGACGTCGTGGCGGACCAGCAGGTAGCGGTATCCCGCGCGGGCGAGGAAGTCGGCCAGTCCCGGCGACCCGCGGCCCTGTTCGAGGACCGCCTCGACGGTGTCCATCACGCGGATGTTGCCCTCGGAACCGAGCGGGATCTGGTGGCGGGTGGACCACGGCGCTCCCGCCAGCGGCTGGATCGGCTCGTCGACGGTGCGGCCCCAGCGGTTCTGCGCGAACCCGACGCCGGGCACGACCAGCGTGCGCGCGTGCGGGTCCTGATCGGCGAGCCAGTCGGCCGCCTGCTTCCAGTGCGCCGGCACGTCCGACCAGCCCGGCCCGGGCCGGAGCAGCAGCAGCCAGGCGGGCGCGGCCGCGACGACCAGCAGGCACGCCACGACCGGCGCCGCCGGCACCCGCAGCCGCGGCAGCGAGATCCGGGTCGCGGCCGCGTGCGCCAGGCCGAGCACGATCGGCAGTCGCAGGACGGGCTCGAACTTGTGGACGTTGCGCAGCGGTGCGAGCGGGCCGTCGAGCAGGCCGCGCACCGGGCCGGCGAACGGGCTGTCGACCGTGCCCAGGTAGCCGATCGTCAACAGGGTCAGCCCGGTCAGCATCGCGAGCACGAGGAACCGTCGCTCCGGCAGGCCGCGTTGCGCGAGCCCGACGAGCCCGACGACCGCGACCAGCGCGGTCGCGGCCATCAGCACCGGGTTGTCGACGAGCACCCAACCGGCGGGCCACCACGGCTCGCCCTGCACGATGTAGCCGACCCACTGGTTCGTACCCCGGACGGCTTGGAACAGCGACGTCACCGCGGTCGTGGTCGCCGACGACTCGATGTAGTCGAGGAACGGCAGGCTGTACCGGCCGAACAGCAGCAGCGGCACGACCCACCACAGGCTCGCGGCGGCGACGCAGACGCTCCACCACACGGCCAGCTTGGCCAGGTGCCGGTCCCAGCGCCGGGTCGCCAGCCAGAGCGCCGGCAGCGCCAGCGTCATGACGACGGCGGCGGCGTTGACCCCGCCCATGCAGACCACCGCGAGCCCGGACAGCGCCGCGGCCCGGCGTGGCGAACCCAGCCGCGGCGCGAGCACCAGCGGCAGCAGCACCCACGGCAGCATGACTACAGGCAGCATCTCGGACGACAGCGGGCCGACCTCGGTGAGCATCCGCGGTGCGAGGGCGTAGGCGAGCGCGGCGATCAGGCGCCCTGGCTCCGAGCCGATCCGCAGCGCCCGCGCGAGCAGGAGCACGCCCAGGTACGCCGTGCACAGCAGCAGCGCACACCAGAGCCGTTGGGTGATCCACGCGGGCACGCCCAGCGCGTCGCCGGCCGCGAAGAACGGTCCGATCGGGAACAGATAGCCGTACGCCTGGTTCTGCAGCTCCCCGGACGTGGCCTCGGGGTTCCACAGATGCAGCGCCCGAGCCATGAAGCCCAACGGGTCGACGGCCAGGTCGAGCTTCGTGTCGAAGGTGACCTCGCCGGACCGCTGGAGAAAGCTGACCACGACGAGCAGCAGCGCGCCGGCGGCCGTGCCGAGCCGGCGTCCGCGTGTCCCGGCCGTCATCGGCGGCACTTCGGCGGCAGGCAGCTGAACTCGGCCAGCGCGGTGAAGAAGATCTGCCGGATACCGGCGGGGTTCGGGGTCAGCGCGACCCGCCCGCCGGTGGCCTCGGCGATCTGGTTGAGCTCGCCCGAGTCGATCTCCGGTCCGACGCCGATGAACAGGATCGGCAGCGGGCGCCGCCGGTCCTGCAGCTCGCCGAGATCCCGCAGCAGCTCGGCCCGGCTGATGCCGCTCGCGTTGTCGTCCTTGCCGTCGGTGAGCACGAGCACCAGGTTGATCCGGCCCGCGGTCCAGTTGCGCGCGCCGTCGCGATAGGCCGCGAGCGTGGTGTCGTAGAGGCCGGTCGCGCCGTTGGGCTTGACCTTGACCTGGCCGAGCCGCGCCACGATGTCGGCACGCCGCGGACCCACCGGCCCGACCGGCACGACCTCCTGATAGTCGCGGTTGCCGTCGAGGTCGGTGGAGAACGTCCAGATGCCGATCTCGGTCGTGCCGAGGAGCAGCTGGACACCGCCCTGCGCGGCCTTGACGGTCGCCGAGAGCCGGGTCTCCGCCGTTCCCGGTATCTGTGCCGCCATCGAACCGGAGATGTCGAGCACCGCGAGCAGCCGCGCGCTGATGTGCACGCCACCCCAGGCGTTGAGCAGCGTCGCCGTCTCGCCGTCGGTGGGTATGGGTGCCGGCGCGTAGGTCGCCTCCCGGATCCGGCCGGCCTCATGGGACCCGGTCGGCGGTGCGCCACCGGCGGTGCGCAACCCGTGCCGGGTGAGCGCGGAGACGCCCTCGTCGGCGAGCATGGCGCGCAGGAACGCGGCGGCGCCCTCGCGCGCCGGGCTGGATGACAGGACCGCGTACGGGTAGTCGGGGCTCGGCACCGGACGGGCCGGATAGACCGCGACCCGGCCTTCGGTGCGCAGGACCTCCTGCTCCGTGCTGATCACCGCCGATTCGCCGCCGGCCGCGCCGGGGGCACCCGGCGCGGGCGGGGTCTCACCGGACATCGCCACCGTGCGGGGTGCGAGCCGCCGCATGATCGCGGCGGTCGCCGCGGCCGCACCCGGACCGTTGCCGGCGAACGCCCGAATGCCGGCCAGCCCACCGAAACCGAGGGGACTGGTCGCCGGGTCCGGCAGCACCACCGGCACCGGCGGCTGCTCGGCCGTGACGAGCGTCTTCCAGTCGAGCGCACGATCGGGCCAGCCGAGCCGGCGGGCGGTGCGCTCGTCGAGGGCGAGCACGACCGGCGTGCTCGCCACCGAGACACCGGCCTCGGGCACCTGGAAGGCGCCCGCGGCCCGCGCCTTGCGCAGCCAGAGCGTCGATTCCGGCAACCAGACGTCGGGCAGACCGGACGGCTCGGCTCCCGGCGCGGTGTCGGCGAGCTGGCGCGACACATCGGCGGATTCCCGCGAGTCGATCGCGATGTCCAGGCAACGGTCGCGCGCGGCGAGCCGCTCGCCGACCTCGCGCGCCGGCGCCGCCACGCTCGGTGCCGCCGCGATCCGCACGGAGGTGCGTTGCGCGCAGGCGGGGTCACTGCGCGTGCGGTCCAGATAGGTGACCGCGGCCCAACCGGCCAGCACCAGCACGAGGGCGGAACTCAGCACAACGACCGGCCAGAACTCCGCTCGTCGTCGGACGCCACTGTCCGCCAAGAGTCTCTCCCTGCGTTGTCAACGGCTCTCACCGCGCCCTGGACGTTCGCGGTAGGGCGTTGCGGATCATCGGGCGGGCGCCCTAGTGTGACGCGACCGCGAATCGTACTCGGTAGTAGGAGTGAACGAGTAGACCATGGCCGATGCTCCCGCTCGTCACGTGCTGTTCCTGAACTGGCGCGACACGCTGCATCCGGAAGGCGGGGGCTCCGAGGTCTACATCCAGCGCATGGCGGCGGAAATGGTCGCGCGGGGCTATCGGGCGACCATGTTCTGCCAGGCGCACGCGCACGCGCCGGCACAGGAGGCCAAGCCCGACGGCGTCAACGTCGTCCGGCGCGGCGGCCGGCACACGGTCTACCTGTTCGCGGCGCTGTTCTACGTGCTGGGCGTGTTCGGCGTGGGACCGCTGTCCAGCGGCCGGCTCGGCCGGCCCGACCTGGTCGTCGACGTCTGCAACGGCCTGCCGTTCCTCAGCCGGCTCTACGCCCGGCGCCCGGTCATCGCGTTGGTCCACCACGTGCACCGCGAGCAGTGGCAGGTGCTCTTCGGACCGAGGCCCGCCCGGGTCGGCTGGTGGATCGAGTCGCGCCTGGCCGTCCGGGTCTACCGCGGCTGCCCGTACGTGACGGTCTCCGAGTCGACCCGCAAAGAGCTCGCCGGTCTCGGCGTCGACGAAGGCGCGATCAGGATCGTGCACAACGGCACCCCGGCGGTCATCGGCCCGCCCGCGCCGCGTACGGCCCACCCGAGCCTGATCGTGCTCGGCCGCCTGGTGCCGCACAAGCGGATCGAGCTGGCGATGCGCGCGACCGCGCTGCTCTCGCTCGAGATGCCGGGCCTGGAGCTGGTGATCGCCGGCCAGGGCTGGTGGGAGACGCCGCTGCGGCGGCTCGCGGCCGACCTGGGCATCGAGGAGTGCGTCCGGTTCACCGGTTTCGTCACCGAGGAACGCAAGCACGAACTGCTGTGCGGTTCGTGGCTGGCGCTGGCGCCGTCGCTCAAAGAGGGCTGGGGCCTGACGATCGTCGAGGCCGCCGTGCACGGCACGCCCTCGGTCGCGTTCCGGTCGGCGGGCGGCGTCTCCGAGGCGATCCTCGACGGTGAGACGGGCGTGCTGGTCGACGACGAGGTGGACTTCCTGCGGGTCGTGCGCCGGCTACTGCACGACGCGGACCGGCGCGCGGAGATGGGTGTCGCCGCGCGCGCCTACGCGCAGCGGTTCACCTGGGAATCCTCGGGAGCGGCGTTCGCCGAACTGGTCGCGGCTCAGCTCCCTGCGGAAGCTGAGCCGCGCGACGCCCGAACCCGCGAGGCGGAGCCGCTGCGGGGTCAGCGAGTGCCGTAGACCGTCATGGCGGGGTCCTCGACGCTCTGGTCGGCGACGTGATCCGCGGACGGGCTCACCGCACCAACCGTGGCGAAGATACCGATGATGCCCAGCGCCGCACCGAGGACGGCGGCGACGATGAAGGTGGCCAACTTGGCCATTGATACCCCTCCCCGGAACTGTGAGTGCGCGGACCGTATCACGGCTTCCGCCGCCCGCGCAGCACTGCGCAGGCACCAATGATCACGACGAGCGCCGCGAGCACGTGCGCGCCCACCGCGGGCCAGCGTCGGCCCGGCCCCGGGGGTGCCGCCGTGATCTCGGTGTTCTCCCACAGGGCCAGGTAGTTGCCGGTGTAGACGGGCCGCAGTCCGGACAGGACCGTCGCGGGCACGTCGAGACCCGGCTCCGCGCGGACTAGCACCCACCGCACGCCCAGGCTCGCGACCGGCTGTCCCGCGTCCAGCACCGCCTGCACCTTCGCGGCCCGCGGGTTCTCTCCGTCGACGGTCACGGCGCCCACCCGGAGGGCGTCGTTCATCAGCACCGGCGCGTCCAAGTAGCGCGGCGCGGGGTCACGAACGACCTGGCCGTGGTTCCACCGGTAGCGCTGGTAGCCGTCGAACGGCAGCGAGAGCACCTCACCCGGTGCGGCGGCGACCCGCGCCGACACGGCGTCCCAGTCGGCCGGGTACCGCACCGGCCGTAGCTGACCGGCCGCGCCGACGGCGAGATCGGGCAGGATCACGACGGGTAGCAGGGCGGCGGCGACCAGCACGACCCGCCCGGCGTTCGCGTCGATGCGGCCGGCGAGCCGGTGCGCCAACGACTCCGCGCCGACCGCGAACGAGAGCGCTACCAGCAGCGCGTACGGGATCAGGAACTTCTGGCCGTCGCGCAGCAGGCCCGCGCCGGGAACGGTGGTGACGAGCCACTCGAGGGCGGGTGCTCCCGGCGCCGTGCCGGCCAGCGCGAGGACGAACGAGCAAGCGGCCAGCCACGCCAGGCGGGCGATGCCGTCCGGCCACCGCCGGCGAAGCGCGCCGAACCCGACCGCGCAGACGGCCAGCAGGACGAGGGTGGCGACCGGCACGAGCGCCGACGAGCGGCTGCCCGGCACGGTCTGCGCGTTCCAGATCCCGCCGGTGCCGGCCAGGGCGCCGACGGTGCCGCTCCAGTTCTCGGCCCGCGCCGCGAACGCGGCCACGCCCTCGGGATCCGACCGGCCACCGGCCGCGCTGGTCAGCGCCGCGACCACCCACGGCAGGCACAGCGCCGCGACCGCACCGACGCCCAGCACGGTCGCCCGCCACCGACCCTTGGTGGGGAGCAGCACGAGCACGGTCGCGAGCGCGATCAAGCCTCCGGTCGGCGTCACCGCGGCGGGAGCCGCCGCGAGCACCAGCCGGCCCAACGCGCCGGGCCGCCCCGTGCGCACGTCGCGCACCGCTGCCACGAGCCACGGCAGCGCGGCGTACGCCAACAGCAGCCCCCACTGGCCCAGCAACAGCCGCTCGGCGAGGAACGGCGTCCACGCGTAGGCGAGCGCCCCAACGACCCGGGTGAGTGTCCGCTCCGTCGGCACCAGCCGCGCCATGCCCAGCGCCGCGAAGTAGAGGGTCGCCACCAGCACGAGGCGCTGCAGCAGCCACCCGGGAACGGCCAGGTTCGCCAACGACACGAGCGCATCCAGGGGTACGGCCCGCGGCAGCGCGTCAGCCGGCGCGACCATCTCCCAGCTCAACGGTTGCCGCGGGACGAACACCATGTCGTAGCGGAGCACGTAGCCGGGGGCGACCAGCGGCGCGAGCACCACCGCCGTGATCGCCGCCGAGGTGAGGTGCGGCGCGAGCCGGGCTGTCGGTCGCCACACGGTCTAGCCGATCGGCTGCGGCACGAGCTCGCCGATCTCGATCTCGTCGGTGCAGAAGCTGGCCGCCGGTTCGGTCACGGCCAGTTCGATCGAGCTGCCGCCACCGTGCACGAGCAGGAAGATCGCGTTGAGCCCGCGGTGGACGTCGAACGTGACGGCGTCGCCCGCGCCGAGCCGGAACGCGCCGCTGGTCTCGCGGTCGCTGAGGTAGGCGATGCGGACCGCCTGCCAGTATTCGGTGACGGTGCCGGCGAGGGCGATCGTCGTGGTCCGCCCACCGGTGAGCTGGTAGCCGCAGCCGGGTGTCGGTCCGGGTTGGGCCTTGACGCCCTTGACCCACGCCGGCCGCACCTTTCCGGAGGAGTCGAAGACCCACAGGTTCTGCGCCTTGGTCACGAAAACCGGGTCATGGTCGAGCGGGGCGAAGAACCGCGACTGCATGTTCCACGGCGCGGAGAGCGGGTCGACGATGCTGGCCGGCACGGGCTGGTCCATGAACACCGTGCCCGGAGCGGCGTTCGCGAGGCCGTCCCGCGCGGTCGTCAGGTAGTCGCGGCCCAGCTTCGACGCCCAGTCGGTGCCGAAGTCCACCCCGCTGTAGAGGCTGCTGGCCACGAGCAGGGCCGTGGCGGTCGCGAGCGCGGCGCCGAACGTGCGCGGGCGCGACCGTACCGCCGCGGGCAGTTCCTGGTCTTGGCGGCGCAGCCCGCACAGCGCCACGCCCACGCAGATCGCGGCCACGAGCAGCACGTCGGCGATGTACCGGGGCACGAGGCCGGCGACACCGCTGAACGCCGAGCCGAGGCGGGTGGCGCCGATGAGGCCGGCGGCGAACCCGGCGTAGAGCAGCAACAGCAGCCAGGCCCGCAGGGCGACCGTCCGGCGCAGCCACAACGTGACGATGACGAGCGCGGCCACCAGCGCCCACGAGACCCATTGGAGGGTGACCGTCGGTGCGGCGACGGCCGGGCCGTCCGACGCGTCGAGCCAGGTCCACGGCCCCCCGAGGAGCCCGGACGTGAGCGACTGCCCGAAGAACTGCTGGACGAACGTGCCCACCTCGGCGCTGGACATCGGTCGGCGCAGCGACGACGTCGACCCGGTGAGGTAGAGCGCGAGGAACGCCAGGGAGATGCCCGTGAGGACCAGCCAAGCGGGCCACCACCGCCGGATGGTGGTGAGCACCGCGCGGACCGGGCCGCCGGGACCGTAGAGGCAGACCGTCAGCAGGAAGACCAGGGCCACGACCAGCAACGCCTTCTCGAAGAAGGCCAGGCCGAAGACCACCCAGAGCCCGAGCGCGACCAGGTGCCGGCGTTGCCGGTCGCGGATGTAGCGGACCTGGCTGCTGACAGCCATGGTCATCGCTAGCTGCATCGGCAGCAGGTTGATGCCGACCGCCCACCAGGCGCTGACCTCGAGCGTCAGCGGGTTGAACAGGAACAGGCACAGCGGGACCAGCAGCGCCCAACTCGGCGCGAGCATGAGCCGCAGGAGCCGGTAGAACGCGATGCTCACCAGGAGATTGGTGATGATCATCAGCGTGGCGTACGGCCAGTAGTCGAACTCGGTGAGCCGGTGCGTCACCCAGGTGACCAGCCGGCCGGCCGGCATCAGGTGGTTGTTGTAGAGCTCGAGCAGGTAGCCGGGGCTCAGGCTGCTGGCGTCGGCCTGGGAGATGATCGGGAAATCGTCGGCGGTGAGATAGCCGCGCGTGGTGATCGCGGCTCGCCATGCGGTGCTCGCGGCGATCAGCACCGCGGCGACCAACCGGAGCGGATCCCGCGCGATCCAGGCCGGGATCGTGACGGTCGCCGGCGCCTCCGCCGTGCTGGCGCTCATCGCGATCCTTCCGGCCGGAACAGCACGAGGTTGACGTAGCGCGGCCACGGCGCGACCACCCGCCGCGCGAAGCTCTGCCGCACCCGGCCGACCGCCGCGCGCTGGTGCGTGACCAGGTCGAACTCCTCGAGCGGCAGCCAACGGTCGCGGGGCATCACGAACGGCCGGTAGCCCCATTCCGCGAGCAGCGAGACGACCGGCTCGATCGGCTGGATCCGCTCCTCGACCTCGACGAGCAGCAGCGGGTGGTCCCGCCGCACCGTCTGCTCGGCACCGCGCAGCGCGGGCAGTTCGTGTCCCTCGACATCGATCTTCATGAACCGCACGTCGGTGAGCTCGAGGCTGTCCACGGTCACCCGGCGGACGGTGGTGCCGACACCCTCGCCGTGCTCGACCGACGACGTGCCCACGCCCGGTCCACCGGCCGGGAGGTAGAGCGTCGCGGTGCCGGGGTGGTCCGAGGCCGCCGCCTCGACCACCCGGACGTCGGGATAGGCGGTGGCGACCCGGTGCGCCAGTTCGGCGGCGGGCTCCAGCGCGACGACCAGGTCGGCGAGCCGGCGCAGGCCGCGGGTCCACGGCCCGTACCACGCGCCGATGTCGACAGCGGTGCCGCCGCGCGGCGCGTAGGAGGCGAGCCGCGCGAGCTCGGGCTCGATCCGTGGGTAGACCGCCCGGATGGCGGCGCCCACCGCACCGGCCGGCAGCGCCGCGGCCACGCGCGAGCTGATCTCAGAGGACAGGGACCCGGCCATGCCGGGCACCTTAACCCCTGTCACGCGGACGGGTGGACCCGAGGTTTCCTCACCAGTAACCTGCACAGGATCCGCACCGGCGGACAGGAGTGTGAGGTCGCGATGGCAGCTGCGGAGACCGCGGTCGACGTCTGCGTCGTGGGCGGGTGCGGGCGGGTCGGCCTGCCGTTGGGCATCGCGCTGGCCGCACGGGGCCTCTCGGTCGTGCTCTACGACATCGATGCGGCGGCGGTCGATCTCGTCAACGCCGGCCGCTTGCCGTTCGCCGAGGCGGGCGCGGGCGACGCGCTGACCGCGGCACTGGCCGCCGGCCGGTTGACGGCCACCACGGCGGCGTCGAGCGTCGGCCTGGCCGACGCGCTGGTCGTGGTCGTCGGCACCCCGGTCGACGAGCACCTCAACCCCGATCTCGGCGCCGTGCCGCGCGCGCTGGAGCGCTGCGCCGAGCACCTGCACGACGGTCAGCTCGTCGTGCTGCGCAGCACCGTCTATCCCGGTGTCACCGCGCTGACCGAGAAGCTGTTGGCCAGCAAGGGCCTCGCCGTCGACGTCGCGTTCTGCCCGGAACGGATCGCCGAGGGCAAGGCGATGACCGAGCTGTTCGCGCTGCCGCAGATCGTCGCCGCCCGCACGCCCGGCGCGCTGGCCCGCGCCGGCCGGCTGTTTCGCCACCTCACCGACTCGATCGTCGAGCTGGAGCCCGAGGAGGCCGAGCTCGCGAAGCTGTTCACCAACACGTGGCGCTACATCAAGTTCGCGACGGCCAACCAGTTCTGGATGATGGCCAACGACTTCGGGCTCGACTTCGCGCGCATCCGGCACGCCGTGGCATTCGACTATCCACGGGCCGCGGACCTGCCGATGCCCGGCTTCGCCGCCGGGCCGTGCCTGCTCAAGGACACGATGCAGCTGGCGGCGTTCAACCGCAACAACTTCGTGCTCGGCCACTCAGCGATGCTCATCAACGAAGGCCTGCCGCTCTATCTGGTCTCGCGGCTGGAGGACCGGTTCGACCTGGCGGAGATGACCGTGGGCATCCTGGGCATGGCGTTCAAGGGCGGCAGCGACGACTCCCGCGACAGCCTGGCGTACAAGTTGCGCAAGATCCTGACGCTGAAGGCGCGCGAGACGCTGTGCACCGACCCGCACGTGACCGACGACCGTTTCCTACCGCTCGACGACGTGCTCAAGCGCGCCGACCTGCTGGTGATCGCGGCGCCGCACGCGGAATACGGCCGGCTGGACACCGACAAACCCCTCGTCGACATGTGGGGCCTGACCGGGCGGGGCGTGCGCGTGTGAACCCGCGCGTCACCGTCGTCATCCCGGTCTACAACGAGGGCGAAGCGGTCGTGCGGTGCCTCGACCGCATCCTGCGTGAGGTCATGCTGCCCGCCGAGATCCTCGTCGTGCACGACATGCCGGAGGACACGACGGTCCCGTACGCGCGGCAGATTGCCGAGCGCGACCCGCGGGTTCGTGCGGTGCTCAACACCTACGGGCCTGGCCCGGCCAACGCGGTCCGGTTCGGCATCGACGCCGCCCGCGCGCCGGTCGCGGTCGTCACGATGGCCGACGGCTGCGACGACCCCCGCCAGATCGACGATCTGGCCCGCCTCGTCGACCGCGGCGTCGTGGTCGCCGCCGCCTCCCGCTACATGCCCGGCGGCCAGCAGGTCGGCGGTCCCCGGTTCAAGCGGATGGCATCGCGCTGGGCCGGCCGCAGCCTGCGACTGCTCGCCCGGGTCGGCACGAGGGACGCCACCAACAGCTTCAAGGCGTACGACACCGCGTTCGTGCGCGAGGTCGGCATCGAGTCCCGCACCGGCTTCGAGATCGGGATCGAGCTGACCGCGAAGGCGACCCGGCTGCGCCTGCCCGTCGCGGAGGTCCCCACGATCTGGCTCGACCGCCAGCTCGGCGAGTCACGCTTCGACCTCGGCCGCTTCCTGCCCAGCTACCTTCGCTGGTACTTCTTCGCGTTCGGGCCGCGACTCACGGCCGACCAGCTCGCGGCGCGGTGGGCGCGGGTGCGCCCGGCGGTGCAGCCGTCGCAGGATCTCGACAAGACGCGATAGGAAGGCACAACTCTCGTGGCGAAGGTGCTGGTCACCGGTTCGGCGGGCTTCATCGGCGGTTATCTGGTCGAGGAGCTGCTCGACCGCGGGCACTCGGTGGTGGGGCTCGACAACTTCTCGAAGTACGGCCCGGTGTCCCATGGGTACGACGACCACCCGCGCTTCTCGTTCGTGGAGGGCGATGCCCGCGACCCGGGCCTGCTCACCGACCTGCTCGCCGACTGCGACCACTTCGTCGCGGGCGCCGCGATGATCGGTGGCATCTCCTACTTCCACGCGTACGCGTACGACCTGCTGGCTGCCAACGAGCGCATCATGGCGGCCTCGTGCGACGCGGCGATCGCGGCTCACCGCGCCGGTCAGCTGCGCAAGGTCACGTACATCTCGTCGTCGATGGTGTTCGAGTCGGCCGACGTGTGGCCGAGTCGGGAGGGTGACGAGCGGCGCATACCGCCACCGGTCTCCTCGTACGGTTTCCAGAAGCTCGCCGTCGAATACTGGGCGCGGGCGGCCTGGGATCAGCACGGGCTGCCGTACACGATCGTCCGGCCATTCAACTGCGTCGGCGTGGGCGAGGGCCGAGCACTCGGTTCGGCCGAAGTGCTTTCGGGCAACGTGAAGCTCGCGATGTCACATGTCGTGCCCGACCTGGTGCAGAAGGTCCTCAAGGGTCAGGACCCGTTGCACATCCTGGGTTCGGGCGATCAGGTGCGCCACTACACCTACGGCGGCGACCTGGCCCGGGGCATCGTGACAGCGATGGAGCACGAGGCCGCCCGCAACGAGGACTTCAACCTCTCGACGGCTTCGTCGACGACCGTGCTGGCCTTGGCCGCCCTGATCTGGCGCAAGATCAAGGGCCCGGACGTGCCATTCCGTCACGTCAGCGACGAGCCGTTCGCCCACGACGTCGCGAAGCGGGTGCCCGACGTCACCAAGGCCCGCGAGGTCCTCGGCTTCACGGCGACGACGACCCTCGACGCGATGCTCGACGAGGTGATCCCGTGGATCACCCGCGCGGTGGCGGAGGGGCGACTCTAGGCTCGTCTCCGCCGTTGTTGCGGGCCTCGATGGCATTGATGGCGTGCTCCAGTTCCTTGCCCAGCACCCGATTGCCGATGAATCCGATCAGGAAGCCGAGCGCGCGCCCCTTGACGTTCTTGCCGTCGCGCACCTCGACGAGGTCCACATTGGTCGTGCCGTCGGGCTGCGGGCTCAGCGTGTACGTGAAGCCCGACCTGCCACCCCACCTGTTGGAATCCGTGGTGGTCACCACGACGTGGTTCACGTCGGACCAGTCGTAGTGCATGCGTTCCCAGATGCCGCCCGAGCCCTCGGTGACGTCGGCCTGATCGGTGCCCAGATCGTGCACCTCGAGATAGCCGTCGGCGCTGCGGCTGAAGATCTCGGACCGCCCCGGCCCGAAATCGGTCAACGCGGCGACGAACTCCTCGGGCGTCGCGGTCGTGGTCCGCTGCAGGTGAATCGTGGTCATGCCGGCTCCGTTCGGTCGATGATTCGCGGACGGGCCCCTCGCTCTGACGCTACGCCGTCGCCTCAGCCTCGGTTGGCCACTCCCGGGTGCCCTGGGTCGATGAGGTCGGCGTAGCCAGGGTTGTTCTCGATGAAGGCGTGCACGATCGGGCACATGATGGTGACCGTCTGGCCGTGCGCGCGAACGTCGTCCAGCACCCGGCGGATCAGCTCGGTGGCGACGCCCTGTCCGCGGAACTCGGGGAACACCGAGGTGGCCCGCAACACGAGTCGGTCGCCGCCGGCCACGTCGTAGGCCAGCCCGGCCACCTCTCGGCCCCCGGCGACGGCAGCGTAGGCGCCGACTTCCTCGTCCCTGACGACCTCGAAGTCCTTACTGGCGTACACGGATGATCGTCTTTCCCTTCACGCGCTCGGTCGGGTTGAACGCCGTGACGGCATCGTCGAGTGTCGCGACGCTGCCGATGACCGTCCGCAGACGTCCGTCCCGCACTCGCTGGACGACCTCGTTCAGTTGGGTGCGATCGGACACGACGACGAAGTCGATCGCCAGGCCGTCCGAGGGCCGCGCCGCCGGCGGGCCGGCGATCGTCACCAGCGTTCCGCCGGCGCGAACCAGCCCGGCCGACCGCGTCCCGATGTCACCGCCGATCACGTCGAACACGAGATCGACTCCGCCGACGTCTTCCAGCCGGTCGTTGTCGAGGTCGACGAACTCCTTGGCGCCGAAGTCGATTGCGGTTGGACGGTCGGCGGCGCGTCCGGTGCCGATGACGTAAGCGCCGGCCTCGCGGGCGAGCTGGGTGACCATCGATCCGACGCCGCCGGCCGCACCGTGCACGAGCACGCTCTGCCCCGGCTGGACACGCCCGTGCTCGAACAGCCCCTGCCACGCGGTCAGACCCGAGATCGGCAGGCTCGCGCCGACCGTGAAGTCGACGTCTCCGGGCAGCGGGGCGAGGTTGCGTGCCTCGACGGCCGTGCGCTCCGCCAGCGTCCCGTCGCGGGTCCAGTCGGTGAGGCCGAACACCCGCTGTCCCACCGACAGCCCGGTCGTGCCATAGCCGAGGGCGCTGACCACACCGGCCAGCTCGTGCCCGGGAATCGACGGCGTCCGGTCACGGCCGAGGCGATCGGTCCAGGTCGAGGGCCAGGTCAACTCTCCAGGGGTGAAACCCGAGGCATGAACCTCGACGAGCACGTCGTTGATCGCAGCCTCTGGCTCGGGACGCTCGGCGAGCGTCATCCCGGCCGTTCCGGCGGCCTCGTCCTTGACCACAATCGCCTTCATCGGGCACCTCCCTGTTCTCCGGACTATTTAGTCCATCCACTGTTCAGGCGGGCTGTCGCACTGCCGTGCCGAGGTTGTTGTCGATCACGTACCGCCAGATTCCGTCCGCGCCGCGGTGCACGACATCACATGCCGAGCCTCCGACGTGTACGTGCTCGCCGTCGCGACCTGTGCCGTCAATCGACCAGTCCAGCACGATCTCGGCGATATCGCCGTTGACGAAGACATGGCGAGCTTTGGCCTCCAATGGCAGGCCGTGCTTCAGATCGGGCGCGAGTTGTGCGGCGATCTCGGTGTGACCGGCGACGGTTCGTCCGTCCTTCACGACCAGCACCGCCTCCGGCTCGTACAGGGGCAGCATCGCGCTGACCTCGCCGGAGTTGAACCGCTCGACCAGTGAGGGGACGACGCCCTCGGGCTCGGTCGGGAGTGAATAGGAATCGGACATTGCGTCCTCCTGCCCGTCGTGATTTGCCAACCTCAACTGGACTAACTCGTCCAGTGTAGCGGGCTTGCCGGGCACCCAGCACTGGCGTCTAGCGTGACCGGCGCGCGAATGCGACAGCACGCCTGATGGACTCCAGAGTCCCTTCCTTCGTGGCGTATATGCGCTTTGCTGGATAGACTTCACCGATGGGCGACGAGCAGTTGGCTGCGCCGGCGAAGCAGCAGAGGATCAGCCAACGGGGGGTCGCGACCCGGGAGCGGATTCTCGAGGCGGCCAACCGCCTGATGCTCGTGCGCGGAGTCAACGCCACGACCCTTGACGACGTCCGTGCGGCGAGTCAGACGAGCAAGTCCCAGCTTTACCGGCACTTCGCCGACAAGCAGGAGCTCGTGCGCGCGCTGGTCAAATATCGCGGCGCGCTCGTGCTCGCGCGTGAACGCGGCGGGCTGGAACGCCTGAGATCGTTCTCGGGGCTGGTCCGGTGGCGCAACGCACTGGTCCAGGCCAACTCGTTGAACAACGGCAGATACGGGTGTGGCCTCGGGTCGATGGCTGTCGAGCTCTCCGACCAGGACGAACAGTCTCGATCGATGCTGTCGGAGACGTTCGCGGAGTGGGAAAAGCTGATCAGCGATGGTCTGCACCGGATGCGCGACAGCGGTGCACTGCGCCAGGACGCCGACCCGGAGAAGCTGGCCACGGGGTTGATGGCAGCCCTGCAGGGCGGCTACCTGCTGGCGAACGCCGCGCACGACGTCGCACCCATGGAAGTCGCTCTCGACATGGCGCTGGACCACATCAGATCGTTCCTCGTCGAGCCGTCCGCCGAGTCGACCCGCTGAGGCGATCCCCTCGAAGGTTGGACTATTTAGTCCGCCGAGGCTAGCGTCGGAGGTCAACCAGGATCTACAGGAAGGCGCCGTTGATGGAACCCGATCGGGATCGTGTCGTAGCATCCGCCCGAGCTGTCCTGCCCGCCACCGAGCGCCGGCGCACGGACATGACCACCCGCGGCTTCACGTTCGTCGCCGACGAACCGCACAACCGCTCGGTCGGCGAAGGCCCGACGCCGACGGAGCACCTGCTGATGGCGCTCGCGTCGTGCACGGCTCAGACGCTGCGGCAGTACGTCGACTACAAGTACGACACCGCCGGCGACATCACCGTGGAGATCGACTACCACGAACCCGAGCAGGAAGGCGCGGAGCGTTACCTGCTGCGCACGATCACGCTGAGCGAAGAACCTGACCCCGACGACTTGAAGGTGATGCATGAAATCGCCGAGAGGTCGCCGGTAACCCTGCTGATCCAGTTCGCCTGGAGCGTGCGGACCGAGTTCTCCGTGCCGCGCTGAAACCCCAACCCGAGACCGCGGTCACAGCGAGTTCTCCGGAGCCCGGGACCAAAACCGTCCACGGGAGTGTTGTTGCAGATGACGCCGCAGCCAGCGGCGGCAGAAGAGGAGAGACCGTGTCACACGACTACAGCAAGACTCCGGACGCGCTCAGCCGCCTCACCGACAACCAGTTCCACGTCACTCAGCAGGACGGGACAGAGCCCGCGTTCCGAAACGAGTACTGGGACAACCACGAGCCCGGGATCTACGTGGACGTGGTCTCCGGCCAGCCGCTGTTCTCGTCGACCGACAAGTACGACAGTGGCACCGGATGGCCCAGCTTCACCAAGCCGATCGAAAGCGACGTCGTGCGCACCAAGACCGACAGGTCGCTCTGGATGACCCGCGTCGAGGTGCGGTCCGCCGGCGCCGACAGCCACCTGGGCCACCTTTTCGATGACGGCCCTGCCGATGCGGGAGGCCTGCGCTACTGCATGAACTCGGCTGCGCTGCGCTTCATCCCGGTCTCCGAGCTCGAGAAGCAGGGCTACGGAGAGTACCGCTCGCTGTTCGAGCCCAACGGCACAAAGGAGCACGCATCATGACCAGCGGAGTCAACGACACCGGACGGGTCACCCGCGAACCGGGCACCGAGACGGCCGTCCTGGCCGGCGGGTGCTTCTGGGGGATGGAGGACCTGATCCGCCGGCAGCCAGGAGTGCTGGACACGCGGGTCGGATACACCGGTGGCGACAACGACCACGCGACGTACCGCAACCACCCTGGCCACGCCGAGGCGGTCGAGATCGTCTTCGATCCGACGCAGACGACGTACCGTGACATCTTGGCGTTCTTCTTCCAGATCCACGACCCGTCGACGTTGAACCGCCAGGGCAACGACATGGGCACGAGCTACCGCTCAGCGATCTTCCCGCTCACCGACGAGCAGGACCGAGTCGCCCGCGACACGATCGCGGATGTCGACGCGTCAGGGTTGTGGCCGGGCAAGGCGGTCACGACGATCGAGCCGGCCGGGCCGTTCTGGGAGGCCGAGCCCGAGCACCAGGACTACCTGATCAACTACCCGAACGGCTACACCTGCCACTTCCCGCGGCCGGACTGGGTGCTGCCCAGGCGCACCGCGACCTCGGCCTGACGCAAGGCCAGGGGGCGCGTTCATCGGCGAACCGATGGACGCGCCCGCAGGATCGGGCCAGCGCAAACACGCACGCGAAGGCTGCGCCGGCCGACATCGCCGCTCGCGGGGCGCCCTCGCGCAGCGCCGTCGCGACGCCGAGCCCGGCGCCAGCCGGCCAACCCGATGTGTCGCGTACCGATCCCAGGCCGGCGTCGACCCCCCGGCCATGACGCGACGGGGCATACCTTTTGGCGCCCAAATCCGTCCGGTCGGCGGTATGCGCCCACCCGCTTCGCCGTTCTAGGCTTCCTCGGTTTGATCATGAATGACTGAACGGGGAAACGCAGAATGAGCATGCGGGACAAGCTGGTCGCGCGCACCCAACCGTTGCTGCAGGGCGAACGGGTGCAGCAGGTCTTCCTTGCCCAGTCCGGGGCTTCGCCCTGGCTGAGCGGCATCGCGGGGCTCTTCGGGCAGGCACTGATCCGCCGGCGCATCGTCGCCGTCACGGATCGGTCCATTGTGGTCTTCGCAACGGACTTCAACGGCACCAACCCGCGCGACGTGGTGCGCCGCCTCCCTCGCGGCACGCGGATCGGCCCGGCGAAGGGCATCTGGGCCCGGATCAACGTCGGCGACGAGAAAACCTGGTCGCACGCCAGGTTCCGCAAGGAGATCGAGGCCGCGGACGCCGCCCTGACAGCGACGCGCTAGAGCCGAAGGTGGCGGCCCGATCGCTCGGGCCGCCACCCGATTCACCGATCGCGAAGGAAGACGCGGCTCTCGCGGAGCCGATCGCCATTCCCGGTCGTGCGCGTGCTGGCGCACCTGCGGTGTGGTGCTCATCCGCCCACCGGGCGGGGCCTATTGATGGACGGCGAGTGGCGCCATCTTGGGTGGTGGGCCTGCAGCTTGGCGACCACGGTTGGCTCGAACTGGACGCGCCGCGCTGGCGCGAGCGCGCCTCCGCACAACACGGATTGCGGCCGCGTCCGCCGATGCTGCGCGGTGCGCGGCGACGCTCGCTGCCGTGCGGTTAAGCAAATGGGCGATCTCGACGGGTTAACTGGCTGTGCCGCTGGCGCGAGCGCGTCGCCGCGCGACACGGATTGCGGCTGTGTCTGTGGATGCACGCGCGGTGCGCGGCGACGCTCGCTGCCGTGCGGTTCAGCAAATGGGCGATCTCGACGGGTGAATTGGCTACGCCGCTGGCGCGAGCGCGCCGCACGCGCGACACGGATTGCGGCTGTGTCTGTGGATGCACGCGCGGTGCGCGGCGACGCTCGCTGCCGTGCGGTTCAGCAAATGGCCGATCTCGACGGGTTAACTGGCCACGCCGCGCTGGCGCGGGCGCGTAGCCGCGCGACACGGGTCCATGGATGCTGCGCGGCGCGCGGCGACGCTCGCTACCGGGTAGGCGATCTCGACGCGTTCCTTGTCGGTCTGCTACTCGCCGATGATCCGAGCGCAGCCATGCCCTGACCCACAAGGCGACCGCGATGCGTGCCCGCCACGCTCCCCAACGACATCGAGTCGGGCAACACGTTGCTACGGGCCCCGACCGCGGCACTCGCCGATATAGACGGCCAGCCCGATCGAGAAACCACCCAACCCGCGCAGCGCCCAGCGGATCGCCCTCGGTGGCTTATCCAGCGACCGCCAGGAAATCCGAGTAGAACAGGCCTAGGCCGACCGCTACGCAGACGCCGGCCACGATCCAGAACCGGACCACGATGTTGACCTCGCTCCAGCCGCCGAGCTCGAAGTGGTGGTGCAACGGCACCATCCGGAAGACGCGTCTGCCGGTCGTCCGGAACGAGACGATCTGGATCACCCACGTCGTCGTGACGATGACGAAGAGCCCGCCGATCATGATCGAAAGCAGCGTGGTGCGTGTCGCCACCGCGAGCCCGCCGATCAGGCCGCCGAGTCCGAGCGAGCCCACGTCACCCATGAAGATCCGTGCCGGGGAGGCGTTCCACCACAGGAAGCCCAAGCAGGCGGCGGCCGCAGCCGCCGCGATCATCGCGATCTCCAGGGGATCCCGGACCTGGTAGCAGGATTCGTTCACGCGGGCGTACGCGTCGTCGGCGCACCAGTGCCGGTACTGCCAGTAGCCGATCACCGCATAGGCGCCGAGCACGAGGACCGACGCGCCGGTTGCCAGGCCGTCGAGACCGTCGGTGAGGTTCACGCCGTTCGACATCGCCGTGATCACGAAGACGAACACCAGCACCGAGCCGACCTTGCCGACGTCCAGCCAGCTGATATCGCGGAAGAGCGAGATGTGCTCGCTGGCCACGGTCTGTCCGTTGGTACTGGCCACGTAGAGGGCGGCAACGCCGAACCCGCCGCCGACGATCGCCTGGCCGAGCAGCTTGCCCTTGGCGGACAGCCCGTCGGAGTTGCGCCGGCGCACCTTGAGGAAGTCGTCGAAGAAGCCGACCACCCCACAGAAGACGAGCAGCCCGAGCAGAACGAGGGCCGTCATCGTCGGCCCGTCCTGCGCGATCTGCCGTTCGGGCAGGGTGGTCAGGGCGATGTGCCCGGCGACATAGGCCAAGACGGTCGCCACGATGAACGCGACGCCACCCATCGTGGGAGTGCCCTTCTTGGCCAGATGGGTGGCCGGCCCGATGGACCGGATCGGCTGGCCGGCCTTGAGCGCGGTGAAGACCCGAATCGCCACGGGCGTACCGAACAACGAGATGATGAACGCAACCGCGGCCGCGACGATGACCGCCCTCACGAGCCAGCCTCCACAAGACGGCGGTCGAGCTTCCAGACCAAGGTCTGAAGCCTCAACCCGAGCGGGCCGTGCAGGTAGTCGATCGCATGATCACCGGTCACGGGACACGAGCATGCCAGCCGACGTCCGGCGAAGCACCCCTGGACCCTCATGCCGGCGACACGACGAGCTGGGCTAAAGGCAGGGGTCAGAAAATGAGTCAGGGACAGGCCCGCGTGGGCTGTCCCTGAGTGTGTTTGCTGGTGCGCCGCCAGGGACTCGAACCCCGAACCCGCGGATTAAGAGTCCGCTGCTCTGCCAGTTGAGCTAGCGGCGCTCGATCGGCAACGACACGTACGTTAGCACGCGCCCCGACGCATCTTCCAACTGGTAGCGAACGACCGGCCGAACGCCTTCAAACCCCCTCATACACCCCCACAAAATGAAGGTAGTTCGCCGAAATCCGGTCTACGACCGACTCCTCCGTCAGGTCCCCGGCCAGGTACGACTTCAGCGGCTCCGCCCAGATGCTCCGCCCGATCGCGAAGCCCAGGAAGCCCGCCGGCGCCGCGGCCCGCAACCACCGGTCGAGGTCCGCCGCCGGCGCGTCGCGGCCCAGCACGATGCACTGGACAGAGTTGCGGCCGCCCTGCCGCGCCGTCTCCAGCACCGACGCCGCGGAGGCGACACTGTTCAAGCCCTCGATCTTCCAGATCGCCGGCTCGACGCCCGCCGCCTGCATCTCGCCGATCACCCGTACCGTCAGCTCAGGTCGAAGGTCGTCGTCATAGCGGTCCGACTCCTGGCCGTCGGTCGGCGGCACGAGCAACTCCAGCAGCAACTCCCGGCCCGCGGCGTCCAGCGCCGACGAGACCGTTGCCAGGTCGTCCATCTGGCCGCGCCGGGCCCGTACGTCGAACGACGGGTTGTCTCGCACCAGAATCTTGACGTAGCGCGGGTCGAACGCCTCCACGTGTTCCATCCAGACGCCCGAGCCCAGCGTGCCGTACTCCAGTGTGAACCAGTCCTGTCCCGATTTCTCGATCGGCATCGCGAGCGTGATCCCGGCCTCCTGGGCCGCGCGGGCCACCGCCTCGCCATAGCGCTCGTCCACGAGGACACCGGCCGAAGAAGCAGCGGCACCACGAGAGAGGGCCACGGACAACCCCCGGTAGATCAGGCGCTTTCCATCCACGATGGACTGAATCTGTGCCGGGTTGGGGTAGCCGTGAATCCCGTACACCTGAGTGACAAACGATTCTCGATGGTCCATCGCCAACAAATAGAGCGCCATGGTTCCCCCGGAATGCCACCAAACCTCACTCCAGCCTGCCAAAAGGGCAGCTGACCAGGCGTTACTTCGGAGAAATCGCCACGACTGCGAGGTTCCGACCGGTTCGGACCTCAACGTCGGCCGTGTGGCTGAGGCGGGGTATGGACAGCATCTGGCACCCTGCCGGATCGAGGTACACAGCGGGTGGGGCTGGGGCACGATGACCCCAGGGTTGCGAAGAAACGGGGACATCCATGCTTCGGTTCGTGACACGTCAAGCAGCCACCCGGAAGCTCCTTGCCGCCACCGCGGTCGGGGCTCTCGGCCTCTCTCTCGCCGCGTGTGGCGGCGACGACAAAGCTCCGGCCTTCGTGGCGGCCGGCGGCAAGCAAGGCGCGGCGACACCGCAGCCGACGGCTCCGCCCGTGCCTTTCGAGTTCAGCGTCACGCCCGCCGACAAGAAGAAGGACCTGCCGGTCAGCACCGAGATCGGCACCAACGTCAAGGGCGGCTCGATCACCAGCGTCAAGCTGGTCGACAAGGCCGGCAAGGCCGTCGGCGGCGCGATGCGCGACGACAACACCAGTTGGGTGCCGGGCGCACCGCTGAAATACGACACCGACTACACCGCGACCGTCGTCGCCACCAGCACGGGCGGGCAGGCCGAGACCAAGAAGATCTCGTTCTCCACGCGCGGCAAGTCCGGCAACGACGTGGGGTCGGGCCTCTATCTCTTCAACGGCAAGACGTACGGCGTCGCCATGCCCGTCGTCGTCGAGTTCACCCCCGGCATCGCGGAGAAGGACCGGGCCGCCGTGGAGAAGCGCCTCTTCGTGAAGACCGACCCGCCGCAGCCGGGCGTCTGGTCGTGGGTGAGCACGGGCACACAGGCCTACTACCGCGCGCCTGACTACTGGCGCCCGGGCACGACCATCACCGTGCGGGCGGCGCTCGAAGGCATTCCGCTGTCCAACGGCCGGGTCGGCGACCAGGATCGCAAGGCCAGCGCCAAGATCGGCGACAAGTTCGAGATGAAGGTCGACAACAAGACCAAGAAGATGCAGGTCCTCAAGAACGACAAGCTGGTCAAGACGTTCCCGGTCAGCCTCGGCAAGCCGAGCACGCCCTCGTCGAGCGGCACGCTGATCGTGATGGACAAGCAGGAGCACACGGTCTTCGACACCTTCGCCGAGCTGGGTCCCGAAGAGGGCTACCGTACCGACATCGACTTCGCGCAGCGGTTGACCTGGGGTGGCGAGTTCATCCACTCCGCTCCGTGGTCGGTTGCCGACCAGGGCGTACGCAACGTGTCACACGGCTGTGTCAACCTGGCGCCTGACAACGCGAGCTGGTTGTTCGGCCAGACCAAGGTCGGCGATCCGATCACCATCAAGGGCACCGAACGCAAGGCCGAGCCCGGCAACGGCTGGACCGCCTGGAACCAGACCTGGGCCCAGTTCGTCAAGGGCAGCGCGCTGCCGGTGCCGGCCAACCTGCGACCGGCCACGACCAGCGCCGCCGCCACGCCGACACCGACGGCCACCGATTAAGGACAATTTCCGGTACGGTATCTCCGCCCGATCGTTCGTACACTCGTCTGGCGTGTTCCCGCACACGGCACGAAACCGTGAGGTGTCCCGAAGCGTGTTAGGGGCAACATAACTGCCGGACCACGGACTTGTGAGGGGATCTCATGCGGAGCAGCCGAGGGCAGCGCCCCAACCGCCGAGCTGGCATAGCGCTGACCGCTGCTGTGCTCGCAACATTGCTGTCCGTGACGGCCGGCTGCACGAAGGCCGGCAACGCGGCCTGGCAGGACGGCGGTGCGCAACCCGGCTCGTCCCAGTCGACCGAGCCCGACACCAAGGCCAAGGCGACGATCACCGGCCCGGCCGCCGACGCCAACGACGTGCCGGCCTCGACCGCGATCACGTTCGAGACGACCGACGCGGTCGAGACCTCGGTGGCCCTGAAGTCCGCCGACGGCGAAGACGTCGAGGGCACCATGGCCGCCGACAAGAAGAGCTGGCTGCCGACCGGCGCGCTCGACTGGGGCGCGACCTACACCGCGACGGTGAGCGCGACCGGTGACGACGGCAAGACCGCGACCGCCGAGAACACGTTCAAGGTCATGGCCAAGCCCGGCAACGCGATCGCGGTGAGCAGCTTCCTCGGCGACGGCGCCGTGGTCGGCGTCGGCATGCCGATGATCGTCAAGTTCGGCAAGGCGATCCCGCAGGAATACCGCGACGACGTGCAACGCCGCATGAAGGTCACCACCGAGCCCGCGCAGGAGGGCATCTGGGCGTGGATCAGCCCGACCGAGATCCACTTCCGGCCCGAGAAGTTCTGGCAGGCCAACACCAAGGTCCACTACAAGCTGCAGACCGGCGGCCTGCCGGTGGGCAACAACGCCTTCCTCCGCAACGACCTCACGGTCGACCTCAAAATCGGCCCGGCGCTAGTGATGACGGTCGACAACCGCACCAAGCGGATGACCGTCACCAAGGACGGCAAGGTCCTGCGGACCATCAAGGTCAGCCTGGGCAAGAAGACGACCCCGTCGTCGAGCGGCACGATGATCGTCATCGAGAAGAAGCGCGAAACGGTCTTCGACACGTTCGAGGAGCTGGGCCCGGAAGAGGGCTACCGCACCGACATCGACTTCGCGCAACGCCTGACCTGGGGCGGCGAGTTCATCCACGCGGCGCCGTGGTCCGAGGGCCAACAGGGCTCGGTCAACGTCTCACACGGCTGCGTCAACGTCTCGATGAAAGACGGCGAGTGGCTCTTCGGCCAGACCCGCATCGGCGACCCGATCACGGTCAAGGGCACGGAACGCAAACTCCAGAACGGCAACGGTTGGACCGACTGGAACATGACGTTCGCGGAATATGCGGAGATGAGCGCGATCCCGCTTTCAGAGCAGTAGATTTCCCGGGTCCGCGCTGGTGCGGACCGCCGCTCCCGCCGGACACCGCTCCGCTTCGCTCCGCTGCCAGGTCCGCGGTGGGCGGACGTTAGGACCGGACCGTTCGTCTCCTGA
>NZ_BONC01000044.1 GCF_016862515.1 Asanoa iriomotensis
GTTGAGGCTCGGGCCTGGCCGTCGCGATTTTCGCCGGTTCGTGACCGAGGGGGCGCGGTTTCCGGCGTGGGCGCGGTCCGCGGTCTTGGCTTCGCTGTTGAGACCGGCCCTTGCTCGATGCGATGTCGCGGCGTTGTGACCAGGTCGGCGCGACTTTCGCGGCGGCGTGAACAAGCGGGCGCGCCTCTCGGCAATCTTCGACGCCGGAGGTCCCTCGCCACCGGTGCTCGGCGGTGCGGGCCGCCGTCGCGGCCTGCGCCCTTGACCGCGATTCTCAGGAGGTCGTGAACAAGATGGACGCGCTCTTCGTCACCGTCGACGCCGGCGGGAATCTGCCGCCCGCGCTCGGCATCGCGCGCGAGATCGTTCGGCGGGGTGGGACCGCGCGGTTTCTCGGTCACGAGCCGCAGCGGCGGGTGGTCGAGGCGGCCGGGTTCGGATTCGAGGCCGTGCGTGACGGGTTGGCCTATGACTCCGCCGCGCCGCGGAGCACCTTGTCCGGGCTGCGGGAGATGACCGCCGTCTTCGCCGACCGGGGGATCGGTGCCGACGCCCTGCGGTTGGCCAAGGCCGCGCCGACCGACGTCGTGGTCGTCGACTGTCTGCTGCTCGGTGCGCTCGAGATCGTTCGCCGTTCCGGCATTCCGACCGTATCGCTCGTGCATACCCTCTGGAGCTTCTTCGCCGCCGAGGCGCGTGGGCCGGTCGGCGCGATAATGCGGATGCGTGGCGTCCGGATGCGGCCCGTGCTGGAGTCGCCGGCGTTGAGTCTCGTCACCGTGCGGGCCGAGTTCGAGCCGCCGGGGGCAAGCTTCCCGGCCGGGGTTCGGCACGTCGGCGTCGTCTGGCAGGACCCGGTCGCGCCCCGGCCGGCCCGGGTCGAGCCGCCGCGTGTGCTGGTCAGTCTCAGCACCACCCGGTTTCCCGGGCAGGAGCGGGCGCTCGAGTCCATCCTCGACGGCCTTGACGGCCTGCCGGCGGACGTGGTCGTCACCACCGGTCCCGCGATCGACCCCGCCGGGCTGCGGGCGCCCGCCAACGCCACCGTCCACCGCTGGGCCGACCACGGCGCGCTGATGCCCGGGGCCGCCCTGGTGATCGGCCACGGTGGGCACAGCACGACCGCGCGGGCGCTGTCGCACGGCGTACCCCTGCTGATCCTGCCTATGCATCCCCTGATGGACCAGCCGGCGATCGGCGCCGCGGTGACCCGGCTCGGTGTCGGCCGGTCGATCAGGAAGAGCGCCCGCCCGGCGGCCATCCGGGACGCGGTCACCGCCCTGCTCGCCGACGGCCCGCACCGCGCCGCCGCCACCAGACTGGGCGCAGAGATCCGCGAGCATGACGGTGCCGTCCGCGCCGTCGACCTGATCGAGACCCGCACGGCCGCCCACCTGCCGACCGGCGGCTAGGCCCTAGAGGTCACGCGCGGTGGCGGCCCACGATGACGCCGGCGCCGTCCGGGAGGGTGTGGCCGATGTCGGTGGATGCCTCGGCCGCCGTGTCCGTCCAGGGTGGGACAGGGTCCTCCGGCACCGGGTCGGCGAGGGGCGGCAGGTGCACCCGGGCGTCCACCGCCTCCGCCAGCAGCAGGGCCGCCGCGAAGCTCGTCGGGCGGGCGTCCGGGTTCGGGTCCAGGCAGGACAGGCAGACCTCGGCGACCTCGTCCGGCAGGTCCTTGATGGGCGGCAGCGGCGGCAGCCCCGCAACCGAGGGGGGCGCGATCAGGTCGCCCGAGCGTGGTGGTGGCGGGAACGGCAGGCGGCCCGCGAGGCAGAGGAACAGGAGCACGCCGAGGGCGTACATGTCGGTCGCCGGGGCCGCGGGTGCGCCGTGGAAGCGTTCCGGGGCCATGAACGCGGGCGTGCCCAGGATCGTGCCGTCGGCCAGCCGGTCCGAGCTGCCCGCCGTCACCGAGATGCCGAAGTCCAGGACCTTCGCGCCATAGGGCGTCAGGATGACGTTCGCCGGTTTCACGTCGCGGTGGACCAGGTCGGCCACGTGTGCCGCGGCCAGGCCCGCGCTCACCTCCGCGCAGACCCGCACCCCGATCCGCCAGTCCAGCGGGCCGGTGCGCAGGTGCTGCGCCAGCGTGCGACCGTCGGCGAACTCCATCACGAGGTACGGCAGCGATGGGCCCTGCGGCGTCTTCCAGACGCCGACGTCGAAGACCTCGGCGATGTTCGGGTGGGCCAGGGCGGCCACGGCGCGGGCTTCGGCCCGGACGAGCGACGCGCCGCCGTCGGTGAGGATCACCTTCACCGCGACCGTGCGCCCCAGCGTCTCGTCGCGGCCGCGCCACACCTCCGCCGCACCGCCGACCGCGATGCGACGCTCCAGCCGGTAGCGGCCGTCCAGCCGCGTGCCCTCGTCGTCCATCGCGGACTGCATTACCCAGCAGCCCGCCCCGGACACACCCCTTCCCTCGAAGGAGAACACCGATCTAGAGTGAGTTCCGCAGCCGCGGCAGCGGCCGGCAACCGGGCGGGAGGCGCAACCCGCCCGGTCGAACGGGCTCGTCTAGCAGCCCGGCCGGCCGAACCGCCAAGCACGTGACCGCCGGACGGTCTCCTCGCGCCTGTCCACCACACAGGATCCCGGGCCACTCACAGGGAGAAGAAGGACAAATGGCGCGACCCATCACGCTCTTCACCGGCCAGTGGGCCGACCTGCCGTTCGAGGAGATGTGCCGGCTGGCCTCCGAGTGGGGCTATGACGGGCTCGAGATCGCCTGCTGGGGCGACCACTTCGAGGTCGACAAGGCGCTCAACGAGGACGGCTACGTCGACCGCAAGCGCGAGACCCTGGCCAAGTACAACCTGCAGGTCTTCGCGATCTCCAACCACCTGGTCGGCCAGGCGGTCTGCGACCACCCGATCGACGCGCGCCACCAGGACATCCTGCCCGCCCGCATCTGGGGCGACGGGGAGCCCGAGGGCGTCCGCCAGCGGGCCGCCGAGGAGATCAAGGACACCGCCCGCGCGGCCGCCAAGCTGGGCGTCAACACGGTCGTCGGTTTCACCGGCAGCTCGATCTGGCACACCGTGGCGATGTTCCCGCCCGTGCCGGCGAGCATGATCGACAAGGGGTACGAGGACTTCGCCAACCGGTTCAACCCGATCCTCGACGTGTTCGACGAGGTGGGCGTCCGGTTCGCGCACGAGGTGCACCCCAGCGAGATCGCGTACGACTACTGGACCACCAAGCGCACCCTCGAGGCGATCGACCACCGGCCGGCCTTCGGCCTCAACTGGGACCCGTCGCACTTCGTGTGGCAGGAGCTCGACCCGGTGAACTTCATCTTCGACTTCCAGGACCGGATCTACCACGTCGACTGCAAGGACGCGAAGGTACGCACGGGCGACGGCCGCCGCGGCCGGCTCAGCTCGCACCTGCCCTGGGCCGACCTGCGGCGCGGCTGGGACTTCGTCTCGACCGGCCACGGCGACGTCCCGTGGGAGGACAGCTTCCGGGCGCTCAACGCGATCGGGTACGACGGCCCGATCTCGATCGAGTGGGAGGACGCCGGCATGGACCGTCTCGTCGGCGCTCCCGAGGCGCTCGAGTTCGTCCGCCGCCTCGCCTTCGACGCACCGAGCGCGGCCTTCGACGCGGCCTTCTCCAGCAAGGACTGACCGTGTGAGGAAGGTCCCGCACCGCGCGCGGTGCGGGACCTTCCGCGTCAGCGCGGATCGGTTGACAGGGCCGCGTCCAACAGGGCGGCGAGCTTCGCGGCGCGATGCGGGCTGCCCTGACCGACCCAGGCGATGCGACCCGCGAGGTGCTCGGCGAAAGCGGGGTGTCCCGTCCGGTTCTGTGCCGCCAGACCGGTCAGCGCGGCATTGTGCAGGATCGCCCGCAGCCGGTCGTACTCCTCCCGGGGGACCAGGGGCCGCTCGTTGACCACGAGGCCGGCGAGCACCTGCCGGTCCCCGCGCCGGCGCACCCGGGTCTTCGCCGGATGCACCCGGAACCCCTCGGCCCGGACCACCTCCGCCACCGCGACCAGCAGGTCGTCGAGGCGCCGCCCCGGCAGCTCCCCGGAGAACGCGAGGTCGTCCGCGTACCGGCCGTAGGTCAGGCCGAACGCGCCGGCCAACCCGGACAACCGCCGGTCGAGCCGGAACGCGCACAGGTTGGCCAGGGCCGGCGACGTCGGCGCACCCTGCGGCAGATGGCCGGCCCGCAGCGCCGCCAGCCGCACCGGCCGGTCCACGAGGTCGTGCGGAGCCAGCCGCAACACACTCGCGGGGGTGCGGATCGTGCAGAGCCCGGTCAACGCGTGGGCGACGGGCTCCGGATAGCCGGCCGTGCGCAACAGCCCGTAGACCCGTCCGGCGCCGATCGTGGCGAAGAACGCGAGCAGATCGACGCGAACCACGACGGGCCGCCCCGCGTGCGCCGCCGCGAACGTCGCCGCGGAACGTGCCGGCACGAAGCCGTGCGCCGCGCCGTGCACCGGGACGGGACCGAGGACCTCGGTCAGCAGCCGCCGCTGCAACGCGCGCAGCCGAGGCTTGGGCGCCTCGATCAGCCGCCCGCCGACCCAGCGGGACCGGTAATGCCGCAGGCGATCGTCGGCCGCGCGCCGATTCAGCAACCGGCGGTCGGCGTACCAGTCGAGCTGTTCGATGGTCAGTCCGAGCACCGCGGCGAGCCCGCCGAGGTCGTCCACGACGGGGGTCGACCAGCGATGTGACACGGTGCGGGTCGCGACGACCGGACGGGACCGGACGACGATCGGCGTCGCCGCGCGCCGGACCGCCTCGCGCAATGGCCCAAGTCCGGAGACGAAGGCCGCCAGCTCCCGGGGCCGGTCGCTCGGGCGGCGGGGGTACGCCGTGACGACGGCGTCGGCGACAGGCACGAGCCAGCGCCTGCGCACACCGAGGACCTGACCGCCGCGATCGGCCAGCGCCGGGCGCCGCCATTCACCGTCCGCCAGGAAGGCGTCGGCGAGCGCCACTGCCAGCCCGCGGGCGTCGGTCACAGCGGCGTGTCCCGACGATGCCCGGTCGTGCGGGTGCAGAGGCTCGCGAAGCGTGCTGGCGCACCTGCGGTGTGGTGCTCAGGTAGGTGACACGCCCCCGGGGTTGCCCCGGAGAGACCGTGGCCGACGCGCGGCACGGTCGGCTCGGGACACGCCGCCATCCGCGCATCGTAGCGGGCGCGCGACAGGCCCCCCGCCGCGTCGGCGAGGGGCCTGTGTGCCCAATCCCATGATCAGGGCATGGGCTTGGTCGGTGCCGCCGAGGACGACGACGTCGTCGACGAGGTGAGCCCGTTCGTGCCGGCGTGGTTGTGATCATGGGTGCCGGAGCTCATCTTCTCGCCGAGCTTCGAGTGGCTCAGCCGGTCCTTGCCCTCGGACATCAGGCGGTTCGCCTGGGCCTGGGCAGTGCCCTTGGCCTCCTGGACCGTGGGATTGTCCATCACCTTGCGGGCCTGCTGGACGATCTCCTCGTACTTCTCCCGGCCCGCGCGAGCGCCCAGGACGAAGCCGGCGGCGAGTCCGCCGATGAACCAAAGCTTTCCGCGCATTGCGGCTCCTTCCGTGTCGCCGGACGCGCTGTTCCGCGTGCTCGGCTGCGTTACTGTCCCCGGTTACCTACCCATCGTGCAGCCGACGCATGCGCCGGAAGCACTATCTGACTAATTTGCCCTGATTTCACGCCCGCCGGGGCGGAACGACCGCGAACCGGGTGGCAGAGCGTGTCGTACCCCCACCCGATGCCCCCGAAACTGCGTGCATCCTGTACTCTCGTACCGGTCGCGCAGAGCCGGGAAACCGGCGAAGCAAACGATCCCCCGTAGCTCAATTGGCAGAGCAGCCGGCTGTTAACCGGCAGGTTTTTGGTTCGAGTCCAAACGGGGGAGCCATCCTCCTCACGCCAGCGGCAGCTCCCGCCGCACCGCGGCCGCGATGCTCTCCGAGTCCAGCCCACGTGCCTTCAAGATCGCGCTGCGCGAGCCGTGCGCCAGGAACCGCTGCGGCAGCGCCAGCGAGCGCACCGGCACCCCGGATCCGGCCTTGCGCAGCGCCCGCGACACCGCGTCGCCGTAGCCGCCGTGCGCGCCGTTGTCCTCGACCGTGACCACCAGCCGGTACGCCGCCGCGGCCGCGACCAGCTCCGGGTCCACGGGCAGCAGCCAGCGCGGGTCCGCCACGGTCACCGGGACCGCCAGTCGCTCGGCCGCCGCCAGCGCCGCGGCACCGAGCGGACCGATCGCCAGCACGAGTACGCCCTCCGGCGCCGACCCGGCCGCCGGAGCGACCCCCGACGCGGGCACCTCGCCGGCGCTCTGCCCCCGCCAGACGCCACCCGGCGCCGTCGCTCCCCGCTGCCCGCCGAGGCCCGGACCCCACCGGAGCACGTCGGCGGTACCTAGCTGCCCGACCGCGGCGAGCGCCGGCCCGACGTCCGCCTTGGGGAACCGCAGCGCCGCCGGCCCGTGGTGGTCGACCGCCTCCCGCAGCAGCAGCTTGAGCTGGTCGCCGTCGCGCGGCGCGGCCACCCGCATCCCGGGCACCATCCCGAGCAGCGACAGGTCCCACATGCCGTGGTGGGACGGCCCGTCGCTGCCGGTGACCCCGGCCCGGTCGAGCACGAACGTGACCGGCAGCCGGTGCAGCGCGACGTCCATCAGCACCTGGTCGAGCGCCCGGTTGAGGAACGTCGAGTAGACGCAGACCACCGGATGCAGGCCGCCGGTGGCCAGCCCGGCCGCCGAGGTGACCGCGTGCTGCTCGGCGATGCCGACGTCGAACGCCCGCGACGGGTACGCGTCCGCGAACGCCTGCAGCCCCGTCGGCCCGAGCATGGCCGCGCTGATCGCCACCACGTCGGGCCGCGCGGCGCCCAGTGCCACCATCTCCGCACCGAACACCGAGGTCCAGCTCCGCTTGCCCGACGACGGCCCGGCCGGCCCCACCGTGTGCATCCGGTCGGCCTCGTCCTGCTCGGCCGGCGCGTGGCCGAGGCCCTTGCGGGTCAGGCAGTGCACCACGACCGGCGTGCCCAGCGAGCGCGCCTTGCGCAGCGCGACCTCGACCGCCGCCGCGTCGTGCCCGTCGACCGGGCCCAGGTAGGCCAGCCCGAGCTGCTCGAAGACCGACGCCGCCGGCCCGTCCCGCAGCGCCGCCAGGTGCCGTCCGACCGCGCCCGCGGTGGGCGCGTACGACCGGCCGTTGTCGTTGAGCACCACCACGATCGGCCGTTCCGGCGCGGCGGCGATGTTGTTGAGCGCCTCCCACGCCATGCCGCCGGTCAGCGACCCGTCACCGACCACCGCGACGACCGCGCGGTCGGGCCGGCCACCGATGGCGAACGCCTTCGCCAGCCCGTCGGCATAGGACAGCGCCGTGGAGGCGTGCGAGTTCTCGACGATGTCGTGCGCGCTCTCGGACCGCGACGGGTAGCCGGACAGCCCGCCCTCCTGGCGCAGGCTGTCGAGTGCGGCCCAGCGGCCGGTGAGCATCTTGTGCACGTACGCCTGGTGCCCGGTGTCCCACACGAGCGCGTCGTGCGGCGAGTCGAACACCCGGTGCAGCGCGATGGTCAGCTCGACCACGCCGAGGTTGGGCCCGAGATGGCCACCCGTCTGCGTGACCGAGTCGATCAGCCGCGCGCGGATCTCCGAGGCCAGGTCGGGCAGCGCCGACTCCGGCAGCGCCCGCAGGTCGCCGGGACAGTGGATGCGCTCCAGCAAGGCCATCGAAATCACCGCCCGACGGCCGCCCGCATCGTCTCCTTGAGCGATCCCAGGGTGGCGATCACCGCCGTCGGCTCGTAGCCACAGTGCGCCATGCAGTTGGCGCAGCGCGGGTCCTTGCCCCGGCCGAAGGCGTTCCAGTCGGTCTCCTCGATGAGCTCCTTGTAGGTGGCCGCGTAGCTGTCGTCCAGCAGGTAGCACGGGCGCTGCCAGCCGAGCAGCGAGTAGGACGGGATGCCCCACGCCGTGCACTCCAGGTCCCGCTTGCCCTCGAGGAAGTCCAGGAAGACCGGCGAGTGGTTGAGCCGCCACTTCTTGCGGCGGCCGTTGGCGAACGCCTTGGCGAACAGCTCCCGCGTCTCGCTGACGCCGAGCCAGTGCTCCTGGTCGGGCGCCTTCTGGTACGCGTACGCCGGCGAGATCTGCATGTTGTCGACCTCGACCACGTTGTTGAGGTAGTCGAGGACGCCGATGACGGTCTGCGGCGTGTCGGTGTTGAAGAACGTCGTGTTGGTCATCACCCGGAAGCCCGCGGCCTTGGCCATCTTGATGGCCTCGATCGCGCCCTCGAAGCCGCCCTCGTGGCTGACCGACAGGTCGTGGCGCTCCTTGAGCCCGTCGACGTGCACCATCCAGGCGAAGTTGCGGTGCGGCTTGAACTTGTGGAGGTGCTTGGGCATCAGCAGCGCGTTGGTGCACAAGAAGACGATCTTGTTGCGGGCCAGCAGCTGGCGGACGATCTCGTCGATCTGCTTGTGCATCAGCGGTTCGCCGCCGGCGATCGAGACCATCGGCGCGCCGCTCTCCTCGATCGCGGCGACCGCCTGCTCGACCGGCATCCGCTTCTTGAGCAGCGCCGCGGGTTGTTCGATCTTGCCGCAGCCGGCGCACTTCAGGTTGCACGCGAACAGCGGTTCGAGCTCGACGAGCAGTGGGAACTTCTCCCTGCGGAGCAGCTTCTGCTTCAACAGGTACCGGCCCAGCCGAACGGACTGCCTGAAGGGCATGGCCATCGTTCAGCTCACCTCCTTGGGCAATGTGAAACGCAGGACTTCCGGATCCGTGGCCGGCTCCACCACGGAGAGGGGTCCGAGTCCGCCGAGGCAGTCGACCAGTTCGTCGACCAGGGTGGGCGGCGCGGACGCGCCGGCGGTGACGCCGATGCGGCGCACCCCGGCGAGCATGGACAGGTGTACGTCGGCAGCGTGGTCGACGAGCCGGGCGGGCACGCCTTCCCGCTGGGCGACCTCGACCAGGCGCAGCGAGTTCGAGGAGTTCGTCGAGCCGACGACCAGCATCAGGTCGCAGCCCTCGGCGATGTCGCGGACCGCGCGCTGGCGGTTGGTGGTGGCGTAGCAGATGTCGTCGCTCTTCGGGGCCTGGATGGTCGGGAAGCGCTCACGCAGGACGTCGGCGATCGCGGTCGCCTCGTCGACGGCGAGCGTCGTCTGCATCGCGTACGCGACGTTGCCGGCGTCCCGGGCCACCACCCGGGCGGCCGCGGCGGCGTCCTCGACGACCACCACGTCGGCCGGGGCCTCGCCGAGCGTGCCCTCGACCTCCTCGTGGTCGGCGTGCCCGATCAGGAAGACGGTGGCCTCGCGGGCGCTGTGCCGGCGCACCTCGGTGTGCACCTTGGTGACCAGCGGGCAGGTGGCGTCGACGACTCGCAGGCCGCGCGCCTCCGCCTCGGCCCGCACGGCGGGGGAGACGCCGTGTGCGGCGAACACCAGCACGCTGCCCGGCGGCACCTCGTCGACCTCCTCGACGAAGACCGCTCCCCGGCCCTCGAGGTCGCGGACCACGTGGGTGTTGTGCACGATCTGCCGGCGCACGTAGACCGGGGCACCGAACCGGTCCAGCGCCCGGTCGACCACGTCGATCGCCCGCTCGACGCCGGCGCAGAACGAGCGCGGGTTGGCCAACCGCACCTCGCGGGGGCCGGTGGCGACCGCCCAGGCGTCCAAGGCGGGTGCGGCCCGGCGCAGCGTGCGCAGGGCCCGCAGCCCGCGGGCGGCGGTGCCCGGCCGCAGCAGCGGTGCGTCGGCGGTGTCGACGACGACCCGGACCACGGCGTACGGCGCCTCGGTGGGCGCCAGCCAGATCGACTCGGTGTCGACGGCCAGCGCGCCCGTGGCGGCCAGCCGCGCGCGGGCCGCCCGGCCGGCCACCCGGCGCTCCGAGGCGATCGGGCCGAGATGGGTCACGAGGCCGAACCGGCGCAGTTCGGCGGCGAGCAGCGGGGCCGACGGGCACTGCCGGACGCTGCCGTCCGGGCCGCGTACCTCGGTGGCCACCACCACGTCGCCCGGGCGCACGTCGGCGCCGAGACCACCGCCGACGCCGGCCACCAGCACCGGCCGCCCGCCGAGCCCGCCGGACGCGCGGAACGTCGTGGCCGCCCGGCGCGGACCCATGCCGACCCGCAGGACGGCCGTGCGCGCGGCGCGCAGCGTCCGGCGCTCCACGCCCAGCGCGACACAGATGACCGGCGCGTGCCGGCGGGGTCCGGTCACGGTGTGACTTTCAGGTAGCGGCCCAGCGCCGTGATCGGGAAGACCAGCCGGTAGAGGTGGTAGTTGATGTAGAAGTCGCCCGGGAAGCCGGTGCCGGTGAAGTGGTCCTCGTCCCAGCAGCCGTCGGCGCGCTGGGTGCTGATCAGGTGGTCGATGCCGGCCCGGGTCGCCGGGTGGTCGGTCTCGCCGGCGGCCAGCAGCGCGAGCAGCGCCCAGGCGGTCTGCGACGGGGTCGACGCGCCCTTGCCGGCCCAGTTCTGCGGGTCGTCGTAGGAGCGCAGGTCCTCGCCCCAGCCCCCGTCCGGGTTCTGGTGCGCGACCAGCCAGTGCACGGCCGCCCGGATGGCCGGCGCGCCGGCGTCGACACCCGCCTCCACGAGCGCCGGCACGGCCGCGCCGGTGCCGTAGACGTAGTTGGCGCCCCAGCGGCCGAACCACGAGCCGTCGGACTCCTGGTTGCGCAGCAGCCAGGTGATGCCGCGCTGGGTGGCCGGGTCGCCGGTGCGCCCCTCGTAGGCGAGCATCTCCACGACGTGCGCGGTGACGTCGGCCGACGGCGGGTCGATCACCTCGCCGAAGTCGCAGAACGGCAGCTTGTTGGCGAGCGTGCTGGTGTTGTCGGCGTCGAAGGCGCCCCAGCCGCCGTCGCCCGACTGCATGCCCACCGTCCACCCGACACCCCGGGTGACCGCGCCCTCGATCTCGGCCCGCAGCGGGTCGTCGGCCGGCAGCCCGGCAGCGACCCGGCGCAGCGCGAGCACGATCTCGGCGGTGTCGTCGATGTCGGGGTAGAGGTCGTTGGCGAACTCGAAGGCCCACCCGCCGGGCGCCAGACCGGGCCGGCGCACCGCCCAGTCGCCGCGCACCGCGACCTCCTCGGCGAGCAGCCAGCGGGTGGCCCGCCGGACCGCCTCGTCCGTGACCGGCACGCCCGCGTCGAGCATGGCGACCAGCGCCAGCGCCGTGTCCCAGACCGGCGACTGGCAGGCCTCGAGCCGGCGCACCCAGCCCGCCTCGGTCTCCTCGCGGATCGTGAACGCGTCCAGGCCGGCGAAGGCGGCGCGCAGCGCCGGGTGGTCCAGCGGGTAGCCGAGCAGGTGCAGGGCGAGCAGCGAGTAGACCCACGGCGGCTGGATGCCGCCCCACGAGCCGTCGGACTCCTGGCGGGCGAGGATCCACTCGGCGCCCCGCCGCTGGGCCAACTCGCGGATGGGCCGCACCGCGTGCCGGCCGTAGAGCTTGAGCAGGCGGTCGGTGCGCTGGAAGAACCCGGTCCAGGTCCACAGTGGCGCTGACGCGGCCGGCTTCGCGCCGGTGCGCAACTCGTCGATCCCGATCGGCATCGGGCGTACGGGTCGCAGGCTGCCGACGATGGTCAGCGGCACCACGGTCTGCCGGGCCCAGCACGCCCAGTCGTACACGTTGAGCGGGAACCAGCGCGGCAGGAAGATCATCTCTGGTGGCAGCTCGGGCAGGTCGTCCCACGACCAGAGGCCGAACAGGGCCATCCAGATCCGGGTGAACACGCGGGTGCGCTCCAGGCCGCCCATCTCCAGGATGAACGTGCGGGCGCGCACCATGTGCGGCTCGTCGGGCCGGTCGCCGGCCAGCTTGAGCACGACGTACGCCTCGACGGTCGTCGACAGGTCGCCCGGGCCGCCGTAGAAGTTGGCCCAGGTGCCGTCGTCGCGCTGCTGTGACCGGATCCACCGGGCGGCTTCCTCGGTCTCCTGGTCGCCACGGATGCCCAGGAACTGCCGCAACAGCAGGTCCTCGGCGTCCATCGTGACGTTGGTGGCGAGCTCGCCCTTCCACCAGCCGGCCGGGTCCTGCCGGACCCGCAGGTGGCCGACGGCGGCGGTCAACGCCTCGGCGACGGACCGCGGCGGCTGGTCGAGCTGCCGCTGGCCAGTAGCAATCGTTGTCATGTCCATGCCTCGCTTCGCTCCGCATGGACTGACAACAGGTTGCTGAGCCGACTGCGCTCGCTTCGCTCGCTCATGAGTCCCGGTCCACGATGAACCTCCCCAGGGCCATCAGTTCCGTCCGTGCTTCCTCGTCGATGTCGACGGTGGACACCGCCTTCTCGGCGAGCGCCATGCGTTCCCGCGCCTCGGAGAGCGCCCACTCCTTGCCCCCGGCGAGCTCGACCAGGTCGGCGGCCCGGCGCAGGGCCGCGTCGTCGGGGTCGCCGGGCGCGGCCAGCCAGGCGGACAGCTCCGGGCCGTGCCGCGGGTCGCCCAGCGTGTAGCTGACCGGCAGGGTCTTCTTGCGCGAGCGGAGATCGGAGAAGACCGGCTTGCCGGTCACCGCCGGGTCGCCCCAGATGCCCAGCACGTCGTCGACGAGCTGGAATGCCAGCCCGACCTGCGCGCCGAACGTCTTGAGCGCGGTCTGCACGGGTTCGGGCGCCCCGGCCAGCACGGCGCCGATCGACGCGCTGGCCGCGAGCAGCGACCCGGTCTTGCCGCTGGCCATGTCGATGCACTCGTCGAGCGTCACGTCGTCGCGGTTCTCGAACGCCACGTCCTGCACCTGGCCGCGGGTCAGCTCGCGGGTCGTCGCGGCGAGCAGCAGGCCCGCGCGGGCCGCGGCCGGCGTGCCGGCCTCCAGCACCACCTCGTGCGCGAGCGCGAGCAGCGCGTCGCCGGTCAGGATCGCGGTGTCGCCGCCCCAGATCGCCCACACCGTGCGCCGGTGCCGGCGCTCCACGTCGCCGTCCATCAGGTCGTCGTGCAGCAGCGAGAAGTTGTGCACGAGCTCGACCGCGACCGCGCCGGGCAGCCCCACCCGGGCCGGCGCGCCCACGGCTTCGGCGGAGAGCAGCGCCAGGGCCGGCCGGATCGCCTTGCCGCCGTTGCCCTCGGCGGGCGTGCCGTCGGGCGCGCACCAGCCGAGATGGTAGGAAGCGGCCAACCGGCTGGCCGGGTCGAGGCGGGCGATCGCCGCCCGCAACGCGGGGAGCAGATGCTCGCGACTGCGCTCCAGCGCGGGCAGCGTCTGTGTCATGCCGGCACCCCCTGACGCCTCTGCGGGCCGGCGGCGGCGGGGCGCCCGGCCCTTTTGTCCACGGTGGATGCGCGCAGGGCAGCGTCGGCGGCGGTGTCGCCGCTACGCACGGCACCCTCCATAGTGGCCGGCCAACCCGTGTCAGTCCATGCCCCGGCCAGGAAAAGATCCTGGACGGCGGTGGTCGCGGCCGGCCGCAGCCGCTGCGAACCGGGCGCGGCACGGAACGTCGCGGTGCGCTCGCGGGTGACGAAGAAGTCGACCACCTCGGCCTCACCGAAGCCGGGGAACAGCCCGACCAGGTCGGGGAAGAGCAGCTCACGCAGCTGGGCCACGGTCAGGTCGACCAGCTCGCCGGCCGCCGACAAGGAGACCGCCAGATATTGCTGCCCGGGCCGGCGCGCCGCCAGGCCCGACGACTCGGTGCGGTCGAACACCCATTGGATCGGGGTGCCGACGCCGGCCACGAACGGCTCGGTCAGCACCGGCCGGTCGAGCACGACGTGCACGTTGACGATCGGCGAGCTGCCGAGGCCCGCCGGGTCGGTGCCGAGGTCGGGCACGAGCCGCGCGACTGCCGGCGGCGGCACCGCCAGCACGACCTGGCCGGCGGCCAGTTCGTCGGTGTCGCGCAGGCGCAGCGCGAAGCCCTTCTTGCCGCGGCGCAGCGCGTCGACCCGGGTGCCGGTGTGCACGGTCACGCCGGCGTCGGCCAGCGCCCGCGTCGCCGCGTCGCCGTGCAGCTCCCGCAGCGGGACCAGCGACCAGCCGATGTCGGCCGCGCCGTTGTCGGTCAGCAGCCCGACCTGGAACACCATCGCGGCCAGGGCCAGCGAGGCATCGTCGGCGGGCACGTTGAGCGTGGCCAGCCCGACCAGGTCCCACATCGCCCGCACGGTCTGCGCGTCCTGCCCCTGCTCGCGCAGCCAGTCGCCGAAGCCACGCTCGTCGAGCGCCGGGTCGGTGCGGTCCAGCGCCTTCATCGCCAGCGCCGCCTTGGTGAACCTGACCCGCTGCAGCGGGTTGAGCAGCCGGTAGCCGAGCAGCGCGCCACCCAGGTGCAGCGGCGCCGGCAGGCCGTTGCGGCGCAGCCGCGCGGAGCCCACGCCGGGCTGCCGGACCGCGATGTCGAGGCGGTCCTGCAGGTGCGTCTTGTCGGTGACACCGAGCCGGTCGAGCAGCCCCCGGTAGGCGGTGCAGCAGCGCAGGAACACGTGCTGGCCGTTGTCGACGTCGAGCTCGTCCCGCCGGAACGAGTGCGTCAACCCGCCGAGCCAGGGCTTGCTCTCGACGAGCGTCACCCGCCGGCCCGCGTCGGCCAACCGCAGCGCGGCGGTGATGCCGGCGAGCCCGCCACCGACCACCGCAACGTCGGCGCGGGTCATGAGACACCCGCCATCGCCCGCACGGCCACCGTCGCCTTCTGCCAGCCGGTCAGCGACAGCCTGCGGTCGTAGACGAGCCGCGGGTTGGCGGCGATCTGTTCGAGCAGCCGCCGGTAGATGCCCGACATGGCCGCCGCGCACGCGGCGCTGCGGCGGTCGAGCAGGGGCAGCAGGCGCAGGCCGCGCTCGTACCAGAGGCGGGCGCGCTCGGCCGCGAACGCGATGTAGCGGGCCAGGCCGCCGTCGCGGTCGACCAGGTTGCCCTGCGCGTCCAGCGCCAGCCGCACGCCGAACCGGTGCAGGTCCTCGGCGGGCAGGTAGACCCGGTTGTTGGTGAGGTCCTCGCGGATGTCGCGCAGGATGTTGACCTGCTGCAGGGCGATGCCGAGCGCGTCCGCGTACTCGCTCGCGCGCGGGTCCGCCCGCGAGCCGAACACGCCGAGGCACAGCCGACCGACCGAGCCGGCCACGCACCGGCAGTAGCCGACGAGCTGGTCGAACGTGTCGTAGCGGGTGCCGTCGAGGTCCATCTGCACGCCGTCGACCAGCTCGCCGAACGCGTCGACCGGCAGTGGGTAGCGCCGGGCCGTGTCCGCGACGGCGAGCAGCACGGGGTCGCTGCTGCGGTCGATGTCGGACAGTTCCGTCTTGAGCCCGGCCAGCGCGGTCGTCTTGTCGGCCGGGGCGAGGTCGCCGTCGCCGATGTCGTCGATCCGGCGGGCCAGCGCGTAGACGGCGCAGAGGCTGGTGCGTTTGGCCGGGGGCAGCAGCCGGATGCCGTAGTAGAAGTTGCGCGCCTCGCTGCGGGTGATCGCCTCGCAGGTCTCGTACGCGCTGGTCAGCGTGTCCACGGTCACCGGGACATCACCCCCTGGCCGAGCGTCGCGGCGAGCGCCTGCGCGACGACGTCGCGCTTCTTCGGGCGTGGCGTCCGGGTTAGCACGTCCCACTCGGCGTTGCGCAGCGCGTAGAGGGTGGCCCGGCCGCCGGCGACGTAGCCGGTGACCGCGAGCCGGGCCCAGCCGCGCAGCAGCCGCAGCAGCGGCAGGCCGTCGTCGAGCAGGGTGCCGGCCCGCTCGGCCTCGAACTCGACCAGCCGCCGCACGGCGGGGCTGGCCCGCGGTGCGTCCAGGTCGGTGGGTCGCACGCCGAACCGGTCGAGGTCCTCCAGCGGCAGGTAGATCCGGCCGTTGCGGCGGTCCTCGGCGACGTCCTGGCAGTGCTCGACGATCTGCAGCGCGGTGCAGATCCGGTCCGACAGGTCTTCGAGGTGTGGCTCGGTCGCACCGAACACGCGCAGGACGATCCGGCCGACCGGGTCCGCCGACAGCCGGCAGTAGCCGACCAGTTCGTCGTAGGTGCCGTAGGCGGCCTTGTCCTGGTCGAGCAGGTTGGCGGCGACCAGGTCGTGGAACGGGTCGGCGGACAGGTCGCAGGCGAGCACGGTGGGGCGCAGCCGCTGGAGCACGGGATGGCGCGGGGTGCCACCGCCGAAGAGGGCGTCGATGTCCTCGTCGAACGCCCGCAGTGCGGGCCGGCGGTCACCGTGGCCGCGGTCGCCCAGGTCGTCGATCACCCGGGCCACGTCGTACACGGCGAGCAGGTGCGCCCGGTGACGGCGCGGCAGGATCCGCAGTGCCACCGGGAAGTTCTCGGCTTGCTCCTTGGCGCGCAGGTACGCGTCGTCGGTGCCCGCCGGGTCAGGGAGGGAGGTCATGTCCGCAATGCTGCCCGGTCGCGGCGCGTCCGGGTTGGACTCGACGACCATGACGGCCGTCACCTCGCTCGATTGCTCCCCCTGTATCGAGCCCATCTTTTGGTGCTGCCCCCTTCGTCCGCGGTGCCCAGGCCACTCGCGGCGATCGCCATAGATCGGACTCGCATCGCCGGCCCGTGGGTCTGGTGCGCCGGTTACCTCACATCTTTACGGACAGGTATGCCTTCTTCGCGGAAAACAGGCCAGAACTGTCCAAATTCCTCGCTTGATCTGCTCCGTGGGCGCGCGTCCGGCGCGCCCGACCGGCGTGACAACTCGTCGATGACCGCCATCATCGCGACGGCGAGGCGGTGGGCGTCCGTGCCCAGCGCCGGGTCGGCGCTGACCCCGATGTCGAGGCACCGGTCCCAGCCGATGACGCCGACCGCCAGCGGCGCACCCGGTGCGAGTGGCACGACGGGGTGCGCCCAGTGCACGGCCCCGCCGGCCAGCCGGTAGGCGCCGGTGGGCCCGGCCATCGTGGCGACGATGCCCTCGAAGAAGCGCTTCCCGTAAACGACCTTGGCAAACCACCGCTGTGCCGGCGGCGGCAGCGCTCCGCTCGCGGTGCCCACCAGGAACCGGCCGGCCCGTGCGCGGGTGCCGGTCCGCAGGCGCTCGCCGCGGCGCACGACCTCCCGCAGCCGCTCGACCTCGTCGTCCGGGCCGAGCGGGAGGTCGACCAGGGTGGCTGCGGTCACCGCGCGGGCCGCGGTGGGGGAGGGCATGGTCAATGGCACGTTGACGCGTACGTCCGCCGCCGCCGGCACCTCCCGCTTGAGCGCTCCGGCCACCGCCGCCCGCAGCAGGTCGTCGACTCCCACGCCGTACGCCTTGGCCGCCTCCCGCACGATCGACGTGGGCACCCGGGCCAGGGCGTAGTCGCGGTCGCGCGGTGTGCCGGTGGGCAGCCGGTGCGGTGCCCGGCCGTCCCGGGCGAGCTGCGCGAGGCCGGTCAGCACGGCGCGGGCGCGCCGGAACATGCCGAGCCGGGGCAGGTCCGTCGCCCTGGGTTCGGGCGGCGGGTCAAGCAGCGGGACCAGCGGCGACAGCCCGTCGGCGACCGCGCGGTGCACGGTCAGCACGACGACGATCTCACCGGCCGTGACGCCGGTGAGCGTGTGGCACCGCCACAATGGACGGTCCCGGGGCAGGCGTGCGCGCTGCAGGCCGGCGACGAACTCCGCCAGCGCGGCCGGACCGCCCGGAGTCCCGTCGGGCCGGCTCAGGTCCGTGACCGGCAGGTGCCAGTCCCAGTCGACGTCCGCCCGCTCCCAGCGCGGCCGGCGCCAGAACGAACCCTCCGCCACCCGGTGTCGGAACCGTGGCATCCGGTCGAGCTGGGCCTCGAACCGGGCCCTCAGGTCCGCCCGGAACTCCGGGCCGGTGCGCTGGTCGCGCAGGACGACCACGCCGCCCGCGTGCTGTGCGTCGCCGCTGGCGGTCTCCGCGTGCAGGAAGAACGCGTCGGCCGGGGCGAGCCGCGGCCGTTTCGCGTTCGGCTTGTCCATGACCAGCGTGACCAGGCCGACCGAGACCAGCGTGACCAGGGCGCCGGCGACCGCGTCGAGCACGTAGTGGTTGGCGGTCGCCATGATGACGGTCGTCGTGAGGCCCACGTACAGCAGGCAGATCGCCTTGACCCACCAGCGCCCGGCGAAGATCGAGCTGACCACGATGGTCACCCAGACCGCCCATGCCACGTGCAGAGACGGCATGGCCGCCAGGTGGTTGGCGTCGGCGGTCAGCGGCGAGCCCCACGACCCGAACGTCTGGCCCGCGGTGACCGTGTCGACGAAACCCTCGCCCGGCAGCAGCCGCGGCGGCGCCGTCGGGTAGATCGCGAAGATCGAGATGCCGATCAGGTTGATCATCACGAACGCGCTGCGCGCCCAGCGGTACCACGGGGAACGGATGAGATACAGGATGATCAGCAGGCCGAACGAGGAGGCGACGTACGCGAACGCGTACTCGTAGTTGGCCAGCACCGAGAGCACGCTCTGCGGAGAGAGCCAGGCGTTCAGCGACCGTTCCACGTCGATGCGCAGGACACGCTCGAGGTCGAGCAGGTCGCGGCCGTGCGCCAGGGCGATGCCCTCGCGGTTCAGGCCACCGCCGCGGGAGATGGCCGTGTAGAGCACCACCACCGCGAGCAGCAGGACAGCTTCGCGCATCAGGCCGGGCCTGGGCCGTTCGGCGCGCACGCCCGCCGTGCCGTCCGGGCTGCCCCACGCGGCCGGCTCGGGCCCCTTTCTCAGGTGCACACTTCCAGGTTGCGTCGCCGCCCCCGTTTCCGGGCCGAAACGCGCGCTTCAGCCGGTTCAGTGGCTCGTCTGGGGTCGCGGGGGGCCGGGTGGCCGGCCAGCCTGCACCCCGTATTCCTCGTCCCGGTCGGCCCGGACGCTCGGTGAGTGCGCCAGACCGATCGCTCCTGCCGATATCAACACGGCAGCGATGGCCAAGGCTGTGAGCTGCGTCGCACTGTCGGGAAGTGTGACGTTGAACGCAAAGATGCCGATCAGGTAGCTGGCGATCGGATTGGTGATGTTCATCGCGGCGACGGCCGGAGGCAGTGAACCCGCCGCGAAGGCACCTTGTTCGAGCAGGAGGCCCGTCAGGGTCGAAACCGCCAACGCGTAGCCGGGCCAGTCGACGGCGGTCGCCGCGATGCCCCGGTGCAGCAGGTCCTCGACGGTCAGGCTCAGCGCCACGGCGCTGTAGGCGAAGCAGAGACCGGCCGCGATCGCGATCATCGTCGAGTGGATCTCGGGCCGCCGCCCGGTGGCCAGGCCGATGATCACCACGACGGCGACGGCGGTGACCAGGCCGGCGAGGATCGCCCAGCCGCGGTTGGCCACGTCGGCCCGCGGCGCGACACCGCGCACGCTCAGGAACACCGCCAGCCCGCCGCAGATCAGCGAGGCGGAGACCAGGTCACGCCAGTCGGGCCGCCGGTGGCGCAGCGACAGCGACAGCGGGAGGGCGAACAGCAGCTGGGTCACCAGCAGGGGCTGGACCAGGGCGACCGAGCCGAAGTGCAGTGCCGCCGCCTGGGCGCCGAAGCCGAGGAGGTTGGCGCACCAGCCGATCAGCCAGAGCGGGCGGCGGAACAGGCGCCGGATCAGCCGGACCAGGGACACCACCACGACGACGTGCTGCGGGGTGCCGGGTTCGCCCGGGTGCGCTGGTGCGTAGTCGGTCTGGCGGGCCGCATGTTGTTGCAAAGCGGCCGAGGTGCCGAAGAGCAGTGCGCCCAGCAGCGCGAAACCTACCGCCCAGACCACTCTTGTTCCCTACGTCTCGGCCACCCGACTCTCTGCGTACCCAGCCAAGTCGAGCTTCGCACAGCATCGACCGCGACCGCCCTTAACTGCCGCCGAAACGGCTGGCCAGGGCCCGGTAGGCGCCCGGAACAGTACCCCGGATCGCGACCGGGAGCCGCAGCCACCCGGGCCGGTAGAGCTCCGCGCCACCGCTGGCGATCAGGCCCACCAGGTCCCGCCCGACCGGGCCGGGGTCGAGCGGAGCCGGTCGCTGCCGCCCGTACGGGCGCCCGCGGCGCTCGAAGAATCGGGTCTGCACGACACCCGGCACCAGAACGCCCACGTCGACACCGCTGCCGCGCAACTCCAGCCGCAGGCTCTCGGCGAAACTGTCCACCCCGGCCTTGGTCGCCGCGTAGACGGCCTCGCCCGCGACCCCGGTGCGGCCGGCGATCGAGGTCACATAGGCGAGGTAGCCGGCGCCCCGCTCCCGCATGCCGGGCAGCAGCACCTTGGTCAGCGCGATCGGGGCGGCCAGGTTGACCGTCAGCAGCCGGTCCCGGTCGGCGTCGGCCATCTCCTCGAACGGGCCCGCCCAGCCGGCGCCGGCGTTCGCGACGAGGATGTCGACGCGGCCGGCCCGCTCCAGCGCCGCCTCGCCCAGCCGCTCCGCCTCGCCCGCGACGGCCAGGTCGGCGACCAGCGCGTGCCCGTCGAGCCGGGCGGCGAGCGCGTCCAGCGCCGGCCGGTCGCGCCCGTGCACGATGACGTTGGCGCCCTCGGCGGCCAGGGCCAGCGCGGTGGCCCGGCCGATGCCCGACGACGCGCCGGTGACCAGGGCGACAGCACCGGAAATCCGCATCACCCCATCCTCGGGTACGAGGGTCCACGGCGGACGGAAACCGTGCGCCGGCCGGTCGCGCGCCGTTACGCTCACGACCGATGCCTGACAGCACGCCCGCCTCGGTCGACGTGGTCGTCGTCGGCGGTGGCCTGGCCGGGTTGGCCGCCGCCCGCCGGTTGCACCGCGCCGGGCTCGACTGGGTGCTGCTGGAGTCGGCCGACCGCCTCGGCGGCCGGGTCGCCACGGACCTCGTCGACGGTTACCGGCTCGACCGGGGCTTCCAGGTGCTGAACACCGCGTACCCGAGGCTGGCCGCCCTGGTCGACCTGGCCGCCCTCGACCTCCGCTTCTTCACGCCCGGCGTGCTGGTCCGGCGCGGGCCCGACCTGATCCGGCTCGCCGCGTCGCTGCGCCCAGGCGTCCTCGGCGCCTCGCTGGGCGCGGCCAGCCGGCTCGGCACCCGCCTCGACCTGGTGCGCTTCGCGGCGCTCGTGGCCCGCTACGCGTCGCTGCCGCCGGCCCGGCTGCTGGACGCGCCGGAGACCACCGCGGAGGTCGCCCTGCACCAGGCCGGGCTCTCGCACGCGTTCGTCGAGGAGCTGGCCCGGCCGTTCCTGTCCGGCGTGCTGGCCGACCGCTCGCTGGAGACCTCCAGCCACGTGCTGGCGATGATCGTGCGGTCGTTCGCTCGCGGCCGGATCGCCGTGCCGGCGGCCGGGATGGCGGCGCTGCCCGAGGCGGTGGCCGCGCCGCTGCCGGCCGAGCGGCTGCACACCTCGGCGCGGGTCGGCGCCGTCGCGCCCGGCTCGGTGTCGCTCGTGGACGGCGGGGTCGTGCGCTGCCGGGCGGTGCTGGTCGCCGCCGTGACGCCGCTGTTGCCGGGCGTGCCGGAGCCGCGGATGCACGGGTTGACCACCTACTACCACACCAGCCCGGTGCCGCCGCTGGCCGAGCCGACGCTGCTGCTGGACGGCGACCGCCGCGAGCTCGTCGCGAACACGGTCGTGGTCTCGGCGGCGGCACCGAGCTACGCGCCGCCCGGGCAGGCGTTGATCGCCACCTCCGTGGTCGGTCCGTCCGCACCGCCGGAGCCGGTGGTCCGCACCGAGCTGGGGCGGCTCTACGGCGTGCCGGTCACGCAGTGGTCGCACCTGGAGACGGTCGCGATCCCGGCGGCCCTGCCGGCGGCGCCGCCACCGCAGGGCCGGCTGCGCCGGCCGGTCTCCCTCGGCGACGGGCTGTTCACGGCCGGGGACCACCGCGACAGCCCGTCCATCCAGGGCGCCCTGGCCAGCGGCTGGCGCGCGGCCGGGGCGATCGTCCGCTCGCTGCGAGCGGAGGGAGCGCGGTCGGCTGAGCGCTAGGTGGTCGCCTCGGCGATGGCCCGGTCCACGCCGATCGCCTCGCCCGCTCGCCAGGCGGCCTCGTACGCCTCGTCGCCCAGCCGGGCCCGAGCCCTCGCCTGGTCCAGCTCGATCGCCGGAAACGGCGCCACGCACGCGCGGATCCACAGCTCGCTGGAGGGTGTGCGCAACGCGGCCGCGGCGGCGGCCAGCCGGACACCCTGCGCTAGGTCCCCGTGGCGGCACTCGAGCTCGGCGATCGCCGCCAGGAACGTGCCGACGGTGGCCTCGTCCCGTTCCGTCGCCGCCACCGCCAGCCCGTCGAGCAGGTGCCGATGCGCGGCGACCGGTTCCTCGAAGGCCAGGTCGCAGACCGCCGCGGTGTAGTGGGCGACCAGCGAGGCGACGTGTTCCTGCGCCGCGCCCGAGGTCTCGAGCGCGACCCGCAGGTGGCCCTGCGCGTCGCGCCGGCGGCCCTCACCGGCGGCGAGCAGCGCGAGCCGGCTGTGCACGTAGCTGAGCTGCCATCGGTGCTCCAGCCTGCCGGCGGTCTCCAAGGCCTCGGCCAGGTAGCGGGCGGCCTGCTCCCGCTCGCCACGGGCCTGCGCGAACGGGCCGAGGGTGGCGGCCGAGAGCGCCACATCGCCGTCGTCACCGGCCGCCCGCAGCAGCGGCAGCGCGCGCTCCAGCAGCGCGCGGGCCTGGTCGACCTGACCGGAGGCGAACGCACCGCCGCCGGCCAGGAAGAACGCCAGCCCGGTCCGCCGCGGATCCAACCGCGCGCCCGTGCCCAGGATCTCGCCCAGGTGCCGGTTGACCTCGTCGATGTGGCCGCCCCGCCACCAGAAGACCCAGCTGACCCAGAGCAGGTCGAGCGCGGCCGCCGGGTCCGCCGACAGGAGCCAGTCCAGGGCGGTGTTGGCGTTGTCGTGCTCGAGCTCCAGCCGGCTCATCCACATCGGTCCGGCGGCCTCGTCCAGGTGGGGTTGCGCGGCCCGGGCCAGCCCGAGGTAGTGCGCGGCGTGGGCCCGGCGCGTGGCCACCCAGACTTCGCTCTCGCGGAGCCGCTGCAGGGCGTAGCCGCGGATGCTTTCGAGCATCCCGAAGCGGGCGGTGCCGTCCGCCATCGACTGCTGGTTGACCAGGGCGGACTCGACCAGCGTCGCCAGCTCCTCCAACGGGTCGCCGTCCGTGACCGCGCCGGCCGCGTCTAGGTCGAAGCCGCCGGCGAAGACGCCGAGCCGGTCGAACAACGCCTGCTCCGCGGGCCCGAGCAGGCGGTAGCTCCAGGCGATGGTGTCGCGCAGCGTGCGCTGCCGGTCGGGCAGGTCGCGCGCACCGCCGGTGAGCAGGGCGAACCGGTCGGTCAGGCGCTCGACGATCGCGGCGGGCGAGAGCAGCCGGACCTTGGCGGCGGCCAGCATGATGGCCAGCGGCAGCCCGTCGAGCCGGCGGACGATCTCGGCGACGGCGGCGACGTTCGCGTCCGTCAACGCGAAACCGGGCACCGCCGCGCCGGCCACGTCGACGAACAGCCGCACCGCGGCCGAGCCGGCGGCCACGGTCGCGGGGTCGGTGGAGTCCGGCGGCCCGGACAGCGGCGGCACCTCGTAGAGCCGCTCGGCGGCCAGCCGCAGCGGCGCCCGGCTGGTGACCAGGGCGGTCACGCCGGGCGCGGCCCGCAGGATCTCGCCGATCACCGGCGCTTCGTCGCCGAGCTGCTCGAAGTTGTCGACGACGAGCAGCAGCCGCTTGGCGCGCAACCAGGTCGCCACCTCTGTGCGGGCGAGCCCGCCGCCGGGGCGCACGCCGAGCCCGCGGGCCAACGCCTCGCCCAGCAGGTCGGCGGAGGTGACCGCGGAGAGGTCGACGAACGGCGTGCCGTCCGGAAAGGCGTCCGTCACCCGCTCGGCGGCGGCCACCGCCAGCCGGGTCTTGCCGATGCCACCGGGGCCCGCCAGCGTGACCAGCCGGACGTCCGGGTCCGTGAGCAGCCCGGCCACCGCTGCCAGGTCGTCGTCGCGGCCGATCAGCGCGGTCCGGTAGGCGGGCAGCCGGCCGGCCTCCGGTGCCGGCCCCGACGGCGGCGCGGCCGGCGGTCGGGCGAACCGCTCCGAGAGCAGCACGGCGAGGTCGTGCTCGACGTGGTCGCGCAGCTCCGCAGGCGTCTCGAACCGGCGGTAGGTCACGGCGGCCTCGTGGCGGATCCCGTCGAGCATGGCCGTCAGCCGGGGGTCCCGGGCCGGCGCGGGCTCTTGCACGTAGATCAGCCTGGGCAGGGCCCGGGCCAGCTCGAACTCGTCCTCGAGGCCGGAGACCCGGTCGTGCGGCGCGATCCAGCCGTAGCTTTCGCCGTACACGCCGATGAAGATCTGGCTCTGTTCGAGGTAGGCGCGGTAGACCTCGCGTGGCGGGTGCGGGCGGGCGCCGAGCTCGAACATCACGGGTACGAGTCGCAGGTTGGCGACGGCGTCCCGCACGGCCCGCCGCTCCGCCGCCAGCTCGTCCAGGGTGGAGCTGACGAACACGCGGGCGCGCTGGTCCGGCGTCAGGATCACCGCCATTTTGTCAGGATATCTGCGCTTCCACCGGACCGACCCGCAGCGTGCCGTCGTCGAGCGGAGTGCAGCGCACCCCGCCCCGGCCGCGCAGCTCCCGCCAGGCGCCCGGGCCGATCGTCGTGTCGAGCCACGCGCACGGGTTGGCGCGGCGGCGGACCGCGAGCCGGACCGGGCCGGTGCCCGAGTCGAGGCTCAGCACCCGCCCGACCAGGTCGTCCACGGCGATCCCGGCGACCAGGATGTTGCGGCGGACCTGCGCGAGCCCGGTGCCCGGCGGCAGCCCTTCGCGGGCGATCACGGTCACCGCGGCCTCGCGGTGCGCCGGGTGGTTGAAGTAGCGGTCGCCGACGATGCCGAGCCCGGCCCGGATCGTGACCTCCGTGACCAGCTCACCGGGCGGCGCGGGCGCGGGACCGTCGGCGGGCCGGCCTTCGAACCGGTGCGCGGGCGAGGCCAGCAGCTCGACGATCTCCGGCATCCTCCAGAGTCTGGCATGGCCGGCTCGCCACCTGGGTACAAAGAGCCCCGTGGACGCCTTGCGCTTGCCCTTCGGCCGCGCCGCCAACGCGGCGGCGGTCCGCCGGGCCGTGCGCGCGGCGCTCGAACGCTGGAAGCTCGTGCACCTGACCGACGACGCGTTGCTGGTGACGACGGAGTTGGTCCAGAACGCGGTCGCGCACACCGGGGCTGGTGGGGAACTCGTGGTCCGGCGGTGCGCCGACGGGCTGCGGATCGAGGTCATCGACGGCAGCGGCGAACAGCCGACGGTGCGGGCGCCGGACCCGTCCCAGGTGGGCGGCCGGGGCCTGTCCATCGTCGCCGCGGTCGCCCGCGGCTGGGGCACACTGACCCGCACCGGCCAGACCGGCAAAGTCGTCTGGGCCGAGCTCTAGCCGGCCACCCAGAGGCAGAACGGGTGTCCGACCGGGTCGATCATGACTCGGACGTCGTCCTGCGGCTGGAACGCGGCGAGCGCGGCGCCCTGCTGCTCGGCCCAGGCGACCCCCGTCGCCAGGTCGCGCACCTCGACGTCGAGGTGCACCTGGATCTGCTGCTCGCCGGCACGGGAAGGCCAGACGGGCGGCACGTGGTCGGTCTCGAGATGGAAGGACAGCCCGATGCCGCCGCCGGGCGGCTTGAGCGTGACCCACTCGGGCTCGTCCGCGCCGCGGGGCCAGCCGAGCAGGCGTTCGTAGAAGTCGGCGAGCCGCCGGGGGTCGGGAGCGCCGAGCACCATCCCGTTGGGGCGCAGGAACGGTCGGTCCATGGCCGAGACCCTAGCCCCGCGCCGCGGCCCAGGCATCCCGGGTGAGCGCGTACTCGACGTCGCCGTGCTCCGAGCCCTCGATCACGTCGGGCCACTCGCCGGTGAACGTGCGCACGAAGGTCAGCCCGACCTTCTCGAGCACCCGCCGCGACCCGGTGTTGACGGTCATCGTGTCGGCGATGATCCGGCCGATGCCGAGGTCGCGGAATCCCTTGTCGACCAGCGCCCGGGCGCCTTCGGTGGCATAGCCCAGGCCCCACGCGTCGCGGCGCAGCCGGTAGCCGAGATCGGCGACGTCGGGCCGGTCGGGATCGAGCGGCGGCAGCGCGAACCAGCCCACGAACCGCCCGGAGGCGCGCTCCTCGGCGGCCCAGCAGGCGCGCCCACCGCCGTACGCCGGAAAGCCCCTGGTCATCTTCGGCAGCGTCCGGCGCACGATGGCGTCGCGGCTGGCCGGTTTGCCCCCGTTGATGAACCGCATGACCTCGGGGTCGTCGTGGAGCGCGAACAGGTCGTGGGCGTCGCCGTCGCCGAGGTCGCGCAGCCGCAGCCGGGCGGTTTCCAGGAAGACCACGCGGTGATCCTGCGCCCGGCCGCGGGCCTCGCGCGACGGGTTTTCGTGCCCGCCTCAGCGGCTGGCGGCGCGGCGGTAGCGGGCGATCGACATCGGCACGAAGATCGCCAGGATCAGCAGGCACCAGCCGATCGCCAGCCCGATCGGGTGCTCGGCCGGGAAGCCGGTGCCGCGTGCCACGCCGGCCGGTGCGTTGCCCCACAGGTCGCGCAGGGCGAGCACCACCGAGGAGATCGGGTTCCACTCGGCCACGGGTCTCAGCACCGGCGGCAGCGACGAGGTCGGCACGAACGCGTTCGACAGGAAGGTCAGCGGGAACATCCAGATGAAGCCCGCGCTCTGTGCCACTTCGACGGACTTCACCGACAGCCCGATCACGGCCGAGATCCAGCTCATCGCGTACGCGAACAGGAACAGGATGGCGTAGCCGGCGACGCCGCGGAGGAAGCCGTCGTTGATCCGCCAACCGACGATCACGCCCGTGACCGACATGACGATCACGGTGAACACGTTGTTGATCAGGTCGGACGAGGTGCGCCCGAACAGCACCGCGCCGCGCGACATCGGCAGCGAGCGGAACCGGTCGACGATGCCCTTCTGCAGGTCGTCGGCGAGCCCGATGGCGGTGACGCCGGCGCCGAACGCGACCGTCTGCACGAAGATGCCGGGGATCAGGAACTCGCGGTAGTTCACGCCCGGCGTGGCGATCGCGCCACCGAACACGTACGCGAACAGCAGCACGAACATGATCGGCTGGATGGTCGAGAAGATCACCAGGTCCGGCACCCGCTTGATCTTGAGCAGGTTGCGTTTGGTGACGACCCAGCCGTCGTTGGCGGCCTCGAGCACCATGGTCACGGCGTACCCCCGATCTCCTGCTCCTCCGCCGGCTGGCCGGTCAGCGTGAGGAACACGTCGTCCAGCGTCGGCTTGCGGATCTCCAGGTTGGTCGGGGTGACGTCGGCGGCGTCCAGCTTGCGCACGGCCTCGACCAGCGCCGCCGTGCCGCGGTCGATGGGCACGCTGACCTCGCGCGCCTGGTCGTCGACCTCGGGCTCGCCGATGCCGACCGACCGCAGCACGTCGGCCGCGGGACCCAACTCGTCGCGCTCACTGACCGCGACCGCCAGCCGCTCGCCGCCCATCTGCGCCTTGAGCTGTGCCGCCGTGCCCTGCGCGATGGCCCGGCCGTGGTCCATCACCACGATGTCGTCGCAGAGCCGGTCGGCCTCCTCGAGGTACTGCGTCGTCAGCAGCAGCGTCGAACCGGCCTTGACCAGGTCGCTGATCACGCCCCACATGCCGAGCCGGCTGCGCGGGTCGAGCCCCGTGGTCGGCTCGTCCAGGAAGATCACCGGAGGTTGTACGACCAGCGCACCGGCGAGGTCGAGCCGCCGCCGCATGCCACCGGAGTAGGTCTTCGCGGGCCGGTTCGCGGCGTCCGTGAGCTCGAACTGCTCCAGCAGTTCCTTGGCCCGCTTCCGGGCCTTCCGCTTGCCCAGGTGGTAGAGCCGGCCGACCATCTCGAGGTTCTCGTAGCCGGTCAGGTAGTCGTCGACGGCCGCGTACTGCCCGGAGACGCCGATGATCCGGCGCACCTGGTTGGGGTGCGCGATCACGTCGATGCCGCCGACCTCGCACTGCCCGGAGGTCGGAATGATCAACGTGGTCAGCATGCGCACGGTCGTGGTCTTGCCGGCGCCGTTCGGGCCGAGCAGCCCGAGGACGGTGCCCTCGGGCACGGCGAGGTCCAGGTCGACCACGGCGGCCACGGAGCCGTAGGTCTTGCCCAGCCGCTCGGCGATGATCGCATTCGCCATCTGACCACCGTATCCGGACGATTACCGCAAGTCTGGCGTTGCTTTGCTCTGCATCCACATACGCACCGCCCGGCGCCGGGGGTGGTGCGTATATGGATGCAGAGCAAAGCGGGCCGGGGGACACTGGCCGCCGTGACGATCGCTGCGCTGCGCGACATCTGCCTGGACTCCGTCGACGCGCCGCGGCTGGCCCGGTTCTGGGCCGCCGCGCTCGGCGGCACGCTCGCCGAGGATCCCGGCAAGCCGCCGCGGGTCGACCACCTGATGCCCGGTGACTGGAGTCTCTGGGTCAACCCGGTGCCCGAGCCGCGCACCGGGAAGACCCGCGTCCACCTCGACCTGCGGCTGCCCACCCCCGACCCGGCGTCGCTGGTCGCCGCCGGCGCGACCCTGCTGCGCCGCCCCGACGCGGAGATCGGCTGGTGGGTGCTGGCCGACCCGGACGGCAACCTGTTCTGCGCGTTCCCGCCCCGTCCCGGGGCTACGGCCTCCGTCGAGATCTACGAGCTCGTGGTCGACTCCGCCGACCCGGTCGCGGTGGCGGCCTGGTGGAGACCGGCGGCGGCGCGGCCGCGTCGGTGGTCGGCGCGGCCGGCTTCCCATGGGAGTACTGGGTCTTCGACTCCGTGCCCGAGCGCAAGACCGTCAAGAACCGGATGCACTGGGACGTCACCCTCACCGCGCCCGACCCCAGTGACCTGGTCGCGGCCGGCGCCCAGGTGCTCCGCGAGCCCGACGCCGACATCTCCTGGTGGATCATGACCGACCCCGGCGGCAACGAGTTCTGCGCGTTCGCCCCGCGGTGACGATCAGGCACCATGGACGGGTGCCTGACCCGTTGTCCGCGCTGGCCGAGTTGGTGGCCGGCGGTGGCGTCGCCGTGTTGAGCGGTGCCGGCCTGTCCACCGAATCCGGCATTCCCGACTATCGCGGCCCCACCGGGGCGGCGCGGAAGTTCGCGCCGATGACCTACCAGACGTTCACCCGTGACGCCGCCGCCCGCCAGCGCTACTGGGCGCGCAGCCACGTGGGCTGGCGGGTTATCGGCCGGGCCGAGCCCAACGCCGGCCACCGCGCGGTCGCCGACCTGCAGCGGGCCGGGCTGGTCTCGGCGGTGCTCACCCAGAACGTCGACGGCCTGCACCAGGCTGCCGGCGCCCGCGACGTGGTCGAGCTGCACGGCAACATCGACCGGGTCGTCTGCCTCGACTGCGGCCAGACCACGCGCCGCGCCGAGCTGGACAGCCGGCTGCGGGTAGCCAACCCGACGTTCGCCGCGCTGGCCGCGGCCGTCAACCCCGACGGCGACGTCGACCTCGCCGACGCGGACGTCGCCGTCTTCCGGCCGGTCGACTGCGCCCGCTGCCGGGCCGGCGTCCTCAAGCCCGACGTGGTCTTCTTCGGCGAGAGCGTGCCGGCGGAGCGGGTCGACCGGTGCTTCGCCGCGGTCGGCGCCGCCCGGGCGCTGCTCGTGCTGGGCTCGTCGTTGACGGTGATGTCGGGGCGCCGGTTCGTGCTGCGGGCGGCGAAGCTCGGGATACCGGTGGCGATCGTCAACCAGGGGCCGACCAGGGGCGACGCGTACGCGACCGTCAGGATCGACGCACCGCTCGGCACCGCCCTGCCGGCCCTGACTCAGTCCCTGAGGTCGAGCGTGCCGTAGCTGGCGCGGCCCGTCGGCCGGTAGACGTTGATCACCATGCCGGCGTCGGTGCCGCTGGTGTGCACCAGGTCCAGCCCGGTCGGCAGCCCCATGACGTCGAAGAGCCGGGCGCCGTCGCCGACCACGACGGGCAGGGTCAGCAGCCGGTACGCGTCGAACAGGTCGTGCGACATCAGGTGGCGGGCCAGCTCGCCGCTGCCGTGCACCTGCAGCTCGCCGCCCGGCTGCTCCTTGAGCGCCACCACCGCCTCGGCGATGTCGTCGAGGAGCAGCGTGGCCGGCTCCCAGTCGGTCACCGTCAGCGTGCGGGTGGCCACGTACTTGTGCAGCCCGTTGAACCGGCCGGCGACCGGATGGGCCATCCGCGGCCAGTACGCGGCCCAGATCTCGTAGGTCCGGCGGCCGAGCAGCAGCGCCTCCGCCCGGTTCAGCACGTCGTGCATGAAGACGTTGGTGTCCTCGTCGAGGTACGGGACCATCCAGCCGCCGCGCGCGAAGCCACCGGTGGTGTCCTCGGTCGGGCTGCCCGGCCCCTGCATGACCCCGTCGACCGAAAGGAACGTGGTCAACGTCAGCTCCATGGCCATGCTCCTTCCGGTCGGTTTCGCTCCCTTCGACCCTATTCGCAGACCTTCCCGTCGTTGTCCGCATCGCGATACCAGTCGTACTCGGGCTCGCCGCGCGTGTACGGGCCGTAGCCGTTCGCCTTGGCCTCCTTGCACGTGCCGAACCTCGGATCGGTGGCCCTGCTGACCTTGGGTTTCGGCGGCGGGTTGGGTGCGTCGCCGCCGTTGGCCCGGGTCGCGCTCTCGCAGGCGACGCCGTCGCGGTCGGCGTCCAGGGCGGTGCGGTAGCCCGGCTGGCCGCGGCGCAGGGGTGCCTTGCCGGCGGCCCTTACCGCGGCGCAGTTGGCGTAGCTGACCGGCTTCGGCGCGGCCTGGGTAGCGGCCTTGCTCGGGGCAGTGGTCGCGGCGACGGCCGAGGTCGGGGTCGGAGTCGGGTTCGGCCGCACGGTCGTCGGGACGGCTGTCGCCGGTGCGGGCGCGGCGTGCGGGCCGTCGGCGGCGGACGCCGGGCCGGCCGGCTCGACCAGGGCCGTCCTGCGCCCGGCCGACTGCTCGGGGCCGGGCAGCAGTGCCACGAACCCGGCCGCGCCACCGCAGCAGAGCAGCAGCGCCGCACCCAGCAGCACGCCGACCCGGCGCCGCGGGGAGAGCCGCGCGAACCAGTTCGGTGCCGCGGGCTGGGGAGGGTAGGACATCGCGCCAGTCTTCCGGCGCGCCGTCGAGATCGGCATTGGTCAACCCGATCGACCACTCTGGCGACCGGGCGTTTGACACCGCCGACCATCCCGTGGACGGGACCGCTCGGCGGACTCACCGGCTGACAGCCGGTGGCGCACCTCACGGTGCGGGGTCGGTTCGCCGATTTCTGGTAGACAATTCGCTTATGGGGGATGTTCTGGTCACCGGGGGAACCGGAAATCTCGGGCGGGTGGTGTGCGAGAAGCTGCGGGAGGCGGGGCACGAGGTGCGGGTGCTCAGCCGGCGCCCGCAGCCGGGTCATTCGGTCCGCGGCGACCTGCGCACCGGCGAGGGCGTGCCGGCCGCGGTGGAAGGGGTCGACACGATCCTCCACCTGGCCACCGCGCCGCGCGGCGACGCCGAGGCGTGCTCGCGGCTGATCGCCGCCACACAGCCGCGAGGTCCGCACATGATCTTCACCTCGATCGTCGGCGTGGACCGGATCCCGCTCGCGTACTACGCCGCCAAGGCCGAGTGCGAGCGGTTGATCGAGACGTCCGGGCTGCCGTACACGATCCAGCGGGCGACCCAGTTCCACAGCCTGATCATGCGGGTGTTCCACGCGCAGCGACGGCTGCCGCTGATGTTCGCGCCGACCTGCGACTTCCAGCCGGTCGACGTGCACGACGTCGCGGACCGCCTGGTCCAGCACGTCGACGCCGGGCCGCGGGAACGGGTGCCGGACATCGGCGGCCCGGAGATCCGTTCGGGACACTCGCTGGCGAAGGCCTACCTCGGCGCGGCCCGCCGGCGCCGCCGCGTGGTCAACCTCGCCCTGCCGGGCCGGGTCTTCTCCAGCTTCCGCGCGGGCGCCAACCTGGCCCCGGACCAGGCCAACGGCGGCGTCACCTTCGAGGAGTTCCTGGCCGAGCGCTTTTAGGGTCTGTGTCGAAACCCTAAACCGCCAGACCCAGCAAACCGCGGTCAAGACCGACGACCAGGATCCCCGCCGTGTACGCACAGGACAGTGCGCGGTGGTGCACGGGGATCGCGCGTACGCGCCGGCCCGTCACCGGGTCCCAGATCCGCACCGTCCGGTCCAGGCTCGCCGAGGCGACCAGCTCGCGGCCGCCGCCAACGGGCACCGCGCACACGCCCGTCACCGCGGCCGTGTGCCCGCCGAGCACGTGGTGCGGCCGGCCGTCCGCCGGGTGCCAGAGCCGGACCGTGCCGTCCGCGCCGCCCGAGACCAGCAGCTGCCGGTCGTCGATGCGGACCGTGCCGAGCGCGTCGACCGCGTCCGTGTGCGCGAGCTGCTGCCAGCGCGTACCCCCGTCGAGGTCCCAGAGTCGGACCGTGCCGTCCTTGTCGCCCGAGGCGAGCAGCTCCCGGCCGCCGAGCCGCACCGTGGTCAGCGCGGTCACCCAGCTGCGATGGCCGAGCAGCACGCCGTAGGCCGAACCGTCGTGCGGGTTCCAGAGCCGCACCGTGGCGTCGTCGGCTCCGGTGGCGAGCAGCAGCAGACCGCCGGCCGCGACCGGACAGACCGCGTTGACCCGCTCGTGGTGGTCTGCCAGCTCGAAACCGGCCGAGCCGTCCCGCAGGTCGTAGAGCCGCACCACGTGGTCGTCGCCGGCGACGGCCAGCAGCGGCCGGTCGGCGTCCGGCACCGCGCAGACCGCGGCGACGGCGCCGTCCCGCACGGGCAGCTCGGCCAGCCGCGCCCCGCCGGCCGCGTCCCAGATCCGCACGACGCCGTCGGTGCCGGTCGACGCCACCGCGGTGCCGCCGCGCCAGGGCACGGCCCGCACGTCAACCACCGGGCCCGGCCGGCCGCCGTCGAGCACCGACTCGGGCTGCCGGGTGACCGGGTCCCAGAGTCGCACCGTGCCGTCGTCGCCGGCGGTGGCGAGCAGGTCGCGGTCGCGCACCCGCAGCGCGCAGACGGCCCGGATCCAGCTCACGTCGCCACGCAGGCTCGGCCGCGCCGTGCCGCCGCGGGCCTCCCACAGATGCAGCACACCGCTCTCGTCGGTGGCGGTGAGCAGCACCGTGCCGTCGACCTCGACCGTGCACAGGTCGGTCAGCGGCCCGGCCCCCGGGTCGATCGCGCCGAGCGGGGCGCCGCTGAGCGGGTTCCAGAGCCGGACGACACCGTCGTAGCCGGCCGACGCGAGCGCCACGCCGCCGCCGGCGCGCACCGCGCAGAGCGTGGTCGCCCAGCCGTCGTGCGCGACGACCGCGCCGGTGCACGCGCCGGTCACCGGGTCGAACAGCGCGATCACGCCGTCGAAGCCGGTCGCCGCGACCAGGCCGTGCTCGCCGACCGGCAGGTGGGTGACCGCGGTGACCCAGCCGCCGAAGCCCGTCAGGGTGTGCGCGAGCGTCCCGTCCGCAGGGTTCCAGATCCGGACGGTGCGGTCGTCGCCGGCCGAGGCCAGCAGCGTCGGGCCGCCGGGAACCGGCACCGCGCAGAGGTTGCGGACCCAGTCGGAATGACCGGCCAGGGTACGCAGGCGCGCGCCCGTGCCGGCGTCCCAGACGCCGATCGTGCCGTCGTCGCCGGCGGTGGCGAGCAGCGTGCCACCCTCGGCCGGCACCGCCCAGAGCCCCCGGATGCCGCCCGGGTCGCCGGCCAGCACCCGCTCGACCCGGCCGGTCAGCGGGTCCCAGAGCCGGACGGTGCCGTCCGCGCCCGCGGAGGCGAGGAAGTCGCGGCCGGCCATCGGCACCGCGCACACGTCGTACACCGCGTCGGAATGTCCTTCGAGGACGGTCCGCTCCAGCCGGGGCGGGGTGTGCGCCCAGCGGGCCCGGTAGGCGGCCTCCTCGGCCTGCGGAGCGGCGCCCAGCCGGTCGATCCGGTCGACGACCGAGAACAGCGCCGCCCGCTCGGCCGGCAGCGCGTGGGTCGCCCGCGGCGTCCGGCGCAGCAGCGCGACCCGGGCCTGGCCCTCCCTGGTCTCGGGCTCCCCGGCGGCGGCCAGCAGGGCGGTGAGGTCGGTGTTGAGCACGTACGCGTCGTCGTTGAGCAGCGTGTCGACCAGCCCGGCGCGGATGCCGTGCCGGGGCAGGGCGCGCAACAGGTAGTCCGGTGCGGTGGCCCAGCCGGTGGCGTGCCCGTAGCGGATCCAGGAATAGAGCAGGTCGCGCTCGTCGTCGGCCCGGCTTGGCCGCACCGCCAGCAGGGCGTCGGCGAGCGCGCGGTGGCGCAGCCGGTGCACGCCCGGCGGCCCGGAGTCGACCAGGAAGCCGGTGCCTTCGGCGAAGGCGGCCAGGTCGTCGTCGGTCACCCGGCCACCGAGCGCCTCGATCGCCACCCGCCACAGCGGCAGCGGCAGACCCGGCGGCTCGGCGAACGCGAGCGCGGTCAGCGCCAGCCGCGCCGAGGTGGCGCCGGCGGGGGAGACGCCGAGGAGGTACGCCTCGAGCGCCTCGGCCACGGTCGCCGTGGAGGCCACCCGATGCGGGTCGACGGCCTCGGCGTCGTTGCGCCCGTGCGCGCCGGCGACCAGGCCCGCGACGAGGAAGTTGCCGCCGGCCAGGGTGGCGATCCGGCGGGCGACCGGTTCGGCGCGGGCGGGGTCGGCGTACGGGTTGTCGCCGCGCCCGGCAGCCTCCCGGCTCAGCGTCGCCAGCGCGTGCCCGGCCAGGTCGGAGATGTTGACGTGCTCCGCCGCGTCGAGGTCGACGACGTGCGCCTGGTCGCCGAACGCGGAGAGCAGGTCCGACCCGGTGCCGGCGACGACCCGCACACCGAGCAGCTCGCCCTGCCGGGCCAGCGGCACAAGCACGGTCTCGATCACCTCGCGGGGCCGTACCGCCTCGTCGAGCGCGTCGACCACGAGGTTGAACCGGGCCGGCCGGGTCGCGAGCCGCTCGCGCAGGTGGGGCAGCAGGTCGCCGGGCGCGGTCGGCAGCGCGGCCGAGGCGGCGACGGCGATCTCGGTGGCCACCGCCAGGGCGTCCTTCCCGCCCGCGTGCACCGCGCAGGCGACGCTGCCGGGCGCGGCGGGGTCGCCGGAGTCGAGCGTTTGCGCCGCGCTGGTCACGACCCGGCCCAGCACGCCTGACTTGCCGACGCCGGGGGAGCCGGTGACGACGAGCAGGCGGCCGTCGGGGCCGGCCCGGTCGAGCCAGTCACCGATGACGCGCAGCACCGCCGCCCGGCCGCGGAAGGCCTGGTCGTCGCGGGTCCAGCCCCACGCGGTCTGGGCCGGCCCGCCCGCCGCGTCGAGCCGCCAGTCGGCCAGCGCGCCGAGCTTCAGCTCCGGCAGGGCGTCGGTGAGCCCCGCGGCGCGGCCGTCGCCGCCGGAGTGCCCGGTGGCGGCCGCCTGTGCGACCAGCCCGATCACGGCCTCGTAGTCGGGGGACCACAGGGGCGCGCCCGCGTAGCCGGGTGCCAGCCCGTCGCCGACCAGCCTGACCTGGCCGGTGTCGAGCGGGTCGCCAAGGGTGCCGTGCGCCGGCCGGCCGGCCGGGTCGTGGTCCGGGAAGCCGAACGACCACCACGGTCGACCCGCCAGCTTGGCCAGCGGCGCGAGCCGCACCCGGGCGGGCCGCACGGGGTCGGGTGCCGGCTCGTCGAGCGCGAGCAGGGCGACGTCGGGGTCGCTGCCCTGGACCACCTGGCGGACCCGCCCACGCCGGGAACCCGCCGCCGGGAAGGCGACCCAGATCTCGTCGAGCGCCCGGGAGGCCGGGCGGACCACCGGCGCGCAGGTCAGCACGCGGTGTCGGGCGACGACCACGCCGGCGCCGACCGGCGTCGGGCTGTCCGCCGACGAGTGGATCGCCACGACCCACGGGAAGCTCGGCGGCGCGAACCTCATGGGCCCTCTCCTCGGGGGTTTTCGCTATGGTGCCCGCCCGCGCCGCCCGCGGGCAACATCGGCTCGTCCGAACGGCCGCCGCGGCGGGGCTTTCGGGCAGGCCGAATGGAGATCCACACACGACAGTGGTGTCGGATATCGGAAATCCGGTGGACGACCTTGCTTGTACGTCGGACGGCTCGGCAGAATCGGCCATCGCCCGCCCTTTCCCGCCAGAGGAGCATCGGCATGCCCGACGACGTCACCTTCGCCATGCGCTGCATGCTGATCGTGCTGATGGCCGAGGCCCGGGAGGTGCCCAACGCCCGGCTCGCCGAGCGCGGGCTGGCGCTGAAGAAGGACTACCGGGAACGCCTGGTCCGCCGGGGTTGGATCACGACCCGGCAGGTCGGCCGAGGGGTCAGCCTCGAGCTGACGGAGGCGGGGTGGGCCGAGGCGATCGCGCAGTTGGGCGCGTCACCGCCGAAGGGTGCCGGCGCGGGCGGTGCGGCACTTTACACAGTGCTGAATCGGCTGCAGGGCTTCCTGGACCGGGCCGACCTGGCCGCGTCCGACTTCTTCGCGCCGGCCGAACAGCCGGACCTCGACGCCTGGGTTCGCAAGGCGTACGCGGAGATCGCGATGCGGCCCGGTGAGCTGGTGTCGCTCGCGGCGCTGCGCCCGCGACTGGCCGGCGCGGACCGGTCCGATGTCGACGTCGCCCTCGTCGTGCTGAGCAGCGCCCCCGACGTGCGGATCGTCCCGGAGTCCAACCAGAAGACGTTGACGGCGGCGCAGCGCGACGCGGCCGTCCGCATCGGCAACCAGGACAGGCATCTGATCGCCATCGGCGTCTGAGTGGGTGACATGGACGAGGTCGAGCGGCGGGCGCTGAAGGCACTCCGGTTCAACTGGGCACCGACGCCCGACGACGTCTGGCGGCAGCCGACCTTCCACGTCGAGGGGCTGCACCAGGACGCGCTGCGGGTGATCCTCGACAGCTTCGAGGAGGCGCAGCACACCAGCGACTCGAGCCCGGTCGGCGTCGCGCTGCTCGGCCAGCGGGGGAGTGGCAAGACCCACCTGCTCGGCTCGGTACGCGCGCACACCCAGGCCGCCGGCGGCTACTTCTTCCTGGTCAGCCTGCTGGACGCCAGCGCGTTCTGGCGCAGCGTCGCGCAGAGTGTGCTCGATGGCCTCAACCGGGAGACGGCCGAGCAGGACAGTCAGCTACGCACGTTCCTGCGCCGCCTGGCCGACCTGGTCGGCGCGCCACGCGCGGTCCGCCGGGCGGTCACCGGCGAGTCCGAGCTGACCAGGCCGATCCTGGACGCGTTCGTCGACCTGCTGCGCAAGCACAACCGGCAGGTCGGCGTCGACTGCCAGGACACCGCCCGGGCACTCGTGCTGGAAGCCGCGGAGAAGACCAGCGACCAGGACGTGGGCCACGAGTTCCTGTGTGCCAACGACGAGCTCGAGCCGGGCGAGCGGGCGGCGTGGGGGATGCGCCGGGCGCGGCGGTCCGCACAGGAGATCGTCCGGGACGTCTCGCGCCTGCTGGCGCTGACCGGGCCGACCGTGATCGCGGTGGACCAGATCGACCTGCTGATCAACCAGGCGGCCAAGTCGCTCGACGGCGAGACCCGGCTCGAGTGGCGGGCGGCGCTGCTGCTGGAGCAGATCGCGGGCGGCCTGATGTCGCTGCGCGAGACCACCCGGCGCACGCTGTCGGTGGTCGCCTGCCTCGACGAGTCGTGGCACCTGGTCAAGACCCAGGCCACCGACACGGTCCAGGACCGCTTCCGGGAAGCGGTGCAGCTGCGCCAGATCGGCAGCGCCGAGCTGGGCCGGGAGCTGATCGCCCGCCGCTTCGCGGCACCGTTCGCCGACCAGGGCTTCACCCCGCCGCACCCGACGTGGCCGGTGCGGCCGTCCGCGTTCGCGGAGGCGGTCCAGTTCACGCCGCGCGAACTGCTGCGGACGATCGACACCCACGTCCGTGCGTGCCTGCGCGCCGACACCGTCTCGGAGATGCACCGGTTGGTGCACACCAACTCGGCCGGGCCGGCCCCGGAGGCGGCGGAGCGGCCGGCCGACGGTGAGCTGGCGGCTCTCGACGCGCGGTACGCGGCGTTGCGCGCCGAGGCGGACCCGGCGCCGGCCCTGGACGCGGCGACCGAGGACACGGTCGTGCCCGCCCTGCTGGAGGCGGGCCTCACGGCCTGGATCGCCTCGCGAGACGGCTCGCTCTACGGTCTGGACCCTCATCCGGGGACCAAACCCGCGCTGCACGGGCGGCTGCGGCGCAGCCTCGACGAGCGCACGGAGGACGAGGAACACTGGGCGTTCCGGGCGATCGGGTCCCGGCATCCCGTCGCGGCCCTCAACAGGATCCGCAACGCCAGCACGGCCGCCGGCCTCACGGAGGGCGTCGCCAAACGCAAGCTGTTCTTCCTGCGCAACGAGCCCTGGTCCGGCGGCGCCCGCACCACCGAGGTGGTCGAGACGTTCGCGCGGGCCGGCGGGCAGACGCTGCCGTTCCCGGAGAGCGACGTGGCCGCGCTGGTCGCGTTGCGAGAGCTGATCCGGGAGCGGGGGTACGAGACCCTGCGACCGTGGTTCGTCGCCCGCCGTCCGACGGACGAGATCACGTTCCTGGTGGCGGCGCTGTCCGGGGCCGACGCACCGGTCGGTGAGGCGAGTGTGCCGGCGCCGGACGGCCCGCCTGATCCGGTGCCGCCGCACGTCCCCGCTGAGGTGGCCGCGGCTGACGCAGGTGGCGCGGTTGTCCGCGTGCTCCGGCCCGCTCCGGCGGCCGAGGGGGAGCGTGCTGAGGGCGTACCACGGCCGGGGTTCGATCCTGGGTCCGTGACCCTTGGCGTTTCGGTCCATGATGGACAGCCGGTCGACGTCGGGTTGGCCGCGTTGCGGCGGCATGCGGCGATCTTCGCGGGTTCCGGGTCCGGGAAGACCGTGCTGATCCGGCGGCTGGTGGAGGAATGCGCGCTGCGCGGCGTGTCCTCGATCGTGCTGGACCCCAACAACGACCTGGCGCGGCTCGGTGACCCGTGGCCCGAGCCGCCGGCACACTGGGACCAGGCCGAGTCGGCGCGGGCGGCCGCGTACCACCGTGGCACCGATGTCGTCGTCTGGACGCCGCGGCGATCGGCCGGGCGGCCGTTGAGCTTCCGGCCGCTGCCCGATCTCGCGTCGGTGGCCGACGACGAGGACGCGTTCGCCGCCGGTGTCGACGCCGCGGTGGCCTCGCTCGCGCCGCGGGCCAACGTCGACGGCGGCACCGCCAAGGCCCGCATCGGCAACGCGGTGCTGCGGGAGGCGCTCACCGCGTACGCCCGGGAAGGCGGCGGCGACCTGCGCGAGTTCGTGGCCTATCTGACCCGGCTGCCCCGCCGGGCCAGCCAGCTCGACAACGCCCCCAAGATCGCCAACGACATCGCCCAACTGCTGCGGGCGACGATGGTCAGCGACCCGCTGTTCGGCGGCGAGGGCGAGCCGCTCGACCCGGGCGAGCTGTTCCGGCCGGCACCGGGCCACCGGGCGCGGGTCTCGGTGATCAGCTTCGTCGGCCTGCCCGACGACGGGCAGCGGCAGAGCTTCGTCAACCAGTTGCAGCTCGCGCTGTTCGCCTGGATCAAGCAGAACCCCGCCGGCGACCGACCGCTCGGCGGCCTGTTCGTGATGGACGAGGCCCAGACCTTGGCACCGTCGGGCGCGATGACCGCGTGCACGCAGAGCACGCTGGCGCTGGCGTCGCAGGCGCGCAAGTACGGGCTGGGCCTGGTGTTCGCGACGCAGGCGCCGAAGGGCCTGCACAACCGGATACCCGGCAACGCCGCGACGCAGCTGTTCGGCCTGCTCAACAGCCCGACCCAGATCGCCGCGGCGAAGGAGATGGCGCGGGCGAAGGGCAGCGACATCCCGGACGTGGCGCGGCTGCGGCCGGGCCATTTCTACGCGGCCGTGGACGGCGCGGAGTTCGGCAAGCTGCGGGCGCCGCTGTGCCTGAGCCACCACCCGTCGAGCCCACTCACCGCCGAAGAGGTCCTGGACCGCGCCCGGCGCGATTAAATTCATTGCCGGGCGCCATTTCTGGATCTACATTTATTCAGGTAACCGGAAACCATCGACCAACCAACGGACAGGACGACACCATGCTGCGGCCCGCCGACAAACGTGGCGCTGACGCGAGTGGACGACTGCTGTGCCGGGTGTTGCTTCGGATAGGCTGCTGAACAGCTAAAACGCCGCCTGTCCCGACGCCCGGGGCAGGCGGCTTTCGCGTTTCCGCTCACGTTTCCCGACCCCGCGCACGCCTTTCATCAGGCGAGGCGCTATTCGCCATGCTCATTTTCTTTTCTTCCGCGAGGGGAGGCGTCTTTCCCATGCCCATGTTCTTCCGGACGACGCGTCCCGGCTGGCCCGACGGCCCGCAGTCTTTCGGGGCCGCGCAACCATTCCCTGCCTAGGCGCGGGTGTCACGCACCCGCGCCTTGGCACGGCCGACCCGGCTGCCGCGTTTGTCAGGGGGCGGAGGTCGGTCGGCGCCATCTAGGCGGCGCTTCTGTGCCGCTGGCGGTCCCCCTCGAAGAGCACGGCGAGGCCGGAGGCGAGCCGGCCCTGCCGGCGTATGAGTTCGTCTGTCATCGGACCAGCCTGGCGTGCCACAGCCACCGCCACCGCGGCCCTTGAGCGACGATCGCGGCGACGACGAGCACGGCGACAGCGACCGCGACCCACCGGTTCCAGGCGAACGCGGCGGCGACGACCGCGGTCACGAACTGCAGCAAGGTGAGCAGGATGGTCCCGAGCCCGGACACAGGCACGATCACATTGGCCTTGTCACCCGGCGTGGCGAACACGGTGGGCAACCCGACCAACACCACCACGGCAGCGACGGCCACCCATGGCGACCAGCCCCACAAGGCCCACGGCGCGGCCACCCACGCGACGATCTCGACCGCGAACCGCAGCACCGCACCCACCGCGGGATCAGGCGCTTTTCGATCAACCATGCCCCCAACCCTCGCACGCGCCCGGCGGGTCGCACGCGCCTGCGGTGGTCGCAACAGCCACCGCCGGGATACGATCCCGGCGCCGGTCCGCCGGCACGGGGCCGTAGCTCAGCCGGTTAGAGCAGGGGACTCATAATCCCTCGGTCGCGGGTTCGAGCCCCGCCGGCCCCACCGTGGGTCTACGCTCGCGAACCGCCTGCGAGCTGGGCGAGTGCGCCCCGGCCGGAGATCCGGCCGGGGCGCTTTCTTTGTTTGGGGCGCCGATGGTGTCGAGAGAATGGGCGATGTCGACCCGGAAGGTGGGTGTGGCGGTCGACGTCGCAGTGTTGATCTCGATCTTGTCGAGGGCGAGTTCGCAGAGGGCCTTGCGCTGGGCGACGTGTCCCATGGTGATGATCTTGGTGATGTTCGTGTTGATGCTCGCCAGCTCAGCCTTGGTGATCTTATCGGGAGTGTTGTCGAGCTCAAACTGGAGTTGGTCGCGGTTGTGACGTAGGTCCGTTAGTTCGTCGGACAGCTTCTTGATTCGCCGCTCGATCACGTCCCGGCTGATGGCCCCCTCCTCGTAGTCCGTCATGTATCGGTCGATGGCCTTTTCTTTCTGAGTCATCTTCGAACGGATGGCCGCAAGCTCGGCTTCGAGCTTGGAGCGGACCGCCTCGTGGTGGTCTTGGGCGCCACGGACGGCCTCCATCATCATGTCGGTGTTGTTGATGTAGAAGTCGCTGAGAGCGTCCAGGACGATGGCGTCGAACCTGTCGGCGTCGATGCGAGGCGCGGGGCAGCGGTCGGTGCCGTAGCGGTTACGGGTCCAGCAGGTGTAGTAGCGGTAGGCGCGGCTACGGCCATGGGCGACGGTGCCGAGGTATGTGCGCCCGCACAGCGGGCAGCGGATCTTGCCGGTGAGGTGGTACTCCGAGGCGGCGCCGGCTGCGGTGGCGGGGTTTTCGCCGCGCTCGATGAGCAAGCGCTGGGCCAGGTCGAACGTCTCGCGGTCGACGATGCCGGGGTGGGCGTTCTCGACTTCGACGTCGCGGAACAGAACGGTACCTATATATACGGGGTTGCTGAGGATGTCGGCGATCGTCTTGAAGCTGTAGAGGGCTCCGCTGCGTCGCCGCATGCCGCGTTCGTTGATCTTTTTGGCCACCATGCGGCAGCCGACGCGGTCCTGGGTGTAGATGCGGAAGATCTCTTGGATGGTCGGCATCTCCGCTTCGACCGGCACGAGGTGCTGCGTGTCGGGGTCGGTGAGGTAGCCCTCCGGTGCGACGCCGAGTGTCCACTGGCCTTTGCCGGCTTTGCGTTCCATGCCGTTGACGACCCGGTCGATGATCATCTCGCGTTCGAACTCGGCGAAGACACCGAGCATCTGCACGAGCATCCGCCCGGCGGGAGTGGAGGTGTCGAACGGCTCGGTCGCGGAGCGGAAGACCACTGCGGCGTCGTCGAGCTCTTCGAGCAGGGCGCTGAGATCACGGATGCGGCGGGTGAACCGGTCAACTCGGTACACGAGCAGCACGTCATACAGCCCAGCGCGGGCGGCCATGAGCGCTCGATTGAGGTTCGGGCGGTCGATCTTGGCGCCGGAGGCGTCGTCGGAGTATTCCTGCACGAGCGTCCAGCCGTCTTGGGACTTGATATAGGACTTCAGCTTCGAGGTCTGAGCTTCGATGGTGAAGGGCTGATTTTCCTCGTCGGTGGAGCGCCGGGTGTAGATAGCGACCCTGACGGCGCTGGTGGGCAGCGCTGGGGTGGCCCGAGTCGGACGTCGGCGTCGTGGCATGACGGCTCCTTCGCTTCGGGTGGGGTTTACCTGCGGCGCAGGCGACGGTGCGGGGTTGTGGTGCGGGCTGGGGCGAAGACGGCGATGGGTTGCCAGCCGAGGGATTCGGCGACGGCGCGGACGCGTTCGGCCTGCTCCTGTATCGACTCGTCGCTGGTGAGCCCGGCGTCGGCGACGCGCATGTAGGTGGCGACGCGGAGGCGTCCGCGGGTGGGGCGGCGGTGTTGCATGACGTTTCTCCTTGGGTCGGGGGCCGCCGGGCGGAGAGCCCGGCGGCCCGTGAAAATCGAGTCAGTCAGCTGACGGCTCGGTCGGCGGAAGCGCGGCACCGCGGACCTGGCGGAGATGGTCCAAGATCATCGCCGTGAGGAGAGCGACGGCATCTCTGCGCTGTTCGGGGGTCATCGGTGTGGTGTCGGGCCGGGTCAGCGTGAGGTGCACCAGCTGGTTGTTGCCGGGCGTCCAGTCGGTTCGCTGCAGCGGCGCGGGATCTGGCGGCGCGGCAGCGTAACTTGACTCATTTGGCGACGAGTTCGGCCTGTCGGCTGTGTCGTCACGCGACAGGTCTCTGTCGCGATGGCCTGACGTTGTGTCGTTGGCGACACGGCGCGACGGCTTGTCCTGACGCCCGGCGGCGAGATCACTGTCGCGGCGGGCGGGAGGCGTCATGGCCGCCGGCCGGGGTGGCCGAAGATCACTAAGGTCGTGCTGGTAGTCGGTCGCATGGCGTCGGCGTGGCTGTGGTGGTCTGGCGCGGTGCCGGAGGTGGTCGTGTAGGTGAAGGTGTCGCGGCCGTCGATGGCGGGCAGCGGCACGATGTCGTGCAGATGGTGGAGCCCGGCGGCTTGCGCGGCGGTCAACAGGAACTGTTCGTGCTCGGCGTACGGGGTGCCGGGCTGTCCAGTGGCCGCGGCGGTGACGGCGACGATGGCGCTACCGTCCGTCGCGAGGTGCTGCTGGCAGGCGCTGAGCAGGTTGTTCGCGTCCTGGCTGGGATCGGCGGCCGGCCGGGGCCAGCGCAGCACGATGAGTGTGGTGGCCTGGGGTGACTCAGGCGAAGTGGGCAGCTCAGCGAGGTCGGTGACGGCAAGGTAGCGGCGGCCGGCGGTCTCGGCGGCGTCGCGCAGGGCGTCATCGGCGTCGAGGTCGACGATGGTGCCGTGGACGTCGCTGTAGATCGCGACGAGGAGGTGCGCCAGCCGCGGCGTCAGCGGGCTGTCGCTGATGCCGCAGTCTCCTGTCGCGTCCGTGTCGTCGGAGGTGGTACGCCAGACGATGACCGGCGCCGGCTTGTGTTTGTCGTCAGGAGCGGCGACGCGCTTCGGCGCCGCGGCCGGATCGGTGGACGTGGTAGGCAGGGTGCGGTCGTGGGCAGCCATAGGCGGGTTGCCCCCATGCCGACGAGCCGTGTTCGCACTTCACTAAGGCGTCGCGGGAGTCGTCTACGCGGCGTTGAGGCCGCCACCCGCAGTCAACAGCTACCCAACAGATCAGCCTGGCGTAGTGGTTCGCCCAACAGCTGGACCGCTGTTGGGCGGGCAACCACCCAACAGCAAAATGCCGCGGCAGGCGGCAACCCAACAGACCGGTCGCGTCGGCGTCGGTCTACCCAACAGCTCCGGGGCACCGCCCAACAGCCACCGTGTCGGTCTGTTGGGTAGAGGCGACACGGTGGGCTCCGACCGCGGTGGTCCGCGGGCGCCCGGGCGGCGGGATTTGTGAGAGCCCGGGCCACTGTTGGTGCGAGAGGTCGGCCCGCGTCCAACGGGAACATAACCTTGGCCGTCTGATGGCCCGGGACCGTAACGTGTGGCCGGTGACTGTGACCTACCGTCCCCACCGGCGGCGCGATGAGCTGCTGATGCATCAGGTTCACGCTGCCCACCACGTTCTCGCACGTCGTGGCGGCCCGGCCTGTCCAGGAGCGTTTCCGCAGCTCAAAGCCATCACGAGGTTCATCTGCCCGTGTTGCGGCCAGGTGGTCGACGCTGACCAAGCCAGTGAGGATCACGCACCGATCCAGGCGGGCACGTTCACGATGGGCCCGGCTACGACCACGGTGTTGACCTGCGCGCCGTGCAATAACCTGCCTGGCCGTAGCTATGAGGCCGCGGCCGGCCACAACGACAAGGCTCCGGAACTCGACCTCGACCTGCCCGGAATGAACAGCGCGGTGTATGGCCGGCGCCGGGTCCAGACGCACCGCACGCTGCGACTTTTCCTCGTACGCGAAGAGACGCCGTTCGTGCGTACCGATTTCAAAGCCGGGTTCCTGCTGGCCTTCGCGGCGCTCGGCTACGAGTGGGCGTTGTCGCCTGGCGCCCGCCTGATCGCGCCCTCGCTGCATCCGGACGCGCCAGAGCCGGCACCAGCGCACGCGTATCTGATGCGCAGCACGATCGATTCGCCGCTACAAGGTGAGAATGTGGTGATGGAGGTGGCCGACCCGCAGGCCTGCGTCATTGTGCGGGCCGCGACCGGCCTGTCCGTCGTCCTGCCCGCCGCCGGGCGAACCAGCGTGCCCACTGTGCAGGGGGATCTCCGCGCGAGGTTCTACCCCTGGCCGTCGACCGGCTCGCCGGGCAGTACCGGCGGCCACGTCGACCGCGAGCATCGCGCCGGGCACCTGTTCCACTTGGATTTCTGCGACGCGCCCGATCACGTTGGTTGAGCGGACGCCGCACACTCGCAGGTCACGAGCCTGGGCGGACGACGAGGCACCCGGGCCGCCTCACTGCGAACCGTTGCGGCGGCGGTTCGCCATCCGCGCATAGAGCTCGCCGATAACCTCTGCTCCGGCGGCGTCTAGTTGAGCCCGGCGCCGCCGATACACGAGCCAGCCGACCAGCGCGACGCCGAGCGTCAGCAGCGCAAGGACAGCGATGGCACCGACTGCGTACCAGGTCAACCCGATCAGCCAGCCGGGACCGTCGTCGGCCTGGATGTTCAGGAAGGCGAGCACTCCCGCCGCACAGAACGCGACGAACAGGCCAACCGCGCCGTGAATGGCCAGCTGAGCCAGCCGGTGCCGAATGTGGGCGGTGTGGTCGTGTCGATACACCCGGGCGGACATGCCGTTCATTGTGCAGTGACTCAGTCCGGGCTGTCAGCCTTCCTGTTCGCGTCGCCCGGTCGCCGTGCACGGATCGACCGGCGACGGGCTGCCCCGCACCTCCCTGCGTCGGCCGCGGCTCGTCGTGTTGGGTACGGCCGCCTGCGCCTGGCCCGGCGCTACCCAACAGCGGCTCCGCTGTTGGGTAGCTAACACAACACGGCGATGGGCTACCGACCGTAGTCCACCCAACAACCCAAAGCTGTTGGGTGCGCTCACCCAACACCAACAGCATCGAGTGCTGGCCCTCGTCCAACGCCGGGGTCTCCGCCCAACAGTCACAGACGCACGCTCCGGGATGTTGCCACACGCCGCGCATCGCCGGTCGCCGCCGGCTTCCACGCATACGCCCCCAGGGCCGTCCTAGCTCGTCAAGATCCGTCGTGGTCGAGTTCTATCCGTATGCCCGCATCCCGAACGGATCACCGAGCCGAGCGTCCGCATCGCCGCTGCGGGTCGCCGGATCCACGGGCATTCCGTGAGGTCATCGGCCAACACGGCCCAACAGCATGCTGACCTCGGCTGTTGGACGGCAGTTGCCGGCGGCACCTCGCGCGGCCGGTCATGCCGTGCTGGCGTTGGGTGGCCGTGACCACGGCCAACACCACCGCGGCGGGGTCGACGTATCCGGCCAGTGTTGGGCTGACCTGCCTGAATAGCGGTCCGCGCGCCGAATTCCGTCGGCGCACCGCCCACTCGGGAGCTCCGCAGTGACTACCTCTTCCTGGCCATCGACACCGCTGGACGCGGCGGAGAAGGCATTCACCATGCTGTCCGAGGCGCCGACCCACGTGCCGTTCGACGCACGCGGCTTCGAGGGACTGCCCGACCGCATCATTCCCCTCGACGAGCTGCGCACAGCGCTGCTCGTGGCCGGCACCGGCCATCAGGTGCGCGATGCGGTCTGGCGGGAACTCGTCGTCCGCGCCCGCCGCGACGGCCCGGCCTGGCGCGTCGCCGCGGTCGGGATGGCCATGCCGGGGCTGCGCCGGCAAGCCGGACTGCTGGCCGCGGGCTGGCACGGCGACACACACGACCTCGACGCCGAACTGCTGGTCGGGTTCATGGAGCGCTTGGCGACCGTCGACCTCGGCGAGCCGCGGGTCTGCGGCCGGCTCATCGATGCCGGCGTCCGCGCCGCCCGGAAAATCCGCGACGCCGAGTCCGACACCATGCTGATCCGCAGCGGCGAGCCCGGCTCGGTACTTCCGATCCGGCCGTGGGATCACCCCGATCTCGTGTTGGCCCGAGCCGTGGCAACCGCGGTCATCGACCGCGAAGAGGCCCGGCTCATCGCCGCTACCCGGCTGGACGACTACACCCTCGTCCGAGTCGCTGCCGAGCTCGGCATCTCACCGCAGACCGCATCGGATTGGCGGGCTCGGGCAGAAAAGCGTCTGCAGCGTGCGATTGGCGACGGCGAACTGTCTTTCGTGCCGCTGCGCCCGCGGCGTCAGCGACCCAACAGCAGCCTTCACTCTTCCCGTGTTGGGTCGCTGTTGGCTACGCGAACCGCGGCGTAGGCCGCGTTGGCCACCCAACAAAAGGCCTTGGTGGGCAAGACATCGAACCGCAGGGCGGTCGGTGTCCGCGCCCCGGGGATCGTCGCGGCGCCGGCCTGACCGGGCCGTGTTCGCACCCGATCCCGTAACGGCCGGAAGGAGCCAAGCTCCCACGGCCCCGCCCGATCCCCGGTGGCGCACCTCAATCCCAGCGATCGCCCCGAGAAGGGGCGGGAGGTGCCCACCATGTTGCGACGCAACATTTCCCGTCTGCTCGTCATCACCACGGCCACCGCCTCGGCGGTGGCCGTGGCTGTTCCGGCCTACGCGGCCGAGCCGCAGATCCTGGCGGCCAACGACCTGCCCACGATCATCACCAACATCACCACCTGGATCGTCGGCCTGCTCATCGGTGTCGCGACCCTGTTCCTCACCATCGGCGGTCTGCGCTACCTCGCGGCGGGCGGGGACCCGACCGAGGTAGAGAAGGCCAAGTCCGCGTTCAAGTCGGCCCTGATCGGCTACGCCCTCGCAGTCCTCGCGCCCGTCCTGCTCGCCATCGTGAAGGGCTGGATCGGGGGCTAACCATGGGGTGGGTCACCGGCGAGCTGATCGAAACCATCGTCAAGTGGTGCGCCGAGATGATCGTCGGCGGCCTCAACATCCTCTGGAACCTGCTGGCAGCAACGGTGTTCGTCTCCCCGGACGTGACCGTTCTGCCACAGGTCCAGGCCGTTTCCAACACATCACTGGCCATCGTCAACACCGTCTACGTCCTGGCGATCCTGTGGATGGCCATCCTCGTTATGGGCCGCGACACCATCCAAAGCCGCTACGGCCCGGGCGAGCTGATCCCGCGGCTGGTCATCGGTCTAATCGGCGCCAACCTTGCCATGCCGCTGTGCGCTCAACTCATCGGTCTGGCCAACGCTCTGACCAGCGCATTGACCTCCCAGGACATCACCTCGCCCAACTCGATGCAGCAGATGCGCACCGTCGTCACCGGTTCACTGGCCAACCAGACCGGCAGCGACCCGGGCGGTTTCCTACTGGTCCTGCTCGGCCTGGTCATCGCCATCTTGGTCGGCATGCTCGTCGTGCAGTGGATCATCCGATTGGGACTGCTCATCGTGGCCGTCGGTGTCGCGCCGATCGCGCTGGCGCTGCACGGAACCCCGCAGACCGAGCCCGCCGCGAAGCTGTGGTGGCGCACGATACTCGGCACGCTGGGCACCGTCGTCATCCAGGCGGTCGCCCTGCACACCACCCTGACCGTGTTCCTCAGCCCACAAGCCAATCTGCCCGCGCTGGGCATGCCCGGCGACCCCGGCGTGGTCATGAATCTGTTGATCGTGCTGTGCCTGCTGTGGGCCATCCTCCGAGTGCCGAGCATGATGCGCCGCTACGTCACCAAGTCCTCGCCCAGCCAGGCCGGAACGATCCTGCGCGTCGTACTCATCCAGCAGTTGACCCGCGGACTGAGCCGCGTCGCCAGCGGCGGTCGTGCGGCTGCCGGCGCCGGTGCGGCCCGCCGCGGCTCCGGCGGGTCGGGCGGCGTACGCGGCGGCGGTGACCCGCCGTGGCCGACAACCACACCCCGCGGCGGCGGTTCCCGCCCGATTTCCCGCTCCATGTCGGCCACGCCCGCGAGCAAGTCGACGCCCACGCCACCCCGGGTGCCGTCGCGTCCACCGACCGGCGCCGGCCCCGGCGTGGTCGGCACCGCCTACCCGACCGGCCGGCCGGTCAAGCCCTACACCGCCGACGAACTCGCCGAAGGCGTCGACGTCTATACCCGCCGACTCAAGAGCCGCGGCGCAACCCCAGCAACCGGAAGGAACCGTCCATGAACCGCGACATCGTTGCACCCGCACCCGCACCCGCACCCGCACCCGCGGACACCGACATCGATCCCGACCGCGCGATCGTCGCGGTCGCCTGGCCCACCGGCCGCCCGATCTACGCCTACACCGCCGAGGAGATCGCCGACGGCGTCGACGTCTACACCCGCCGGCTGAAGGCCGCCGCCGCCGAGGCGGGTGCGGCAGATGCGCGCTGACACCGAAGCCGCACCGCGCGCCCGAATTCCCGCCGACGTCGACCAACCCGACAAGATCATCTATGGGTTGACCGCCCGCCAGCTGGCGATCGTGGCGGTCGCCGTAGCGATCGCCTACGGCCTGTTCAAGATTCTGGGCCCGCTGCTGCCACAGCCGATCCTGATCGCCATCATGGTGCCGCTGGGCGGCGCGGCGATCGTGCTCGCGCTGGGTCGCCGCGACGGGCTGGCCCTGGACCTCTGGCTGCTCTCGGCAATCCGCCAGTCACGTGCACCCAAGCATCATGCCGCCGCTGCCGCCGAGCCGGTGCCGGCGTGGGCACCGGGACCGGGCATGGCGGTGCCCCAGCTACGGCTACCCGCCCGGGCCGTCTCCGAAGCCGGCGTCATCGACACCGGCGAGCAGGCCGTGGCTCTCGTGGCAGCCAGCACCGTCAACCTGGCCCTGCGCTCCGGCGATGAGCAGATGGCGCTGATCGGCGCCTACGGGCGGTGGCTCAACGGGCTCTCCGGCCCGGTGCAATTGGTCATCTCCGCGCAACGGGTGGACCTATCCAGCCACGCGCAGCGGGTCGCCGACCTAGCCGCGACCATCGGCAACGCGGCGCTGGCCGACGCCGCGTACGACTACGCCGAGTTCCTCGACCAGCTGGCCGAACATCGCGACCCGCTGTGGCGCACCGTCACGATCGCGGTCACGGCCAAGGCCGACAAGGGCCGCGACACCGAAGTCCTGCGCCGGGCCGATCACGCCGCCACCGCACTGGCCGCTTTGGGCGCGCAGACCGCCGTGCTGGACGGGCCCACTGCCACCGCAGTGCTCACCTGCGCCACCGATCCGTACGCCCCGGTCGACGTCACCTGGCCCCGGTCGCGCCCAGGCGCGCCGGTGACCGGATAAGGAGAGCTGACGTGAACCTGTTGTCCCGAAAACGAAAAATCAAGATCGAGAACACTGAGAGCCCGGCCGAACAGGCCGGGCTCTCGTCCGTTCTGGGCCCGGCCGGCGTGCTGAACATGCCGCGCTACCTACAGGTCGGCGACGGCTACGCCGCCGTGTTGATCGTGACCGGCTACCCCGCCGAAGTCGGGGCGGCCTGGCTCGACCCGCTGCTGGGCTGGCCCGGCCGCCTCGACGTCGTGGTCTATGTCGACCCGCTCACCCCGCAGGTGGCCGCAGCCCGGCTGCGCAAGCAGCGCGCCCGGCTGGAGTCCAACCGGCGCAGCGACACCGAGAAAGGGCGGCTGCTCGATCCCGCGGCCGAAGCCGCCGCCGATGACGCCGCCGAACTGGCCGACCGGATCGCCCGCGGGCACTCCAAGCTGTTCCGCTGCGGGCTCTACCTGTGCGTGCACGCCACGACGGTCGAGGAGCTGCAGGAGTCCATCGCCCACGTGCGGGCCGTTGCCGCCTCGGTGCTCCTGGACACCCAACCGGCAACCTGGCGGCAGCTGCAGGGATGGATCTCCACTCTCCCGCTGGCCACCGACAACCTCGGCATGCGGCGGGTCATGGACACCGAAGCCATCGCCACCATGTTCCCGCTCGCGTCGCCTGACCTGCCCGCCCCGCTGCCCGGCGAGCCGGCCCCGGCCGGCGGCATGCTCTACGGCCTCAACCCCGATTCGGCCGGAATCGTTTGGTGGGACCGGTGGAACCAGCACAACGCCAACAGCATCGTGCTGGCCCGCAGCGGGGCCGGCAAGTCGTACTTCGTCAAACTGGAGGTGCTCAGGTCGCTGGCTGACGGCGTGCACGTCTCGGTCATCGACCCGGACAACGAGTACCACCGGCTGGCCGGTGCCGTCGGCGGCACGACAATCCACCTCGGCGCCGGCGGCGTCCGCCTCAACCCGCTCGACATCCCGCCCGGCGACCGCCGCGACGACGCGCTGACCCGCCGGGCGCTTTTCCTGCACACCCTCATCGCCGTGCTCCTGGGCGAGCAACCCCCACCGGCCGAACGCGCCGCGCTCGACAAGGCGATCATCGCCGCGTACGCCACCGCCGGGATCTCCAACGATCCCGACACCTGGCAACGGCAGGCACCGCTGCTGCGCGACGTATCAACGGCGCTCGCGGCCGACGGCAGCGACGCCGCCCTCAACCTCGCCGCCCGGCTGACGCCCTGGGTCTCGGGCAGCTTCAAGGAGCTCTTCGACGGTCCAACCACGACCGTCCCCCACGGGCAGCTCGTCGTGTGGTCGACCCGGCAGCTCGCTGACGAGCTGCGGGCACCCGGGATGCTACTGGCTCTCGACGCGATCTGGCGCGTGGTCGACGTGCCGCTGGCCACCACCGGGCAACCGCCCCGCCGACTGGTCATCGTCGACGAGGCATGGGTGCTGCTCAAAGACGGCGAGGGCGCCAAGTTCCTCTACCGACTGAGCAAGAGCGCCCGCAAACGCCGGGCCGGCGTCGCCGTCATCACCCAGGACGTCGGCGACCTGCTCGGCTCTGACCTCGGGCAGGCGGTCATCGCCAACGCCGCCACCCAGATCCTGCTGCGCCAGGCGGCCCAGTCGGTCGACGCCGTCGCCGACAGCTTCGGCCTGACCGCCGGCGAGGCCCGGCTGCTGCTGGCAGCCCGACGCGGCGAAGGCCTGCTGATCTCAGGCACCCACCGGGTCAGCTTCCAAGCGGTCGCCTCCAAGAAAGAACACAGGCTGTGCATCGGAGACCTCGAAGTCGACGACGAGTAGAGCCACCCACCTGATCTCACCACCCCAGGGCTGGTCCCGGCACCTCCACGCGAGGTGCCCGGGGCCAGCCCTTTTCGCGTTTCCGAGAAGGTGCCCACCCCATGACCTGGCCTGCTGCACTCCTCGTCCCGTCACCATCCACACCCGCCACCCCCGACCCGGCGCCGACACCGGAATTCGCGACGCCCGGCCCATCGCGATGGATCATGCACACCGCGACGAGCGTCGTCGACTGGTGCACCGACCGGCCCTGGCTGCTCGCCGTCGTCGCGTTGCTGCTCGCGACCGGGTACGCCGCCCGGCTGTTCCTCATCGCCCGACAGCAGAACCGCATGCGCCAGCACGCGCGGCTAGTCCTGATCAGCCCACCGCCGGAGGTCGAACCCTCCGGCACTGCCGTTCTGTGGGCCACGCTCGCAGAGATTCTGCGGCCCAGCTGGCGGCGCCGGCTGCGCGACGGCCGCCCGCATGTGGCCGTGGAATACCGGTGGTCGGGGCGGCAGCTGCAGATCGGCGTCTGGCTGCCCGGCACCGTCGCCTACGGACCGATCCTCGCGGCAATTCGCGGTGCCTGGCCCGGCGTCGCGGTCGAGATCACCGAACCCACCGCCCCGCTGCCGAGCGACGCGATCAGCGTCGGCGGCGCCCTGGCCCCCGTCCTGCCGGCGTGGTTCCCGCTGGAAACCGACCACGACGCCGACCCGTTGCGCACGCTAATCCAGGCCGCCGCCGGACTGAGCAACCACGAGACCGCCTGCGTACAAGTCCTGGCCCGGCCCGCCACCAACCGCCAGATCGGCCGGCTTCGCCGCGGCGTGCAGGCGCTGCGCACCGGCAAACCGCCCCGCACCCTGCTCGACCCGGCCGCCTGGGTCAGCGGCGTGCTCGATCTCGTACTGGAACTGCTCGGGCCGGCCCGCCACCCCTCCCGCACCACCACGAACCGCTACCAGGCGAACCTGCCCGGCGCCGACCCCCAACGTGAACGCGATGCCCGCGCGGCCGTCGACAAACTCGCCGGAGCACCACTGTGGGAAATCGCCGTGCGCTATGCCGTCGCACACACCGGCCGTGGCGGCACCCCGCAAACCCTCGCGCCGCGCCTGTCCAGCCTCGCGCACGGCCTCGCCTCGGCATACGGCGTCTACGCCGGCCGTAACCGGCTGCGCCGCCTGCGGCTCAAACACCCCAACCCGGTGCTGGCGTCACGGGTCCTGCGCCGCGGATTCCTGCTCAACAGCAGCGAACTGTCCTGCCTCGCCGCCCTGCCCACCGATGTCGCCGTCCCCGGCCTGGATCGCGCAAGGGCCAAGCCCATGCCAGCACCCATCACCGTGGCCACCGGCGGACGCGCCACCAAGGTCCTCGGCGTCTCCCAAGTCGGCGGCCACAAGGTCGCTCTCAAGGCCGCCGACGCCCGTCAGCACGTCCACGTGCTCGGATCCACCGGCTCCGGCAAGTCCACCCTCCTCCTCAACATGATCTTGGAGGATGTGCACGCCCGACGCGGGGTCATCGTCATCGACCCCAAAGGCGACCTCGTCACCGATGTGCTGGATCGGCTCCCGGCGAAGCTCGCCGACAAGCGGCTGTTCCTCCTCGATCCGGACCAGCCGGCCGGCGCGACGCTCAACCCCCTCGCCGGCACCGACCACGACCTCGTCGTCGACCACATTGTGTCGATTTTCGGGAAGATCTTCGCGAAGCACTGGGGACCGCGTATCGACGACACGCTGCGCATGGCGTGCCTGACCCTGCTGCGTAAGGCCAACGCCACGCTCACGCTGGTTCCGTCTCTGTTGCAGGACAAGCAGTTCCGCGCGGCGTTCACCGCCGACCTGGACGACCCCGAAGGCCTGCTCGGGTTCTGGCAGTGGTTCGAGAGCACCCCACCGCCGGTGCGTTCACAGGTCATCGGCCCGGTCCTGGCCAGGCTGCGCAGCTTCCTCACTCGTCCGTTCGTGGGACAGACCATCGGCGCCCCCCGTTCCACCGTCGACATGCGCCGCGTGCTCGACGGCGGCATCCTGCTGGCCCGGCTGCCCAAGGGGCAGATCGGCGAAGAGACCTCCCGGCTGATGGGGTCGTTCATCCTGGCCTCGGCATGGCAGGCGGCCACCGCTCGTACCCGCATCGCCGAGCAGGACCGCCGCGACGCGGTGGCCTACATCGACGAGTCGCACAACTTCCTGAACCTGCCCGGCAGCGTCGGCGACATGCTCGCCGAAGCCCGCGGCTACCGCTTCGGGCTCGTCCTGGCGCACCAGAACCTCACCCAGATGCCGCGGGACACGCAGCTCGCCCTGAGCGCCAACGCCCGCAACAAGGTCTATTTCAGCTGCGCACCGGAGGACGCGCACCAGCTCGCCCGGCACACCATGCCCGAGCTGTCCGAGCACGACCTCAGCCATCTGGACGCGTTCCAGGCCGCCTGCCGGCTCGTCGTCGACGGCCGCGAGACACCCGCGTTCACCCTGCTGACCCAGCCGGCCAAGCCCCTCGTCGACGAGACGACTGCGGTCCGGCAGGCCGCCCTGGCCAACGTCGCCGACCCGGCCAACGGTCCCGCCGCAATCGCCCGCCTCGCCGGTGTCAAGACACCGGACGACACCGCCACCCAACCGGACCCAACACCAGCAGACGACAGCGCCGCGTAACCCAACAGCCACGCGGCGCTGTCCCGTGCTGCCCAACACCCTACGGAGAACTCTGTGACCACACCCAACACCACCGATCAACCCGACCCGCAGCACCGCCGGCGACTCGCCGACCAGATCGCCAACCAGCTCTACACCGCGAGGCTGCTCGGCGGAGCGGTCCGCATCGTCCAACGCCATCCCGCCTACCTCAACCTGCGTCCACAGCTGCACGACATCCTCACCGCCGCACCGCAGATCGCCGCCGGCGGCGATCCCGAGCTCGTGCGGGTCGCCCGGACCCCCAGCGGCGCCCTCGCGGTCATCCGACTGCATGGGCCGGCGTGGAGCCTGATCCTGTCGTCCGGCCATCCGATGCCCAACTGGCTGCTGGCCGTCCACGACGCGTACCCGCTGCACCTGCTACCACCGCGACGAGCCCGGCCAGGCCATCTGCAGGCCCTCGACCTTCGCGCCGACGTCTTCGCCGAGGCCGAGCTGACCCGCATGTGCCAGCGCATCCACGCCGCTCTGCCGCCCGGCCCGGGCTGACACCGCCCGGCGCGGCAGCGCCGCTCGAACTGATGCTCCGACCGCGTCGCCTCCTTGCCCCTTCTCACCCAGGGGACACCCATGCCTGCAACCGTTGACACCCAACCCTTCTCGCGGCCGAAACGGCTGCTCACCCAGAACCGCGAACTCAAAGCCATCGGGGTGTGGAACTGGACGTTGCCCGCCTGGGCCGGCCGGTTGCCCGACGGCCGCACCTACAACACCTGCCCCGCCGCCGGGATCTGCCGGCAGGTCTGCTACGCGCGCAACGGCACCTACCTGTGGCCCGCCGTGCGCCGTCGACACCACGCCAACCTCGCCTTCGTGCTCGACGACCTGGCCGGCTGGGAGGTCGCCATGACCGCCGAGCTCGGCGCCCGCCGCCACCGCGGCGCGTGGATCCGCATCCACGACTCCGGGGACTTCTTCAGCGACGACTACCTGCTGGCGTGGCTGCGCATCTGCCGCACCCGGCCCGGCCAGACCTTCTACGCCTACACCAAGGAAGTCTCGCGCTTCCGGCGGCTGGTCGAACCCGAGCCGCCGGCCAACTTCCTCTGGGTCTACTCCTACGGCGGCACCGAGGACCGCCTACTCGACCCCGCGGTCGACCGGGTGGCCGACGTGTTCCCCACCGAGGAGGCGATCACCGCGGCCGGCTTCTCCTCCCAGGATGCCTCCGACCTTCTGGCGGTGATCGGCCCGCGGCTGGTCGGCATACCCGCCAACCGCATCCCACGATTCGTCCGCATCCTCAACGGGCGCCGCTTCAGCCAATGGCAGGCCGACGAGGACGTCGTCCGGCGACGGCGGGCCGCAGGCACAGCAAGGCGCTCTCGAATCGCCACGGGGGAAGCGGTTCGAGAGCGCTGAACCTCAACGTACGCCGACACGCTGCCCGGCTCAAGGCCGGGCCGATCGATCTTGTCCTGCCCGGCCCGGACCCGGTCACCGGGTCGGCCCACGACCCGGCCGGGACCCCACGTCATCAGGCCGACCCCAGGTCGACCCACGCCACCCAACACCGCAGCTAGGAGCCCACATGCCCGGCACCGGACCAACCCGACACTTCCCTACAGGGGAAGTCTCCCGACCGGGGACGCAGCCCTTCCTGCTGCTACCCACCTCCGACTCCGTCACCACCTCACCCGTCTCCACGCTCATCGACATCTCCCACCGCCTTCGCCCCCGCGACTACACCATCGCCTCCCTTCTCCATGAACACACCATGCTCACCACCGACCAACTCGCCATCATCCTGTTCACCAACTCCATCACCTGCCGACACCGCCTCGGTGTTCTTCGCTCGATCGGCTACCTCGACCGGTTCATCCGCCGCAACCAGCCCGGCACACCCAACGTCGTCTGCTGGATTCCCGGTCCCCTCTCGGCGCGCCTGACCGCCCTGTCGACCGGGGACACACCACCTACCCCGAAAGCACTCCGCGAACGGCAAGACCGCATCTACGCCAACCCCGCCCTCGACCACCTCATCGACACCAACTGGTTCGGCACCCGCCTGTTGGCCCACAGCCGCGCCGACACCAACACCGCACTGCTGCGCTGGTGGTCCGAACGCACCACCGCCAACATGTTCGGCCAGCGCATCCACCCCGACGGGCACGGCGTCTGGACCGACGGCACCCGCCAGGTGGGCTACTTCCTCGAACTAGATCGGGGCACCGAACCCATCGGCAAACTCGCCGATAAGCTCAACTCCCACCGGCGGCTGCGCGCCGAAGGCGGCCCGAGCTACCCGATCCTGTTCGCCCTGCCCAACCGCACCCGCGAGCAGAACCTGCACCGGCGGCTGGCCGAGCGCCCCGAACCGAGCCTCGTCGTCGCCACCACCTCACCCGAGTCCGGCACCGACCCTGCCGACGCGGTCTGGCGACTGGTCGGCAACGGGCGGCACCGCCTTGCCCTGGCCGACCTGCCGGCCAGCCACGGCCAGCCCGGCCCTCTCAACCCCGGACCGCCGGCAGCCGATCAGCATCCCCTGCACCACATGCACTGAGCCCGCCCCGCCTCCGACGGGACCGGTCACCCGGTCCCGTCGGCGTCTCACGCCGCAGCCTCGACCGCCATGCGGTCACCCGGCGCCTGCCACGGGCACCCAACACGGCCCCGCTCGACCCAACACGGTTCGCCAGTCATCGAGCGGTCAGCCCAACAGTGCAGCTCAACCCCCTTCCGGCCGTGATCATCGGCTGGACCGGCTGTTGGGTGCAGCCGGTACGGTGAAGTCTTCTCATAGAGAACCCCCACCAAGCACCACCCCTCGGGCCCGGCGCCCACGACCGCGGTAGCAACCGCCCACCCGCCTTCCGGCCGGTCGGCCTGCACCGCCCGTGACCCGCCAAACCCCACCGCACCGCGCACCACCACGCACCACCTCCGCGCCCTCATGGCGCACCTACGCCCGGCGCCTCTCGCGCTCCGGCGTTCCTGCACCGCCATTCATCGCGGCTGTGCTTCCTCCGCGCGCCTCACCCAACACCGGCTTCCGCAGCCGGCGATGCCGCGCATCCACACCCGTTCTCTATCCACAATGGAGGCTTTACCGTGCCCGACTTCACGGTCATGACCGTCTGCCTGCCCAAGGCAACGCCCAGCGACCAGATCGCCACCGCAGCCTCGGCGCTGCTCGCCGCTCATGACATCACCGACGCCGGCCCCGCCGGCCACTTCCTCACCGCAACCCGACTGCGTACCGCCCAGCTTCTGCAGCCCTGGAAAGGCACCGCCGCCGGCGGCCCGATCCGACTGCTGAACCTCGCGCGGATGCGCAACGACCTGTCCCAGTCGTACGGGCGCCGCTGGCAGCTGTGGCACCAGATCGTCGCCGGATCTCCGGTCGCTCGCCCCTGGTGGCACTTCTACGACCGTCACACGGCCGACCCCAAGGCCTACACCTGGAACCACGCCAGGCACGGCTTCGCCAGCCAGCCCCGAATCGCACGGATGCTCACCTACAACAGCCACCCTGGTCGGGTCACCGACCTTCCCCTGGAACACCTCGACGCCTTCGAAGCCGGCCCACAGGCCTACGCCACCTACGGCTGGCTCCAGGCCGTCCCGTGCCACAGCATGCTGACCCTCGACGGGCAGCTCCTGCGTCCCACCAGCGCTCGCTACAGCGACCAGCTGGACTACCTGCGCCAGGCCAACGAGCACATCGCCCGCCTCGCCACCACAGACCTGCTGGCCGCCATCGCCACCAAGTAAGCCACCGCACCGAAGCAGCAGCCGGTCATCCCACGGATGACCGGCTATCGGTCGTGCCCTGCATACCACTCCCACGAAAGGGGAACCGCCATGCCCGACCAACGGCACCCTCACCCGGGCCGACGGACCATCGTCGCCAGCATGCTGCTGGCCGTCACCGCCCAGCTGCTGCTGCTCATCGCCGTGGTCGTGATCTCGCGACACTTCACCACGGCAATCGCCGCCATCGCGCTCGCCGCCGTCGTCATCGGTGCCGCCGTCGGGACCTCCGCGCTCGGCTTGGCTCGCATCAGCCGGCACCTCGACCAAGAGCAGCAACGCCTGGTGTGCGCCCTCACTGACCCCGTCACCGGTCTACCGGTGCGCCGCATCGCCGAAGAGGCCATCGCCGACACCGACCCAGATATCATCCTCACCGTCGCCCTCGCCGATGTCGACCTGCTCCATGACATCAACCACGGCCCGGGCGGCCACGCCGCCGGCGACCGCTACCTCGCCGAGACCGGCCGACGGCTGCAACAAGCCGCCATCGACGGTGACATCGTCGCACGCCTCGGCGGAGACGAGTTCGTCCTCATCACGCGCCGTACCCCGCAGCAGGTCACCGGCAGCCTCGTAGCAGCGCTCGCCGCACCGACCGCCGTGGCCGGATTCGTCCGGCCGATCGAGGTCAGCGTCGGCATCAGCCAACTGCCTGGCAGCGACCCGCACCAGCTGCTGGGCTGCGCGAGCCTGGCCATGTTCACCGCTAAGGACCGAGGCACGCGCATCGAGGTCTACGACCCCGACCGCGACGGCCTGCCGCTCCCGCACGGCGTCCGCCCAACCGTCCGGCGCCGTGATCGGCGCCCGGCCACGCGCCGCTCCGGAAGCCACCCGAGCTCCGGGCGGCTTCTGTCGTTCGACGAAGCCGAGGCGGCCGGGTTCGACGGCACCGGCCGCGACGGCGATCCCCGCTTCCCGTACACGGCCGACGATCTGCCCCCACAGACCACATCAACCCTGGACAAGGACGGTGACCTGGCATGACGCTGCCCGAACGTCTCCTGCGCGTCGCGCTGTACGCCCGGGCCGACACCATGGCCCTCGCCGCCGAGCAGGCCGAACGGCTGCTGCAGATCGCCGACAGCGCGCCCAACTGGCGCGTCGTCGCCGCGTTCTACGACATCACCGCGGACGCCGCCCGGCCCGGCCGCACCGGCGTGCTGAGCGCCGCCTCGGCCAGCGGCTTCGATCTGCTGCTCGTCGGGTCGCTGGACCGGCTCACCCGTAGCACCGACGAACTGCACGACCTGATCAGCCACCTCACTGCCGCCAACGTACTGCTGTGCACTGTCGGCCAACGGTCGACCGGGCAGACCCGCGGCGACGGCGACCGGCCGGACCTGTTCGTCGTCGCCGGCGGCCGGACCGGACCCGCTGCGCCGATCCGGCGCCCGCTGGCCGGACGCCCGCTGACCGCGCTGCCCGGGCGACCGAACGGGGAGCGGTGATGGGATACCGGCTCACGCGACCGCTGTTCTTCGGCGATGACCGGCTGCCATCGGTGCGCATCGGCACGGGCATCACCGGCGGGATCGTGTCCTGCGACCTGACCTTCTCCGGCCGCGACCACACGCTGTGGCGGCTGCGGATCACCGTGCCCGGCCGGACGGTCTACGACGAGCGGGAGGCGGTCCGCCAACCGGTCCGCGACTACGGCCGGGGCCGGCAGGCCGCCGAAGTGCTGTCGAGCAGCATCTCGTTCCTGCTCGCCGACGCCGAGGCGTACCGGGCCACCATGGGTCGCCGGACGCCATGCGACGGCTGGGTGTTCACCGCGGCCGTGGCCGAGTGGGCCTACCTGAACGACACCGAACTGCAGGCCATGGCCGACCAACTGGCAGACGACACAACAGCCGGCGGCCGAGCCGACGAGATCGTCGACTACTTCCGTGTGTACCGGACCGACCCCGAAGCTGTCTTCACGGTCGACCCGCTCGACGCCGATCAGCCGCCGCTGACGATCGGCATCGCCACACTCGGCGGCGGCACCGTCGGGCAAGCCTACGCCGACAACGACTGGATCTACGCCGTGCACCTCGACGGCAGGCTCGTCACGTCCGGCACCGACCTGCACAGCGGTGGCGTCGCGCAGACCCACCGGCAGATGGCCGCCGCTTTGACCGCCGCCCTCGGCGACGGCGACGCCGCGCCGGCCGCCCTGGCCGACCAGGCCGAGCGGCTGTCGGTGTGGGCCAGCGACATCGAGGAACAGGACGCCGACGAGGAGGACCACATCGATGTGCGATGACCAAACCGTCACCGACGAGCGGTATCCGAACTGGCGAGCCCGGATCGTCCTCGACGAGGAGGCAGGTCAGCCCTGGGGCGACGCCCTCGCGCCCGCCCTGCTCGTCGAACGGCGCCGCGCCAGCTGGGCCACCGAGGTCTACCAGCCCGAGCACGCCGAGCGCATCCTGGCCGCCTGGCACCACCTCGACGGTGACGCGTTCGAGCGGTTCCTGCGCCTGGCGCACGGCACCACCGCCATCCAACACGTCACCGGCCAGGACCTGACCGTGATCATCTTCGACACGGCCGACTACCGCGCATGCACCGGGATCACCGATCGATGTGACCTCACCGGCGAGCACGACGAGTGGCGGGCCTGGCTCGACGGGGACGTCTACGGCGTCATCGTCGAACGACACACGGCCACCGACTGCTGGACCGGCGAGGACGCGCTGTTCGGCCTCTACGGCCGGCAGTACGCCCTTGACCAGGCCACCGCGATGCTCGCCGAGGTGATCGCCACGGCCACCGCGGACACCGAGGCCACTGCGGCCTGATCGGACCACCGGGCCGGCGCCCGGTTGCACCACCAGCTCCACCAGTTCCGGCCGATGCCCGGCCAAGCACCACCCACCGCGGGCACGGCCGATGCGCCGTGCCCGCTCGATTCCTTTGGAGGAGAGCGCATGGCACCCCAGACGTTCGATGAGTACCTGGCCGCCTACGGCCGCGCCGACGGCGACTACCCGGTGATCGACCTCGACGCCGCAGACATGCAGCGCCACACCGTGGTCGTCACCTTCGCCGGCGGCGCCAAGAAGGCGATCGTGCAGTTCTTCGGCCTGGCCGCGCACGCCGACGGCGAGCACCTGTGCATCGACGTGCACGCGTTCGTCGACGAGCAGGCGGCCCGCTCCAGCGTGTTCGGCATGGAGAACGGCCGCCGCTTCGCCGGCTTCGCCGAGACCGCGCCCGGCCGCTCCCACGGCTGGCCCGCCGTCCGCGGCGTCAGCGTGCTCATCGGCACCCAGGCCGACCCGCAGCCGCAGCTCGAACAGCGATCCGAGCCGCAGTCCTGACCCTTCCCCATCCGGGCGTGGGCAGGCACCGGCTGCGGCCGACCGGCCCACGCCCCCTTTTCCGCCAAGGAGGCGCATCCCTCATGACCGAACCGGTCACCCTGCACAACCTCTACTACCTGATCGACACGAGCGCGTGGCTCGACCAGCGCACCGGCGCACACCAGGTCGAGCACAGCTCACAGCTGCAGGACTTCGTCCGCTGCGACGTGTTCGACGACTACCACCCGGGCCTGGACATGGACGCCCGGATGCGGCTGTGGTGCGCCGCGCACGGCTACCCGGTCGGCGACGGTGGCGTGATCGAGCACGACGACGCCTGCCTGACCAAGCCGGTCACGATCGTGCTGGCCGCCACGACCGGCATGCCCCGGGAAGCGCTGGCGCTGGTCAGCATCGACGGCGCCAGCCCCGACGTGTACGCCGACCGCACTACCGACGACGGCTACTGGCTGGACGCCACCTCCGTCGCACTGTCCTGCTCCGGCGGGCACGCCTGGAGCTGGGATGGTGACCACTACCTGCGCACCGCCGACGGCGCCGAAGCGCACGTCAGCACCCTGTTCGGCCGCGACGCCAGCGTGATCAGCCGCTGCCGCGACTGCGAGGCATTCGACGAAAGCACCACCGACCAGATGTGTCCGTGCCCGGGCTTCGCCGTCTACTGCCCGGCCTGCGGCGAACGCTGCCAGGTCACCCTGCCCGACGTCCCTCTCTTCGAGGAGCGCTGATGATCCAGCTGCGATTCGCGCTGCGCGACGTCCTGGCCGTGGCCGAACACGCCATCGCCGCGGCCGATCACAAGCCGTCGTTCGTCAACACGCTGGACGGCACGACGCCGACCCCGGCGCTGTGGTTCGTCGGCGACGACGGTCTCTACCTGATGTCCAACGGCCTGCCGGGCCAGCCCCACCCGGACGGCGGCGACCGGCTGCACGTGGTCTACGCCGACGGCTACCGCACCGCGATGTCCAAGCACGCCATCGCCGACGAGATCGGCGGCGACGACTTCTGCGAACCGCTGTCCCTGCTCGACCCCCAGCCCAACGGTGACACCCTGCACGCCCGGCTCACCGCTGGCGTCGCCGACGGCTTGGACCTGCTCATCATCGACCTCGACACCACCTCGATGCAGCTCTACCTCGCCGACGACCAGGGGGCCACCCGATGAACCTGCCCACCATGGACCCAGTCCGCCGTGCGCTCACCGAGGCCGAGCTGACCGCCATCATCGGCCGCATCGACGCCGCCGACTCCACCGGTGATTTGCTCGCCGCCGTCATCAGCTCCGTGTACGACACGCTGCTGGCCGACATCGGCCTGACCCTCAAGACCCTGCCCGACGGCCACCAGCTCGACCCGCGCCAGTTCCAGATCCCCACCAGCCAGTGGCAGGCCATCACCGGCGCGGTCACCGACCGGGCCGCCGCCTGGGGCACCGGCCCCGAACTGGCCATGGAACTCATCAGCGTCCTGCCAAGCAGCTACGACGACCCGGCCGCCCCGGTACCGGACACGCCCCGCACCGACCGGCGCCCCGACCTGCTGCACCTGCATGTCAGCCGGGACGCGGTCGACGTCATCGCCGCTGCTGCCCGACACGTGCAGGCGCTCGCTACCCACTACGGCCCGGCATCGCCGGAGCACCTGACGGCCAGCAGCAGCTGGCTGGGCGGCCTGTCGCGGCTGCTGTCCCTGGGCTTCGGCGCCGACACCCGCGTGCACCACGACGGGCACCTCAGCCTCCTGGTCAACACCGGCAGCGGTTTCACCTTCGGGCTGATCTTCCACGGCGCCACCCGCCGCTGCACCGCCGGCGACGACTGCACCGCCACGATCGCCGATGACGGCACCGCCCACGCCCTGTGGTCCACGGCGGTCCTCGCCGATCACGTCCACGAGCCCAGCTTCCCGCTGGATGCACCACGACCCGGGTCCTGGTCCTTTCACTCCTGACTCGCATCGGCGCGCCGCGACCTGATCGGCCGCCGCCGCCCCAAGAGTTCTGACCCGTTTTCCCGGCCGTCGCCCGGCCACGCACCCAGTTTTCCGGGCATGGCCGCTGCGCCGTGCCCGGAAACCCTTATTGCACAGGGAGTTCCGTCATGACCAGCACACTGCAACCGCATCAGATGCTGCGCATCGGCCAGCCGGTCCACGTCAACCTCAACGCCAGCTGGCTGCCAGCTACCGTCGCGTTCGTGGCCACCCGCCACGTCGGCGTCACCTACCACAACGGCGTCCCGGCCCAGCTCACCGACACCGTCGTGCCCTGGGCCGTGCGCCCCGCCGACGGCGCCCAGCTGCGCGCCGCCCGCCGCATCGCCACCGGCGATCAGGTCATCTTCGGCAGCACCGTGCGCACCGTCGCCGCTCCGCCGTGGAAGGGCCGCGACGGCTGGCTCGTGCTGCATTTCACCGACGGCGGCCAGCCCGCCCTCGTCCACCCCGGCGCCGTGCTGCGCCTGGTCGACGACACCCCGCAGGTCACCGTCAACGGCCGACCGCTGACCACGAGTCAGGGGAGGCGCATCGATGCTTGACCTCATTGCTATTCCCGATGTCCTGCAGGTGCTCACCGGCGCACCGCTGGCCGTGCCGGGCCTGCCCCCGACCGACGCCGCCACGAACTCGGGCCGGCCGAGCGGCAAACGCGTGTTCACCGGCGAATGGCTCATGGACGGCTGTGACTGCCACACCTACACCGACGGTTACGCCGGGGAACTCGTCCGCGACTGGAACGGCTGGTGTGTGTTCCGCACCAGCCGGGCCGTTGCCGAGGTGATCGTCGCTCACCACCAGAACACGTTCATCGGGCTGATGGCCGAACACGCCGGCCGCGGCGAGCACCCGACCGATGCGTGGCTGGCCACCCTGAGCGAGTCGGCGCTCATCACGTGGCTCGGGCCGCTGATCGTCATCGACAGCCGCCTTCACACCGACGATCCCACGCAGGCGGAGATCACCACACCCGATGCGGAAGGCCTCTACACGATCGGCTGGGGCTGGTGCTGGGACGCCGTCGACATCGCCGACGTGCACACCGTCCACGGCGCTATCCGTCCCTGAACCTGCCCTCCAGGCGTCACCAGCCTGGCCGGCAGGTGTCCCGGACAGCGTTTCCCCGCACGACCCGGCAAGGAGTCTCACATGCCCAGCGCCCTGTTCTGCGTCCACGACCTCGACGGACGACACCGAGGACCCATCAGCCGGCTGCTCACCGATTGGGGCAGCCCCGACTATCAGATCCCGCACCTGGCCGAGTTCTACCTGTGGGCCAACGCCGAGCGCCAGCCCCTGACCGCCGGCAGCTTCCTGTCCTTCACGGCCAGCCAGCGGGGCGGCCTGCCGTTCCAGCCTGTCCCGCACGGGCACAGCATCATCCCGGCGACCGATCACACGTACCGGCTCACACTCAGCGACACCCACCGCGCCCTGCGGCTGGCCGTCACCTCCCGGCGCCAGCCACCGGTGCTGCACGGGCACGTCACCCAGGCCAACCTGTTCACCGTCGCCGCCGGTATGTGCGAACGGCTGGCCGAGCGCAACCAGCGGTACGCCGACGTCCACGAAGGGTTCGTCGTGCCCGGCGGTGAACCCCATCGCTGGCTGGCCCGCGCCGCTGGCTACCTCGACAGCCACCGTCGGCTCGGGGCCGCGGACGAGGCCACCCTGGCCGCCAGGTACCTGCCGCCGACCTTCGACACCCCGTACCCGGCCGTGCAGGTCGCCGGGGCATACGTGTTCGCCTACGTCCACCGCGACGGGCACCTGCAGGTCTCCGTCGACCTCGACGAGACGACGCCATGGCTGCTGCGCGGCGACGGCACCGTGCCCACGCGCATCTCGATCCAGGGCGAGGACGTCTTCACCGGCTGACCCGCCCGCAGCACCGCTCGATCCGGCCTCGCGCGTCCGCGCGTACCGCCGGGCCGGCGCACCTCAACCCACGGGGGTGACCGCGCCGGCGCAACCCGGCGCGGTCCCTTCCGCCCAACCAGCCGAAAGGGACCTCCACGTGAACCAGAACCGCCCCACCGCGCCAAGCGACACCACGACCGGTCCGGACACAGCGACCATCAGCCGCTACCTGCTGCCGCTGGACGGACCGACCCGTGAGGATCTGCTGGCCGCGCTGCGCTCGGCCGCCGACACCAGCCTGGCAGCGCTCACCTGCCCGCCCTGTGCGGCCGGCGTCTGCCCCGACGCGCAGCACCAGCCGCGCCTGCAGCAGATCCGCGCTTGGCGGAACCTGGCCACCGACATCGCCCGGCTGCCCGCCACCGACCGCAGCGACGAGCCGCTGATCCACTTCGACGCCGACGCCTGCCGCGCCTGGCTGCTGGCCGGCGCCGCCGACACTGCCGGCATTGACGATGGCTTCAGCACCGAGGACCTGACCATTGCGGCCGGCCTCGACGAGCTGCTGTCACTGCTGAACACCGACGCCACCCAGCACGCCTGGCGTCCGGCACCGCACGTGCAGGACGTGCTGATCTGGCGCACCGCCGACGGTGACGGCGTCGACGGCGGCGGCGTGCTGACCGTCGACCTCAACTACCTCGGCGAACGGGTCCGCCTCGCCAGCC
>NZ_BONC01000045.1 GCF_016862515.1 Asanoa iriomotensis
CGCACGGACCGGCGACCTAACAACGCCACCCCTGGCGCGCCGGCGCGTCCGGCACAGCCGGGCGCCCGCGGCTGCCACGACGCAGCCGATTGGTCACCATGAGGCGTCCGCGTCCGGAGGGGTGTCCGGCAGCACCGGGAGTTCCGCGCGGACTCGCCAGCCGCGGCTCGCGGTCAGGGGGCCCGCGGCGAGGGTGCCGCCCAGGGCCGTCACTCGCTCCCGCATTCCTTCCAGCCCATGGCCCGGCGCGCCGGCGGGGACCGCGCCGCCGCGGCCCGTGTCGGTTACCTCGACCACCACCGACTCCGGTAGGTGTGTGATCACCACCGCGGCCGAGGCCGCGCCCGCGTGGCGCAGGACGTTGGTCAGCGACTCCTGGACCACCCGGTAGGCCGCCAGGTCGACCGCCAACGGCAACTCCGCCGCCGAGCCCACCACCGACAGCGTCACCGGCAGGCCCGACTCGGCCAGGCGGTCCCGCAGCGCGGGCACCTGGTCCAGGCCCGGCGCCGGCGCGCGGTCGCCGCGTTGGCGCAGCACCGAGAGGGTGACGCGGAGTTCGTCCAGGGCCGCCTTGCTGCTGCGGCTGATCCGGGTCAGGGCCGCCTCCGCCTCCTCCGGTTTGCGGGGCAGCAGGTGCAGCGCGATCTCCGCCTGCATGTTGATCGCGGCCAGGCCGTGGCCGACCACGTCGTGGACCTCCTGCGCCACCCGTAGGCGCTCGTCGTCGGCGATTCGGCGTGCCTCGTCCGCCCGGGAACGCTGCACCGCCTCCCGACTGACCTTGACCGTCACCCCTATGGCGAACGGGACCGCCACGAACGCGGCCGCCGGGAGCAGGCCGTTGAACTTGGTGTTGGTGAAGTCGTGGAAAGGGAAGAACGCGTGCAGGGCCAGGAGTACGAACGCCACCACGCCGAACCAGGCCGCCCGGCGCAGCGGGATTTCCCCGGCCACCGTATAGATGGCCACCGCGAAGCTGATCAGGATGGGGCCGTAGGGAAAGCCGAGAATCAGATAGGCCGCGGTCAGGCCGGCCACCACACCGAGCGTGGTGACCGGCCAGCGCCGCCGAACGATGGTCACCGCCGCGGCGGTGAAGATCATCGCGTAGCCGAGGGCGTCCAGCGGTGTCCGCAGCGCGCCCGTGGCCTCCTGGTTCGACTGCGCGAAATGCGAGCCGAAGCCCCCGATGAGGAGCAGGAAAGCCGTGATGAGCCCGTCCGCCAGCCACCGGCGCACACTGCCGGCGCGCTTCGCGCTCATCACGGCACCCACAGTTCTAGAGAATGTCACGACGGCGGAGGACCACCGTCCCAAGCGCGACGAAACCGACCAGGTAGCAGGCCACGACCAGCGACGCCACCCCACCCGACATCACCGACTCCACCCCCGGCGTGCCGGCCGGCGCACCGAGCGACGACACCAGCGACCCCGCTCCCGGCCCGGGCAGCCCTCGCTGCGCCGAGTCCACCCACGGCAGCAGCGGCGCCGCCAGCTCCGAGATCAGGTTCTGCACGACCAGCATCCAGACGAGCCCGAGCCCGACCGCCAGGGCGACACCCCGCAGCAGGATGCCGAGCACCGCGCCGAACATCGTCCACATCGTGGCGATCAGCCAGCCCGCGCCGATGCCGCGCAGGATGTCCGTGGCCGACGGGAACGCCATCGACGCGTTCTCCGCCGACGCGATGAGCAGGCTGGCGACCGTACCCATCAGGAAGATCGAGAGTACGAAGCCCAGCGCCGCCAGCGTCAGCACCGCGAACTTGCCCGCGAGCACCGAACCCCGCGACGGACCCTGCGTCAGCACGGTCTTCCACGCGCCCCAGCCGTACTCGCCCCCGACGAACAGCACGCCGAGCACGACCAGCAACGCCCCGAGGAAGACCGGGTAACCGCCGAGCGTGTTGCCGACCACCGCGGCCGGCAGGGTCGCCGCCAGGCCGCGGTCCGCGGTGGGGCCGGTAGAGCCGCTGGTCGCACCGAGATAAGGGATCACATAGGCGAACAGCGCACCGAGGGTCAGCGCGATCCCCAGCAGGAGCCACACCGCCGGCCGCTTGGTCAGCTTGAGCGACTCCGCGCGGAAACTACCGACCATTGCTCTCACCCCCGGTCAGCTCCAGGAACACCTGCTCCAGATCCCGCTCGCGCGGCCGCAGCTCGCTGACCGAGACACCCGCCTTCACCAGCGACTCGTTGATCTCCGCGGAGCGCGCGGGGTCGACGGTGACGTCGAGAGCACCATCCACAACCGACACCGCCGGAGCCCCCAGCACCAGCCGCAGCCACGACGCGGCGTGCTCGACCGGCGTCGCCTGGATCCGCAACCCGGCCCCACCGCGCAGCTCGGCCACCGTGTTCTCCTCGATGAGCCGCCCATGCGCGATGATCCCGACCCGGTCGCAGATCTGCTCGACCTCGCCGAGCAGGTGGCTGGAGATCAGTACGGTCGAGCCCGCCGCGCCGAGCCGCCGGATCAACGCCCGCATGTCGGCCATGCCGGCCGGGTCGAGCCCGTTCGTCGGCTCGTCCAGGATCAACAGCTGCGGGTCCTTGAGCAGCGCCGCCGCCACCCCGAGCCGCTGCTTCATGCCCAGCGAGTACGTCGCGTACTTGTGGCGGGACCGACCCGACAGGTCGACCAGGTCCAGCACCACGTCGATCCGCCGCCGGTCGACCCCGGCGTAGCTGGCCAGCACCCGCAGGTTGTCCCGCCCGCTCAGGTACGGATAGAACGCCGGCCCCTCGATCATCGCCCCGACCCCCGTCAGGTCGCCCGGCGGCCGCCCGTGCAGCAGCACCCGCCCACCGGTCGGCCGGACCAACCCGAGCAGCATCCGCAGCGTGGTCGTCTTGCCAGCGCCGTTGGGCCCCAGGAAGCCGTACACCTCACCGGACCGGACCGTGAGATCGAGATCTTGGACGGCCACCACCGACCCGTATCGTTTTGTCAGCTTTTCGCACACCACCGGTTCCATGGCTCATACGCTGCCGCGCCAAAAGGACAAAAGCGTCCGAGCCAAAGCGGCATCCGGAGTACGCCCGGCGACGTAGAGAACGGCCTCAGGACTGCGCGGCAGCGAGCACGGCGTCCGTCACGGCCTGCTCACCCGACCCGAACCCCACGAGATAGAACGCGTCCACCACGTCCCCGCCGAGGGTGGAGATCCGCGCCGCCCGCACCGCCGCACCGGCCTCGTCGAGCGCACTGGCCACCCGGTAGAGCAGCGCCGGCGAGTCCGCCGCCCGCAACTCCAGCACCACGGCGTCGGTCGCCGCGTCCCGGTGCCAGACGACCCGCGGCGGCGCACCCGGTCCGGTGGACCGCCCGCTCCGGGCCCGCAACCGCTGCGTCACCGACACGTCCCCGGCCACCGCCCGCCGCAGGTCGCTGGCGAGCGCGATCGGATCCGGCGGCGTGCCGAACCGAGGCTGCACCAGGAACTCGACCAACGCCCGGCCCTCCACCGTGGACACGTCAGCACCGAGCACGTCGAGGCGGTGCAACGCCAGACACCCGGCCACCGCGGCGAGCAGGCCACGCCGGTCGGCAGCGGCCACCGCGACCCGATCACCATCGAGGTGTACGGCCGGCAGGGGCCCCGCCACCAACGCCGGGTCGGGTGTGGGCAGCGCCGGCAGCACGCCGGTGTCCAGAGCCGTATGGGTCCGACGGACGAGCTCCGCCACCAGCCGACCCTTCCAGTCGGACCAGGCCGCCGGCCCGGTGGCGAGCGCGTCCGCCCGCGCCAACCCGTGCAACAGGTCCAGCGTCGTCGCGTCACCCACGGCCGACACCACGGACGCGATCGTCTTCGGGTCGGAAAGATCCCGCCGGGTCGCCACCTCGGGCAGCAACAGGTGCAGGCGCACCAACTTGGAGATCAGCGCGACGTCGGCCAACGGCAGCCCGATCCGGCTGGCGACCGCCTCCGCGACCGGCGCGCCGACCACGCTGTGGTCACCGGGCAGCCCCTTGCCCACGTCGTGCAGGAACGCTGCCAGCAGCAACAGGTCGGGCCGGTCGACCTCGCGGGTGAACGCGGTCGCCTCGGCCGCCGCCTGCACGAGGTGCCGGTCGAGCGTGAACCGGTGCACCGGGTTGTGCTGCGGCAGGCTCCGCATCCGGGCCCATTCCGGCAGCCACCCGTCGACAAGCCCGTACCGGTCGCAGGTCTCCCAGGCGGGCACCAGCCCGGCACCCGCGCCGAGCAGTGTGATCAACGCCGACAGGGCAGCGGGCGGCCAGGGAGAAGGCAACGGCGGGCAGTAGGAGGCCAGCCACTCACACGTCGCCCGCGAGATCGGCAGCCGCGTCGTGGCCGCGGCCGCGGCGACCCGCAACGACAACGACGGATCCGGCCGCGCACCGATCGCGGTGCGTGCCAGCACCAGCTCGCCGTCCTGCTCGACCACGTCCCGTGCCACCGGCCGACGCGCGGGCTTCCCGTCGGCGCCGCGCCGGCGGATCATCCGCACCCGGTCGGCGGCCCGCCAGGCGTCGTCGAGCGCGTTGGCGACCGTACGCGCGTCGCTGGCCACCCGCCGCAGCAACGCGTCGCCGTCGTCGAGCCCGAGCAGGGCGGCCACCGCCGCACGCTCCTGCGCGACCAGCCGGTCGACCCGCCGCCCGACGACGACGTGCAGGGCGTCGCGGGTGTCCAGGAGCCGCAGGTGCGCGGCCCGCACGGCCGGCCGCAACGCGTCGGTGACACCCGAGCGCGCGATCCCCCGCAAGACGCCGACATCCCGCAGCCCGCCGGCCGCCTCCTTGAGATCACCCTCCAACAGGAAGGCCAGCTCCCCGTGCGCCTCCCAGCGCGCCATGGTCACCGAGCGCAACGCCGGCAACTGCCGGATCGCCGTGCGCCGCCACTGATCGGCGGCGGCGGAGGCCAGCGAGTCGGACAGCGCGGGATCGCCGGCGACGTGCCGCGCGTCGAGCAGCCCGAGCGCCACCTTCACGTCGTCGTGCGCCACCGACAACGCCTCCGGCAGGGTGCGCACGGAATGATCAAGGCCGAGCCGCGCATCCCAGATCGGATACCAGAGCGACGCGGCCAGCTCGTCCATCCCCGGCACGCCCGCGTGCAGCAGCACGAGATCCAGGTCGGCGTAGGGCGCGACCTGCCGCCGCCCGAGCCCACCCACGGCCACCAGCGCGACACCCGAAACCGCGGAGGGAAAGAGCTCCCGCAACCACGCGTCGAGCGCGTCGGACCGGGCGGCCCGGGCGGCCGCGCCGACCCCGCCAGGAACGACAAGAGGATCGACACCGGCCGAAGCCGGTGCCGATCCCCTTGAAACAACCATCGAAATCAGAGCGCGTCGAGGCCGCGCTCGCCGGTGCGGACCCGGACGACGTCCTCGACGGCCGTCACCCAGACCTTGCCGTCACCGATCTTGCCCGTGCGCGCCGCCGCCACCACCGCGTCGACCACCTTGTCGACGTCGATCTCGTCGGTCAGCACCTCGACCCGGATCTTCGGCAGGAACTCGACCGTGTACTCGGCACCCCGGTAGACCTCGGTGTGCCCCTTCTGGCGGCCATAACCCTGCACCTCGCTGACGGTCAAGCCGGCCACGCCGAGGGCGTGCAGGGCCTCCTTGACCGCGTCCAGCTGGTAGGGCTTGATGACCGCGGTCACCAGCTTCATATCCAACCCCTCCATCGCTAGAAAACTTAGCCGGAGACCTTCTCGCTGACCGGTTTCTCGTCGGGTACTTCACTGTTCGAGCGTGCCGGGGACAGACCGGCGAGCTGGAACGCGCTCGCGGCGCCACCGCCACCCGCGGGCGACAGGTCGTACGCCGACTCGGCGTGCTCCGCGACGTCGATGCCCTCGACCTCGGACTCGGGCGCCGTGCGCAGGCCGACGACCTTCTTGACCACCCACGCGATGCCCATCGCGAGCACCAGCGAGTAGACCGTGACGATCGCGCTGCCCGCGAACTGCCGGCCGAGCTGGGTCGCACCGCCGCCGTAGAAGATGCCGTTGCTGGCACCCAGCACGTCGGTGATGGCCGAGTTGACCTGCGTGGTCGCGAAGAAACCGATCGCCAGCGAGCCGATCCAGCCACCGACGAAGTGGACGCCGACCACGTCGAGCGAGTCGTCGAAGCCGAACCGGTACTTCAGGCTCACCGCGAGGGCGCAGACCGCACCCGCGATGGCGCCGACGATCACGGCCGGGATCGGTGCGATGAAGCCACACGCCGGGGTGATCGCGACCAGACCGGCGATCGCACCGGACGAGGCGCCGACCAGGGTCGGCTTGCCGCCCTTGATCCACTCGACGATGATCCAGCCGAGCACGCCGGCCGCGGTGGCGACCTGGGTGTTGAGGAACGCGACCGCGGTGGTGCCGTCGACCGTCAGCTCGGAGCCGGCGTTGAAGCCGAACCAGCCGAACCACAGCAGGCCGGCGCCGAGCGCGACCAGCGGCACGTTGTGCGGCTTGGTGCTCTCCTTGGGCCAGCCGATCCGCTTGCCCAGCACCAGCACCAGGCCCAGCGCGGCGGCACCGGCGTTGATGTGCACCGCCGTGCCACCCGCGAAGTCGAGCGCGTGGATCTTGGCACCGATGAAGCCGCCACCCCAGACCCAGTGCGCGACCGGGATGTAGACCAGCGTGAACCAGCCGGCCGCGAACAGCAGCCAGCCGGCGAACTTCATCCGGTCGGATGCCGCGCCGCTGATCAGCGCCACGGTGATGATCGCGAACATCATCTGGAAGACCAGGAACACGTACACCGGAATGCCTGTCGTGCCCCAGATGTCACCCAGGAAGTTCGTCTGGGTGCCCAGGTACTGGGTGAAACTGCCGAGGACGTTGTTGACCCCGGAGTTTCCGTTGGTGCCGAATGCCAAGGTGAAGCCGTAGATGACCCAAAGCACTGAGACGAGCCCGATGGAGCTGAAGCTCATCATCATCATGTTGAGTACGCCCTTGGACCGGTTGAGGCCGCCGTAGAACAGCGCCAAACCCGGTGTCATGAGCAGCACGAGCGCGGATGACAGAAGTAGCCAGGCGGTATTGCCGGTGTCGATCTCCACGCTGCCTCCTCTCGGTAGGTTCCTCCCTCCGGCAGGCAGAGCAGCGTCGCCCGACAGCCGGTTTCGCGGGAAGCCTCCCGGGCCGCTGTTTCGCGCAAGGTCGCGGGGCGGTTACCGAAGCGTGACGGGTTGTTTCGTACGTGTGAAGAAACCCACCCTATCGTGTGTTCAGGGAACGACACGGGACGCACGGATCAGCGGAGTGCGTACTCCAGAGTGTGACGTTCGTAGTCGAGCAGGCGGAGATCGCGCATCGGGCGCCGAAGGTGACCTTTGTGCACGATCCGGACGAAAGCCGGGTCGCCGGCGGCGGCCATCCGGCGGATGCCCTCGACGTGGTCGACGATCCGCTTGCGGATCGTCCTGACCAGGCGCTGCCGGTCACGCGGGATCAGCCCGTACGCGTCGGCGAACATCCGCAGGCGCTGCGGCCGGTTGGGCCGCTTCCAGCCGAGCGTGTAGGAGTCCCGGTCGGAGAACAGCGGCACCCAGGTCCACGCGGCGTACGCGACGTCGTAGATCCGCGCCCCGGGCGAGGCGAGGTCGAAGTCGATCAGCGCGAGCGTGCCGTCGGGGCGCCAGATCACGTTGTGCGGCGCCGCGTCGTGGTGGCAGATCACCTCGGTGTCCGGCGGCGGCGGCCCGAACGAGCGCCAGACCGCACCGGACGTCGGCTGGAACCCGTACTGCGCGTCGTGGAACATCCGCAACATCGTCGCGACCGTGACCAGCGCCTCGTCGGTGACCCAGTGCGGCGCCAGCGGGTATTCACCGCACTCCCCCTCGAGGTAGGAGAGGACCTCGCGGTTGCGCTCGTCCATGCCGAGCACCCGCGGCGAGCCGGTGAATCCGACGTGCTCCAGATGGCGCAACAGGGCGTGCACCGAGGGGGTCCAGGGTCCGGCGTTGCGCCGGACCGTGTCGCCGACCCGCACAACGGTGCTGACGTTCCCCCCACGAAGGGGAACTTCCTGTTGCGTCACGTACGGTCTCCCGAGTCCGGAGGCCTGCGGCTGGTAGGTCACCCGAGGTTACGCGTCCGTGCCAACAAGCGCGTCGACGAAGGCCGCCGGTTCGAACGGCGCCAGGTCGTCCGGGCCCTCGCCCAGGCCCACGAGCTTGACCGGAATGCCCAGCTTGCGCTGGACGGCGATGACGATGCCGCCCTTGGCCGTGCCGTCGAGCTTGGTCAGCACCACGCCCGTCACGTCCACCACCTCGGTGAACACCCGCGCCTGCTCCAGGCCGTTCTGGCCGGTGGTGGCGTCGAGCACCAGCAGCGTCTCGTCGACCGGGCCCTGCTTCTCGACGACCCGCTTGACCTTGCCGAGCTCGTCCATCAGGCCGACCTTGTTCTGGAGGCGCCCGGCGGTGTCGACCAGCACGGTGTCGACGCCGGTGTCGACGCCCTTCTTGACCGCGTCGAACGCCACGCTGGCGGGGTCGGCGCCCTCCGGGCCGCGGACCACCTCGGCGCCCACCCGGCCGGCCCAGGTGGCCAGTTGCTCGGACGCGGCGGCCCGGAACGTGTCGGCGGCGCCCAGCAGCACGGTGTGGCCGTCGGCGATCAGCACCCGAGCGATCTTGCCGCAGGTGGTGGTCTTGCCCGAGCCGTTGACCCCGACCACCAGCAGCACGGACGGCTTGCCGGCGACGTTGAGCGAGCGGTCGAGGGTGGGGTCGAGCGCCTCGACCAGCTCGGCGGCCAGCAGCGCGCGCAACTCGGTCGGGTTGCGGGTGCCGAGGACCTTGGTGCGCTCGCGGAGCCGGCCGACGATCTCGTGCGTCGCCTCGACGCCGACGTCGGCGGCGATCAGGCTGTCCTCGATCTCCTCCCAGGCGTCCTCGTCGAGTCGGTCCCGGGCGAGCACGGCGAGCAGGCTCTTGCCGAACACGCTCTGCGAGCGGGAGAGCCGCCCACGCAGCCGCACCAGGCGGCCGGCGGTGGGTGCCGGGGTCTCGATGGTGGGTGCCGGCGCTTCGGGCGCCTCCGTCGGGCGTTCCGGCGCCAAAATGCCGACGCCGCCGCCCTCCTCGGGCTGGTCGGCGGCTTGCGGCGGGGCCGGCGGCACGGCCCGGCGGCGGATCCGGGGCACGAGCAGGCCGAGCCCGGCGAGCAGCAGCACGCCGGCCAGGACGATTCCGAGGATCACAAACTCCATACCGAAATCCTGACATGCCCCGCACAGACCCACGCGGCTGCGGGTGTGAGGTGTCGCGCCATTCGGCTATGGCGCACTACGTAGGTGGGTAGAAAAGATAGTCGCGGCTCCCCCCACCCTCACTGGAGGTTGAAAACGTATGTCCGCCGGCACACGTCTGCTGATCGGTCCGGTGCTCCGCCGGGTCGTCGACACCCGGGCCACGATCTGGGTCGAGACGGCCGCGCCGGCCGAGGTGACCGTGCGCGCAGAGGGGGGCGCGGAGGGTAGCGCGCGTACGTTCACCGCCTTCGACCACCACTACGCGCTGGTCGTGGTCGAAGGACTGCCGCCGGACGCGGTCACGCCCTACGAGGTGTTCGTCGACGACGCGAAGGTCTGGCCGGATCCCGACTCGACGTACCCCCCGAGCGTGATCCGCACCCGGATGAGTGACGACGGCGGCCAGCCGGTGAAGTTGATCTTCGGTTCGTGCCGGGAGGCGACACCGCGCTCGACCGGGCACAAACTGCCACCGGACGCGCTGGACGCGTTCGCCCGGCGGCTGATGGCTGACGAGGGGATCCGGCCCGACCTGATGGTGCTGCTCGGCGACCAGGTCTACGCCGACGTGACCTCCCGGGAGGTGCGCCGGTTCCTGCGCACCCAGCGCAAGCGCCGCAAGTCCAAGCTCACCGACGCGCCGCCGCACCAGGTGGTCACGTTCCACGAGTACACCGGGCTCTACCTGGAGTCGTGGCGCGACCCGGAGATCCGCTGGCTGCTCTCGACGGTGCCGAGCGTGATGATCTTCGACGACCACGAGATCATCGACGACTGGAACTCCTCGGCCTCCTGGCGGGTCACCGCCCGGGAGCAGCCCTGGTGGCGCGAACGGATCACCAGCGGCCTGGCCTCCTACTGGGTCTACCAGCACCTCGGCAACCTGCACCCGGACGAACTGGCCGGCGACGCCGTCTACCCGAAGGTGATCGAGGCCGGCGACGCGACCGAGATCCTGCGCGAGTTCGGCGAACGGGTCGACAAGGAGGCCGACGCCGCGCACGACACCGAGCGCTGGCGGGCCACCCAGTATCAGTGGTCCTACCGCGTCGACATCGGCCGCACCCGGCTCGTCGTGCTCGACAACCGGTGCAGCCGGGTGCTCGACCCCGACACCCGCGCGATGCTGCCGCCGGGCGAGTGGTCGTGGTTCCTCGACCAGGCGCACGGCGACTACGACCACCTGGTGGTCGGCTCCTCGCTGCCCTGGCTGCTGCCGCACGGCATCCACCACCTGGAGGCGTGGAACGAACGGCTGGCGGCGTCGCCGCGCGGTTTCGTCGCGCACGCCGCGGAGACGATGCGCCGCGCTGTCGACCTCGAGCACTGGGCGGCGTTCCAGCGTTCCTTCGAGGATCTGGCGGAGCTGTTCGCCCGGCTGGGCTCCGGCCCCCGCACGGTCGGCGGCGAGCGGGTCGGCGCCGGTCCCGCCTATCCGGCGCCCGCGTCGATCAGCGTGCTGTCGGGCGACGTACACCATTCCTATGTGGCCCGGGTCGGCTTCGCGGACCCTGCGGTCAGCACACCGGTGCACCAGCTCACCTGCTCACCGATCCACAACGCGGTGCCGGCGGTGATGAAGCCGGTGATGACGCTGGGCTGGTGGCGCGGCCCGTCGACGCTGGTGCGGGCATTGGCCAAGACCGCACGGGTACGCAAGCCGAGCGTCCGCTGGCGCAAGCTGGCCGGCCCCTACTTCGGCAACGCGGTCAGCACGCTGACGCTGTCGGGCCCGTCGGCCGCGGTCACGATCGAGGGCACGCGCGACGACGGCGTGCTGACCCGGGTGGCGTCGCTCCCGCTCACGGACCCGACGCCGGCACCCCGCCCGGCACCGGATAAATCGAGCGGCGTGCCGGCGAACGAAACGGCATGATGCCCCGATGACCTGGACTGCCCCCGAGATCGAACGCCGCAACGAGCCCTACGTCGCCGACGAACGCACGATGCTGCAGGGCTGGCTCGACCTGCACCGCGACACGCTGCTCTGGAAATGCCAGGGCCTGACCGGCGAGCAACTGACGCGGCGCACGGCCGAGCCCTCGACGCTGAGCCTGCTGGGCCTGGTCCGCCACATGGCGGCGGTGGAACGAAGCTGGTTCCACCGCGCCGCCGGCGCGCCGCACGAGGACCTCTACTACACCGAGGAGAACCCGGACGGCGACCTCAACGACGGCACGGCCGAATCCGCGGAAGCGGACTTCGCGACGTTCCGCGCGGAATGCGCTAAGGCCGACGCCGTGGTGGCGGACCTACCTCTGGACCACACGTTCGACACGACCCGCAACCGCACGATCAGCCTGCGCTGGGTCTACACCCACATGATCGAGGAGTACGCCCGCCACAACGGCCACGCGGACCTACTCCGCGAACGCCTTGACGGCACAACCGGCGACTGACCGCCTCAGCGGCGAGCGATTAGTCGCCCGGTGAGGATGGTCAGGACCTCTCCCAAGAGGCGAGGGCCGATATTGCCGACGTGCTGGCGGACGAACCGCGTGTCAATCACACGGATCTGCTCAGTCATGACGAATGACTTCGCGGCCAGTCCGTTGCGATCGTCCGGCGCCACGGCGACGTGGTTGGGGACACCGCGATCCTTTGTCGTCAACGGACAGACCAAAGCGAGATTAGGAACACGCTCATACTCATGACTGTGGACCACCAGGACAGGTCGGTAGCCACCCTGCTCTGCACCGCGGGCCCTGGGCTCACCAAGGTCGGCGATGTAGAGGGCACCCGCCCTCACCGGTCGTGAATGGTCAGAGGTACGTCGTCGACCATGTCCGGCGGCGACGGGATCGGACCGATGCGCGGTAGGTGGGCGTACTCTGGGTAGTCATCGTCGTCGCCGCCGGCATAGCCGTCGGCATAGCCAGCCGACACCTTCTCCCAGAACTCGTGGGCCTCGGCGATGTCCAGCAACACTTCTATCTCCTCCCCCATCGGACGACCATGTCGGGCGGCCCACGCCGCTAGTCGGTCGCGGGTGCTTGACTCGACGCTGATCGTGGTCTTGCCCATACCGACAGCGTAGCGAAATTCAATGCCGCAAGGCGTGCCAACTATCGGCGCCGAGCATGCCGCCAGGCATAGCGGCTAGAGGTCGAGGGCCGCGCGGATATAGGAAAGGTCGCTCGGGCCGGTCCAGCGGTGGGCGGACAGGCCCGCGGCGCGGGCGCCGTAGACGAAGCGGGCGCTGTCATCGACGAAGAGCACGCGGTTCGGCGGTGTGCCCAGGGCCAGGCAGGCTGCGCCGAAATACTCGGGCGCCGGTTTCGGGATGTGCAGGTCCGACGAGTTGATCACCGCGTCGAACTCGTCGGTCAGGCCCAGTGTGCGGAGGTCCGTGTCCAGGAGGTCGGTGGCGTTGGTGGCCAGACCGACCTTGATGCCGGCGGCGCGGGCCTCGCGGATCAGCTCCAGCAGGCCCGGTTCGACCGTCCCCCGGTAGCTCTCCCACTCCTTGACCGCCGCGGCGGCGCGGTCCGGGTCGCCCGTCTGGTCGGCCAGGTCCGCGGCGATCACCTCGGCCCACTCGTCGTGGGTGATGTCCCCGATGATCGCCGGCATGAGGCGCGACCAGTCCATGGCGGCCACGTAGAGCGAGCCGCGCTTGAGGTCGTGCGCCGCCTCGATGCCGTGGATCACCTCCGGGTCCCAGCGGCGCAGCGTGCCGTCCAGGTCGACCAGCAGCGCGGTGGCCTTGGGCCGCATCTACTCCTCCTCGCTGCCGAGCCGCTGGCTGATCACTTCGGTGACGCCGTTGCGCATGGTCACGCCGTAGAGGGCGTCGGCGACCTCCATCGTGCGCTTCTGGTGGGTGATGATGATCAGCTGGCTCTTCTCCCGGAGCTGGGCGAACAGCGTGATCAGCCGGCCGAGGTTGACGTCGTCCAGCGCCGCCTCGACCTCGTCCATGATGTAGAACGGGCTGGGGCGGGCCCGGAAGATCGCGACCAGCATGGCGACCGCCGTCAGCGAGCGCTCGCCACCCGACAGCAGCGAGAGCCGCTTGATCTTCTTGCCCGGCGGGCGGGCCTCGACCTCGACGCCCGTGGTCAGCATGTCCTCGGGGTCGGTGAGCACCAGTCGACCCTCGCCGCCCGGGAAGAGCACGTTGAAGACGTTCCCGAACTCGCGCGCCGTGTCGTGGTAGGCGCTGGTGAACACCTCGAGGATCCGGTCGTCCACGTCCTTGACGACGGTGAGCAGGTCACGCCGGGTGTTCTTGAGGTCCTCGAGCTGGTCCGAGAGGAACTTGAAGCGCTCCTCCAGGGCCGCGAACTCCTCGAGCGCCAGCGGGTTGACCTTGCCGAGCAGGGACAGCTCGCGCTCGGCCTTCGCGGCCCGCTTCTCCTGGGTCGGCCGGTCGTAGGGCACGGGCTCGGGCTCCGGCTCACCGGCCGCGACGGCCGCGGCAAGAGCCACCTGCGTCGGGGGTACGGGCTGCTCCGGCCCGTATTCGGCGACCAGCGTCTCGACGTCGAGCGAGAAGTCCTCGGCGGCCTTGATCTCGAGCTGCTCGATCCGCATGCGCTGCTCGGCCCGGGCGACCTCGTCGCGGTGGACCTCGCTGGTCAGCCGCTCCAGGTCGGAAGCGAGCCGCTTGGCCGCCGCGCGTACCTCCTGGAACTCGGCCTCGCGGGCGGACCGTGCGCTGGCGACGGCGTCCCGGGTCTCCTCGGCCGCGGCCAGCGAGACCGCGACGCGGGCCAGCGCCTCGCGGGCGCCGATCTCCACGGCCCGGGCGATCCCGGCACCGCGGACCCGGGCGGCCCGGCGGGCGGCGGCGCGCTCGCGGGCGGCCCGCTCGGCGGCGGCCTGGCGGGCCAGGGACTCGGCCCGGCCGGCGATCGAGGCGACCCGCTCCTCGGCGGTACGCACCGCGAGCCGGACCTCCATCTCGTTCTGCCGTGCCTGCGGCACCATCGCGGCGAGCTGGTCGCGCTCCTCGGTCGACGGCTCCTCGTCGATCGGGGTGGTCTCGGCCAGCTCGAGCCGGGTCTCCAGCTCGGCCAGCGCGGTCAGGTCACGCTCGCGGGCCTCCTCGGCGCGGGCGCGGGAGGCACCCAGGCGCTCGGTCTCCGCGGCGGCGGACCGGGCGGCGGCACCGAGCTCGGCGAGCCGGCGGGCGGCGGCGTTGCGCTGCCCCTCGGCGGCCCGCTTCTCCCGCTCGGTGACCTGCACGGCCTCCTTGCGGCTGGCCACGGCCGCCCGTCCGGCGGCGAGCTGGGTGCGTAGCTGCTCGATCTGCTCCTCGGCGCGCGCCCGGTTCGAGGCGGCCTCGTCGACGGCCGCCTGCAGTTCGATGAAGCTCTGCGCCTTGGCCGAGCCACCCGCGGCGGCGTAGGCGCCGACCACGTCGCCGTCCGGCGTCACCGCGCGCAGCTGCGGGTTGGCGGCCACCGCACGGGTCGCCAGTTCCAGGCTCTCGGTGAGGATCACGTCGCGCAACGCCCAGTGCACCGCGGGCCGGATCCGCTCGTCGCAGCGCACCACGTCGGGTGCCCAGCGCGCGCCGTCCGGCAGCGCGGGCCGCAGCGCGTCCGGCGTGCCGATCATGCCGGGGCCCGCGGGGGTGCCGACCAGCAGCGCTGCCCGCCCGGCGTCCTGGATCTTGAGGTAGCGCATCGCCTCGGCCGCCTCGTCGACGCCGGCGACCGCGACCGCGTCGGCCAGCGCGCCCAGCGCCGCGGCCAGGGCCGCCTCGTGCCCGGGCTCGACGGTCAGCATCCCGGCGAGGCTGCCCAGCAGGCCCGGCACCTGGTCGGCGCGGGCGAGCAGCGCGCCGGCGCCGTCCTTGCGGCGCAGGCCGAGCGAGAGCGCCTCCTCGCGGGCCTTCCAGGTCGCCGCGTCCTTCTCGGCGACCCGCTCGCGGTTGGTCAACTCGCGGACCTCTGCGGCCGACTCCTCGTGCGCGGCGACCGCCTCGTCGTGGCGGGCGTCGAGGTCGGCGTCGGCCAGGTCGGCCTCGGACGACTCGGCGGCGACGGCGTCGACCTCGGCCTGGGCGCGCTGCGCCCGGGTCTGTGCGTCGACGTGGGCGGCGGCGAGCCGCGAGATCTCCTCAGCGCCGCTGGTGCTGCGGGCGCGGGCGGCGTTGACCTGACCGGTCAGCTTGGCCAGGCCCTCGCGGCGGTCGGCGATCGCCTTGGCGGCCGCGCGCAGCGCCTGCTCGGCGGCGGCGAGCTGGCGTTCCAGGCCCTGCCTGGACTCGACGGCCTCGGCGAGGCGGGCCTGGTCGTCCTTGAGCGCGCCGCGGAGCTTGTCCTCCTGCGCGCGCACCCGCTCCGACTCGGCGGCCAGCTCGTCCGGGTCACGCCCGGGGCGTTCGTCGTCGGGCGTGGCGGACAGGTGCCGCAGCCGCTCGCTGGCGAGCTGCTCGGTGGATCGAAACCGCTCCTGAAGGGCGGAGAGCTTGTACCAGGCGTCCTGTGCGGCGGCCAGCAGCGGCGCGTCCTCGGCCAGCGCGGCCTCGAGCTGGGCCAGCCGGCGCTGCACCTGGTCGTGCTCGTCCTCGACGTACTCGCGGCGCTCGCGCAGGGCCGCCTCGTCGGCGATCTCCTTGTCGAGCGTGGTGCGCAGCGTGTGCAGGTCGTCGGCGAGCAGCCGGAGCCGGGCGTCGCGCAGGTCGGCCTGGATGCCGGCGGCCCGCCGGGCCACCTCGGCCTGCTTGCCCAGCGGCTTGAGCTGGCGGCGCAGCTCCGCGGTCAGGTCGGTGAGCCGGTTGAGGTTGGTCTGCATCGCGTCGAGCTTCCGCAGCGCCTTTTCCTTGCGCTTGCGGTGCTTGAGGACGCCGGCCGCCTCCTCGATGAACGCGCGGCGGTCCTCCGGCTTGGCGTGCAGCACGGCGTCGAGCTGGCCCTGGCCGACGATCACGTGCATCTCGCGGCCGATGCCGGAGTCGCTGAGCAGCTCCTGGATGTCGAGCAGCCGGCAGGAGTTGCCGTTGATCTCGTATTCGCTCTCACCGGAGCGGAACATCCGGCGGGTGATCGACACCTCGGTGTAGTCGATCGGCAGCGCGCCGTCGCCGTTGTCGATGGTGAGGGTGACCTCGGCGCGGCCCAGCGGCGCCCGGCCGGCGGTGCCGGCGAAGATCACGTCTTCCATCTTGCCGCCGCGCAGCGCCTTGGCGCCCTGCTCGCCCAGCACCCAGGAGATGGCGTCGACCACGTTGGACTTGCCAGAGCCGTTGGGCCCCACGACGCAGGTGATGCCCGGCTCCAGCCGCAACGTGGTCGCGGAGGCGAAGGACTTGAAGCCCTTCACGGTCAAGCTCTTGAGATGCACCTAATCGAATCCTCGTCCGACGGCCCGCCGTCGGGGCACACGTGGGGTATCCAGCCTGAAGCGTATCCCGGCGCGCCCGCACCGGCTGGGTGGCTTCCGGGCAGTATGGGCGCCGACCTGGGGTGACGCGTGCGACACGCCGAAGAGGGGCGGCGCGCCCGGGGCAAAAAGCTGCGCGCCGACACCTGGGTGGCGGCGCGCTTCTGGTGGTGCGTGCGGGTCGTGCGAGCCGGATGTGGCCGGCCGTCGAGCTCAGGTCAGTGCGGGCTCGGGGAGCCGGAGCAGGCCATCTGCTTCGGCGGCCGCCGCGGCGAGCCGGTCATTTTCGGCGCGCAACCGCGTGATCTCGAACTCGAGTGCCTGAACCCGGGCACGCAATCGGGTGACCTCGTCGAGCAGGCGCCGGTCGGGCGCCGAACCCACGTGGCCGTAGAGGGCCTTCGCCATATCGTCTCCTTGTAATGCGCAGCCGGAAATGGCCGGCCAACGCGCGCCCAATGCCTCGCGACGTCTGCCCACGGGCACAAGTGGGCACGATCGGGCGCGACTGGCGACAACTCCATGTTCCGCCTGCGGCCCGCGTTCGTCAAGCGCAACAAGAAAGCCTTAGGAATTCCTTAGGCAGATTGCCCGATTCCGCAGGTCACGTATAGCGTCCAGCCCGGTTTGACGCAACAGGTTCGACCCAAAAGGGTCGCGTTAGGAGGGACCGGGTGCAGGACACCGAGCACTTGGGTGCGGCCAAGCATCGCAACCCGAGGCGTACGTTCGGCCCACTCGGCCTCGCGTTCGTGGTCTTGATCATTCTAGGTGGCCTCGGCGCCGGCGCGGCATTGTTGCCGTCAAGCCTGGTCGGCAGCTCCTCCAACGGTTCCGCCAAGGGCGCCATCGCCGGCCCGGGTGGCGGCGCTCTCGATGCCGGCCTCGAAGGCGGTGCGGACAGCGACGGCTACTCGGGAGAGACGCTGTCCACGCCGTCACCGACGCCGACCGAGATCGTGCCGACCAAGCCGCCGTCACCGAAGCCGACGGTCCGCAAGACCACGCCCGCGCCGCGGAAGACGACCTCGTCGCCCGCCACGAAGCGGTCGACCGCGACCGTCTCGACGAGCGGCGCCGGCGGCACCCAGCAGGCCAAGGTGGTCGCCGAGGTCAACCGGCAGCGCGCGATGAACGGCTGCGGCGCGGTGACCGTCAACGCGAAGCTCACCAAGGCCGCCCAGCTGCACAGCGTGGACCAGGCAGAGCACAACAAGATGTCGCACGACGGCAGCGACGGCAGCACGCCGTGGGACCGGGCTGGTGACCAGGGCTACAACAACGCGATCGGCGAGAACGTCGCGATGGGCTACCGCGACGCCGCTTCCGTGATGGAGGGCTGGATGAACAGCCCCGGGCACCGGGCCAACATCCTCAACTGCCAGGCGAAGGCGATCGGAGTCGGGCTCGCGAAAGCCTCCGACGGGAGTCCGTACTGGACGCAGCTGTTCGGATCGGTGAAGTAACAGTCACTTAGTCGACAGGGCGTGCGTCGGCGCGCCGGTGGGTCGTTGCGCTCTGCATGACCCAGCCCGCCGCCGCCGCGGCGCACGGAGTCCCGTCGTGCGCGTCGCACTGATCAACGAAGGCACCTACCCGTACGCGCCCGGAGGCGTCGGCACGTGGTGCCACCAAATCCTCAACGGACTCGACGGGCACGAGTTCCACGTCGTCGCCCTCACCGGCCACGCTGGACCGCGCGAGTCCGCCTACCCGGTGCCGAGCGCGGTCACCGCGGTCGACACCTACCCGGTCTGGGACCGGCCGGTCACCGTGCCGGGCCGGCTCACCAGGCACCGGCGCCGCCGAGGCGCGTCGGCCGCGGCCGTGCTGCTCTGCCGTGGCCTGCTCGGCGACGACCCGCACAGCGCCGGCATGTTCGCCGACGGGCTGCGCCGGCTCACCGAGCTGTCCGGTGACGGCAGTCACCCGCTGCACGGCGTCGAGTTGGCCGAGGTGCTGCTCGACGCGTGGCAGGCGTCGGCCGGACCCGCGGCCGGGCGGCCACCGCTCCCCCGGCTCTCACTGCGCGACGCCCGCGCCGCTGCGGTGCTGCTGGAGCACGCCGTGCGCCCGCTGGCGTACGCGACACCGCCGGTCGACCTTTGTCACCCGGCCGCCGCGGGCCTGCCCGTGCTGGTCGCGCTGGCCGCCAAATGGCGTGCCGGCGTGCCGTTCCTGCTCACCGAACACGGCGTCTACCTGCGAGAACGCTATCTGGAGCACGGGGCTGACCGGCCGATCGGCGTCAAGACCGTGCTGCTGCGCTTTTACCGCGCCCTGGCCCGCCTGGGCTACGCCGAGGCCGCGCTGGTCGCCGCGGTCAGCCGGTTCAACCAGCGCTGGGAGCTGCGGCACGGCGCGCACCCGGCCAAGGTCGTGGTGGTGCCCAACGGCGTCGAGCCGCTGCGCTACCCGCCGCTGGCCACCGAGCCGACCGTGCCGACGGTCACCTGGGTCGGCCGGATCGACCCGCTCAAGGACCTGCACACGCTGATCCGGGCGATGCGCACGATCCGCGACGCGGAACCGCTGGCCCGGCTGCGGCTGGCCGGTCCGGTGCCGGAGACGGGCCGGGACTACGCGGCGAGCTGCCTCGCGCTGATCGAGCGGCTCGGCCTGCGCGCGGCCGTCGACCTGTCCGGGCCCGTGTCCAGCAGCCGGCAGGCGTACGCGCAGGGGCACGTGGTCGCGTTGTCGAGCATCTCCGAAGGCATGCCGTACACGATCATCGAGGCGATGATGTGCGGCCGGCCGACGGTCAGCACCGACGTCGGCGGCGTCCCCGAGGTGGTCGGCGGTGCGGGCGTGATCGTGCCGCCGGGCGACCCGGTCGCGCTCGGCCACGCCTGCCTCGAACTGCTCGGCGACCGCACCCGGCGGCGGACGCTGGGCGCGCACGGCCGCTCACGGGCGCTGGCGCATTTCACGGTCGACCGCATGCTCGCGGCTTATCGGGCGCTTTATGCGGACGTACGGGCGGTGGCGGCATGAGAGCACCCGCCGCTGGACCGCAGTCGATCGCGGATCTGGCCGAGCGGTTCGCCGGCAGCGTCGTGGTCGTCGACGTGGACGAGCTGGTCGCGGCCATCGAGGCGGCGGGCATCAGCGACCGCCAGGCACAGGTGAGGTACGGCGTGCCGACCGTGTTCGCGCTCGGCGAGGCGGTGCTGGCCCAGCTCTGGGCCCAGCGTGGCCGCCCCGGCGCCAGAACGCCCCGCGACCGGCGCGTGCCGTTCGCCCGCGCCGCGCTGGCCCGGGCGGCGCTGTTCCTGACCCCGGCCCTGGCCACCCTGGCCGCCGGCGGCCCGCTCGCCCGGGTCGGCTGGCCCCTGCTCGCGGCGACGGTCGTGGTCGGCTGGTCCGGCGGGCAGGCGCTGGCCTGCGCCGGCTACGCCCGGGCCGCGCACGGCAACACCGGCGCGGCCCTGCGCCGGGTGGCGGCCGGACTGCTGGTCGCGTCGGCGGCCGGTGCGGCGGCGGTGACGTTCGGCCCACCGGCGCTGGTCGGCGAGCGGATTCCCGCGTACGCCGTCTGCGGTGTCGAGCTCCTGGCCTTCGCCGGCGTGGCCGCCGCACTGGTCGCGGGCCGGGTCGGCGCGGTGCTGCGCTGGTCCGTGCCGGTCTGGCTGGTCAGCCTCGCGCTGCTGACCGGTCTCCTCCCGGACCGGGCGGGCTGGCTGCTCGGCGCCGCGGTCGGGCTCGCCGCCGCCCGCGCCTTCGCACCCGCCCTGCGCCGCGACCCGCCTGAAGCCCGGGTGGGTGCCCGCGCACCGTTCGGCGCGGTCGTCGCGTACGTGCTGATCGGTGCCGGCCAGGCGGGCGCGTTCCTGCTCGTCTGGCGGCTCGTGCCGGGCGACGGCGCCGCGCCCCCGCCGGCCACGGTCCCGCTGCTACTGGCGGTGCCGCTGATCGAGCTGTTCGTGGCCTGGCACGCCGCCGGCGCCGCGGCCGGGCTGGACCTCTACGACGACGTCGCCGCGTACCGCCGCCACCTGCGCGCGCTGGGCGCCGCCACGCTCGCGGGGCTCGTGCCGCCGCTGGCGGTCGGCGCCGCGCTGCTGGTCGCCGCGTTCCGGCTGCCGTACGAGCTGTCCCGCCACCCCGACGCCCGGGCGCTGGTGCTGTCCCTCGCGGCCGGCGCGCTGCTGGCCGGTGCCTGGGCCGCGACCCTGCTGCTGGCCACCCGGGGCCGGCTGCTGCTGGCCGCGCTGCTGGCCCTCGCGCCGGTCGCCTTCGCGGTGGTACCGGTCGCCGGTTGGCTGGTGGCCGTGCCGGGCGGCAGCGTCCACTCGTTGATCCAGGTGATGTTGCCCGCGACGGTGGCCGGCCTGGCCGCGACGTCGGTGCTCGGCCTCGCGGCCGCCGCCCACACCGTCTTTCAATCCGGGAGCTACCGATGAACGAGCTGCCGCGCCGGGTGCCCGGCGCCGCCACCGCCGGACCGGCGCCCACCACGCTGCTGCCGCTGTACGTGCATCCGCTCGAGGACCCGGACGCCTGGGACCCGGACGCGTTGGCCGGCGCCACGGTGGTCGTCAACGTCCAGGACGGACCCGGGCGCGCGCTCGACCCGACCTACGCCGAGGTGACGGCGCGGCTCGCGGCGGAGGGGGTGCCCATGCTCGGCTACGTCGACGTCGACTACTCCGCCCGGCCGATCGCGGACATCCTCGACGACGTCGACGGCTGGACCGCGTACCCGATGTCCGGGATCTTCCTGGACCGCTGCCCGACGGGCGCCTACGGCATGGGCCCGGTGGCGTTGGCGATCCGCGTCGCCCGGCGGGCCGGCCTGTTCGCGGCGGTGCTCAACCCCGGGACGCCGCCGGAGCCGGTCTACCGGGACCTCGGCGTGCCGATCTGCGTGTACGAGGGCTCGTGGGACGACTACCAGGACTGGGCGGGCGAGGGCGCGCTGCCCGGCGACGGCCACCTGATCCACAGCGTGCCGCCCTGGCAGCTCGAACACTCCCGCCGCGTGATGGCCTGGCGCGGCGCGGGCTTCGGGCTGGTCTCGGACCGCTGGATGACGAGCCCCTGGCAGGGACTGCCCTCGGACTCACCCCGCCCACTGGCCGTCGTGCCGGGTTAGCAGCCGTGGCCGGGGCTGGCACTTCGGGCACGAGAACGACGAGCGGTTCATGAACGACTCACGCCGGATCGGGCTGCCGCACCGGTTGCAGGGCTGGCCTTCGCGGCCGTACGCGTTCAGGCCGCGCTCGAAGTAGCCGCTCTGGCCGTTGACGTCGACGTAGAGCGCGTCGAAGCTCGTGCCGCCCTCGCGGATCGCCTCGCCGAGCACGTCGCGCACGTGGCCCAGCAGGCGCAGCGCGGCCGGCCTGGTCAGCCGGTCCGTCGGGCGGGCGCCGTGCAGCTGTGCCCGCCAGAGCGCCTCGTCGGCGTAGATGTTGCCGATCCCGGAGATCAGCGTCTGGTCGAGCAGCGCCCGCTTGACCTCGGTGCGCCGGCGGCGCAGGCCCGCGACGAAGCCCTCGTCGGAGAACTCCGGGTCGATCGGGTCGCGGGCGATGTGCGCGATCTCGGCGGGCAGCTCCGCGCCGCCCGTGGAGACCGACAGGCCGCCGAACGTGCGCTGGTCGACGAAGCGCAGCTCCGGGTCGCCGTCCGCGAAGCGGAAACGGATCCGCAGGTGGATCTCGTCGGGCATGGTCGCCGGCTGGAGCAGCATCTGGCCGGACATGCCGAGGTGGCCGACGATCGCGTCGCCGCTGTCGAGCGGCAGCCAGAGGTATTTGCCGCGGCGGCGGACGTCGAGCACCCGCCGGCCGGCGAGCTGGCCCGCGAAGTCGAGCGGGCCGGGCAGGTGGCGGCGGACCGCCCGGGGGTGGTGCACCTCGACCTCGGCGATCCGCCGGTCGGCGACGTGCTTGACCAGGCCGGTGCGGACGGTCTCGACCTCGGGTAGCTCGGGCACCGGGTAAACCTATTCGGCCGCGCTCGGTGCGGCCACCTTCTCGGCCGCCTGCTCGGACAGCTCCTGCCAGGCGGTCTCGGCGGCCCGCTGCTCGGCCTCCTTCTTGCTGCGGCCGTCGGCGCCGCCGTAGCGCTTGCCGGCCACCACGACCCAGGCGGTGAACGTCTTGGCGTGGTCGGGGCCGGCCTCGTCGATCCGGTATTCCGGGACGCCGAGGCTCAGCGTGGCGGTCAGCTCCTGGAGGCTGGTCTTCCAGTCCAGCGCGGCGCCGCGGCCGGCGGACTCCGCCATCAGCGGGTCGAACAGCCGGTGGATCACCACGGCGGCGGTGTCCAGGCCGTACTGGAGGTAGATCGCGCCGAGCAGGGCCTCGAGCGTGTCGGCCAGGATGCTGTTCTTGTCGCGGCCGCCGGTGGTCTCCTCGCCCTTGCCGAGCAGGAGGTAGGGCCCGAGCCCGTCGGGACCGAGGCGGCGGGCCACGTCGGCCAGCGCCCGCATGTTGACCACGCTGGCGCGCAGCTTGGCCAACTGCCCCTCGGGCAGGTCCGGGTGGTTGTTGAACAGCGCGGTCGTGATCACCACACCGAGCACCGAGTCGCCGAGGAACTCGAGCCGCTCGTTGGTCGGCAGGCCGCCGTTCTCGTACGCGTACGACCGGTGGGTCAGCGCCCGTTCCAACAGCTCGACGTCGAACCCGATGCCGAACGCGGCCTCCAGATGCGCGACCGGAGGCCGTCTGCGCTTATCAGTCATGTGGTCACCTCGATAAGGTCGGCAAGCGCCGTAGCGATCCGCGGGATCGTGTGGTTTCTGTGCAGGTTGGCGGCGAGCGCGAGGCCCGACGCCAAGTCGTCGGGGGTCGCGCCGCCGTGGCAGATCACGACGGTGCCGTGCACGCCCAGCAGGGCGGCGGCGCGGGGCGCGGCGCGGCCGGGCGGCGGGCCGCCGGCCATCGCGTAGGCGCCCTCGATGCCCTTGAGCAGGATGTTGCCGGTGAAGCCGTCGGTCACCACGACGTCGGCCCGCTCGCCGGACGACACGTCGTAGCCCTCGACCAGCCCGACGTAGTGTGCGTCGCCGCCGAGCTTGAGGTCGGCGAGCATCGGGTCGGTGGTGCGCCGGGCGCGGTCGCCCTTGCCGGGCTCGTGGCCGATGGAGAGCAGACCCACCCGGGGGCGCGGGACGGCGTGCACGATGCTGGCGTACGCGGCGCCGAGCAGGGCGTGCCCGGCCAGCGTGATCGGCCGCGCCTCGACCGATCCACCGACGTCGAGCAGCGCGACGGGTCCCGCGATGGCGGGGATGGTGGCGAGCAGGGCCGGCCGGCGGATGCCCGGCCAGCGGCTCAGGCTGAGCACGGCGGCGGTGACGATGGCGCCGGTGGCGCCGGCGGAGACCAGCGCGTCGGCCGCGCCCTCGGCGACGGCCAGGGCGGCACCGCGGACGGTGGTGTCGGACCGGACCCCGCGGTACGGCGGGTCCGCCATCGAGACGGCACCGCGCAGCGGGCGCACCGACGCGCGATCGCGGTCGGCACGCGGCAGGGCACGGATGACCTCGTCGGCCACCTCACCGGGGCCGACGAGCAAGAGGCGCAGATCGGGATCAGCGGCTAACGCCCGCAGAGCGCCGTCAACCACGACGGCGGGAGCTCCGTCCCCGCCGAGGAGGTCGACGGCGATCCGCACGGCGACCGGTTCCGCGGGTCGACCGGGAACCGGCACGCCGGGCGTCGACGCTGCCCGACCGAGGGTCGGGTGCGTCACGCCGAGGTCAGACCTCGATGACCTGACGGCCGTTGTAGGTGCCGCACACGCTGCACGCCGCGTGGGGCAGCTTCGGCGACTTGCACTGCGGGCAGGCCACGGTCGCGACCGCCGAGGTCTTCCACTGCGCCCGGCGGGACCGGGTGTTGCTCCGCGACATCCGACGCTTGGGAACGGCCACGGTCAGTCTCCTTCATTGTTGAGTTGCGACAGCGCCGCCCAGCGCGGGTCGACCTGCTCATGATGATGATCGGCGGGCAGGTCGTCGAGCAGCCCCCCGCATTCGGGGCACAGCCCAGGGCAGTCGGCACGGCACACCGGGTTGGTCGGCAGTTCGAGCACCACCGCGTCCCGCACCGCCGGCTCCAGGTCGATCAGGTCGCCCTGTAGCCGGCCGATCTCGTCCTCGTCGGTCGTCTCGTCCGTGGTGCTGTGCGCGTAGGCGTACAGCTCCTGGATGTTGACGACCACCGAGTCGCTGATCGGGCGCAGGCAGCGGCCGCACTCGCCGGTGACCGGGACATCGACCGTCCCGGAGACGAGCACGCCCTCGGACACCGACTCGAGTCGCAGATCGAGACGCAGGTCGGCGCCTTCCGGCACGCCGATCAACTCCAGCCCGAGGTCGGACGGTGCCTTGACGACGCGGTCGACCGTGCGCATGGCACCAGGGCGGCGCGGCAGTTCTCGAGTGTCGAGAACCAGCGGCGACCGCGGGTCTAGGAAGGATTGCGTGTTTTTTGGCATAGTCAGACTCCGGCCCGTCGAGGCCGACATGCCAGGTTACCCGAGGCCCCCCGGGCGCGGCGAATCGGGCCGGTCAGAACGGCAGGGGACGCTCGGTCTCCTCCCCGACGAACGAGCCGATCTCGCGCAGGGCGTGCATCTTGTCGCGCCCACGCTCGATCGAGGCCAGCGCCCGGGTGAGGAACTGCTCGAAGTTGGCCAGCGCGGTGTCGACGTAGTCGTCGACCTCTTCACGCAGCCGCTGCGCCTCGGCGCGGGCCTCGGCGACGATCCGGGCGCCCTCGTGCTCGGCGCTGACGGTGATCTCGTTGACCGAGACCAGCCGGGCATGCTCGGCCTCGCCCTCGCTGATGATCCGGTCGGCCTCGCGCTTGCCCGCGTCCATGATCTTGTCGCGCTCGTCGAGCAGCGCCGCCGCGCGGCGAATCTCGGCGGGCAGGTCGGCCCGGAGCTCGTCGAGCTTCGCGATCATGGGGCCGCGATCGATCATGGCGCTGTGCCGCGACATCGGGACCGCGCGGGCAGTTTCCACCATCGCGATGATCTCGTCGATCTGCTCGAACGGATCCACCGCACTCTCCTTCATTTTCGGCCGGCGGCCGGTCGGCTGCTCCGTCCATGATGCGGCCACGAGGCGACACCCGGCCCATTACGGGTCGGCGCGTCGCCCAGCCATCGGCGGGGCCGCACACCCGATATAGAACCACGACGATATAGGTCGCCGCGGAACGTCACCTTCCGGCGCCGGCGCCCAACCGCTCACGCAGCGCCGCGAACACATAGTCGGGAACATGGGCCGACACGTCGCCGCCCCATTTCGCGACCTCTTTGACCAGGCTCGACGAGAGGTACGAATAGAGCGGGTTCGTCGGCATGAACAATGTCTCCACGCCGGCGAGCCCGATGTTCATCTGCGCCATCTTGAGCTCGTAGTCGAAGTCGCTGACCGCCCGCAGGCCCTTGACGACGACCGCGGCCTCGACGCTGCGGCAGAAGTCGACCAGCAGGCCCTGGAACGACAGGATCCGGACGTTGCCGTAGCCGGCGGTCGCCTCGCCGAGCATGGCTATCCGCTCGTCGACGCTGAACAGCCCGGACTTCGACTGGTTGATCAGCACGCCGACGATCACCTCGTCGAACAGCCGGCTGGTCCGGCCGATGACGTCAAGGTGACCGTTGGTTACCGGGTCGAACGAGCCGGGACACACCGCACGCCTCATGATCGGCGACCGTACCAAAGCGTGGTCTCGCCGTAACGGCGACTGCGCACGGGGGTGACGCCTTCCACCTGCGGGGGTGGGCCGCCGCGGGACGAGCGCTCCACGACGAGCACGGCGTCGGGCGCCAGCCAGCCGCCGTCGACCAGTGCGGCCACCATCGCGGCGATCTCCTCGTCCGGCATCGCGTACGGGGGGTCGGCGAACACGACGTCGTAGGGGTCGCCCTCGGGACCCCGGTCGAGGACGGCGGCGACCCGGTCGCTGACCAGCCGGGCGGCCGGCGCGGCGTCGAGCGCGGCGAGGTTGGCGCGGATCGTGCGGGCGGCCCGGGCGTCGGACTCGACCAGCAGCACGTGCGCGGCGCCGCGGGACAGCGCCTCGAAGCCGACCGCGCCCGAGCCGGCGAAGAGGTCGGCGAACCGGGACCCGTCGAGCTCCACCATCGACTCGATGCTGCTGAACAGCGCCTCGCGTACGCGATCGGAGGTGGGTCTGGTGCCCGCGCCCGGCGGTGCCGACAGCCGGCGACCGCCGAGTGTCCCCGCGACGATGCGGGTCATGACTGCCTGCCCATACCGCTGCACGGTACCCGTTGTGTCGAGTGACACCTTGCCGTCAGCGAACCCGGGGGCGAGGACCGGCGTCCTTATGCTGGTTAGGTCGATCTTGGGGGGAGTGAAGACAACCGTGTCCACATTCGCGACCAGGACCTGGGAGGGCATGACCATCCCGAGTGCTGGCGTCTACACGCTGGACCAGGCGCACAAACGGGTCGGTTTCCTCGCGCGGCACATGATGGTCAGCCCGGTGCGGGGCGAGTTCCGGGAGGCCAGCGCCCAGATCGTGGTCGCGGAGGACCCCTTGGCGTCGGCCGTCACCGCGATCATCCAGACCGGCAGCCTGACCACGCACAACCCGGACCGCGACACCCACCTGCGCAGCGCGGACTTCCTCGACGTCGAACGCTTCCCCGCCATGCGGTACCGCAGCACGGGCATGTCCTGGAAGGGCGCCGACGACCCGATCTTCCTCTGGGCCCGGCTGCGCAACAGCAAGCTCAACCGCCGCGCGACCGGGCCCGAGCCCGCGGCCGGACCGGTGCGGTTCACGCTGCACGGCCAGCTGACCGTCCGTGACGTGACCCGCCCGGTCGACCTCCAGGTGGAGTGGGGTGGCGTCCGCCGCGACCCGTACGGCAAGGACATCTTCGGTTTCTCGGCGACCGCCGACATCGAACGCGAGGACTACGGCCTGCTCTGGAACGTCGCCCTGGAAAGCGGCGGCGTTCTGGTCGGCAAGACCGTGCACATCGAGATCGCCGGCGAGGCCCTCCGGGCCGACTAGGGCGTGGCGAGGACCCGCTGGTGGATCGCCGTGACGGCGGAGCGGGCGGAGACGAACGCGCCGTGCTGCCAGGCGACCTCGTGGCTCAGCCAGTCGCCGGCGAAGTAGACCCGCCCGGACGGCTGGAGCAGCAGTTGGTAGCCCGCCGACGTGTAGCGGGGTGACGTCCAGGCGCCCTCCAGATACTTCGTCCGGTCCCACGCCTGCGACCACGACGAGAGCAACTCGGAGCGGTACTTCTCGCCGTGGATCTTCACGCCCTGCGCCAGCGCCCGCGCCTCGCGCTCCGCGTGCGGCAGCGCGCTGTAGGTGCGCGCGGAGGCGCCCGTGTTGTAGTAGCCGACCACCAGGCCGCGCCGCCCGTGGAAGCCGTACGACGGGTACCAGATGTGCTGCAGGTCCAGGTCGGTCTCCGTGATGCCGCCGTAGATCCGGTCGTCCTCCTCCCACCAGCGGCGCTTGTACTCCAGCCCGATCTTCCCGGCGGCCGTCACGCCGAACTCGGCCAGCGCGGCGGTCACCGCGGTGCCCAGGTTGTGCGGGACGCGGGCCATCAGGTGCGGCGGCAGCGTGGCGACGCAGAAGTCGGCGCGCAGCACCCGGGTCGCCTTGCCCTGCCGGTAGGTCACCGCCACCTGCGACCCGCTGTCGGTCACGTCGGTCACCTCGGCGCCGGTCTTGATCCGGTGGTGGCCGACGGCCTTGGCGAGCGCCTTCGGGATCTGGTCCATCCCGCCGACCGGCTGGAACATCAGCATCGCCTGGTCGTAGCCGAGCTCGAAGGAGAAGTACCGGCCGACGTTGCTGGCGAACACGTCGGACAGCGCCGCCGGGCCGGCCAGCGGCGTGCCCTCGTCGTTGCCGGCACCCGGGTAGCTGGCGAAACCGCGCCGGCTGCCACCGGTGTAGGCCAGCGTCGAGCCGAGGGAGCCGTACGACCGCAGGAACGTGATCAGCCGTTCCTTGTCGGCCGTGGTGAGCGCCGCGTCCAGCGCGCCCTGGTTGGTCGCCTTGGCCAGCAGTTCCGAGACGTAGCCGAAGACGTCGGCCTTCGCGGTGCGGAAGCGGACCGGCGCGGTCATCCCGGCCGCCTCGTTGTAGATCAGCGCGTCGGCGTTGGCGTTGGTGAACACCTCGATCGGCACGCCCAATTCGCGGCAGTAGTCGAGGGTGACCATCCACTGGGCGAGCCGGCCCGGTCCGGCGTTGAGGTAGACGCCCTCGCCGAACCGCGCCCGCTGGGTGCGCCCGTCGAGGTCGGTCTCGGTGGTGCCGCCACGCACAGTGAAGTTGCGGCCGCCGACGATGTCCCGGGCCTCCAGGACGGTGCAGTCGTAGCCCGCCTTGCCCAGCTCGTACGCGGTGGCCAGGCCGGCGACGCCGCCACCGAGGACCACCACGCTCGCCCGGCCGCGCCCGGTGAGGTGGAAGTCGCCCGGGCTGGGCGCCCGGTACGCGGGTGCCGCGGCGGCCGCGGTCGGTGCGAGGCCCAGGGCGCCCATGGTCGCGAACATCGCGCCGGCACCCCCGGACAGGCCCACGGCTCGAAGAAATCCACGACGGCTGACCGCGGGCGGGATGGCTTGCTGCTGCGTCACGCGTCCCCCTTCGGGAAGATCGACATGACGCGCAGTCTGTAAGGATCAGATTTCCGGTTGGGCCTTGCGGGGTTACTGACGTATTTCCATGCGTCAGCGTCAGACCGAGCCGGCGCAGCCCGTGGGCGGGGTGGGCATCTTCGGGACCGTTTCGATGATCGGCTTGGAGAATACGACCGTCCACTGGGCCGGCGCCTCGTACGCCTTCGGGACCGTGACCTGGATCGGCACCTCGCGGTCGACCGTGGTCAGGACGGTCGCCTCCGGGGTCTCCGACGCGTGCCAGCAGACCCGGTTGAAGAGGCTCACCAGGTCGGTCGGCGGGAAGGTCGGCGCCGGGATGCCGCAGGCCAGCGTGATCGCCGGGTCACCGTACGCGGCGTTCTGCTCCGTGCCCTCGGTCACCGGCCGCTGTTGCCGGTCGCGCACCGCCGTCGGCAACTGTGAGAGCAGCGCGCGGCACAGCGTCTCGGCGCGCGGCGACAGCTTGGCCGCCGGCATGGTCACCGGGGTAGTCGCCTGCGGGCCGGGGGTCGGGCTCGCCGGCGCCGCCGTGGGCTCGCCGGGCGAGAATCGCCAGAAGGACAGCAGCGCCACGACGAGGGCCAGCGGAAGGGCCACCGCGGTCGCGATGATCGCGGCCTGGCGGGTCGAACGGTCCACTCAGAGATGCACCACCGAACAGGTGATCGTGCGGGTGATTCCGGGTACGAGCTGGACACGGGAAACGATCATTTTCCCGAGCTCGTCGAGGGTGTGCGCCTCGGTCAGGGCGATCACCTCGTATGGTCCGGTGACGGCGTCGACCCGGACGACGCCCGGAATATCCGAGATTGACGCGGCCACGTCACGCGCCTTTCCGACCTCGGTCTGGATGAGGATGTACGCCTGGACCACGACCCATCTCCAATCGCCGCCACGTGCACGAGAAGTGAAACTACCGCAACGGAGCAGGTACCGACCCCGGAGGTTACTGGTGAGTGTGGCCCGCACGGGCGAGTTCGGGCTGATCGCCCGGGTGACCGCCCGGCTCCAGCCCGGCCCCGGCACGCTGCTGGGCCCTGGTGACGACGCCGCGATCGTCGCCGCGCCCGACAGCCGCGTCGTGGCGTCGACCGACGCACTGGTCGAAGGACGCCATTTCCGCCGGGACTGGGCCAGCGGCGTCGAGATCGGGCGCCGGGCGGCGGCGGCCAACCTGGCCGACATCGCCGCGATGGGTGCCACCCCGACGGCGTTGCTGGTGGCCCTCTGCGCGCCGCCCGGGCTGGACGTCCGCTGGGCCGAGGACCTCGCCGACGGCCTGGCCGCCGAGGCCGCCACGGTCGGCGCGGCGGTGGTCGGCGGCGACATGGCCGGCAGCCCGACGCTGACGATCGCGGTGACCGCGCTGGGCGACCTAGGCGGCCGGAACCCGGTGACCCGCGGCGGTGCCCGGGCGGGCGACGTGGTCGCGCTCTGCGGCCGGGTGGGCTACGCGGCGGCGGGCTACACGGTGCTGAGCCGCGGCTTCCGCACGCCGGTGCTGCTGGTCGACGCGTACCGGCGGCCCCGGGTGCCCTACGCGGCCGGGCCGGCGGCGGCCCGGGCCGGTGCCACCGCGATGCTCGACGTCTCCGACGGGCTGCTGCAGGACCTCGGGCACATCGCCAGGGCGAGCAAGGTGGCGATCGACATCGACCGGGGGGCGTTCGAGGTGCCGCCGCAGATGCGTGACGCGGCGCAGGCGCTCGGTGTCGACCCGTACCACTGGGTGCTCGGCGGCGGTGACGACCACGCCCTGGCGGCGACGTTCCCGCCGGACCGCACGCTCCCGGAGGGCTGGCGCGAAATCGGCAGGGTCGGCGAGGGTACGGGTGTGACGGTCAACGGCCGGCCGCCGAAGGGCCCGACGGGCTGGGACCACTTCGCCTGAGCGGGGAACCCACAGGGGGCGTCGTGGCAAGAAGGGGTATGACCACGACGACCACCGATGCAGTGGCCGATCCGGCGGATCTCGCCGGGATGTTCAGCGCCTATGGGCGGGAGCTGCTGCGCTATTGCACCCGCCGGGTGGGTGAGCAGGTCGCCGAGGACGTGGTGGCCGAGACCTTCCTCGTCGCGTACGAGCAGCGGTTCCGCTACGACCCGGGCCGGGGCGGCGTGCTGCCGTGGCTCTACGGCATCGCCACCAACCTGCTCCGCCGCCACCGGCGCACGGAGGTGCGCGCGCTGCGGGCTCTGGCCGACCCGGCCACCGGGCCGGACGCGGCGGACGAGCGGGTCGACGCGCAGCGCACCGTCCGCCGGCTCGCCGGCGTGCTGGCGGCGCTCCCCCGCCGCCAGCGCGACGTGCTGCTGCTCTTCGCGGTCGCGGAACTCGACTACGCCGAGATCGCCGCGGCGCTCGACATTCCCGTGGGGACGGTCCGGTCAGCCCTGCACCGGGCGCGCGCCAAGGTCCGCGCCGCCCTCGCCCCCGAAGGAGAGACCCCGTGAGCGACCCCGACATCGTCGCCGTGCGCGACCTGCCGCCCGGCACGACCGAACCGACGGACGAGTCGGTCTCCCGCACCTGGCACGCCCTGACCCGCCGGCAGGCCGTCGCGCCCGGCCGCCGCAGGCCGCGCCGCTGGGTGCCGGCCGCCGCGGCGCTGCTGGTGGCGGGCGTCGCCGCCGGCGGCGTGCTGCTGTTGCCCGAGCGGGGCACCGGCCCGGCCGTCGAGGTCGGTGGCGCGCCGAGCGCCACACCGAGCGGCAAGGCCGCTGAGCCGTCGGCGGGCGGACCCTCGGCCGGCGGCGCACTGGCGCCGTCCGCGGGCGAGCCGGTCCGGCTGGGGCCGAGCGAGTCCATCGACGCCGCCACGTCGATCGACCGGCTGATCGCGGCCGCCGCCGGCTCGCCGACGCTGACGCTGACGCCGGGCCAGCTCGTCTACAGCCGGTCGTACGGTGTGACCTCCTTCGACAACGTCGGCAACCCGGAGCCAGGCCGGATGATGCGGGACGAGTCCGAGATCTGGTATGCCCCGGAGGGCATGGTCGCGCAGGCGATCAAGCAGAACGGTGTCGACCGGGCGACCGACGGGACCCCGGTCACCCGGGTCGACAAGCCGTCGATCTGGCAGCCGACGCCGGCGTGGCTGGCCGGTCTGCCGACCGAACCGGCCGCCCTGCGGACCGAACTGCTGGCCGGCATCGGCGCCAACGCCAAGTGGAGCGGCGACCACCTGCTCGCGAAGGAGCTCGGTGAGCTGCTTGTCTCCTCCGAACCACTGCTGACCGCCGACGTCCGGGTGGCGATGCTGAAAGTGATCAAGGACTTCAAGGGCTTGTCCGCCCGCGAGACCGTCTTCGACGGCAAGCGGGTCTGGGCCATCCGCCAGACCGAGCAGGGCCGGTTCGACGAGCTGCTGTTCGACCCGGCCACGGGGCGGGCCGTCGGGCGCGCGTCGGGCGACGGCGACACCGTCGGCTATCAGGTCCTCTGGACCCACAAGCTGGTCGCCAAGGCGGGCCAGCGCTGACTGAGTGATCGTCACGACAGCGGCGGCAACCGGTTACCCACCGGTTGCCGCCGTACCGTCGTGTCCGTGGAGCATCTGGAGATCCGGCAGTTGCCGTTCGCCGCGCCCGAGTCGGTCGCCATGGTCGCCGACCTGCTGGCCGACCTCGGCGCCCGCTACAACAGCTCGGGTGACGAGACCCCGGTCGACGCGACCGAGTTCGACCCGCCCGACGGCGCGTTCCTGGTCGCCTTCCTGGACGGCGAGCCGGTCGGCTGCGCGGGCTGGCGCAGCCACGGCACCGACGGCGAGACGGCCGAGCTCAAGCGGATGTGGACGGCGCCCGCCGGCCGGCGCAAGGGCGTGGCGCGGGCCGTGCTGCGGGCGATCGAGGACTCGGCGCGGGACGCGGGCCGCAAGCGGGTGATCCTGGAGACCGGCGACAAGCAGCCCGAGGCGATCGCGTTCTATCTCGCCAACGGCTACGAGCGGATCCCGGACTTCGGCTACTACAGGAACGAGCCGGGGGTGCGGTCGTACGGCCGTACGCTGTGAACACGATCAGCCGCCGGGCCCTGCGGGGACCCGGCGGCTGGACGAACTCGTGTCGGTCGCGCCTCAGGCGCGCGTGACCTTGCCCGCCTTGATGCACGAGGTGCAGACCTGCATCTTGTGGGTGTTGCCACCACCGGCCGGGGTGCGCACCGTCTGGATGTTGGGGTTCCAGCGGCGGTTGGTCCGCCGGTGCGAGTGGGACACGTTGTGGCCGAAGCCCGGCCCCTTGCCACAGACGTCGCACACGCTAGCCACGGGATACTCCTGGGATTGGTTGCTTTGGGGGTTGCCGGAGGGACGACGCCGACCACGCAACCTGTCGAGAATACCCGACGGCCGAGCCAGCCGCCGAATCACCTCCCGGCACAGCCGCCGGCACGGTTCACTGTAGGTGCGGGCGACAGGCGAGGAGGCGTACATGAGGGTACTGCTGGCCGGCGCCACGGGCGCCATCGGGACTCCGCTGATCCAGCGGCTGGTCGCCTACCGCCACGAGGTCATCGGCATCACCCGGTTGCTGGCCAACGCCCGGCGGCTCGAGGCCTTCGGCGCGAAGTACCTGGTCGCGGACGTCCTGGACCGCGAGGGCCTGCTGCGGGCGGTGTCCGGGATCCGGGCCGACGCGGTGATCCACGAGTGCACGTCGCTGACCCGGCCGCCGCTGCGCTACCAGGACCTGGACAAGACCAACGCCCTGCGCACCACGGGCACCGCCAACCTCGTCGAGGCGGCCCGCGCCGTCGGCGCGAAGCGGTTCCTGAGCCAGTCGATCGTGTACGGGTACGGCTACGGCGACCACGGCGCGAAGGAGTTGACCGAGGCGGACCCGTTCGGCGTGCCGGCCGACGGTCCGCTCGGCCCGATCATGGACGCCTTCCACGAGGCGGAGGCACAGGCCACCAACAGCGACGGGCTGGAAGGCGTGTCCCTGCGGTACGGACTGTTCTATGGCTCCGATCCGGGGACAAAACGGATGATCCACGCAGTGAGCAAGCGCCGGCTGCCCGTGATCAGGGGTGGCGGCGGCGAGCAGAACATGATCCACCTCGACGACGCGGCCTCCGCCACGGTGGCGGCGCTGGAGAAGGGCAAGCCGGGCAATGCGTACAACGTCGTCGACGGTGTGCCGGTGACCTGGGGTGACCTGCTCGACGAGATGGCCGGCCTGGTCGACGCCAAGCCGCCGGTGCGGGTTCCGTCGCCGGTGCTGAAGCTGGCGGCACCATACGGCTACACGGCGATGACCACGTCGATGCGGGTGTCCAACGAGAAGGCCCGCACCGAGCTCGACTGGACGCCGGCGGTGGTCGACTACAAGCAGGGCCTGCGGATGATCGCCACGGAGTGACGCACCTGATCCTGTCAGAGTCACCCGATAGGCTCTGTGCGTGTTGGAGAGCCTCGACGCCACGGCGCTGCGCCGTTGGTGCGCGGGTGCGTTGGCGGGGCTGCGCCGCCACCAGAGCGAGATCGACGAGCTCAACGTCTACCCCGTGCCCGACGGCGACACCGGCACCAACCTCGTGCTCACGCTGACCTCCGCCAACGAGGCGCTGGTCTTCGACGCGGTCGCCGACAACGAGCCCACCCCGCACGGCCAGGTGCTGCGCCTGATGGCCCGCGGCGCGCTGCTCGGCGCCCGCGGCAACTCCGGTGTGATCATCTCGCAGGTGCTGCGCGGGCTGGCCGACGCCACCTCGACGTCGCCCGCGATCGACGGCCGGGTGCTCGCCCGCGGCCTGCGCGCCGGCGCTGACGCCGCCTACGGCGCGGTCGCCGACCCGGTCGAGGGCACCGTCCTCTCCGTCGCCGCCGCGGCGGCCAGCGCCGCCGAGCAGACCGCCGGGGCCAGCGCAGCCGAGCAGAACGCCGCGGCCGGCGCCGCCGAGCAGACCGCCGCGGCCGGGGCCGCCGAGCAGGCCGCCGGCGGCACGCTGGCCGAGGTCGTCCGGGCGGCCGCCACGGCCGGTGCCGAGGCGCTCGCCCGCACGCCCGAGCAGCTGCCCGCCCTGGCCCGCGCCGGCGTGGTCGATGCCGGCGGGCGCGGCCTGTGCGTCCTGCTCGACAGCCTGGTCGAGGTGGTGACCGGCGAGCTGCCGGCCGAGCCCCGGCTGGTGGCGGCCCCGCGCACCAGGCGGCCGCTGGTCGCCGCCCGCGAGACGGGTTCGACGGAGTTCGACTATGAGGTGCAGTTCCTGCTCGACGCCCCCGAGCCGGCGGTCGAGAAGCTGCGTGCCCGGCTCGCCGAGCTGGGCGACTCACTGGTCGTCGTCGGCACCGGCGAGGGTGACGACTCCACCTGGAACGTGCACGTCCACGTCAACGACGTCGGCGCCGCGATCGAGGCCGGTGTCGAGGCCGGCCGGCCGCACCGGATCGCGGTGACCCGGTTCGCCGACCAGATGGCCGCCGGCGGTCCCGACCGGGCCGTGATCGTGGTGGCCGCGGGCAGCGGCATCGCCGCGGTCTTCGAGGCCGAGGGCGCCGCCGTGGTCGCCGCCAACCCGTCCACCGGCGAGCTGCTGGCCGCGATCACCGCCACCGGCGCCGCGCACGTGGTGGTGCTGCCCAACGACCCCAACACGCAACCGGTGGCCGCCGCCGCGGCCCGCGAGGCGACGGCCGCGGTCCGGGTGGTGCCGACCCGCTCCCCCGTCCAGGCCCTGGCGGCGCTCGCCGTGCGCGACCCCGGCCGCGCGTTCGACGACGAGGTCATCGCGATGGCCGAGGCGGCCGGCGCCTGCCGCTACGCCGAGGTCTGCTACGCCAGCCGCGACGCGCTCACCATGGCCGGCCCGTGCCGGCGCGGCGACGTGCTCGCCCTGGTGGAGGGCGAGGTGCACCTGGTCGGCACCGACCTCGCCGACACCTGCCGCGAGCTGCTCGACCGGCTGCTCGGCGGCGGCGGCGAGCTGGTCACGCTGGTCACCGGCGCCGACGCGCCGCCGGGCCTGGCCGCGGCGCTGACCGCGCACGCGGCCGCCCACTGGCCGTTCGTCGAGGTGCACGCCTATCCCGGCGGCCACCCGCACTACCCACTCCTGGTCGGTGTCGAATGACCACACTGGACGAGCCGCTTAAGAAGGTGCTCGGCGACAAGACCGCCAAGGCCCTCGACAAGCACCTCGACCTGCGCACCGTCGGCGACCTGGTCTACCACTTCCCCCGCCGCTACGACGAGCGTGGCGAGCACACCGACATCCGCTCGCTGTCGGTCGGCGAGGACGTCACCGTGCTGGGCCAGGTGCGCCGGGCCACCACCCGGCCGATGCGGCAGCGCAGCGGCAAGCTGCTCGAGGTGCTCGTCGAGGACGGCACGGGCGGCGTGCTCACGCTGACCTTCTTCAACCAGGCCTGGCGCGAGCGCGACCTGCGCCCGGGCCGGTGGGGGCTGTTCGCCGGCAAGGTCACCGAGTTCCGCGGCAAGCGGCAGCTCAACGGCCCCGACTACGTGCTGCTCGGCGACGAGGGCGAGGCGTCCGAGGAGATCGAGGAGTTCGCGGGCGCGCTGATCCCGGTCTATCCCGCGGCCGGCGCGGTGCCCACCTGGACGATCGCCCGCTGCGTGCGGGTCGTGCTCGACACGCTGTCCCCCGTCGACGACCCGCTGCCGGCCACCGTGCGGGCAGCCCGCAACCTGGGGCCGCTCGACACCGCGCTGCGCGAGATCCACCGGCCCGCCTCCCGCGAAGACCTGGCCCGCGCCAAGCGCAGGCTCAAGTGGGACGAGGCGTTCGCCGTGCAGCTCACCCTCGTCCAGCGCAAGCTGCGGGCCACCGCGCTGCCGGCCCGGCCCCGCCCGGCGACGCCCGACGGGCTGCTGTCCGCGTTCGACGGCCGGCTGCCCTACGAGCTGACCGAGGGCCAGCGCGTGGTCGGTGCCGAGATCGCCGCCGACCTGGCCACCACGCACCCGATGCACCGGCTGCTCCAGGGCGAGGTCGGCTCCGGCAAGACGGTCTGCGCCCTGCGCGCGATGCTGCAGGTCGTCGACGCCGGCGGGCAGGCCACCCTGCTCGCGCCGACCGAGGTGCTCGCCGCACAGCACCACCGGGGCATCTCCGCGCTGCTCGGGCCGCTCGGCCGGCCCGGTGAGCTCGACGGCGACCCGGCCGGCACCCGGGTCGCGCTGGTCACCGGCTCGCTCGGCGCGGCCGCCCGCCGGGCGGCGGCCGCCGAGGTGTCCTCCGGCGCCGCGGGCATCGTGATCGGCACCCACGCCCTGCTCTACGAGGGCGTCGAGTTCAACGACCTCGGCCTGGTCGTGGTCGACGAGCAGCACCGGTTCGGCGTCGAGCAGCGCGACGCCCTGCGGGCCAAGGCCGACCAGCCGCCGCACACGCTGGTGATGACCGCGACGCCGATCCCCCGCACGGTCGCGATGACCGTCTACGGCGACCTCGAGGTCTCCACGCTCTCGCAGCTGCCCGTCGGCCGCTCGCCGATCGCCTCCCACGTGGTGCCCGCGGCCGACAAGCCGGCCTTCCTCGACCGCGCCTGGCGCCGGCTGCGCGAAGAGGTCGAGGCGGGCCACCAGGCCTACGTGGTCTGCCCGCGGATCGGCGACGGCACCGCGTCCGACACCGAGGAGCCGCCGCCCGACGACGACGGCACCGCCCGCCGGCCGCCGCTGGCGGTGACCGAGGTCGCGCCGCTGCTCGCCGACGGCCCGCTGCACGGGCTGCGGATCGGCGTCCTGCACGGGCGCCTGCCGGCCGACGAGAAAGACGGCGTGATGCGCTCCTTCGCCGCCGGCGACCTCGACGTGCTGGTGGCCACCACGGTGGTCGAGGTCGGCGTCGACGTGCCCAACGCCACCGTGATGATCGTGCTCGACGCCGACCGGTTCGGGGTCTCCCAGCTCCACCAGCTCCGCGGCCGGGTCGGCCGGGGCTCCGCCGCCGGCCTCTGCCTGCTGGTCACCGAGGCGGCCGAGGCCTCCGCGGCCCGCGAGCGGCTCGACGCGGTCGCGTCCACCACCGACGGTTTCAAGCTGGCCGAACTCGACCTCGAGCAGCGCCGCGAGGGCGACGTGCTCGGCGCCACCCAGTCCGGCCGGCGCTCCCACCTGCGCCTGCTCTCGCTGCTCAAGGACGAGAAGCTGATCGGCGAGGCCCGCCAGGAGGCCATCGACCTGGTCTCCGGCGACCCGGAGCTGACCGCGCACCCCGCCCTGGCCCGCTCGATCGCCCTGCTCGTCGACGAAGAGCGCGCCGAATATCTGGAGAAAGGCTGAGTCAGGTCGTGTCTCGTGGATCAGGGTGGTGCGCCGGCGAGGTCCAGGCGGCGTCCGGGCCCGGCGGCGCGGCGCCCTGATCCACGAGACACGACCTATGCCCTATTCTCCCGTGCCATGGACGATTGCCCCATCTGTGCGAAGCACCGCGGCGAGGGTCCACTGAGCGGCGGTCCGGAGATCTGGCGCGACGACCTCGTCGTGGTGACCCATTGGCCGGGCCCGGCCCTGCTCGGCTACCTGTTCGTCGAGCCGCTGCGGCACGCGGCGCACCTCGAGGACCTGACCGATGTGGAGGCCGCGGCGGTCGGCAGCGCGGCCCGCCGCGCCGCGATCGCGTTGCGCTCCGAACTGGACGCGGAATACGTCTTCTCGGCCGTGATCGGCACCGGCGTCGCCCGCATGCACTTCCACCAGCACGTCTTCCCGCGCTACCGCGGCACACCGGACGACACGCCGTGGCACGCGAGCGCCACCTGGCCGGACGCGCCGCGCGGCGGCGAGCCGGAGATCGCCGCCGTCGCCGACCGCCTGCGGCGCTATTTCACGGGGGTTTAGGTCCTATCCGACGGCTCAGCGCGAGCCGAGCCGGAGTCCAGGCGTCGGCTGGGCCCGCCGCAGGCCGTGCTGAGCCGTCGCACGGGACCTAGTGCAGGCCGCTGCCGCGGCGGAGGGCCGTGCGGATCAGGCGGTCGACCAGCTTCGGGTATTCGAGGCCACTGGCCGCCCACATCCGCGGGAACATCGACGTCGCGGTGAAGCCCGGCATCGTGTTGATCTCGTTGAGCAGCACCTGGTTGTCGTCGGTGACGAAGAAGTCGACGCGGGCCAGGCCGGCGCAGTCGATGGCGTTGAACGTGCGCACCGCGAAGTCCTGGACCGTCCGCGCGACACCGTCCGGCAGCCGCGCCGGGATGTCGTACTCGCAGTCCTCGCCCAGGTATTTCGCCTCGAAGTCGTAGAACTCGTGACCCTCGCCGGTCACCCGGATCTCCGCGAGCAGGGACGCCTCCGCCCCGCCGCCGGCCTCGGCCTCCAGCACGCCGCACTCGATCTCGCGGCCCACGATCGCGGACTCGACCAGCACCTTCGGGTCGATCTGCCGGGCGGTGGCGACGGCCGCGTCGAGGTGGGCCCAGTCGGAGACCTTGGTGATGCCGTACGACGACCCGGCGCGCGACGGCTTGACGAACACCGGCAGCCCGAGCCGCTGCTTGTCGGCCTCGCTCAGCGACACCCCGTTGCGCAGCACCGCGTAGGGGCCGACCGGGATGCCCTCGGCCGCCGCGAGCTTCTTGGTGAACTCCTTGTCCATCGCTGCGGCGCTGGCGAACACGTTGGCACCCACATAAGGAATGCCGGCCATCTCCAGCAGCCCCTGGATGGTGCCGTCCTCGCCGTAGGCGCCGTGCAGCGCCGGAAAGACCACGTCGACGGAGCCCAGCGCGCTCAACCCGTCGGACGGCTCGACCACCATGAGCCCGCGCGCGGTCGGGTCGCCGGGCAGCACGACCGCGGTGCCCGCGCTCGCCGTGACCTCCGGAAGCCGCGCACCCTCGATCGCGAGCGCGCCAGGATCACCGTCGGTGAGCACCCACTGACCTGCACGGGTGATCCCGACGGGAATCACCTCGTATTGATCAGGGTCCAGCACCCGCAGGATGCTTCCGGCGCTGACCGCCGAAATCGCGTGCTCGGTGCTGCGGCCGCCGAAAACGACCGCGACGCGGATCTTCCTAGGCTTGGTCACAGGTCAGGACCCTACTCTGCCGGGGCGCGTGAGGCTGGCTGGTCCAGCGATCACGCTGCGTGCGCGCCGTTTTCCGAGCGCCCCGGCGGGGAATCCCCGGGCCCATGGCGAAATGGGAGTACGCGCTGCTCGTCCGCCGGCGCATGGCGCGGGTCGACGCGGCCGGCTGGGAGGTCACGTTCCACTGGTACGGGCCGGACGGCTCGATGCTCGACGTCACGCCGTTCGGCGAGACCGCGCTCGCCCACCTCAACCGGGCCGGCGGCCAGGGCTGGGAGCTCGTCTCGGTGAGCGAGAACCCGAGCCTGGAGGGGACCAGCGAGCTGCACCGCTACCACCTCAAGCGGACCGCCCCGGCGCCCACGCCCCGGCCCCGGCTCGGCGGCGCCTCCCGGGGAGGCCGCCGGACACGGGAATGACCGTCAGGACTTGTCGAGCGCCGCGACGATGTCGGCGACCAGGTCGGCCGCGTCCTCGATGCCGCACGACAGCCGCACGAACCCGGGCGCCGTGTCGTCGCCCCACTGCTCGCGCCGGTCCGCGCTGGTGTGCACCCCGCCGAACGACGTCGCGGCCGCGACCAGGTCAGACGCCGCCAGGAAGCGGGCCACCCGGTCGGCCGAGCCGAGGTCGAAGCCGACGATGCCGGGGATCCGGCGCATCTGCCGGGACGCGACCTCGAAAGCCGGGTCGCCGGGTCGCCCCGGCCACCGCAGGCCGGTCACGTCCGCGCGCCCGGCCAGCGCCTCGACCACCGCGGCCGCGTTCGCCGTCTGCCGGGCCAGCCGCAGGTCGAGGGTGAACAGCGAGCGGTGGGCGAGCCAGGCGTCGAACGCGCTGGGTATCGAGCCGGTCGTGGTGCGCCACACCGTCAGCGACTCCAGCAGCGAAGGAGTGCGCGTCGCGACGTACCCGAGCAGCAGGTCCGAATGTCCGGTCAGCGCCTTGGTGCCCGAGGCCAGCGACAGGTCGGCGCCGAGGTCGAGTGGCCGCTGCCCGAGCGGGGTCGCGGCGGTGTTGTCGACGGCGAGCAGGGCGCCGGCGGCGTGCGCGCGGTCGGCGAGCGCGGCCAGGTCGCAGACGTCGAGACCCGGGTTGGCCGGCGTCTCCAGCAGCACGAGCCGCACGCCCGCGTAGTCCGGGTGCGGGCCGGCGGTCGGCGCGAACACGACCGAGACGCCCAGCTCCGCCAGCGTCGACGTGGCGAAACCGCGCACCGGGTAGTAGCCGTCGGCGGGCAGCACGACCGTGTCGCCGGGCCGCAGGATCGACAGCAGCGCCGCGGTGACCGCCGCCTGCCCGCTGGCGAACGCGAGCGCCGGACCGCCCTCCAGCTCGCCGATCGCCGACTCGAGCAGCCGCCGGGTGCGGTTGTCGGGCCGGCCGTAGCCGTTGGGCGTCGCGGCCGGCCCGGCCTCCGGGTCGAGGTGGTAGGGGGCCGCGAAGACCGGCCCGGGCAGGAAGGGCTCACCGGGCACCGCCGGCGGCAGTCCAGCGTGCACGGACCGCGTGCCGTCGCCGTACTCGGTCAACTCATTCAGCTTTCGTCGTGCGGGTCATCAGGATGATCAGCGCCTCGCGCGGGTCGGCGCCCTCGTGGCAGACCCGTTCCACCTGCTCGGTGATCGGCATCTCCACGTCGTTCTTGCGGGCCAGGTCGCGGATCGCGAGGCAGCTCTTGACGCCCTCGGCCGTCTGCCCGACCGCGGCCTGCGCCTGCTCCAGCGTCTCGCCGCGGCCGAGCCGCTCGCCGAAGGTGCGGTTGCGCGAGAAGCGCGAGTGGCACGTGCCGACCAGGTCGCCCAGCCCGGAGAGGCCGGAGAAGGTCAGCGGGTCCGCACCGAGGGCGACACCCAACCGCGCGGTCTCCGCCAGGCCGCGGGTGATCAACGTGGCCTTCAGGTTGTCGCCGAGGCCCATCGCCTCGGCGATGCCGTAGGCCAGCGCGATCACGTTCTTCACCGCACCGCCCAGCTCGGCGCCGATCACGTCGTCGTTCGTGTACGGCCGCATGTAAGGCGTCGTGATCGCGTCCTGCACCAGCGTCGCGCGGCGCATGTCGGTGCCGGCCACCACGGTCGCCGCCGGTTGGCCCATCGCCAGCTCCGGTGCGAGGTTGGGCCCGGACACCACGACCACCCGGTCCAACGGCACCCCGGCGGCTTCGACCACGACCTCGCTCATCCGTTTGGTGGTGCCGAGCTCGATGCCCTTCATGAGGGAGACCAGCGTCGCGTCGGAGTCGAGGAACGGCCGCCAGTCGGCGAGGTTGCCGCGCAGCGTCTGCGACGGCACGGCGAGCACGACGATCTCCGCGCCCGCGATCGCCTTGCCGGCGTCGGCGGTGGCGGTGACCCGCTCCGGCAGGCGTACCTGCGGGAAGTAGTCGGGGTTGTGCCCGTGCTCGCGGATGCCGGCGGCCACCGCCTCGCGGCGCGACCAGATGGTCACGTCGCGCCCGGCGTCACCGAGCACCTTGGCGAACGCCGTGCCCCACGACCCCGCACCGAGCACCGCCACATGGCTCATGCCTGGTCCCCGGTCGGTGTCACGGGCTCGGACGCCGGCGCGGCCTCCTTGCGCTGCCGCGGCGGCGACCACAGCGGCGGCGGGTCGGTCACGCCGCGCACCTCGGCCAGCATGTCGCGCAGGTGCAGCATGATCGCGTCGGTCATCGCATCGAGGGTATGCCGAGTGGGTGCGGCGCCCGACCAGGCGCTCAGGTCGATCGGCTCACCGGCGTGCACGCGCACCGGGATCCGGGGCCGCAGGCCGACCTTCGAGGTGCGCGGGTCGAACAGCGCCTGCGGGCCGTCCATCACGACCGGTATGACTGGGGCGCCGGTGATCAGGGCCAGCCGGGCGGCGCCGGTCTTGCCCCTCATCGGCCACAGGTCCGGTTCCTTGCTGGTGGTGCCCTCGGGATAGATGATGACGCTGCTGCCGTCCTTGACGGCCGCGACCAGGGTGTCCAGCGACCGCGCGGCGTCGACCGAGCCGCGCTCGACCGGGATCTGCTGGCAGCGGCTGATGATGTAGCCGACCACCGGCGCCCGGAACACGCTGGCCTTGGCCAGGAAGCTCGGCCAGCGCCCGGCGTCGTAGACGTAGTGCCCGATGACCACCGGGTCGGCGTGCGACAGGTGGTTGGCGACGATGATCGCGCCGCCGGAGGCCGGGATGTGCTCCATGCCGGTCCACGTGCGCTTGGTCCACCCGGTGAGCACCGGCTTGACCAGCACGACCACCAGACGTCGCCAGAACCCGAGCCTCCGCCGTGCCACCCTGCCTCCTCGACCCCGCCGACGCGCCCGCCCGCGCGGCCCGCAGCGAAATCATGCCTGCTCCGGGCCACGGAGGGCCAGCCAGGGACTGGCACCATAGGCCCGTGCATGGGGACTGGGCGGTCGTGCTCGCTGTCAAGCCGCCCGCCGCCGCCAAGACCCGGCTGCGCGGCGCCCTGCCTGCCGTGCCGCACGAACTCCTGGCCCTGGCGCTCGCCCTGGACACCGCGACCGCCGCGCTGGCCTCGCCCGAGGTGGCCGAGGTGATCGCGGTCACCGACGACCCCGGCGCCGCCGCCGCCCTGGCCGCCCTCGGTGCCCGCCCGGTGCCCGAACCGAGCGGCGGCGGGCTCAACCCGGCGTTCACCAGCGGCGCAGCGGCCGCGCATGATCGGCCGGTCGCCGCCCTGCAGGCCGATCTCCCGGCGCTGGCGACCGCCGAACTGAGCGCCGCCCTGCGGGAGTCCGGGGAAGGCTTTGCACGCCGGTACGCCGCCGACGCGCCCGGCACGGGCACGGTGCTGCTGACCGCGCCGCCGGGCGTACGCCTGGATCCGCGGTTCGGGCCGGGTTCCGCCGCCGCCCACGCCGCCTCGGGCGCCGTGCCCCTGGCCGGGCGCTGGCCCACCCTGCGCCGCGACGTGGACACGGCGGCCGATCTCGCCGCGGCGGCCGCCCTCGGTCTCGGCCCGCACACCGCGCGCCTGGTGGGTTACGGTGCTGGCATGCAGGGCACGGTCGCGACATACGACCCCGACAGCCGGTCCGGCACGCTGCTGCTCGACGACGGCACCCAGGTCACCTACCCGGCTGCCGCCTTCGACGCCTCCGGCCTGCGGCTGCTCCGCCTGGGCCAGCGGGTGCGCATCGAGCAGGACCAATCAGGTGTGGTGACTCGACTCACCATCCCCACACTTCCCTGACACGCCACGAACCGACTGAAGTGCATTTCACGTTCAGCTCGATCGGGTAATGATGATGGGGTGACCCAGACACCACCCGGCCGACGCATGCCACGACCGCGCGGGACCAACGGACGGTTCCTCCCGATCACGGTGCCCAGCGACGACGAGGCCGAGCTGGTGGCTGCCGCGGGTCCGACCGAGACGCGCAGCGCGCCAGGCCCACAGAGCCGGGGCAGCGGGCACGGCCCCGCGCCCGAGAACCCGGCGCCGCCGACGGCCAACGACCACACCGACTCGCCGCCGCCGGACGACGTGCCGCCGCTGGGCTCCGACCCGCTGCCCGAGGACCGGTTCCTCAACCGCGAGCTGTCGTGGCTCGACTTCAACGCCCGGGTGCTCGCCCTCGCCGAGGACCCGTCGACCCCGCTGCTGGAGCGGGCCAAGTTCCTCGCGATCTTCGCCAGCAACCTCGACGAGTTCTACATGGTGCGGGTCGCGGGCCTCAAGCGCCGCCTCCAGGCCGGCCTGCCGGTCCGCGGCGGCGACCAGATGCCGCTGCGCACCCAGCTCGAGCTGGTCGGCGAGAAGACCGCCGACCTGGTGGCCAGGCACGCCGCCTGCTTCGTCGACGAGGTGCTGCCCAAGCTCAACGCCGAGGGCATCGAGCTGCTCCAGTGGGCCGACCTGGCCGACGACGAGCGCGAGCAGCTGCGCACCTACTTCCGCGACCACGTGTTCCCGGTGCTCACGCCGCTCGCGGTCGACCCGGCGCACCCGTTCCCGTACATCTCCAACCGGTCCCTGTCCCTCGCCGTCTCGGTCCGCGACCCCGACGGCGGCCAGGTGCTGTTCGCCCGCGTCAAGGTGCCCAACAACGTGCCGCGGTTCGTCCGGATCGGCCGCACCAACCGCTTCCTGCCCGTCGAGGAGCTCATCTCCAACCACCTCGGCCAGCTCTTCTCCGGCATGCAGGTGGTCGAGTGCCACCTGTTCCGGGTCACCCGCAACGCCGACGTCGAGGTCGACGAGGACCGCGACGAAGACCTGCTGCAGGCGCTGGAGCGCGAGCTGGCCCGGCGCCGGTTCGGCCCGCCGGTGCGCCTCGAGGTCGCCGCCTCGATCTCCGACCACGTGCTGGACCTGCTGGTCCGCGAGCTCGACATGGAAGCCAACGACGTGCTGCGGGTGCGCGGCCTGCTCGACCTGTCGTCGCTGTGGCAGATCTACGGCGACGTCGACCGCCCCGACCTCAAGGACCGGCCGTTCGTGCCGGCCACCCACCCGCGCCTGGTCGAGGGCGAGGTGCCGCGCAGCGTGTTCTCCGTGCTGCGGGACGGCGACGTGCTTGTGCACCACCCCTACCACTCGTTCTCGACCAGCGTGCAGCGCTTCATCGAGCAGGCCGCGGCCGACCCCAACGTGCTGGCGATCAAGCAGACGCTCTACCGCACCAGCGGCGACTCGCCGATCGTCGACGCGCTGATCGACGCCGCGACCGCCGGCAAGCAGGTCGTGGTGCTGGTCGAGGTCAAGGCCCGGTTCGACGAGGTGGCCAACATCGGCTGGGCACGGATGCTGGAGCGCGCCGGCTGCCACGTCGTCTACGGCCTGGTCGGCCTCAAGACCCACTGCAAGACGGCGTTGGTGGTGCGGCAGGAGGGCAACCAGATCCGCCGCTACTGCCACATCGGCACCGGCAACTACCACCCCAAGACCGCTCGGCTGTACGAGGACTTCGGCATGCTGACGGCCGATCCGGAGGTGGGCGCCGACCTGACCGACCTGTTCAACGTGTTGACGGGCTACAGCCGGCAGACCGCGTACCGCCGGCTGCTGGTGGCGCCGCACGGCATCCGCAGCGGCCTGATCGAGCGGATCGACCGCGAGATCGACAAGGTCCGGCTGGGCGGCGCGGGCCTCGTCCAGATGAAGGCCAACGGCCTGGTCGACGAGGATCTCGTGGACGCGCTCTACCGCGCGTCCCAGGCCGGCGTGCACGTCGACCTGGTCATCCGGGGCATGTGCACGCTGCGACCGGGCGTGCGGGGGCTCTCCGACAACATCCGCGTGCACTCGATCCTGGGCCGGTTCCTCGAGCATTCGCGCGTCTTCCGGTTCGGCGTGGACGCCGACGACCCGACCACGGAGTTCTGGATCGGCTCGGCCGACATGATGCACCGCAACCTGGACCGCCGGGTCGAGGCGCTGGTGCTGGTCACCGATCCCGTGGCGCGGGCCGAGCTCGACGGCGTGCTGACCGCCTCGATGAGCGACGACACCGACACGTTCGTGCTGCACGGCGACGGCAGCTGGACCCGGCGCACTTCCACTTTGGACAAGCCGCTGGCCCACCTGCAGGACCGCCTGCTGCGCCGTATCGTCGGCACGGCCGGCTGATTTAGGCTGAGCCGCATGCTCGAAGAGGAACGCAAGCTCGCTGCCGACGACGCGTTCCGGCTGCCGGACCTGGCCGACCGCCTCCCGGCCGGGAGCGCGGTGGTCGGTGCGCCGCCGGTCACGCTGACCGCCACCTACTACGACACACCCGACCTGCGCCTGGCCCGGGCCGGCGTATCGCTGCGGCACCGCAAGGGCGACGCCCTGCCGTGGACCGTGAAGCTGCCGGCGGCGGTGCCGGGGCTGCGCCACGAGATCTCCCGCCGGGGCCGCCAGGGCACCGCGCCGGCCGACCTGGTCGCGTTGGTGACCGCGTGGTCGCGCGGTGCGGCGTTGGCGCCCGCGGCGAAGATCCGGACCGTGCGGCACGCGTACGAGGTGCACGACGCCGACGGCACCGTGCTGGCCGAGGTGGCCGACGACGCGGTCACCGTGTTCGACGGCAAGGCCGTGCGGATGGCGTTCCGCGAGATCGAGGTGGAGCGCAAGGCCGGCGACCGCGCGCTGCTCGACGCCGTGACCGCCGCGTTGACCGAGGCCGGCGCCGTGGAGGGCGAGTTCACGCCGAAGCACGTCCGGGCGCTGGGTGCCGCGGCCGCGCTGGCGCCCGACCTGACACCGCCGGGCGACCTGCCCGAGCAGCCGTCCGCCGCCGACGTGGTGGTCGCCGCGGTGCGCTCCGGCGTCGGCCGGATCCTGGCGCACGACCCGTTGGTTCGGCTCAACCAGCCGCTCGACGACGGCGACACGGCGGTGCACCAGATGCGGGTGGGCTGCCGCCGGTTGCGCAGCGACCTGCGCACGTTCGCCGCGCTGCTCGACCGCGACTGGGTCGACCGGCTCCGCGACGAACTGCGCTGGATCGCCGGCGTGCTGGGCGCGGCCCGCGACGCCGAGGTGCTGCGGGAACGGTTGCGGCACACCGCGAACGCCGACCCGCTCTGCCCGGTCGACCCGGAGGCGATCGAGCGGCTCGACGCGGCGCTCGACGTCCGGCAGCGACAGGCCCTGGCCGAGGTCGACGAGGCCCTGCGCAGCCCGCGCTACCACGCCCTGCTCGACCTGTTGGTCGACGCCGCGCGCGAGCCGCGGGTCGCGGCCTCGGCCGCACAGCCCGCCCTGCGAATGCTGCCGCGCATGGTGGCCCGGCCGTGGCGGCGGTTGGCCTACGGCGCCAAGGGCGTCGACGGCGCCACCGACCTCGACCCGCTCGCGGCCGACGAGCGCTGGCACGCGGTGCGCATCAACGGCAAGCGGGCCCGGTACGCGGTCGACGCGGTCGCCGCGGTGATCGGCGGCCCCGCCGCCAAGCTGGCCAAGGCCCTGGCCAAGGTGCAGAACCTGCTCGGTGAGCACCAGGACGCCGCCGTCGCGGCCGACACCTGGGTGGCCCTGGCCACCGAGTCGCCCGGCGACACCGATCTCGCGGTCGTCGCGGGCCGGCTCTACGAGCGGGAGCGCGCGTCGATCCGGGCCGTCCGGGCCGCCTTCCCGGAGGCGTGGGCGGTCGCCGCCGAACCGACAAGGACGCGATGGTTGCCGTGATCCGGGCCGCGGGAGGCGTGGTCTGGCGGCCGGCGGGCGACGGGGTGGACATCTGCCTCGTCCACCGACCGCGGTACGACGACTGGTCGCTTCCCAAGGGCAAGCTGGAGGCCGACGAGCACCCGTTGGCCGCCGCGGTGCGCGAGGTGGCCGAGGAGACCGGCGTCCGCGCCGTGCCGCAGGTGCGCCTCTCCAGCGTCAGCTACACGGTGCGGGAGGGCTTCCCGAAGACCGTCGACTACTGGTCGATGCGGTACGCCGCGGACGATCCCTCGGTCGAGGTCGACGCCGACGAGGTCAACGGGATCCGCTGGCTGCCCGTCGACGAGGCGCTGCGCCTGCTGAGCTACTCGCACGACGTCCGGGTGGTCCGCGACTTCGCCACGCTGCCGCTGGTGACCGCGGTCTGCGGGCTGGTCCGGCACGCCCACGCCGGCAAGCGCAGCGCCTGGACCGGCCCCGACACCGCGCGCCCGCTGGACGGCGACGGCCGGGACCGGGCCGCCGCACTGGCGCCGCTGCTGGCGCCCCTGCGCCCGGCCCACCTGGTGTCGGCGACCCCGCTGCGCTGTGTGCAGACCCTCGAACCGCTGGCCGGGTTGCTGGACCTGCCGATCGTGGCGGACTCCGCGCTCGACGAACCCTCGCCGGGCCAGAACCCCGACGAGAAGGCGCTGTCCACGGCCGGCCGGCTGGCCGAGCTCGCCGCGGCGGGCACCGACTTCGTCGCCTGCAGCCAGGGCAAGGTGATGCCGGGCGCGCTGACCCGGTTGCTCGACGGCAACGGAAAGGGCGACTACCACACCCCAAAGGGCGGCGGTTGGCTCGTCGCGTTCTCCGCCGACGGTGCCGTCGCGGCAGATCCACTCTAGGTTCGGCACCCGTTCGGCCGTCCTGATCGATCTGAGCGGGCGCCAGCGCGTGTTCTCAGAAGACCGTGAGGGTGGCCGACACCGGCAGGTGGTCGGACGCCTCGGTGCGCGGCGCCTCGACCTCGGTCACGCCGACGTCCGGTGACACCAGCAGATGGTCGATCTGCTCCCGGGGCGCGTCCGCCGGCGAGGTCGGCAGTGGCCGGTCGTTGGCGAAGCCGTCGACCAGGCCGGCGTCGGTGAACACGGCGAACGCCGGGTCACCCGGTTGCGTGTTGAGGTCGCCGCCGACCACCAGCGGGCGACCCGCGGCGAAACCGCGCGCGAACGCGGCCACCTCGCGGGCCTGGCTCACCGGTCCGTCGTCCGGCGGCGGCTGCAGGTGCGTGGAGACCACGGCCAACTCCTTGCCGCCGAGGTCGAGCACGACGCCGAGGGCCTGCGCGCCGGTCGGTGCGCCGGCCGCGCGCAGCCGGCTGGTCGCCGTGTAGACCACCGGCAACCGCGTCAGCACGGCGTCACCCCACACCGCGTCGGCCGCGGGCGCGAACCGGTAGGGCATGTCGAGCCGGTCCGCGAGCAGCGCGAGGGTGTCGTGGCCGCCGTTGAGCAGCCAGGCCCGGTCGACCTCGCTGAGCAGCACGACGTCGGGCCGGCGCGCGGCGATCGCGGCCGTCAGGCCCGCGAGGTCGAAGCGACCGTCGAGGCCAAAACCCATCCGGATGTTGTAGGCGACGACCCGCACGGTGCCCGGTGTCGCCGTCGTCCCGGTGCCGCGCGCGCCGGTCGGCATGAGCAGACCGGCGGCCAACGTGGCCACGACGGCGACCGGGAGAGGTGCCCAGGAACGGGCCGGTTCGACGCGCGGGTACGGCGGCCGCCCGGCGATCACCGCGACCACGACCGCGACCGCCGGTGGCACCCAGTCGTTGGGGTACCCGATGTCGTATGAGGCGTAATAGAGCACCGCGGCGACGGCGAACAGCGTCATGCCGCCGACCGCCGCGAAGCCGCGCTGCCGCGTGCCCGTGGTGGGATCGCCGGCGCGCAGCCCCGACGCGCGCAGGGCCAGACCGAGACCGAGGGCCGTGGCCGGGATCGCCGCGACGAGGCCGGAGCCCCACGACAGCGCGAACACCGCCGTGCCCGCGCACAGGGTGAGGGCGGCGGCGACCGACACCGCCACGCCCGGCCGGGGCAGCAGCGCGCCCGCAGCGAGGAGACCGACCGACACGGCCGACAGGACGGCGGTCGCCAGCGCGGAACCCGGTGCGGGGCCGGCGATCCCGGACTCCTCGCCCAAGGCGTAGGAGACGGCCGTGCCGGCGAGCGCGGGAGAGCCCGCGACCATCGTCCACAACAACAGCACAGGACCGACGACGAACCAGGCCGCCGGGCCGGGCGCTGAATCCGTTGTGTGGTTGGTCACCCCGGGCAGCAGGACGGCGAATGCCAGGCACAGCAGGGCAATCACCGACCAAGCGAGCGGGTTTCCCTGCCACGTCAGGTCGAACGTGCCGACGGCCGCGTGCACCGCGGTGCCTGCCGCGAGGCCGAGCACCAACCCGTGGGCCGGTGCCGCGCCGGTGACAGCGGTCGCGGCGAGCCACACCAGTCCGGCGAGCAGACCGGCGCTGGCGACGTAGAGCTGTGCCTGCCCGCCGCCGGTGGCCAGCAGACCCAGCCGGCAACCCGCGAGCGCGACGCCCGCGACGACGGCGACACCGCGCGGCCCCAACGGGCGCAGCAACGGCACGACCGCGAAAGCGCCGACGAACCACAGCAGCGCGAAGCCACCCATCAGCTCCGCCGGCGTCGACGCGGCCTGGCCGAAGATGGTGATGATCGACGGCAACCAGACCCGGAGCACGTCGGTCAGCAGGACGACACCCAGCGCGATCCCGGCTGCGGTGAGGAATGGGCGGCGCATCCGAGAGATTCTCGTCACCCCGCCGGGCCGCGTCTAGCGGCCGGACGGGTCCACAGCGGACGCCGAACAGCGCCGAGGGCGCCCACCGACTCTGGTGGGCGCCCTCGGCGCTGTTGTGTCAGTTGCCCCTGCTGCGCTAGGTCAGCGGGCCTTCTTGGCCGGTGCCTTGCGGGCGGGGGCCTTCTTCGCCGCGGCGGTGGTGCGTGCCGTGGTGGTCTTCTTGGCGGCCGCGGTGCTCGTCTTCTTGGCGGTGGCCGCCTTGCGTGCGGTGGTGGTCTTCGCCGCGGTCGACTTGGCAGCCGTCTTGGCGGGAGCTGCCTTCTTGGTCGCGGTCGCGGTCTTCTTGGCGGCCGCCGCCTTGGTGGCGGTGGTGGCCTTGGCGGTGGTCGCCTTGGCGGTCGTCTTCTTGGCGGCGGCGACCTTCGGCACGCGGCCGCTGGCGACCATCTCCCGGAAGCCCGCGCCGGCGCGGAACGCCGGGACGGACGTCTTCTTGACCTTCACCGCTTCGCCGGTGCGCGGGTTGCGGGCTGTTCGGGCGCCGCGCACGCGCTTTTCGAAGACACCGAAACCGGTGATGGCCACGCGGTCTCCCTTGGTGACCGCCTGCTGGACCTCGGCGAGGACCGCGTCGAGCGCCGCCGTCGCCGTCTTCCGGTCCCCCAGGCGAGCGGCGAGCGCCTCGATGAGCTCGGCTTTGTTCACAACTTCCCTCCGATGTTATTCATGGCCTCAACGCGAGCCATTCTGCGCGCACCGTATGCCCATTGTCATCGGTACACAAACATCTCGCCGAAAAAAGACGTTGTGTCGTAACGGATTCGCCCCCTCCGGTGGGACCGGAGGGGGCGAATTCCGCGTTCAGATCGGCCGTTGGGCCGACGAAGGGCTAGCCGATAGCCGGCAGAAATGCCGGTCGACGCCGTTCATACTCCGTGATTTCCGCCTCATGGCGCAAGGTCAGGCCGATGTCGTCCAGCCCTTCGAGCAACCGCCAACGGCTGAAGTCGTCGAGCGGGAACGCCCAGACGTGTTCACCCGCACGGAGTTCCCGCCGTTCCAGGTCGACGGTCACGTCGGTGGTCGGGTCGGCCTCGACCAACGCCCACAGCTTTTCCACAGCGGGCAGTTCGAGCTCGACCGGCAGCAGTCCCTCCTTGAGAGCGTTGCCACGGAAGATGTCGCCGAACCGCGGCGAGACGACGGCGCGGAAACCGTGGTCCCGCAACGCCCACACGGCGTGCTCGCGCGATGACCCGGTGCCGAACTCCGGGCCCGCGACGAGCACCGTGCCGCCGGCGTACGCCGGGTCGTTGAGGACGAACGACGGGTCCTCGCGCCAGGCGGAGAACAGGCCGTCGGCGAAGCCGGTGCGGGTCACCCGCTTGAGGTACACCGCCGGGATGATCTGGTCGGTATCCACGTTGGACCGCCGAAGAGGTACGGCGGTGCCGGTGTGCACGGTGAACTTGTCCATGGTTCCTTCTCTCCGGGGAGTCGCCGACGTCACAGGTCCGCCGGCGACGCCAGCCGGCCGCGGACTGCGGTGGCGGCGGCGACGGGTGGCGAGACGAGGTGGGTGCGGCCGCCACGACCCTGGCGGCCCTCGAAGTTGCGGTTGGAGGTGGACGCGCAGCGCTGGCCCGGCGAGAGCGTGTCGGGGTTCATGCCCAGACACATGGAGCAGCCGGCGAACCGCCACTCGGCGCCCGCGTCGCCGAACACCTTGTCGAGCCCTTCCATCTCGGCCGCCTCGCGGACCGCGGCGGAACCCGGCACGACGAGCATGCGTACGCCGTCCGCGACGCGGTGGCCCCGGATCACCTCGGCCGCGGCGCGCAGGTCCTCCAGCCGCCCGTTGGTGCACGAGCCGACGAACACCACGTCGACGGCGAGGTCGCGCATCGGGGTGCCCGGCGTCAGCGCCATGTATTCCAGTGCGCGGGTGGCCGCCACGCGCTCGCCCTCGGTGCCGAAGTCCTCCGGTGCCGGCACGCTGCCGTCGAGCGCCACACCCTGGCCCGGGTTGGTGCCCCACGTGACGAACGGGCTGATCCGGCTGGCGTCGAGGGTCACCTCGGTGTCGAACACCGCGCCCTCGTCGGTGGGCAGGCTGCGCCAGTAGTCCAGCGCGGCGTCCCAGGCGTCGCCGTGCGGCGCGTACGGCCGGCCCTTGAGGTAGGCGTAGGTGGTCTCGTCCGGCGCGATCATGCCGGCCTTGGCGCCCCACTCGATGGACATGTTGGCGATCGTCATGCGCCCCTCCATGGAGAGGTCGCGGATCGCGTCGCCGCGGTATTCCACGATGTGCCCGCGGCCGCCGCCGGTGCCCACCTGTGCGATCAGCGCCAGCACAAGGTCTTTGGCGGTGACGCCGGGCGCGAGGTCGCCGACCACGTTGACCGCCATGGTCTTCGGGCGGGACTGCGGCAGCGTCTGGGTCGCCAGCACGTGCTCGACCTCGCTGGTGCCGATGCCGAACGCCAGCGCGCCGAAAGCGCCGTGGGTGGCCGTGTGTGAGTCGCCGCACACGATCGTCATGCCGGGCTGGGTGACGCCCAACTGCGGACCGATCACGTGCACGATGCCCTGGTTGTCGTCGCCCAGCGGATGCAGCCGGATGCCGAACTCGGCGCAGTTGCGGCGCAGCGTCTCGATCTGGGTGCGCGACGTCGGGTCGGCGATCGTCAGCGGGTCGCCGCGCCGGAGGTTGAACGCCGGGTTGCTGTAACCCGTGGGCGTGTTGTGGTCCTCGGTCGCGAGCGTGAGATCGGTGCGCCGCACGGTGCGGCCGGCGGTGCGCAGGCCGTCGAACGCCTGCGGGCTCGTCACCTCGTGCAGCAGGTGCAGGTCGATGAAGAGCAGATCCGGCTCACCCTCGGCGGATCGCACCACGTGAGCGTCCCAGACCTTCTCGGCCAGGGTCCTCGGCGACGTTGGCTTAGGCGTGACTCCCACCATCTGGACATCCTAAATTCTGGGAGGTATGTTTCGGCTTGTGGGACACAGTATGAGCGGTGTCGGCGTCCTCGACAAGGCGGTGGTGATCCTCGCGGCCTGTGTCGACGGCGCCAGCCTGGCCGAACTCGTGGAGCGGACCCGGTTGCCCCGGGCCACCGCGCACCGCCTGGCACAGGCGTTGGAGATCCATCGCATGCTCGTGCGGGACACGCAGGGGCGCTGGCGCCCCGGTCCACGCCTGGGCGAGCTGGCCAACGCGGCGCCGGACGTGCTGCTCACGGCCGCCGAGCCGCTGCTGTCCGCATTGCGGGACGCGACCGGCGAGAGCGCACAGCTCTATCTGCGCCGGGCGGACGAACGGATCTGCGTCGCCGCCGCGGAACGCGCCAGCGGCCTGCGCGACACGGTGCCGGTCGGCTCGGTGCTGCCGATGACGGCCGGCTCGGCCGCCCAGATCCTGCTCGCCTGGGAGCCACCGGAGGCGGTCATGCCTCTGCTGCCTCGCTGCAAGTTTACCGGCCGCACACTGGCCGAGGTCCGTCGCCGAGGCTGGGCCCAGAGCGTCGCGGAGCGCGAGCCCGGTGTGGCCAGCGTCTCGGCACCGATCCGCGACCGGACGGGCCGGGTGATCGCCTCGATCAGCGTCTCGGGCCCGATCGAGCGGCTGGGCCGCCGCCCCGGTGACCGGCACGCCATGGCCGTCGTCCGCGCGGGCCAACGGCTTTCGGGCCTCTAGTCCCACTTTGGACGGATAAGCAAAACCCCCCGAGATCTGATCTCGGGGGGTTTAACCCTGTGTAGCCCCGATGGGATTCGAACCCACGCTACCGCCTTGAGAGGGCGGCGTCCTAGGCCGCTAGACGACGGGGCCAGGACTTCCGATGTCGCGGTGGCGACGGAGCGGAACTCTATCAGAGTCCAGCGTCGCTGCCATCTCGGCATCGTTGCTGGGGTACCAGGACTCGAACCTAGACTAACTGAACCAGAATCAGTTGGGCTGCCAATTACCCCATACCCCAATGGCGCTTGAAGCGCCGAGTGAGAACTTTACCGGAGGGGGTGGCGGTCACCAAATCGGCCACCCCCTGCTTCGACGTCACTCGATGGCGGTGACCGGGTTGGTCAGTTCGCCGATGCCCTCGATCTGCACCGACACCGTCTCACCGGCCAGGATCGGGCTGACCCCGGCGGGTGTGCCGGTGAGGATCACGTCGCCCGGGCCGAGCGTCATGACGTGTGAGACGTAGGACACGATCGTCGGGATGTCGAAGACCATGTCCCGGGTGTTGCCGAGCTGCCGCACCTCGAGCTCCTCGGGCGGCCGGCCGACCTCGCAGCGCACCTCGAGGTTGCTGACGTCGAGGTCGGTCACGATCCACGGGCCGATCGGGCAGAACGTGTCGAAGCCCTTGGCCCGGGTCCACTGCCCGTCGATGCGCTGCAGGTCCCGCGCGGTCACGTCGTTGGCGCACGTGTAGCCGAAGATGGCCCGCTGCGCGCCGGCCCGGTCGACCCGGCGGGCGCCCTGCACGCCGATCACGACGGCCAACTCGGCCTCGTGCTCGACCTGCTTCGACTGGATCGGCAGCTCGATCGGGTCGCCGGGCCCGATCACGGACGACGGCGGCTTGAGGAACAGCAACGGCTCCTTGGGCACCTCGTTGCCGAGCTCCGACGCGTGCTCGACGTAGTTGCGGCCGACCGCGATGATTTTGCGGGGCAGCATCGGCGGCAGCAGCCGCACGTCGGCCAGCGCCCAGCGCCGGTTGGTGAACTTGATCTCGCCGAACGGGAGACCCTCGATCTCGGCGACGGTCAGGGCGTCGGGACCCGCGCCGGCCTCACCCTCGACGACGCCGAACGACTGCCCGTTGGAATGGGCGAACAGAGCGATACGCACGCCCCAAATCTAGCCGTCGCACACCCTGTCCCCGCGCCGGCACAGGACGTTGCCAGGCTAGGCATGCGACGGGGAGGTTCGCGGTGCGCGACGAGCAACCCAATGTGGCCCGCATGTGGGACTACCACCTGGGCGGCGACCGCGCGGGCAACGCCGACCGGCGGCTCGCCGACGCGGTCACGGCCGTCTGTCCCGAGCTCCCGCTGGCCGCCCGGGCCAACCGCGCCTTCCTCGGCCGGGTCGTGCGGCACCTGCACGGCCTCGGCGTCCGGCAGTTCCTCGACCTCGGCGCCGGGCTGCCGACCGACCGCAACACCCACGAGCTGGTCTGCGGCAGCCGGGTCGTCTACGTCGACATCGACCCGCTGGCCGTGCTGCACAACCGGATCGGTGTCGTCGGCAACCCGCACGCCACCGTCGTCCACGCCGACCTGCGCGACCCGGAGTTGGTGCTGCGCCATCGCGACGTCCGCCACTACATCGACTTCGACCGCCCGGTCGCGGTGCTCGCCCTGGCCGTCTACCACCTGGTGCCCGACGTCGAGGAGCCGGCGGCCGGCGTCGCGGCCATCTACGACCACGTCCCGCCGGGCAGCTATCTCGCGCTGAGCCACGGCAGTGCCGACGACGCACCGGAGCGGGCCGCCCGGGTGACCGACCTCTACGCCGGCGCCGGCATCCCGCTGCGGCCGCGCAGCCGGGCCGAGATCACCACGCTCTTCGATCGCTTCACCCCGGTCGGCCCGGGGCTCGTGGCCGTCGACCGATGGCAGCCTTCGGCCTCGCCGGGTGGCGCCGTCACGGCCGGATGGTACGGCGGGCTGGGGCGGAAAACCGGCTGATAGACCTTGCTCGGTTTACGCACCCGGGGGCATCCGGCCGAGCCAGGATCTGGGCATGACTGACAAAACCATGCGCTACACCGACCAGGAGCGCGACACCCTGCGCAACTCGGCGATGGGCGCGATGATGCTCGTCTCGAAGTCCGATCCCGGAATCATGGGCACGATCAAGGAGATGCTCGCGGGCTCCAAGGCCCTCCGCAGCGCCTCCCCGGACATGCAGGAGATCTTCAAGGGCAGCGGCGGCATGCCGAAGATGCCGAAGGGCTCGCAGGCCGACATGGAGAACAACGTCATGTCGATGCTGCAGCAGTCGATGCAGATCCTGCAGAAGAACCCGCAGGACCAGCAGAACTTCCGCAACACGATCATGAGCGCCTGCGACCAGATCGCCAAGGCGCAGGGCGGCGTCAGCGACAACGAGACCCAGATGATCAACAAGATCCGCTCGGCCATGGGCGGCTGACCCAGCCGACGACGGTGGCGCCGCGGGCACGGAGGGCGCGGCGCCACCGCTGGCTACGCTGGGCGGATGACGGTTCTGGAGCGCCCCGACTGGGTCGCCCGCCGGCACGCGCACGAGCGGCGGGTCGACGGGTGGGTCGGGCCGCACCTGAGTCGCCGCAAGGCCGGCGAGCGCCACCCCGTCGAGGACTTCCTCTTCACCTACTACTCCCACCGGCCCGCCCAGCTGCGCCGCTGGCATCCGGGTGCGGGTGTCGCCCTGGCCGGCGCCACCGTCGACGAACTGGGCCGCGACTACACCGCCGGGCCCGCGGGCGTCGTCGTCGACACCGAGGCGGTACGCGCCCGGCGCGCCGACTCGATCGCCTGGATCCGCACCCTGCTCGCCAACACCGCCACCCGCCCGGCCCAGCTGGGCTGCTTCGGCATGCACGAGTGGGCCATGGTCTACCGGCAGACCCAGCACGAGGTCCGGCACGACGCCTGGCCGCTGCGGCTATCCCCGGCCGACACCGCCGCCGTCGTCGAGGAGCGCGGCGTGCGCTGCAGCCACTTCGACGCGTTCCGGTTCTTCACGCCGCCGGCCCGGCCGCTCAACGTGCTGACGCCGACCCGGGAACGCCAGCACGACCTGGAACAGCCGGGCTGCCTGCACGCCAACATGGACCTCTACAAGTGGGCCTACAAGCTCTCCCCGCTGGTGCCCAGCGAGCTGGTGGCGGACTGTTTCGCCCTGGCCCGCGACATCCGCGCGCTGGACATGCGGGCGAGCCCGTACGACCTGGCGGCGCTGGGCTACGAGCCGGTGCGGATCGAGACCCCTGCCGGCCGCGCGGAGTACGCCGCCGCACAGCGCGCCTTCGCCGACCGCGCCGCACCCCTGCGCGCCCGCCTGATCGCGGCCAGCTAGCCGACCTGTTCGCGCTGCTTGCGGTAGTGGCGGCGGGCCCTCGCCCGGTTGCCGCACATCCGGCTGTCGCACCACTGCCTACTGTGGTTGCGGCTCTCGTCGACGAAGAGCCAGCCGCAGGTCTCGCCCGGGCACTGCTTGAGCGGCGGCGCGGCCGGCGAGCCGAGCACCGCGACCGCGTCGGCGGCCGCCTCCCACGACGGCACGTCGAGCCCGGTCCAGACCGGCCGCAGCGCGCCCGGCCCGATCCGTAGCCGGCTCATCCCGGCGCGGAAGGACCGGTCCAGGACCGCGACGTCGGCGGCATCCGGGTCGGCGCCCGCCGCGACGGCGGAGAAGAGCCGGAACAGCGCCTCCCGCAACGTCAGCGCCCGTTCCAGGGCCGCCCGCGCACCGGCCGGGTCCGCGGCCGCCTCGGCCTCGAGGGCCGTCAGGACGGCGTCGTCGAGGCCGCCCGCGTCGCGCAGGTAGCCGGCCAGCGCGCCGTAGCCCCCGATCCGCTCGACCGGCTCCGCGGACCGCCGCCACAGCACGCTGTTGACCAGGGCGAGACAGAGCCGGCCGCCGAGGGCGTGCGCGACCGGCCGGGCCGGCCGGAGTTCGACGCTCAACACCCTAACGAGTCTAGGCGCCTTGACCCGTTAAGCGCGGGCGCCGTACCGTCTCTAACATGTATTCGATGTCACGCTCATTAGAGAGCCCGACGGTCACCGAGCACGGCGTCGAGGACCGCGACGGCGTGCTGGTCCGCGACATCACCTACGCGGGGTCGGCCGGTGAGCCCGTCCGCGCCTTCCTGGTCGAGCCCGCCGGAACGGGCCGCCACCCGGCCGTCCTCTACCTGCACTGGTTCGAGCCGCGGAACCCCACCAGCAGCCGCCTGGAGTTCCTCGACGAGGCCGTCGCCCGGGCCCGGCAGGGCGCCGTCGCGCTGCTGCCGGACCTGACCTTCCCGTGGTCGGTCGACGTGGTCGGCGACCGCCGCGACGTCGAGCACGTGCTGGCACAGGCGGCCCGGCTGCGGGTCGGGCTCGACCTGCTGACCACCCGGGCCGAGGTGGGCAAGGTGGCGGTGGTCGGCCACGACTACGGCGGCATGTACGCGCTCCTGCTCGCCTCCACCGACCGCGACCGGGTCAGCGCCGTGGTGGCGATGAACGTGGACGCCACCTTCGGCAACTGGTTCGCGACGTTCTTCCTGCGCCTGTCCGGGGACGCCACGATCGCCTACGAGAAGCTGTTCGAGCCCGTCGACCCGATCCGCCTCGTCGCGGCCCGGGGCGGGGTGCCCGTGCTGTTCCAGTTCGCCGAGCCGGACTTCTACGTGCCCGACTCCACCCGGCGCGCGCTCGTCTCGCTCGCGGAGCAGCCCAAGGACTACCGCCTGTACCCCGACGCCGGTCATCAACTCGACGACACGGCCCGCGCCGACCGGGAGGCCTGGCTGGCCGCGCACCTCGACGGTTAGCCGCCGCCGGCGATGATCCGGTCGGCCGCCTGCGACGCCTGCTCGATCGGGATCGCGAAGCCGATCCCGATGGAGCCGCCGCCCTCCAGCGACGCGATCGCGGTGTTCACACCGACCACCTCGCCGCGCCCGTTGACCAACGGCCCGCCGGAGTTGCCGGGGTTGATCGACGCGTCGGTCTGGATGGCCGACTGGCTGCGTCCGCTCTTGCCGAGCTTCACCACCCGGTCGAGGGCACTGACGATGCCGGCGGTCACGGTGCCGGAGAGCCCGAGCGGGGTGCCGACGGCGATCACCGGCTCGCCGACCTGGGTGGTGCCCGACTTCGCCAGCGGCAGCGGGCGCAGCCCGGTGTTCGACGGCACCTTCAGCACCGCGATGTCCCGGTCGGGGTCACGACCGACCAATGTGGCCGGTATCCGGCGCCCGGTCGGTGTCTCCACGTACACCGCCTTGGGCTCGCCCGTGCCGAGCGTGTGGTCGTTGGTGACGATGTTCTGGTTGCCGTCGATCGCGAACCCCGAGCCGGCGGTGGCGCTGCCGTCCGCGGCCCGCACCTCCACCGAGACCACGCCGGCCAGCGTGTTGTTGGCCGCGGCGATCATGTCGCCGGGCACGCCACCGGCCATGGTGCTCGGCGTCGGCGTCGCCTGCGCGCCGGGACCGCCCTCCCCGCGCGCCACGAGACCGCCGGCGAGCCCGCCGGACACGGCGGACACCGCGATCACGGCGGCGCCGATCAGCGCGGCCCGGCGCCAGCCGGCGGTGGAGAACGGCCGCCGCCGGCCGGGTGGCAGGCCCGACCCACCGCCGCGTTCGAGCAGGTCCAGGTCGGGCGAGACGTACTCGGGGCCGCGCGGCTCGCCGAGCCCGGTCGGGCTCGTCGGTGTCGTCGTCATCGCCTCGTCCCTTCTCACGGGATCCTGGAGAACCAGAGCATCGACGCGAGCGCGGCGAGCATGGCGACGATCAGCGCCAGGCCGATGTAGCGGGCCGAGATGTCAGCGCGCTCCTTCACGAAGCCGACCGAGGTGCCGATGTCCGCGTACACCGCGCGCAACTCCTCCTTGGAGTCCGCCTCGTGGTAGCTGCCGTTCGTCTTCTCGGCCACGCTCCGCAGCGTCTCGCCGTCCACCGGCACCGACATGGCCACGCCGCCGCGCCGGGCGATCTCGCCGGCCGTGGTGCCGAACGAGATCGTGTCGACGGGAATGCCGGCGGTGTCCGCCTCCGTGGCGGCCTCGTCGGGGTCGCGGCCGGACGTGTTGGCACCGTCGGAGAGCAACACGATCCGGGCCGGCGGCGGGTCCTTGGTGGCCCGGGCGTCGATGCTGCGGATCGCGTCCAGCGAGGTGGTGATCGCCTCGCCGATCGCGGTGCCGCCCAGCCCGGCGGTGGTCTCGTCGAGCCGGTCCACGCCGGCCTTGAACACGTCCCGGTCGGTGTTCGGCGGCACGACAACGGTGGCGTTGCCCGCGAACGCGACCAGGCCCACGTTGAAGTGGCGGGGCAGACCGTCGGCGAACTCGCGCGCGGCCTCCTTGGCCGCGTGCAGCCGGTCGGGCTGCACGTCGCTGGCGAGCATCGACGCCGACACGTCGACCGCGATGATCACGGTCGCGCGCTCCTTGGCCACCCGCACCTCGTCGGTCGGCCGGGCGAAGCCGACCACCAGGAGCGCGAGCATCGAGAGGAACAGCGCGGCGGGCACGTGGCGGCGCCAGGCCGGGCGGGCCGGTGCCACGCGGTCCAGCAGGCGCAGGTTGGTGAACCGCACCGCGTACCGGCTGCGGCGCCGCTGCATCAGCACGTACGCGATCGCGAGCAGCCCGACGCCGACGAGCAGCCAGAGCCGGCCGGGGTTCAGGAACGCCACGTCCGGCACGCCGCCGCCGCCCTTCACCGCCCGCCTCCGACCGGCCGCTGGCGAGCCGGCGCCGCGGCCGCCCGCCGGCGCTGGTTGAGCACGTGCCGCACGATGTCGGCGACCCAGTCACGGTCGGTCCGCAGTGGAAGGTGGGCGACCCCGGTGCGGCGCAGGGCCAGGGCCACGGCCGCCCGCTCCTCGCGCGCCGCCGCCGCGTACCGCTCCCGGAGTTTCCGATCGCCCGTCGAGACCTCCCGCCGCCGGCCGGTCTCCGGGTCGACGAACGTGATGAGGCCGACGTCCGGCAGCTCCAGCTCGCGCGGGTCGGTCACCTCGACGGCGAGGACCTGGTGCCGGGCCGCCAGCCGTTTGAGCGGCCGCTCCCAGCGGAACTCGCCGCCCTCGGTCTCGTCCATGAAGTCCGACACGACGACCGCGAGTCCCCTGTGGATCGCCGAGCGCTGCAGTCCCTCGATGGCCGCGGCCAGATCGACGTCGTCGGCGCCGGCCTCCGCCCGCCCCGCGCCCAGCAGGTCGCGCAGCAGCGCCTGGAGGTGCTCGCGGCCCGTGCGCGCCGGCACCCGCCGGATGCCGTTCTGGCGCAGCACGTGCGCGCCCAGCCGGTTGCCGGCACCGGCGGTGAGGAAGCCGACCGCCGCCACCGCGGCGACCGCCAGCTCCCGCTTCTCCACCTCGGCCGTGCCGAAGTCCATGCTGGCCGAACCGTCGACCAGCACCCAGGTGGTCAGCTCCCGGTCGGCGTCGACCTCCCGGACGTGCGGCACGTTGGTCCGGGCGGTGACCGCCCAGTCCATCCAGCGCACCTCGTCCTCACCCGGCCGGTACTCCCGCGAGCCCGCGAACTCCGAACCAGGGCCGGGCAGCAGGCCGAGGTACTGCCCCTGCAGCATGCCGTCGAGGCGCCGGGTGACCATCAGCTCCAGCCGGCGCAGCCGCTCCTCCGGCGCGAGCTCCCGCACGGTCGCACCGGCTGCGCTTTTGGTCATGCCGCCGCCAGTCCCCGAAGCTCCGCGTCGGGTTCCGCGGCCAGCCTGGGCGGCGGTACGACGTCGACGAGCTTCTCCACGACGGACTCCGCGGACACCCCGTCGGCGACCGCGTCGAAGGACAGCACGAGCCGGTGCGCGATCACCTCGGTGGCCAGCTCCCGGACGTCGTCCGGCACGACGTAGTCCCGGCCGCGCAGCAGGGCCAGCCCGCGGGCGGCGGCGACCAGGCCGAGCGTGGCGCGCGGGCTCGCGCCGTACGCGAGGTGCTTGTCCACCTCGATCAGGCCGAACCGGGCCGGCTCGCGGGTGGCCAGCACGAGGCGGACCACGTACTCGGCGATCGCGTGGTGCACGAAGACCTTGCGGTTGAGCGCCTGCAGCGCGCGCAGGCGGGCCGGATCGAGCACGCGCCTCGGCTGCGGGCGCTCGCCGCTCATCCGGTAGAGGATGCCCAGCTCCTCCTCGTCCGTCGGGTAGCCGACGACGACGCGCATCAGGAACCGGTCGCGCTGCGCCTCGGGCAGGTGGTAGACGCCCTCGGACTCGATCGGGTTCTGGGTGGCCAACACCAGGAACGGCTCGGGTACGGGCCACGAGCGCCCGCCGATCGACACCTGCCGCTCCGCCATCGCCTCCAGCAGCGCCGACTGCACCTTCGCCGGCGCCCGGTTGATCTCGTCGGCGAGCACGAGGTTCGCCATCACCGGGCCGAGCTCGACGTCGAACGACTCCGTCGAGGCGCGGTAGATCCGGGTGCCGACGATGTCCGAGGGCACCAGGTCGGGGGTGAACTGGATCCGGGCGAAGGTCCCGCCCACCGTCTCGGCCAGGGTCTGCGCGGCCAGCGTCTTGGCCACGCCGGGCACGCCCTCCAGCAGGCAGTGGCCGTCGGCGAGCAGGGCCACGACCAGCCGCTCCACCAGCCGGTCCTGGCCGACGATCACCCGCTTGACCTCGAACAGCACCTCTTCGAGCTCCGCGGCGGTGCGCCGCGCGGCGGCCGGGTCCGAGCCGGCCGCGTACGCCTCGTCGGGTGTCTCCTCCGCGAAGTCGAACTCGGACGGCGGCGGCAAGCTGGGCGTCATGATGTCGAGACTCCCGGTTGGACACCGGGTTGGGAGGCTTTTAGCCTAATTTGCTCGTGATCATTTAGGTTCCCGCAGGTCAGCCACGAAGATCGGCAGATCCCGCAACCGGTCGCCGGCCGTGCGGTCCAGTTCGTCGATCGCGAACGGCCCCGGATCCACGCGACCCAGGGTGCGCAGGACCCGCTCGGCCAGCCGGCTCAGCATCAGCCCGGCCCGCCGGGCGAACCGGTCCTCCGGAGGCGGCAGCCGCCCGCCGTGCGCGACGTAGGCGGCCAACGTCCGTTCCCGGCCGCCACCGAAGGCGTACGCCGCGTGGGCGGCCACCAGACCGGCGCTATCCGGCCCGGCGCCGTCCCAGTCCACGATCACCGGGCCCGCCGGCGTCACGAGCACGTTCCACGGCTCGATGTCCCGGTGGGTGACCACGTAGTCGCCGGCCCGCGCGAACGCGCCCACCACCCATTCGGTCGCCGCCGCCACGTCGGGCAGCCGGCGGCCGAGCATCGTGGCCCACGGCCGGCCCTGCCGCTCCCCCTCGGCCTGCCAGCGCGCCCAACTCCCAGGCGGGTGGATGCCGTAGACGACCGGGTCCGCGGCGGACAGCGGGCGCAGCGCGTGCAGCCGGGCCAGGGTGGGGCCGAGCCAGTCGGCGAGGTCGTCCTCGGGACCGACGGGCCGCCCGTCGACCCACTGCGACACCCGGACCAAGGTGCCGCCCGGCAGTCGCGCGGCACACCCGACCGCGGGACGCTCCGGAGCGACCTGCCCCGGCACGCCGACGCCGGCCGCGCCCGCCTCCCGCTCGAACGCCATGGCGGCGGCGAACTCGGCCGGGCGCTCGTCCGGCACCTGCTTGACCAGGAACCGGTCGCCGCCGGCGGTCAACCGCCAGGTCCGGTTGCTCGAGTACGCGTGCGGCACCAGCGTCGCGCCGCTCTCCGGCAGCCCGAAGGCGGCGCAGACGGCTTCCGCGTCGACCGGCATCCGGCGACGGTACCGCCCGCACCGTCGGACGGATCTTCTCCGGAAGCCCACCATTCCTTCACACGCGCTGGTTAGCGTCCTTCCTGTGAAGACGGCGCGCCAGCAGGTCACCGGTGCCGCGCCCGACCAGCGGGGGCGGTCGGTCGCGGTGTCGGTGGGCTGCTGGCTGGTCGTCGCACCGGGTGCGGCCTGGGCGGCGGTGCGGCTCGGCGGCTGGGAACGGGGTCCGCTGGTGCACCTACTGGCCTACACGCCGTACGCCGCGGGGCTGAGCGTCCTGCCGCTGGTCGGCACGCTCGCCCTGCGGCGCTGGCGGGCGGCGGCGGTCGCGGCCGTCGCCCTCGCCGCGCTGGCCGGCGTGGTGCTGCCCCGGACGATCGCGGGCACGACCAGCGACGCCGGCGGGCCGCGGCTGCGGGTGCTGACCGCCAACATCAAGCACGGCGAGGTCGACGTGGCCGCGCTGGTCCGCCTGGTCCGCGAGCACCGCGTCGACGTGCTGGCGGTGCAGGAGCTCAACTCGGATTTCATCGAGGCGTTCGACGCCGCCGGGATCGGGGCGCTGCTGCCGCACCGGATCGTCGACGACCCCGCCGTCTACGTCAACGGCGGGCTCTACTCGCGGGTGCCGCTGCTCGGTACCGGCGTGCACAAGGACGATTCGGGCTTCACACAGGCGTACGCGACGGTCAAGCTCGCCGGTGCCGCGCCGCTGACGATCGAGTCGGTGCACTCGTGCGCGCCGCTGACGGTGACGGACGTGCCGTGCTGGTTGGCCGGGTTGCGCGGGCAGCAACCGGCCACACCGGACGGTCCGGTCCGCCTGCTGATGGGCGACTTCAACGCCACAGTGGACCACGCGCCGCTGCGGGCCTTGCTGGCCACGGGATACGAGGACGCGGCGGTCAACACCGGCAACGGTTTGCGGGGCACGTGGCGCCCGATCGACCACGCGTTCAAGGCGCCACCGGTCGCGATCGACCACGTCCTGATCGACCCGCGCCTGTCGGTCCGCGCGTTCGCGGTGTGGCCGCTGCCGGGCAGCGACCACAGCGCCGTCTTCGCCGAAATCTCGTTGCCGCCGGCCTAGGGTCCGTCTCGAAGTCATGG
>NZ_BONC01000046.1 GCF_016862515.1 Asanoa iriomotensis
CCCCGGAAACCCGACCAGGACCGCTCACCCGGTTCTGCCACACCCGACCACGCCCGAGCACCATGAGCGGCCCCGGATCCCACGACCAAGGGGGTACCGGCCGGGGTGGCGCCGCTATCGCGTCCTAGGACGAAGCCAGTAGGCGGCGGATCGGGGCCGCCTTTGCGGCTGCTTCCGCTACCTCGGCGGCCGGGTCGCTGTCCCAGGTGATGCCGCCGCCGGCCCACAGGTGGAGGCGGTCCGGGTCCGCGGCCGCCGTGCGGATCGTCAGGCCCAGGTCCAGGTCGCCGTTCGCGTCGATCCAGCCCAGGGCGCCCATGCTCGGGCCGCGGCCCACCGGCTCCAGCGCGGCGATCTCCGACAGCGCCGCCAGCTTCGGTGCGCCCGTTACCGAGCCGCCGGGGCAGGTCGCGCGCAGTAGGTCGGCCAGGCCCACGCCGTCGGCCAGGTCCGCCGTGACCACCGACTCCGCCTGCCACAGGTCGGCCCAGCGGCGGATCGCGAACAGCTCGTCGACCCGGACACTGCCCGTGCGGGCCACCCGGGCCAGGTCGTTGCGTTCCAGGTCGACGATCATCACGTGCTCGGCGCGCTCCTTCGCCGACGAGAGCAACTCCTGCCGGCCCGCCGCGGTCGCGTGGCGCGTGCCCTTGATCGGGCGGGTGGTCACCCGGCCCCCGACGACCTGGATCAAGGTCTCCGGCGACGCGCAGCCCACCGCCCAGCCGTCCCCGGAGAGCACCCCGCCGTAGCGGGCACCCGCCAGGCCGGCCAGCCGGGCCAGCGCCGGCAGGGGGTCACCCACGTACGGCGCGGACGCGTGCCCCACGACGTTGACCTGGTAGACGTCGCCCCGGCCGATGGCCGCGCGGACCGCCGACACGGCCGCCGCGTGTGCGGCCGGGGTCCAGCTCGGCTCCCACTCCCCCAGCCGCCAACCCCCAGTCTCAGCACGTGGACCGGAACGGCTTTGATTTCGGAGCGCCGCACGCCACGACGCGGAGCCGGAGGCCGGCGGAAGGCCGTGACCGACCCCACCCAGCGAACGCGCAGCTGGCAGCCAGAGAGGCGCCTCAGCCACCTCAGTGTGCTCGTATATCACGGCGACCACGTCCGGGACCGCCGGCGCCGGGGTGGGTTCGCCCACAGCCGCCCGCGCCAGCATGGCCGCGCCGCCCGCCGCGGAGATCAACACCGCAGCGCCGCAGACAGATCCGGACTCGCTTTTGGCTACGGAGCGTGACATGGTGGGGGTAGAGAACGACCGCACGTCCAGTCCGTCGGCGGCAAGGAAATCTTCGAGATGCTGAGCCGGATCGCCACCCTCCGTAGAGCGCCACTCCATTCGGGAGCGCTCTTTTATACGGAGAGTGCACGAACCACCGACACCCTGAAAGCGGGTAGCGGGATGTGGAAGCGTTCCCACGACGAGTGGCCGATGGTTACTCATACGAAGGGTGGATTCTTCCGCGTAACGTCCGCAACTTGCTCGTACGTGCCCCGTCCAACGGGGTAGCCTCCGTCACTGGTCATGTGAACCATGACACGGCACCCCCATCGTCCGGAGACCCCGATGTGCCAGCACCAACCGACCTGTCCCTCCGCTGAAGCGATGGATCGCGACGCCGCCCGCGCAGTCGCCGCGTTCCCCGAGCAGGGCTGGAGCCTGCTCTGCAACGGTGTGATCCTCTTCGAGGACACCGGAGAGCTGCTCCCCGACGGCCGCACCATCGCGCCCCACCGCGGGCCCGCCCGCCACGCCCTCGCGGCGTAGCAAACAACCAGCCTAGGCCGCCGCACCGCCGCGGCAGCCCAGGCCCCTTCCGAGCACCGTCGCTCGCAACCCTCACGACCAACCGGGGGCCCCGCGCGCCCTACTCGAACGCCTCCGGCGGCGGGCACGCGCAGACCAGGTTGCGGTCGCCGAACGCACCGTCGATCCGGCGGACCGGCGACCAGTACTTCCCGACCCGGGACACCCCGAACGGGTACGCCGCCACCGAGCGCGGGTACGCGTGGGACCACTCGTCCCCCGTCACCATCGCCGCCGTGTGAGGCGCGTTGACCAGCGGGTTGTCGTCGCGGGGCCAGGTGCCCGACGCGACCGACGAGATCTCCTGCCGGATCGCGATCATCGCGTCGCAGAACCGGTCGAGCTCCGCCAGGTCCTCGCTCTCCGTCGGCTCCACCATCAGCGTCCCGGCGACAGGGAACGACATCGTCGGCGCGTGGAAGCCGTAGTCGATCAGCCGCTTCGCGACGTCGTCGACCGAGACGCCGGTCGCCTTGGTCAGCGGCCGCAGGTCCAGGATGCACTCGTGGGCGACCAGGCCCTTGTTGCCGCTGTAGAGCACCGGGTAGTGCTCCCGCAGCCGCGCCGCCACGTAGTTGGCCGCCAGCACCGCCACGCCGGTCGCCCGGGTCAGCCCCTCGGCGCCCATCATCCGCAGGTACGCCCACGGGATGGGCAGGATGCCGGCCGAACCGTGCCGGGCCGCGGAGACCGCCGCGCCACCGCCGGCGGAGGCCGCCAGCGGGTCGCCGGGCAGGAACGGCGCCAGATGCGCGCGCACGCCCACCGGCCCGACACCCGGACCGCCGCCGCCGTGCGGGATGCAGAACGTCTTGTGCAGGTTGAGGTGCGACACGTCCGCGCCGAACCGGCCCGGCTTGGCGAAACCGAGGAGCGCGTTGAGGTTGGCGCCGTCCACGTACACCTGGCCGCCCGCGTCGTGCACCTTCGCACACAGCGACGCGATCGCGGTCTCGTACACCCCGTGCGTCGACGGGTAGGTCACCATGATCGCGGCGAGCCGGTCGGCGTGGACCTCGATCTTGGCGTCGAGGTCGACCAGGTCGACGTTGCCGTCGTCGTCGCAGGCCACCACGACGACCCGCATGCCGGCCATGACGGCCGACGCCGCGTTGGTGCCATGCGCCGACGACGGGATCAGGCAGACGTCGCGGTCCTCCTGGCCACGCGACCGGTGGTAGCCGCGGATCGCCAGCAGCCCGGCCAGCTCACCCTGTGACCCGGCGTTCGGCTGCACCGACACGGTGTCGTAGCCGGTCACCTCGGCCAGCCACCCCTCCAGCGAGGTGATCAGCTCCTGATAGCCGGAGGTCTGCGCCGCGGGCGCGTGCGGGTGGATGTTGGCGAACTCCGGCCAGGTGATCGGCTCCATCTCGGTGGTCGCGTTGAGCTTCATCGTGCAGGAGCCCAGCGGGATCATGCCGCGGTCGAGCGCGTAGTCGAGGTCGGAGAGCCGCCGCAGGTAGCGCAGCATCGCCGTCTCGGACCGGTGCGCGTGGAACACCGGGTGGGTGAGGAACTCCGAGGTCCGCTCCAGGTCCGCGGGCAGGGCGTCCGCGACGTCACCGGTGTACGGCGAGACGCCGAACGCCTCCCACACCGAGGCGAGATGCGCGTCGGTCGTGGTCTCGTCACAGGCGATGCCCACGCTGTCGGCGTCGACCCGGCGCAGGTTGACGCCCCGCTCGGCGGCGGCGGCCACGACGGCGTCCGCCCGGCCCGGCACCGACGCGGTGACGGTGTCGAAGAAGACGTCGGACGCGACGGTCACGCCGCCCGCCCGCAGGCCGGCCGCGAGCCGCGCGGCGGAGGCGTGGGTGCGCCGGGCGATCGACCGCAGCCCGTCCGGCCCGTGGTAGACCGCGTACATGCTGGCGATCACCGCGAGCAGCACCTGCGCGGTGCAGATGTTGCTGGTCGCCTTCTCCCGCCGGATGTGCTGCTCGCGGGTCTGCAGCGCGAGCCGGTAGGCCGGTGCGCCGTCGGCGTCCTTGGACACCCCGACCAGCCGCCCGGGCAGCATCCGCTCGAGACCCTTGCGAACGGCCAGGTAGCCGGCGTGCGGGCCGCCGAAGCCCATCGGCACGCCGAACCGCTGCGTCGTGCCGGCCGCGATGTCGGCGCCGATCTCGCCCGGCGCCCGCAGCAGCGTCAGCGCCAGCAGGTCGGCCGCCACCGTGACCAGCGCGCCGACCTCGTGCGCGGCCGCCACCAGCGCCGCCTGGTCACGCACGGCACCGGACGCGCCCGGGTACTGCAGGTGCAGACCGAAGAACTCCGCCGGCAGCGCCGACGGCCCCGCCGACAGGTCGCGCACCTCGACGGTGATGCCGAGCGGCTCGGCCCGCCCCTCGATCACGGCCAGGGTCTGCGGCAGGGTATCCGCGTCGACGACGTACACGGAGGACTTGCTCCTGGTCGAACGCCGGGCCAGCGTCATCGCCTCGGCGGCCGCGGTGCCCTCGTCGAGCATCGACGCGTTGGCCGTGGTCAGCCCGGTCAGGTCGGAGACCATCGTCTGGAAGTTGAGCAGCGCCTCCAGCCGGCCCTGGCTGATCTCCGGCTGGTACGGCGTGTAGGCCGTGTACCAGGCCGGGCTCTCCAGCACGTTGCGGCGGATCACCGCCGGGGTGTGCGTGCCGTAGTAGCCGAGGCCGATCATCGAGACGTTGACGGTGTTGCGGTCGGCCAGCGCGCGCAGCTCGGCGATCACCTCGGCCTCCGACGCGGCCGGCGGGAGGTCGAGGGTGCCGTGCCAGCGGATCACCTCGGGGATCGCGGCGTCCATCAGGTCGTCTACCGAGCCGTAGCCGACCTGGTCGAGCATCCGGCGCTCGCTGTCGCGGTCCGGCCCGATGTGGCGATCTGCGAAGGAAGCGGTCATCGGCGGGAACTCCTGGAGGCAGAGAGAGCGAGGTCGGCTAGCAACCTCCCCCTCTGTCGGGCCCGGAACGGGTCCTCCAGAGTCGCCATGTCCCGCGCGGTCCTTTTGCCTGAGAGGTTCCGGGGAGGATTTGCCCCTTCGGCGCCGTCCGGCCCGACTGGACCGGCGAACTCTCCCACGCGGATGGTTCGGCTTAACGCAAACGCTACCAGTGTTGATGATCCAAAGGGGTAACGGCGTGGGTGAGGTCTCCTCACCTACGCTGTCCGCCGTGACCTATCTTGCCGCCGACGACCGTTACGACTCGATGACCTACCGCCGGGCCGGCCGCAGTGGTGTCCGGCTCCCCGCCATCTCCCTGGGCCTCTGGCACAACTTCGGCCACGGCCGCAACCTGGACACCCAGGCCGCCATCCTGCACCGGGCGTTCGACCTCGGTGTCACACACGTGGACCTGGCCAACAACTACGGCCCGCCGCCCGGCTCCGCCGAGGAGAACTTCGGGCGGATCATGGCCCGCGACCTCAAGCCGTACCGCGATGAAATAATCATCTCGACGAAGGCCGGCTATCTGATGTGGCCCGGGCCCTACGGCGAATGGGGCTCCCGCAAATACCTGATCTCGTCGCTGGACCAGTCGCTGAAGCGGATGGGCCTCGACTACGTCGACGTCTTCTACCACCACCGGCCCGACCCGGACACGCCGATCGAGGAGACGATGGCGGCCCTGGACCACGCGGTCCGGTCCGGGCGCGCCCTCTACGTCGCGATCTCCAACTACACCTCGGCGCAGACCGCCGAGGCGGTCAAGATCCTGCGCGACCTGGGTACGCCGCTGCTGCTGCACCAACCCTCGTACTCGATGCTCAACCGCTGGATCGAGCGCGACAACCTGCTCGACACCCTCGAAGAGGCCGGCGCCGGCTGCATCGCGTTCAGCCCGCTGCAGCAGGGCCTGCTGACCAACCGCTACCTCGACGGCATCCCCACCGACTCCCGGGTCGCGACCGGCGGGTTCCTCAAGGAGAGCCACCTCGACGAGCAGACCATGCGGGTCGTCCGCGAGCTCAACGAGATCGCCCGGGAGCGCGGGCAGACCCTCGCCCAGCTCGCCCTCGCGTGGGCGCTGCGGGACGAGCGGATGACCAGCCTGATCATCGGCGCGAGCAGCGTCGCCCAGCTCGAGGACAACGTGGGCGCGCTGGCCAACCTGGCGCTGTCAGCGCAGGAGCTGGACGCGATCGACGGTGCGCTGACCAACCCCGCCTGACGGTGTTGCGGCGGTGATCCACAATGGGGCCGTGCCCCGCCGACGTCGCCGCTGGCTCTGGATCAGCGTGATCGCCGCGGCCGCCACCGCAGTCGTGGCGGCCGCGGCGGTGCTCGGCGCCGGGCTGTGGCTGCGCGCCGGCGCCCGCGGTCACGTCTACTCGCTGGCCGACGTGCCGTCGGCTCCGGTGGTGATGGTGCTCGGCGCGCAGGTCTACCCGGACGGGACGCCGTCGCCGTTCCTGGCCGCCCGGCTCGACCTGGCCCGGCAGCTCTACGACGCCGGCACGGTGCGGGCCGTGCTGGTCTCCGGCGACCACCGCGAGTGGCACTACGACGAGCCGGGCGCGATGAGCCGGTGGCTGGTCGAGCGTGGGGTGCCGGAGCGCCGGATCGTGCAGGACCACGCGGGCTTCGACACCTACGACTCGTGCGTACGCGCGAAGAAGATCTTCGGTGTCGACCGGATGATCGTGGTGACGCAGCAGTTCCACATCGACCGGGCGGTGGCCCTGTGCCGCGACGCCGGGATCGAGACGGTCGGGGTCGGCGACGAGACCGTGAAGCGGTTCGGGCGGGCGTGGGACTACGGCGCCTTCCGCGAGCAGCTCGCCGGGGTCAAGGCGGCGTGGGACGTGGTGACCGGACGCGACCCGGTGTTCCTCGGGCCGCGCGAGACCGGAGTCGAGGACGCTCTCGCCAACTGATCGTTGCGACTGGCAGGATGCCCGCGTGCGTGCTGCCCTCCGTACCGTGGCGGTTGTCGGGTTCGTCGCTCTGTTGAGCGCGTGCGGCGGTGACCCTGCTGTCGCACGACCATCGGGTCCGACCCCTTCCGTCGGTGCCTCTCCTTCCGGCGGCGTCGACGCACTCGGCCGCGGACCGGCACGGCCGACGCCCTCCGCGAAGCCGGCAGCCGGCTGCAGCGGTGCATTGCCCGCCGACAACGTCTGGCGTGCCGACGTGCGCAAGCTGCCCGTCCACCCGAAGTCGGCGGCGATGGTGGCCAGCATCGGCGCCGGCGCCGCGATGCACCCCGACTTCGGCTCCGGCACCTGGGAGGGCGCGCCGATCGGCATCCCGGTCACGACCGTCCCCGCCGGACAGAAGAAGGTCACGGTCAGCTTCGAGTACGCGGACGAGAGCGACCGCGGGCCGTACCCGATCCCGGCCAACGCGAAGATCGAGGGTGGCCCGCAGGCCGACGGCGACCGGCACGTGATCGCTTTCGACAAGACAGCCTGCAAGGTGTACGAGCTGTTCTCGGCCTACCCGCAGGGCGGCGGGTGGCGGGCCGGCTCCGGGGCGGTGTTCGACCTGCGCTCCAACAAGCTGCGGCCGGCCGGCTGGACCTCCGCCGACGCGTCCGGCCTGTCGATCTTCGCGGGCCTGGTCCGCTACGAGGAGGTCGCCGCCGGGCGGATCGACCACGCGATCCGGATCACCGTGCCGAAGACCCGCACCGGCTACACCTGGCCGGCCACCCACTCCGCGTCGTCGGCCACCGACGCCAATCTCCCTCAGCTCGGCCAGCGGCTGCGGCTCAAGGCCTCGGTGTCGACCGGCTCGATGCCCAGGCAGGCGCGGATCGTCGCCGACGCGATGAAGCGCTACGGCGTGGTCGTCGCCGACCACGGCTCGGCCTGGTACATCTCCGGCGCGCCGGACGACCGGTGGGACAACGACGCGCTGCGCGCCCTGAAGTCGTTGACGGGCAGCGACTTCGAGGTGGTCGACACCGGCGGGCTGGTGGTCAGCCGGACGTCGGGGGCAGTTCGCTAGCTCCCGTGTACGTCGCGACCGGCGCGTCGCCCGTCGTCTCGTACTCGAGCAGCAGCATGCCCGTGGGGGTCGCCTCGTGGCCGACCAGGCGCATGCCGACCGCCCTGCCCGGGTGTTCGAACAGCCGCCGCCCGGCGCCGACGACCGTCGGTGCGACGACGAGCCGGACCGCGTCGACCAGGCCCGCGTCGAGCAGCGCGTGACCGAGCCGGGCGCTGCCGTGGATCTGCAGCTCACGGCCGGGCTTGCGCTTGAGGTCGGCCACCTCGTCCAAGCGCAGCACGGTCGCCGGCTGCCAGGGCGTCTCGGTCAGGGTGCTAGACACCACGTACTTCGGCAGGCCGTTCATCCGCTCCGTGAACGGGTCGTCAGGGTCCGTGATGTGCGGCCAGGCGGCGGCGAACTCCTCGTAGGTGCGGCGGCCGACCAGGAGCCCGTCGGCCAGCGAGAGCCAGTGCGCGGCCGCCTCGACGAACCGGGCGTCGGCGTGCGGTGTCAGCCAGCCGCCGCGGGTGAAGCCGCCGGTGGTGTCCTCGTCGGGTGAGCCAGGACCCTGGCTGACGCCGTCGAGCGAGACGAACTCGGTGAGCGTGACCTTCATCGGTTTTCCTCCACGATCGCGGCGAGCTGTTGCGTGACGGTGCCCCAGCCGTCGCTGAAGCCGAGCTTCTCGTGGCGTTCGCGGGAGGTCGGGTCGCCGTGCCGGACCAGGACGCGGTAGTCCGTGCCGTCCGGGTGGTCCGCCAGGGTGATCTCCGCGGTCATCACGATGACGCCCGGGTCGGCCGGCCGCCAGGTGCTGTCGATCGCGGTGGTGAACGCGATCCGGGTCAGCTCGTCCGCGGCGAGGAACGCGGCGTCCAGGTGCGGGCCGAACACGTCGCCGTCCGCGTCGTCGGACAGGCGGGTGACGAACGCGCCGCCGGGGCGGACGTCGAGGCGCTCGACACGGCAGCGGCTCGGCGCCGGCACCCACCACCGGGCCAGCCGGTCGGGATCGGTCCAGGCCCGCCAGACGGCCGCCCGGGGCGCGCGGATCACGCGGTCGAGGGCGAGGTCGAGGTCGGGGTTCATGCGGGGTCCTCCTCGGTGAGCAGCTGCTCCAGGCGGTCGGTGCGGTCCTCCCAGACGCGGCGCTGCTCGGCGAGCCAGTCGTCGAGCAGGCCGAGCCGCTCGCGGTTGAGCACGCAGGTGCGGACCCGGCCGGACTTGACCGTGCTGATCAGGCCGCTGGCCTCCAGCGTGCGCACGTGCTTCATGAACGACGGCAGCGTCATCGGGAACTCGCGGGCGAGGTCGCCCACGCTGGTGGGACCGCGGCCGAGGCGCCGGACGACGCCGCGTCGGGTCGGGTCGGCCAGGGCGACGAACACGTCGTCGAGCGCGGCCGAATACTGTGCCATGAGGCTAAGTATTGCCGCCGTTCAACACTTAGCGCAAGGGCTAAGTGTTGGTGTTCTCAGCCGGCGCGGCGGCGGGCGCGGCGGGCGGCCAATTCGTCGCCGGCCGGTGCGTCGTCGACCTCGTCGTCGGCGCCGGCGGGCTCCGCGGGCTCGGCCGGCAGGTGCGACAGGGAGCCCTGGATCTCCTTGAAGGCGCCGCCGATCGCGATGCCGAACACGCCCTGGCCGCCCTGGAGCAGGTCGACGACCTCTTCCGGCGAGCGGCACTCGTAGACCGTGGTGCCGTCGGAGATCAGCGTGATGCCCGCGAGGTCCTCGACGCCGCGCGAGCGCAGCGTCTCGATCGCCTTGCGGATGTTCTGCAGCGAGACGCCGGCGTCCAGGAGGCGCTTGACCACCTTGAGCACGACGAGGTCGCGGAACGAGTAGAGGCGCTGCGTGCCGGAGCCGGAGGCGTCACGGACGCTCGGCACGACCAGTGTCGTGCGGGCCCAGTAGTCGAGTTGGCGGTAGCTGATGCCGACCGCGTGGCAGGCGGTCACACCGCGGTAGCCGACGGAGTCGCCGTCCGTGGGTGCCGGCGCCGCGTCGGCGTCGGATCTGCCCTCGGGTTCGGGATCACGTGGGTCGGGCATGTGGCTACCTCCCCGCCAGCGAGGTGTCGCGTCGTGCCGGGACGCGACCCCGTCAACAGCGCCAACCCTATAGCTCAGATCGAGCCTTCGGGCGCAGGCTTTGCGCCGACACGCCGCGATCTGACGACATCACCCGAGGGACGCTCGGACTTCGCCGACTCAGCCCGCGAAGTCCTCCGGCCGCACCTGCTCCAGGAACTCCCGGAACTTCTCGACCTCGTCCTCCTGCTCGTCCGGAATGACGATGCCGGCCTCGGAGAGCACCTGCTCGGCGCAGCGGATCGGCGCGCCGACGCGCAGCGCCAGAGCGATCGAGTCGCTCGGGCGCGCCGAGACGCGCAGGTTGTTGTCGCCGATCAACAGGTCGGCGTAGAAGACGTTTTCCTTCAGCTCGACGATCTCCACGGCGTTGAGCGGCTGCTGCAGCGCGGCCAGCACGTCGCGGAGAAGATCATGGGTCAGCGGCCGGGCCGGCTTCACGCCCTGCTGCTCGTAGGCGATCGCCGTGGCCTCCACCGCACCGATCCAGATCGGCAGGTAGCGGTCGCCCTCGACCTCTCGGAGCAGCACAATCGGCTGGTTGCTGGGCAACTCGACCCGAACCCCGACCACGCTCAGCTCACGCACCGCGCCTCCGTCGTCGTTGTCGTTCCGTTGTCGTTCCCAGCGCCGTTTCCGGCCCCTTCCTTGCACGGTACACGCGCGAGCGGAGTGCGTCCCGCACGCGCGGTCGGTGCCGAGGAGGAACCGCGTTCGAGCCTACGTGATCTCGCCGTCACGTAGCCCTACCGCCCCAGGGTGTCCCGCAGGCCCGCGCGGACCAGAGCGGCCCGCAGTTGCTGGGCCAGACCGGTCAGCTCCTGGGCGGCTGCGGCGGCCCGGGCGCGCGCCGCGGGGTCCTTCTGCCGTGCCATGGGGCCCACGAGCTGTGCGAACAGGCCCACGTCCCGGTCTGCCGCCGCCTTGTAGCCGCGCAGGTGGCGCACCTGGAGCCCGTAGGAGGCCAGGCCGGCCACCGCCGCGGCGATCACGAGGGCGTCCGCGTCGTACCAGCCGGGGGTGCGCTGCGTCACCATGCCCAGCTCCTCCAGCTCCGCGAGGCTGGCCGGATCGATGCCCGTGCGCTCGACCAGCTCCGCGCGGCGGACGAGCGCGTCGACGGGCGGCACCGCGGCCGGCTCGTCGGGCACGGCGACCAGCACGGGGCGGCGCGGTGCCACATCGGCGCCGGTGTCGTGTGCCTCGAGCTCGGCCCGGATCACCCGCAACGGCAGATAGCGGTCACGCTGCGCGGACAGCACGAAGCGCAGCCGCTCGACGTCCCGCCAGCTGTACTTGCGGTAGCCGGCGGGCGTGCGCTGCGGCTCGACGAGCCCCTCGGCCTCGAGGAAGCGCAGCTTGGAGATGGTGGTGTCGGGAAACTCCGGGCGCAGCTCCGCCAGGACCTCGCCGATGCTCATCCGCGGCAGCAAGCGCGGGTCGGCGCCGGCCGCCGCGCCCGGGGCACGTTCGGTCACGCGTCGCCTCCCGAAGCGCTAACCGCGCGGGGACTCCTCGTCGGGGCGCGGCCCGGCGATGAAGACCAGCCGGAACTTGCCGATCTGCACCTCGTCGCCGTTGCTGAGCGTCGCGGCCTCGACCCGCTCGCGGTTGACGTAGGTGCCGTTGAGGCTGCCCACGTCGCGCACCGTGAAGGTGCCACCGTCGCGGTGGAACTCCGCGTGCCGGCGGGAGACGGTCACGTCGTCGAGGAAGATGTCACTGTCGGGGTGCCGGCCGCTCGTGGTCACGTCGTGGTCCAACAGGAACCGCGCGCCCGCGTTGGGCCCCCGCCGGACGACCAGCAAGGCCATCCCGGGCGGCAGCGAGCCCGACATGCGGCCGGGCACGACGTCGGCGTCGGGGCCCTCCAGCACTTCGTCGAGCGAGCCCAGATTGAGCGTCGACGTGACGTCGAGTGGGGGAAACTCGTCGTCGGGGCGCGTCATCGGTCCACCTCACGGATCTTTCGGCAGCGGCGCCGGACACCCCGGCCCCTAGTGGGCAGCAGCTTGGAACAAGTCAAAAACAACCTCGCGAGCCTAGCCAGCCCTGAAATCCAGGGTCAACCGGACGCGCGGGCACTTCCTACGCTCCGGAGGGCTCGGTCAGCTCTCGGTGAGCGTGCGGTAGGCGGCCGCGGTGAGCAGGCCGTCCAGCGCCGCCGGGTCGCTGGGGTCGATCTCCACCAACCAGCCCTCCCCGTACGGGTCCGCGTTGATCGTCTCAGGCTCGTCGACGAGCCGGTCGTTGCGGGCCACGACCGTGCCGGAGATCGGTGCGTAGATCTCCGAAACGCTCTTGGTCGACTCGACCTCACCGAACGAGTCGCCGGCGGAGACCTGCGCGCCCTGCTCCGGAAGCTGGACGTAGACGATGTCGCCCAGGGCGTCCTGCGCGAAGTGGGTGATGCCCACCCGCGCCGGGCCGTCGCCGCCGCGCACCCATTCGTGCTCGGCGGTGTATCGCAGGTCGTCAGGGATCACCGTGATTCCTTCGTCAGTCCGTCAGCTCACCGGCTTGGCGTGCTTGAGGTCGACGGGCGCGGCGGTGGCCGTGACGTCGACCGTGTCGTGCTCGTCGACGATCACGTTACCGCCGTCCGCTTTGATCGACGGCACCAGCCCGTCCGGAATGTTGAGCGCCGTCCGCATGGTCGGCGGATCACCGATCACCGTGATCGTGTACGGGCCGGTCAGCCGCCTGCCGGAGACCTCGAGCCCACCATCGGAGTCGATGAAGTACGTGCTCGCGACGATCCGCACCGGCGCGCCGCCGCCCGTGCCGGAGATCTGCATCGCCTCCGCGTCCGCGCCGCGCAGTTCCTGCACCGCGTTGAGGATGTCGGACGCCGCGATCGGCTGCGGCCCCGCGATGAACCGGATCGTCAGCCCCGGACCGGTCGCCGCGGCCGTGCCCGCCAGGATCGCGAGCTCGTCGGCGCGCTTCGTGGCCTCCTCCAGCGCCGCGGCGCGCCCCTGTGCGCCGGACTGGAGCTGGCGCTGGCTGTCCTGCAGGGACGCGATCTCGCGCCGCAGGCGGTCGTCCTGCGCCTGGAGGTCGGACTGGAGGCGCACCAGGTCGTCCTCGCGCATCGCGGCCAGGTCGGAGTCGACGGACTTGCCGCGCAGCTGGATGGCGAGCGTGAAGCCGAGCAGCGCGAGGAGCACCAGGATGATCACACCGGCGGTGCCGCGTCGCTTCCGCCGCGGCGCCGGTTCATCCACATCGGATACGGGCTCGTCGCTCTTTGGGGACTCCTCCCCGGTTGTGCCCTCCGTGACCGGGGAGAGGCGGATCGTCTCCTCGTCCGGTCCGGCGTCCGCCTGCTGCTCCGGGCTCGGCGGGGGTGCCGGGCGGGCAGGTGCAGGGCGGCCGGGCGCCGGCCGGCGGGCAGGCTTCTCGGCGGTCGGTTGCTCCTGCGGGCGTACCGGGATGGGCCTGGTCGCTTCTTCGTCCTGGTTCTCGTCCTGGTCCTGGTCTGGCGTCTGGTCGTGCGTCTGGTCCTGCGCCTGGTCCTGTTCCTGGTCCGCCGGCTTCTCGATGCGGGCCGTGGGTTCGTCGGCGGCGCTGTCGCGCGGGTCGTCGGTCATCGCATGGTCCTCCCGCTCAGGCCCGGAACAGGTGTCGGCGGATCGCGGCCACGTTGCCGAAGATGCGAACCCCGAGGACGACCACGACGCCGGTGGACAGCTGCCCGCCCACGCCGAGCTGGTCGCCGAGGTAGACGATCAGGGCGGCGACGAGCACGTTCGAGATGAACGAGATCACGAACTGCTGGTCGTCGAAGATGCCGTCGAGCTTGGCCCGGACGCCGCCGAACACCGCGTCGAGGGCCGCGACGACGGCGATCGGCAGGTACGGCTCCAGCCAGCCGGGCACGGTCGGGCCGAACACGAGGCCGAGGACGACACCCACGACGAGGGCGAGAACGGGGATCATCTAGCCGCCTCCGGACGGTTTCGAGGAGGTGCCGCTCGGCGTCGGCGTGGCGCTGGCCGGCGTCGGACGGGTCGCGTAGTTGAGCTGCGGCTCGGTGGCCGCCGGCAGGTTGAGGTCGTCGGCGCGGCGCGTGTCGAAGCCGATGTGCTCGGCGTCGGCGACCTTGCGCATCAGCGCCGCCGCGGTCGTGTCCCGGAACTTGTCCTCGAGGTCGCTGTCGCCGATCGCCCGGATCTCGTACGGGCTGGTGACCGGCCGGAAGTCGACCAGGATCGCGCCGCCGGCCTTGCGGATCGTCGAGGTCGCGGTCAGCCGCTGGTCGTTGATCGCGATCGCCTCGGCGCCGGACGCCCACAGCGCGTTGGTCACGAGCTGCAGGTCGCGGTCGAAGATCCGGCCGAGGTCGTTGGCGTCGCCGCCCTCGTCGACGTCCGGCGAGTCGGCCAGGCGGACGACCAGCCCGTCGCCGCTGACGCGGCGCAGCCCGGTGGCGGCCTCGGTGTCGCGCCGCTGGGCGGCCTGGTCGGCGCCGAGCGCGGCGTCGCGTTCGCGGGCCACCTCGTCGCGTAGTCGGTCGGCCTGGGCGCGCAGGCTGTCGGTGGTCTCCTGGCGCTGCTTGATCTGGCTGACCAGGTCGGCCCGGGCCTGGCTGCGGCGCGGCTCGTCCTCGACGGTCTGCCGGTAGGCCACGGCGAACAGCACGCCGATCAGCCCGGCGACCAGCACCGCCGTGGTCCGCCGGGCGCCCTGCCGCCACCCCGTCGGCGGGCCCTCCTTGGCGCGGCGGGCGGCCGCGTCCGCGTACCCGGGATCAAGGGGGTTGCTGAAGAGCTCGGATAGGAAGTCCGGCGACATCCAGCGGTGCTTGTTGTCGGTCACGCCGGCTCCCGCGTCGCCTGTTCCCGGCCCGCGCGGATCACCCGGGCGGCCTGGCCGACGTAGAGGAAGCCGGCGAGCCAGTACAGGACGATGCCCCACCAGGCCAGACCCCAGCCGACCGCGGCGGCGCCGGTGGCGATGGCGGGCACGGCGTGGCCCAGCAGCAGCACCGGGAAGGCGGCGAGCAGGATGAAGGTGGCGGTCTTGCCGAGGTAGTGCACCTGCGGCGGGCCGAAGCCGTTGCGGCGCAGCACGGCCAGGCAGACCAGCATCATCAGCTCGCGGGCGACCAGGGCGGTGGTGAACTCCCAGGGCACGATCTCGCGGTAGGTGAAGGTGACCAGCACGGCCAGGATGTAGAGCCGGTCCGCGGCGGGGTCGAGCAGCTCACCGAGGCGGCTGACCTGGCCGAGCTTGCGGGCCACCCAGCCGTCGACCCAGTCGCTGCTGCCGCCTACCGCCAGGACGATCACCGCGGCCAGGTCGTGCTGCGGGCCGATCATCAGCCACATGAAGACCGGGACGCCGAGGAGGCGCAGGAAGCTGATCAGGTTGGGCAGGGTGAGGACACGATCGGTCGCGACGGTGGGCGTAGCCGACACCGTGAGCCTCCTCAACCGCGACGGGCCTCCCCTGGCACTGGCTCGGCAGTGCCGCCCACCACCAGCGACCGCGGACGGACGCGGAGGGCGTGCGGGACCAACCCCCTGATCATTGGCGGTGCCACTATATCGACCCTGTCATGACACGCCGAGCCGGCGTGCGTCACGCGTCATCGGGCGAGCAGCGCGTCGATCTCCGCGGTGATCTCGTCGGGGCGTTCCAGCGGGAGGAGGTGGCCGGCGCCCTCGATCGTCGTCAGCCGGGCGCGGGCGATGCCGTCGGCCAGCATCCGAGCGATCTCCGGGTAGTCCGGCGCGTCGGCGTCACCCACCGCGACCAGCGTCGGCGCGTCGATGACGTGCAGCAACGTCGATGGCCGTGCGGTGTCGTCGGGGAGTTCGAAGGATTCGGTCACGGTCTGGTTTGCCAGACTTGTCCGCATCGCGGGCGCGACCTGGTCGGCGAGCTCTCTCAGCTCGGGTGACCATTCGCGGCGCGGGCCGCGCACCCACATGTCCAGGTTGAGGGCGAGCGCGCCGTCGATGTCGCCGGCTTCGAGCAGTTTGCCCTCGGCGGCGCCGTAGTCCCGGACGTCCTGTCCCCACTGCCAGCCGGAGACGGGGGCGGCGAGGAGGCCGAGGTGGGTGACCCGGTGGGGCCATCTCGTGGCGAACTCGAGGGAGATGTAGCCGCCGAGCGAGTTGCCGATGACGGCGGCCCGCTCGATCCCTCGCCCGTCGAGCAGATCGGCCAGGTCGTCGCGGTGGCGGAAGCCCTGGGTCGGCGGTGGGGTCTTTCCGAATCCCCGCAGGTCATAGCGGATGACGGTGTGGGTCCGCGCCAGCCGTGCGGCCACCTGGTCCCAGGTGCGGTGGTCGGCGACCCCGCTGTGCACCAGCACCACCGGCGGCCCGTCACCTTCGACGACAACCTCAATGTCCGACAAACGACACTCCTCGATCGAGCGACACATTCCGGCGGCCAGTAGACCCCAGCGCCGTCCCGCGCACGACCGATTTACCGCGAACCGAATCGCATGATCGTTCCGATGAAGAGGGTATGAGAGCACCCCACACGTCGTGCGCATCGCGCGCCGGGACCGCCTTCGGGCTTGCCACCTCGGACCTGGCTCGACGCGGAGCGAGATTTGTCCGGCGGGAGCGACGGTCGTGCCGCCGACGGACCCGGGCAAGAGAAACCGTGATCAACCGGACGGCGCGCAACCGCCTGGGTTTCAGAGGTCGAAGAGCTCGCGGAGGGCGGTGGCGATCTTCGCCATGCTGGCGCCGGTGAGGAGGCCGAGGCGTTCGGCGCCGATGGCGGCCGGGAGGCGGCGCATGCGGTTGAGGACGACCACGCCGGAGATCGGGTCGGTTTCGGCAAGCGCGATGGCGAACGGGGGCAGGTCGCCGGGGTCGCCGCGCTGGCGGACGACGGGCGCGCAGAACGGGGCGGCGCCGGGGCGGTCGTTGTGTGCTTCCGAGGAGAGGACCACCACGCGGTAGCGCAGATCGGCGCGCTGGCCGATCGTCCACACCTCGCCTTGTTTCAACGAACGCTCACCCACCAATCACCGCCGATCGTACGGCCCCTCAGGCCCGTTCGGTGGGTGCCGCCAGTGGTATTTCGAGCGCGAGCACACCGCGGAGGTCGAGCCACGCGCGGTCCGGGCCCCGGACCAGGCGCATGTTGACTTCCTGACAGCTCGGGCAACGGGCGACCATGCCGGCCGCGTGGTCGTACACGTGCATCTGCGCGACCATCTTCCGGTCGCCGCAGTGCGCGCAGGTGCTCTGTGCCATCGACATGTCGACGGCGAAGATGTCCATCAACGGCCCGGCGATGGCGTTGCCGTCGACGTAGAGGTCGGACATCGGTTCCTCCCTCAGGTTCCGGTGGGCCCGAAACGTTCGGTCTTGACCTTGCGGGGGTCGTGCCCCTGTGCGACGAGGATGTCGGCCACCGCCTCCACGAAGCCGGTCGGGCCGCAGACGAAGCACGCCGGCATGAGGTCCGGCGGCCAGCCGTGGGTGGCGACGGTCGCGAGCTTGAGCCGGCCCACCTCGCCGGGCCAGTCGGGCGGAGCTTCCCGGGTGTACGCGTACGCGATGTCGAGCCCCATGTCGTCGCGCACCCGCGCCCGCAGCTCGTTGGCGTAGAGCATGTCCTCCGGCGTCCGCACCGAGTAGATCAGCCGGAACGGGATGCGGCTGCCGGCGGCCTTGCGGGCCCGGACCATGGCCATCAGGGGCACGACGCCGGACCCGCCGGCGACCAGCACCACCGGATCCGGGTCGGTGTCCCGCCAGACGAACCAGCCGCCGATCGGCCCGCGGATCTCGATCGGGTCGCCGACGCCGAGGCCCTCCAGCAGATATGGGGACACCTCCCCGTCGTGGACCCGCTGTATGGTCAGCTCGATCCGGTCGCCCTCCGCCGGGCTGGCGATGGAATAGCTGCGCTCGGTCGAATAGCCGTCCTCAGCCGTCAGCTTGATGTCGACGTGCTGCCCCGGCAGGTGGCCGGGCCAGTCGGGCACGTCGAACACCAGCGTCGCGGCGGAGTCGGTCTCGCGCCGGCGCTCGGTCAGCGTCGCCACCCGCCATTGCAGGCGGCCGCTCAGTCGCCTTGGTACCGCTGCTCGCGCCATGGGTCACCGTAGTCGTGGTAGCCGGCTGTCTCCCAGAAGCCCGGTTCGTCGGCGAGCATCAGCTCCAGGCCGCGGACCCACTTGGCGGACTTCCAGAAGTACAGGTGTGGAACCAGCAGTCTGGCCGGTCCGCCGTGCTCGGGCGGGAGCGGCGCGCCGTCGTACTGGTAGGCGATCCAGGCCTGCCCGTTGAGAAGATCTTCGAGGGGCAGGTTGGTGGTGTAGCCGCCGTACGAGTGCGCCATCACGTAGTCGGCCGCGGTCTCCACGTCGGCGAGCAGGGTCTCGACCGGCACGCCCTTCCAGTGGGTGCCGAGCTTGGACCATTTCGTGACGCAGTGGATGTCCTTGGTGATGTCCTCGGACGGCAGGCTGGTCAGCTCCTGCCAGGACCACTGCTTGCGCTGCCCGATCTCGGTGGTGACGACGAACTGCCAGGAGTCGAGGTCGATGCGGGGTGTCGGGCCGGCGGAGAGCACGGGGAAGTCGTGGGTGAGGTACTGCCCAGGCGGCAGCTTGGTGTCCCCCGATCCGCGGCGGCCGAAGAAGCCCGGTGAGACGATGCCCATCCCCAAAGTCTTACCAGGCTTGATCCCCGCCCGGGGTGATCCAGACCATCCGTCGTGAAGTCGACCGCCGGGTGTGGCCGCGACGGATTGCGGCGCTTTCCGTGCTCGCGGCCTGGCGTCTGCGTGGTTGTCTCCCTCGTTGGCGTCTCATCGTCGGGCGTGGCACACCCTCTAAGGCATCCTAGGATGGGCGTTTCCCGTCGTATCAGGATGCGGTCCGTCGTCCTCGTGTCTTGTGCAGGTGACGTTTCGAGGAGGACCAGATGACGACGATGACGCCGGCGCGGCCGGCGACGACACCCAGAGACGACTACACCCGCTCGTACCTGTCGGTCCGCACCGGCATCGGCGTGATCGGCGTGACCCTCCCGGTCCTGCTGATGGTCGGCGACTATCTTTTCCTGCCCAGCGGCGACGTCCCCCGCAGCTCGCTGAGCGCCTACTACCACACCGGAATGCGCGACGTCCTCGTCGGCGCATTGTGCGCGGTGGCCGTGTTCCTGGTGACGTACATGATCAGTCAGCCAGGCTGGGACAACCTCCTGAGCACGGTGGCGGGCCTGGCCGCCTTCGGCGTGGCCCTGTTCCCCACCGCGGGCCGCTCCCCACTGACACCGCTCCAGAGCGCGTGGGGCGAGAACCGGGTAAGCCTGATCCACTTCATCTGCGCCGCGATCTTCATCCTGTCGCTGGCGGTGATCAGCCTGCGCTTCGGCCTGGCCGAGTCGCCGAGCCGCCGGGGCCGGAGGTGGCTCCACATAGGATGCGCCTTGATGATCGTCGCCGCGGTGGCCTTCATGCTGCTGACAAACGCCCTGCACAGCTTCGCCACCCACTCGATCTTCTGGGGCGAGACGATCGCCACGTGGTCGTTCGGTCTGTCGTGGCTGGCCAAGAGCAAGCTCGGCGCCCCCTCCGACGGCGTGTCGACAAGGGGCGTGTTCCTCCGGAGGCGGTCGAGCGCGAACAGGACACCGGACTGGACCTGAGGCGCCGAACGTGGCCCTGTGGTCACGAGGTCGCGGGTCGCCTACGCCTCAGGTGCAGGCATTCCGGACGGCTTTGGACGCTGACTGCAATCGGCAGAAACTCTCCACCCACGGCATCGGCGGACCGACAGCCACTGCGCCCACGGCATCGGCGGACAGCCATTGACCGTGCCCACGGCGTGGCAGCGGACCAGCCAGTTCCCACGGTCGCCGAGCCGCGAGCAGCGAGCCGAACGCTGACGACCACCCAACCACGAACTGACAGCCGAGCCCGGCGACCGCCTCACGTGCGCCGCGACGTCCAGCGCCGGTGCGGGCGCCGCGGCGGTGGACGGCGGCGGCCAGCACCGGGGCGAGCAACCACATGCCGCCAGACGGCGGCGACGAGCCGCAGGCGGTCGGGGTTGTCCTCCAACCGCGCGCAAGCACCTGCCGGCGGCTGGTCCGCGTCGCTCGCGCGGACCGGGTTCGACCCCGGCCGGCCTCGTGCTCTGTTCGGTGTGCGCGACCTTATGCCGGCGTCATTGGAGGCGGGATAGGTGGCGCATCTTGTTCATGGCGTCCAGGGCCGCGACCTTGTAGGCCTCGGCCAACGTCGGATAGTTGAACACCGCGTCGACCAGGTAGTCGACCGTGCCGTTGCAACCCATGACGGCCTGGCCGATGTGGACGAGTTCCGTGGCGCCCGTGCCGAAGATGTGGACGCCCAGGAGGCGGCCGTCCTCCGGCGCCACCAGGAGCTTGAGCATGCCGTAGGAGTCGCCGATGATCTGGCCGCGGGCCAGCTCCCGGTAGCGGGCGATGCCCACCTCGAACGGGATGCTCTCCGCGGTCAGGTCGTCCTCGGTGCGGCCGATGAAGCTGATCTCGGGGATCGTGTAGATGCCGATCGGCTGCAGTGCCGGCATCGCCCGGACCGGCTCGTCGCAGGCGTGGTGCGCGGCCAGGCGGCCCTGCTCCATCGACGTCGAGGCGAGCGCCGGGAAGCCGATCACGTCGCCGACCGCGTAGATGTGCGGCACCGCCGTGCGGAAGTGCTCGTCGACCGTGAGCCGGCCACGCGCGTCGGCTGACAGGCCCGCGGCGGCCAACTCCAGGTCGGACGCCGTGCCCTGTCGGCCCGCGGAGTACATCACCGTGTCGGCGGCGATCTTCTTGCCGCTCTCGAGCACCGCGACGGCGCCCTCCGCGTAGCGCTCGACGGACGCCACCGACTCGCCGAAGCGGAAGGTCACCGCCAGGTCGCGTAGGTGGTATTTCAGCGCCTCGATCACCTCGAGGTCGCAGAACTCGAGCATCCGGTCGCGCCGCTCGACGACCGTGACCTTGGTGCCGAGCGCGGCGAACATCGACGCGTACTCGATGCCGATCACGCCCGCGCCGACCACCACCATCGAACGCGGCACGCGCTCGAGGTTGACGATGCCGTCGGAGTCGATGATCGTGCGCTCGTCGAACTCGACCGACGACGGCCGCGCCGGACGGGTGCCGGACGCGATGACCACCTTGGCCGCGCTGGCGTGCGACTCGCGGCCACGCGCGTCGGTCACCGTCAGCGTGTTGGGGTCGGCGAACTTGCCGAAGCCGCTGAGCAGCGACACCCGGTTGCGCGTGAGCTGGTTGCGGATGACGTCGATCTCACGCCCGATGACGTGCTGCGTCCGCGCCGCGAGATCCGCGACCGTGATGTCGTCCTTGACGCGGTAGCTCTGCCCGTACATCTCCCGTTGGTTGAGGCCCGTCAGGTAGAGCACGGCCTCGCGCAACGTCTTGGACGGGATGGTGCCGGTGTTGATGCACACCCCGCCGATCATGTTGTCGCGCTCGACAACCCCGACCCGCCGGCCCAGCTTGGCCGCCGCGATCGCCGCCTTCTGCCCGCTCGGGCCCGAACCCAGCACCAGCACGTCGAAGTCGTACATGCGATCAGTCTGACAGTCTCACGTTAAGTTTTGGGATCTCGGATTTCGCCTGTGGACAGCGAGCTCCCGGATCCGGCGCCGTGGCCTCTCCCGACCGCTCCGCTCGGGCGGGCGTCGTTTCCAGACCTTCGTGAGTACGGCCTTCAGCTTCTCGACAAGGTAGTCACGCGCCAGCCCCGCGCAGGTCAGGACGACAAAACTCAGGATCCACGGCAGGTATCCCCAGCTGCCCAGGTCGTAGAGCTGCCGTCCGGCGGGATTGCGCCACGCCGAACCCAGGATCTCGAAGGCGACGCTTTCGCTCAGCACGTCGAGGCTGATCGCGGACGACTCGAGCCGCCCACCGCCCGGAAGCCCGCTGGTCTTCGCGGTAGCCGGGTCCGTCTTCCCGACGGCTCCCTTCGGGGCCGTGATGGTCACCGACGATCCGTCGGCCGGCCGAAGACCGAAGACCTCACCGCCGGGTTCGACGTGCGCGAGCCCGATGTCGACACGGAAATCGACGGGTACGACGTCGAAGAGACCAGGATCCTCGTGCGGCACCGTCCTGCTCCGCGCGTAGACCGGCGACCCGTCAACCTGCGCCGACTGGCTCCAGCCGGCCGGCATCACCAGCCGCGCCGCCAGCGACCCGCCGGGCTCCGGCTGACCGACGGTCCTACCGATGTTGGTCTCGCAAGCGCTGTCGCAAATGACCGTCTCGCGCAACGTGGTGGTCGAACCCGACGTCTCGATCTCGGCGACGTAGCGGATCGACACCGTGGGCAGCGCCATGGACGAGTTCGGCCCCTGAATGGCGTAGAACCAGCCGATGCCGCACCCGACAGCGATCAGCACCGCGATCCAGATCCGAGTCAACCGCCACCTTCGGCGACGGTAATGATCGGCTTGGTCCACTTCGGACGCGGTGTCCTGGTCGCCCCCGGTGTGGCGCCGGTGTCCCAGCGAGGTGAACCTGCCGAACGGTAGGGAGGCCGCAACCACACCGAGGACGGCCGCGCCCGCGAAGAACGCCAGGTAGTCGAGCCGGACCAGCGCGAGCAGGCCGGTGACCACGAGGAGCAAACCAAGCACCAACGCGTATCGCCCGCGTCGCCCGGACCGCGAACCAGCGGCAGCTACATCCATAAGACGGTCAATTCACATCGATCCTGCAGCGGTACGGGGGTGCGCCTAGCCGACGGACGGCCGCCCGCACGCCCGTACTGTGCCGTGATGCCACCCTCAGCGGCATGGCATATGTCGGCTAATCGACACCAATCGCCGACGCCGGCAGCCACCGAGTCGCACGTTCGCGTCAGCCGCCACGAACTCGGCCCGCCACCCGCTGGCAACCGAACACCGCCGCAGCCCGCGAAGCCGCCGAGTCGCACGTCCGCGTCAGCCGCTACAACCTCGGCCCGCCACCCACTGCCAACCGAACACCGCCCCAGCCGGCGAAGCCGCCGAGTCGCACGTCCGCATCAGGCAACACAACCTCAGCCCGCCACCCACTGCCAACCGAACACCGCCGCGACCAGCGAAGCTGGCGCGCCCGAGGCCGTCGCACCCACCGATCGACAGCACCAGCCAACGGAGGCACATCGCGAACCCGGCAGACCAGGCTGCCGCCGCCAGAGAAGTCTGATTCACCGTGACCTGAAGATGGCCTCCTGAATGGCTCTGACGTTGGGTTTGGCCGCCGCCGCGGCCGCGTCGCTGAGGCGCGTCTCGGTCGGCCAATCCAGCAGGCTGGCCTGACTCTCCGGAGGCGACGTCGTGGCAGCAGACGCTAGACGTATAGGCGGCTGACCGTTTCCGCGACGCAGACAGGCTTGTCGCCCGCGTTGCTCTCGACGGTCACCTTCGCGACGAGTTGGACGCCGCCCGCGACAGGATCGACGGCGGCGATCTCGGCGCGGACCCGGACGGCGGTGCCGACCCGGACCGGAGCCGGGAAGCGCACCCGGTTGAGGCCGTAGTTGACGCCCATCCGCGTGCCCTTGACCGCATAGAGGGCGCCCACCAGCGACGGCAGCAGCGACAGCGTCAGGAAGCCGTGTGCGACCGGGCCGCCGAACGGTCCCTGCGCGGCCCGTTCCGGGTCGATGTGGATCCACTGGTGGTCGTCGGTGGCGTCGGCGAAGAGGTTGACCCGGGACTGGTCCACCTCGAACCACTCCCCTGGGCCCAGGGTCTCTCCGACGGCGGCGGCCAGGTCCTCCACCGATGCGAACTCGCGTTTCATGCCAGGTGTCCTCCGATTTCGGTGTATCCGCGGAGCAGGTCGCGGGAGATGATCAGCCGTTGCATCTCGTCGGTGCCCTCGAAGATGCGGAGCAGACGCATCTGCCGGTACCAGCGTTCGATCGGCAGCTCGCGGGTGTAGCCCATGCCGCCGTGGATCTGCAGCACGCGGTCGACGACGTCGTTGACCATGCGTGCGCCGTACAACTTGGCCATCGACGACGCGTGCCGCGCGTCGGTGCCCTGGTCGACCGTCCACGCCGCACGCAGGATCAACCAGCGCGCGGCCTCCAGCTCGGTCTCGGAGTCGGCGATCATCCACTGGATCGCCTGGTTGGTGGCCAGCGTCTTGCCGAATGTCTCGCGGGTGTTGGCGTGCTCGATCGCCATCCGCAGCGCCCGCTCGGCGACACCGACCGCGTGCGACGGGATGATGTAGCGGCCCTTGCCGATCCACTGCATGCCGAGCGCGAAGCCCTGGCCGACCTCGCCGAGCACGTTGCGCCCCGGCACCCGCACGGACTCGAACACCAGCGACGCCGGCCCGCCCTCGCCCATCGTCGGGATGAACTCCGAGCGCCAGCCCATCGACCGGTCGACGAGGAACGCGGTGCTGCCACCGGCGCGTACGTCCTGGTCACGATCGGAAACCGCCACCACGATCGCGAAGTCGGCGTCGTTGCCGTTGGTGATGAAGGTCTTCTCGCCGTCGAGAACCCAGTCGTCACCGTCACGGCGCGCGGTCATCCGGATGTTGGCGGCGTCGGACCCGGCGCCGGGCTCGGTGATCGCGAAGCAGGAGATCCGGTCACCCTCGATCGTGGGTACGAGGTATTCCGCCTTCTGCTCGTCGTTGGCGAAGAAGAGGATGTTGTCGGCCTCACCACCGAACCGGAACGGCACCCACGACCGGCCGATCTCGGTCCAGATCAGCGACTGCATGACGGCGGGCAGGTCCATGCCGCCGTGCTCCTCCGGCGTCGCCAGCCCCCAGAACCCGAACGCTCGCGCCTTGCCCTGCAGCTCACGCAGCTCGTCGAGCCGCAGGCCGGGTTCGTGCGCCCGCTCGCGCCGAAGCACCTCCTGCTCGAGCGGCATCACCTCTTTGCGGATGAACGTCCGGGCGGTCTCCCGGATCGCCTTCTCCTCGTCGCTCAGTGCGAAATCCACGTTGGTCCTCCCCAGAACCGAACCTTTGCGATCGATCAGGTACGAGCCAAGCCCGCGCAACCGGACCCTGCCGCCCGCCCCGCCGCCGAAGCCGGACCACGGGAGCGGCCGCCCGACCCGCGATCCAGCGGCTACCTCTACAGCGACGACACCGACAGGTCCGCCAGCGGCGGACAGCGACCCCACCCCAACCGCCCATGCAATCCCCGACGCCGCGCCGACGCGGCACGCCATCCGCGCATCCCGCGACCAACCCGGAACCCACCCCCAGCCGCCCGTGCAATCCCCGACCCCGCGCCGACGCGGCACGCCATCCGCGCATCCCGCGACCAACCCGGAACCCACCCCCAGCCGCCCGTGCAATCCCCGACGCCGCGGTGAAGCGGCAGGCCAGCCGCCCAGGTCGCGAGTCGGCCCGTGGCATGAGCCGGTCCGCGCTCACGGCGTCACCTGCCGCCGCGGTTCGCGGCGGCAGGGCCGGCGCGAGCCGCCAGGTCGCGGCTGGCGGTCGGAGCGTGAAGGTCTCCATCGGGTCGGCCTAGCGCGCGCCGCCGTTGACGTACAAGGTCTGGCCGCTTACGTAGGCCGCGTCGTCGCTCGCCAGGAAGGCGATGACCGCGGCGACCTCCTCCGGCTGGCCCACGCGGCGTAGTGGGGTGACCTCGGCGGCCATTCGTTGGTGGTCTTCCGGTGCGGCGCCGACGCGGGTGGCGGTGGCGGCGGTCATGGCTGTGGCGATGTAGCCCGGCGCCACCGCGTTGACGTTGATGTTGAACGGGCCCAGCTCGATCGCCAGCGTCGCCGTCAGGCCCTGGACGCCCGCCTTGGCGGCCGCGTAGTTGACCTGGCCCCGGTTGCCCAGCGCCGACCTGCTGCTCAGGTTGACGATCTTGCCGTAGCGGGCCGCGACCATGTGTTTCTGCACCGCCTGGCAGCAGTGGAACATGCTGGTCAGGTTGGTGGTCAGCACCGCGTCCCACTCGGCGGCCGGCATCTTGAACAGCATGTTGTCGCGGGTGATGCCGGCGTTGTTGACCAGGATGTCGATCCGGCCGTGCTCGCCGGCCACGGCCTCGACCATCGCGGCCACCGACACCGGGTCGGTCACGTCGCAGCCGTAGCCGATGGCCACGCCGCCCGCGGCCTTGATCTCGTCGGCCGCGGCCGCGCTGCGGTCGGTGTCGAGGTCGACCACCGCGACCCGGGCGCCCTCGCTGGCCAGCCGGCGCGCGGTCGCCGCCCCGATGCCCTGCGCGGCTCCCGTCACGATCGCCACCCGATCGGCGAACCTTTCGCTCATCTCAAAATCTCCCTGCTCATTACGGTCTTCTCAGCGTTCAACGAGGACGGACGTGCCTTGGCCGACGCCGACGCACATCGTGGCCAGGCCGCGCCGTGCGCCCGTGCGGTGCATGCGGTGCAGCAGCGTGGTGAGGATGCGTGCGCCGGAGCAGCCCAGCGGGTGGCCGATCGCGATCGCGCCGCCGGACGGGTTGACCAGCTTCTCGTCGATGCCCAGCTGGTCGACCACCGCGAGCGCCTGCGCGGCGAACGCCTCGTTGAGCTCGGCGGTCTCGATGTCGTCGAGGCTCCAGCCGCGGCGCTCGAGGACCCGGCGGGTCGCCGGCACCGGACCGATGCCCATCACGTCGGGGTGGACGCCGGCGCTCGCGCCGCCGACCCAGCGGCCCAGCGGCTCGACGCCGAGCTCGCCCAGAGCCTCTTCGCTGACCAGCACCAGCGCGGCGGCGCCGTCGTTGAGCGGGGACGAGTTGCCCGCGGTGACCGTGCCGTCCTTGCGGAACACCGGCTTGAGCTTGCCCAGCTTCTCGATCGTGGTGTCTGACCGGATGCCCTCGTCGGTCTCGATCGTCGCGCCGTCGGGCAGCGTCACCGGCAGCAGTTCGGCGGCGAAGTCACCGGCCGCGGTCGCCGCCGCGGCGGCCTGGTGGCTGCGCAGTGCGAACGCGTCCTGCCGCTCGCGCCCGATGTCGTAGCGGCGGGCCACCTCCTCGGCCGTCTCACCCATGCTCAGCACGCCGTGCAGCTCGCGCATCCGCGGGTTGACCAGCCGCCAGCCGAGCCGGGTATCGAAGATCTCCATGCCGCGCGGGAGGCCTTCCTCGGGCCGCGGCAGCACGAACGGCGCCCGGCTCATGGACTCTGACCCGCCGGCGACCACGACGTCGGCGTCGCCGGCCGCGATCGCCCGGGCCGCGCTGGTCACGGCCTCCAGACCGGACGCGCAGAGCCGGTTGAGGGTGGCGCCCGGCACCGTCTCGGGTAGGCCCGCGAGGAGCACCGCCATCCGCGCGACGTTGCGGTTGTCCTCGCCCGCCTGGTTGGCGGCGCCCCAGTAGACGTCGTCGACCCGTGCGGGGTCGAGCGCCGGGAGGTCGGCGAGGACCCCCGACAACGCCCGCGCGGCGAGGTCGTCGGCGCGGACCGCCGACAACGCGCCACGCAGGCGTCCGATGGGTGTACGCCGCGCCGCGGCGAAGTAGACCGGTCGCATTGCTCTGCCTGACCTTTCTCAGAAGGCGGCGACGCCGGTGAGCGCCCGCCCGATGAGTAGTTGCTGTATCTCGCTCGTGCCCTCGTAGAGCGTGGTTACCCGGGCGTCGCGCAGGTATTTGCCGACCGGGTATTCGTCGATGTAGCCGTAGCCGCCGAACACCTGCAGCGCACGGTCGGCGGCGCGGACCGCGGCCTCGCTGGCGAACAGCTTGGCCATCGACGCCTCGGTGCCGAACGGCTGGCCGCGGTCAATCAGGTCGGCGACCCGCCAGACGAGTAGTCGCGCCGCCGCGGTGTCGACGGCGATCTGCGCAAGATGGCGCTGGACCAGTTGGTGGCCGGCGATCGGCTTGCCGAACTGGGTGCGCTCGCCCGCGTAGCGCACCGCGGCGTCGAGGCAGGCCTGTGCCAGCCCGACGCAGCCGGCGGCGAGCGACATCCGGCCCTTGTCGAGCGTACCCATGGCGATCTTGAAGCCCTGGCCCTCGGCACCGACCCGCGCGGCGTCGCTGACGCGTACACCCTCGAAGGTCAGCTCTGCCGTTGCCTGACCGCGGAGGCCGAGCTTGCCACGGACCTCGCGGCGGGTCAGGCCCGGCGTGTCGGTCTCGACCAGGAACGCGGTGACGCCGCGCGGGCCCGGACCGCCCGTGCGCGCGAAGACGAGCGCGACGTCGGCCCAGGTGCCGTTGGTGATGAACAGCTTGGAGCCGGTGAGCAGCCAGTCGTCGCCGTCGCGGAGCGCGCGGGTCTCGAGATTGGCCGCGTCGGAGCCGGTGCCGGGCTCGGTCAGCGCGAAACAGCCGAGCGCGGTGCCGGCGCAGAGCCGGGGTAGCCAGGACGAACGCTGGTTGTCGGATCCGTGTGCTGCGATGGTCTTCGCCACGAGACCCAGCGAGACCGAGACGATGCCCCGCACCGACGAGTCGCCCCGACCGAGCTCCTCGAGCACAAGGCAGTAGGTGAGATGGTCGCCGCCCGAGCCGCCCAGCTCCTCGGGGATCGTCAGCCCGAGGAAGCCCAGGTCACCGAGGCGTTTGACGATCGTGCGGTCGACCGCCTCGCGCCTGTCCCACTCCGCGGCGTGGGGCGTGACCTCGCGGGCGACGAACTCGGCGGCGAGCGCACGGCTCGCCTCGTGCTCGGGTGACAAGTTGAGGTCCACGCGAATAAACTAACGGTGGTAGTTTTAGTCTGTCCAGACCGGCACGGCGAGTTGTGCATAACCCGGAGAGGAGTTGCCACGATGCCCCGACCGCGTCAGGCGCTGCTCACCCGGCAGCGCATCATCGACACCGCGGCCGAGCTGATCGACACCGAAGGGCTCGACGCGGTGTCCACCCGACGGCTGGCGGCGCAGCTCGGGGTCCGCGGCCCGTCGCTCTATAACCACTTCCCCAACAAGGACGCGATCCTCGACGCGGTCGCCGACGAGATCACCGCCGACGTCGACATCGGCTGCTTCGCCACCCACGAGTGGCCCGACGCCCTGCGCGTCTGGGGGCGGTCCTACCGGGCGGCCCTGGCGGCGCACCCGCACATCGTCCCGCACCTAGCCCGCGGGCCAGGGCGGCGGCCGCGCGCCCTGGCCATGGCGGACGCGGTTTACGGCGGCCTCGTCCGGGCCGGTTGGCCACCGGCGCGGGCGACACACATCGGCGCGCTCATGCGCTACCTGGTGGCCGGCTCGGCGCTGGGCTCGTTCGCCCGCGGTTTCGCGTCCGACCCGGCGATCTACATCTCGTCGGACTACCCGCACCTCGGGCAGGCCCACCGGTTGGCGGCACACCAGCACGAGGTCGACGAGGGCGCGTTCGAGCTTGGGCTCGAAGCGGTCATCAGGGGCCTCCAGATCACGTATGAAGAGGTGGTCGGTGGCGCGCACCACCGGCCACACGGCACCGAAAGCTCCGCACCCACCCGGAGGTAACGCGATGGACCAGACCGACGCCGGCCGCGCAGCGGCGCGGGTGGCGGACCGCGACCGGCTCTACGTCGACGGCGAGTGGGTCGCCCCGCTCGACGCGCTACCGATGCCCGTGCAGGATCCGGCGACCGAGGAGGTCGTCGCCCAGGTGCCTGCTGCCGGCAGCGCCGACGTCGACCGCGCGGTAGCGGCGGCAAAAGCGGCGTTCGACTCCTGGGCCGGTCTGTCCCCGGGCGCCCGCGCCGATCACCTCGACCGGCTGCACGCCGCGCTGAGTGCGCGGGCCGAGCAGGTCGCCGCGACGATCGCGATCGAGGTCGGCACGCCGATCAAGGTCGCCCAACGGGTGCAGACCGGCCTGCCGCTGACGGTGCTCGCCGGCTACGCGGCCCGGGCGCGGGACGGGTTCGATCCGGAGACGATCCGAAACTCGCTTGTCGTACGCGAACCCGCCGGTGTCGTCGGCGCGATCACGCCGTGGAACTATCCGATGCACCAGGTGGTGGCCAAGGTCGGCGCGGCGCTGGCGGCCGGCTGCACGGTGGTGCTCAAGCCCGCCGAACTGACGCCGCTCACCGCCTTCCTGCTGTTCGACGCGATCGACGAGGCAGGCCTGCCGCACGGCGTGGTCAACCTGGTCACCGGCTCCGGCCCGGTCGCCGGTGCGGCGCTGGCCGCGCATGCCGACGTCGACGTCGTCTCGTTCACCGGCTCCGCGGCGACCGGTGCGGCGATCAGCCGCCTGGCCGCCGACCGGATCGCGCGGGTGACGCTCGAGCTGGGCGGCAAGTCCGCCAACGTGATCCTGCCCGACGCCGACCTGGCCAAGGCGGTCAAGGTCGGGGTCGGCAACGCGTTCCTCAACGCCGGGCAGACCTGCACCGCGTGGACCCGGATGCTGGTGCACCGCGCGGCCTACGAGGAGGCGGTCGAGCTCGCGGCGAAAGCGTCCGCCGGCTATGTGACCGGCGACCCGTTCGACCCCGTGACCCGGCTCGGCCCGCTGGTCTCGGAACGCCAGCGCGACCGGGTGCGCACCTACGTCGACAAGGGCCTGGCCGACGGCGCCCGGCTGGTGTCCGGCGGTCCCGACGCGCCGGTCCCGGCCCGCGGGTGGTTCGTCGCTCCGACGGTGTTCGCAGACGTCGACCCCGATGACACGATCGCCCAGGAGGAGATCTTCGGGCCGGTCCTGTCGATCATCCCGTTCTCCGACGACGACCACGCGGTCGAGATCGCCAACAACTCACGATATGGCCTGGCCGGGGCGGTCTGGTCCGCCGACGAGGACCGCGCGATGGCGGTGGCTCGCCGGATGCGCACGGGCGCGGTCGACATCAACGGCGGGGCGTTCAACCCGTTCGCGCCGTTCGGCGGCTACAAGCAGTCGGGCGTCGGCCGTGAGCTCGGCGAACACGGCTTGGCGGAGTTCCTCGAAACCAAGACGATCCAGCGATGAAGGCACTGATCGTTTCGGCGGCGGGCGAGCAGCCGCGGATAGCCGACGTGGTGCTGCCGCCGGTTGGTCCCGGCGAGGTGCGGGTCCGGATCCGCGCGGCCGGGGTGTGCCACTCCGACCTGTCGATGGTCAACGGCACGCTGGCGCCGTCCTACCCGCTGGTGCTCGGCCACGAGGCGGCCGGTGTCGTGATCGAGGTGGGTCCCGAGGGCGCCGGCGGTCCGGTGGCGGTCGGCGACCACGTGGTGCTCAACTGGGCACCGCCGTGCCGGGAGTGCTGGCACTGCACGCACGGCGAGCCGTGGCTGTGCGCCGAGGGCGGCCGCCCGTCGGTGCCGCGAGGCCATCTGGCCACCGGCGAGGCGACGCACGTGACGTTGGGGCTGGGCGCCCTCGCGGAGGAGGTCGTGGTGCCGAGCCACGCCGTGGTGCCGGTTCCGGCCGACATACCCGCCGACGTGGCGGCGTTGCTCGGCTGCGCGGTGCTGACGGCGACGGGCGCGGTCAACCGGACGGCCGAGGTGCGCGCGGGCCAGTCGGTGGTCGTCATCGGCCTCGGCGGTGTCGGCCTAGCCGCGCTGATCGCGGCGCGCTCCGCCGGCGCCGACCCGGTCATCGGCGTCGACCTGAACGAGGCGAAACGCGACCTGGCCGTCGCCGCGGGCGCCACCCATTTCCTGGTCTCGGACGACACGACCGCGAAGGGGGTACGCGCCCTGACCGGCGGTCGCGGCGCCGACCACGCGATCGAGTGCGCCGGCCGCGCCGTGACCATCGGGACGGCCTGGCGCGCGACCCGCCGCGGCGGCCAGGTCACGGTGGTCGGCATGGGCGCCAGGAATGACATGGTCAGCCTGAGCGCGCTCGACATCTTCCATTCGGCCCGCACCCTGCGGTCGTCGGTCTACGGCTCGTCGGACCCGGACCGGGACCTACCGGCCCTGGCCGCCGCGGTCCACGACGGCACGGTCGACCTGACGCCGCTGATCACGGACCGCATCTCCCTGGAGGCGGCGCCTGATGCTTTCGACCGCATGTCCCGCGGCCTCGGCGCCCGCTCCGTGGTCCTCTTCGACTGAGCTGAAGGCCGGACGGGAAGTCAACGCGCCAGCGCCTGAGGCTCGCAGTCGGCGACGTCAGACCAGGCCCAGGCGTGGTGCCTGCGGCTGGGAGCGCCGCCAACGCGCCGCCACCCCGGGCGGTTTCGTCAAGCGGGTGGGCCTCGACCACGCGCGCGGTCGGGGGGACAACAGCGGGAGCCGCCGCGGCGCGCTACCCACCGTTGTCGGGATACAGCCGGTGGCGTGGCGGCAGCGGAAGTCGGCCAGCCCGGCGCTGCTGTAAGTGATTACGGCGGGCGCTTCCTTTCGCCGGGCGAGGGCTCGTTGCGCGCCGCCGACGCGTCGGCCTAAGCGACTCTGCGGTCCGGCACGTCGGCCGGAGGCTCGACCACGCGCGAGCGGACCGCTGCTGCTCGGTTTCGCCGTGAGAGCTTGGATGAGCGCGCGTCGGCCTGCGGGAAGACCCACTTGCGGTAGGCCCAGAGGCGGAACACCATGGCCAGCAGCGTGCCGATGATCATGCCCCAGACGAAGTCGGAGATCTCCTGGGCCGTGCGGGAGACGTGCGGGGTCTGGAGGGCGAAGGCGTAGCGGGCCAGGTAGAGCGGCGCCGAGTTCAAGGCGATGCCGATGCCGTTGATGACGATGTAGAGCGCCAGCTCATGATGGGCCCGGCGGCCACCGCGGGTGCGGAAGGTCCACTCGCGGTTGAGGGCGTACGAGACGAACGCCGCGATGATGGTGGCCAGCGTCAGGGCCGTGACCGGCTTGGACGGGAAGACCGTTACCTTGAGCCCGTAGTTGATCACCGCGGTCAGGATCCAGCAGAAGCCGCCTACCGCGAGGAACTTGACTGCCTCGCGGCGCCGGAACAGGTGCTTGCGCAGCGGTGGCGGCAGCGTCCGCAGCAGTCGGCCGGTCAATCGCACCGGCGCACTCTAGCGGCTTGGTCTGGGTTTCGCCTGAATGCGGCCGGCGTGGTGCGCCGCCAACGCGGGACTGCGGATTCCGTCCGTGACCGCCACGCGCCGCGAGCCCTCACGCGCCGCGAACCGCCACACGCCACGACCCCCTACTCGCCGCGAACCACCATGCATCGCGAACGGCCTGGAATCGCGAACCGTCACGCGCCACCAACCGCCACGCGCCACGAACCCGCACGCGCCGCGAACCCGCACGCATCGCGAAACCGCCACGCGCCACGAACCCGCACGCGCCGCGAACCGCCACGGAACGCGAACCGCCACGCACCGCGCCGGGATCCCCGTCACCACCGCCTCCACTACGGGGGCACGCCGGCACGGGAATCCTGAGGCCGCGCCCACCGAGCTCGAACCGCTAGCCCGCGGCCGTAAGCAACGCCGTGATCGTGCGGGTCATCACCGTCTCGGCCTCCGTGGCCGACAGGGAGAGTCCGTCGCGGAGCATTGACCAGGCCGGCCACATCGAGGCCGCCATGACCGCGTTGCGTAGGGTCTGGCCGTCCGGGCCCGCGAACTCCTCGGCGAACAACACGTCCACCTCCTCGCGCAGCCAGGCGACGTGTTTCTGGCGGTTGCGGCGTAGTTGCGGCGAGAACGGCTCTCGCATCGCCGCCGCCCGGGCCGGGGCCGCGATCAGTTGCAGCAGGCGCGCACGCTGGTGGCAATAGGCCGCGATCCGATCGGCCCGCGGCAAATCCGGGGGTACGGGCTTGAAAGCCGCGTCGTACGTCTCCAGCACCCGCGCGCCCGACGCCTCGAACAGGGTCTCCATGTCCTTGAAGTTCGTCCACAGTGCCCGCAGCGACACCCCGGCCCGCTCCGCGATCCGCTCCCCCGTCGGGCGCAGGTCGCCCTCGCCGATCAAGGCCAGGTGCGCGTCCACGATCGCCGCCCGCGTGCGTTCCGCCCGTGCCGTTCGACCGTCCACCCGCTCCGCGGGCTCGCCCGGCGCCGCCGTCATGCGCCACGTCCCGTCAGCGTGACCCCGCCGTCGATCACCAGCGTCTGGCCCGTGATCCAGGCCGCCTCGTCCGACGCCAGGAAGGCCACCGCCCCCGCGACGTCGTCGGGGATGCCGAGCCGCCCGAGCGGATACGCCGCCGCGACAGAAGACTCTCGGCCCTCGTACAGCAGCGTCGCGAACTTGGTCTTCACCACCGCCGGCGCCACCGCGTTGACCCTTACCTGCGGCGCCATCTCCACCGCCAGGCAGCGCGTCAGGTGCTCCAGCGCCGCCTTCGTCACCCCGTAGAACGAGATACCGGGCGGCGGCACCCGGCCGCCCACCGACGACACGTTGACCACCACACCCGGCCGAGGCGGGCCCGCGAACGCGGCCTGCACCCACCCGAGCGCCGACAGCAGGTTCACTTCGAAGATCTTCCGCGCGGCACCCAGATCCAACTCCAGCAGCGGGCCGAACACCGGGTTGATGCCCGTGTTGTTGACCAGGATGTCGACCGGGCCGAAAGCCTCGACCACCGCCGAGACCGCGTCGGAACGATGCACCGGGTCGTCGGACCGGCCGGCCACGCCCAGCGCCACCGCCGGGCCGCCCAACGAAGCAACAGCCAAGGCCAGCGGCTCCGGTTTGCGCGCCGTCACGCAGACCTTGGCGCCCGCGGCCGCCAGGCGGGCCGCGACCGCCAGGCCGATGCCCCGGCTCGCGCCGGTGACCAGCGCGACCTTGCCCGACAGGGATGCCGTCACGACGCCTCCAACGGCAGGTCGACGAGGGTGGCCAGGCGGGCCCGGTGCCGGTCCGGTGAACCGTACGCCACCGAAGTGGCCTTGGCCCGCTTGAGGTACAGGTGCGCCGGGTGCTCCCACGTGAAGCCGATCCCGCCGTGCATCTGGACGCACTCCTCGGCCGCCCGCACCGCCACCTCCGACCCCACGATCTTGGCCAGCGACGCCGCCACCGACGCGTCGTCTCCGCCCGACGCGAGGTCCGCCACGGCGTACGCGACCACCGAACGGGCCTGGGTCAGCTCCACCCACAGGTCCGCGAGCCGGTGCTTGAGCGCCTGGAACGAACCGACCGGCCGCCCGAACTGAAGCCGCGACCGCAGATGAGCCACCGTCGTGTCGAGGCACCACGACGCGAGACCGACCTGCTCCGCGGCCATCAGCGTCGCCGCGACCCGCAGCGCGCACGGCACCGCCGAAAGCGAGGCGACCAGCCGGGCCGGCGCGGCGGTGAACTCCAGGTCGCACAACGGCCGGGTCTCGTCCAAGGACATCACTCGGGTACGCCGTGCCGCCGCACCGTCGACGGCGTAGAGACCGTCCTCGCACGGCACCAGCAGCAGCCCGGCGCCCAAGGCGTCGGCGACGCCGCGCACCGTCCCGTTGACGACTCCAGCAGAGACGGGCAGCAGCCGGGGCGCCGACCACAACCCGTACGGAACGGCCAGCGCCGCGGTCAGCTCGCCCGATGCCAGCCGCCCCAACAGCGACGGCTCCTCACCGAGGCCGAGTGCCGTCGTCGCGACCACCGCGCTCGAGAGATACGGCACCGGCGCGACGGCCCGGCCCAGCTCCTCGACCACCACGGCCGCCGCCCGCCATTGCGCACCCGAACCGCCCTGCGCCTCGGGCACGAGCAGCCCGGCCAGCCCCATCCCGGTGGCCACGGTCCGCCACAGCTTCGGGTCGAACGCGTCGCCACCGCCGGACACGAACGCCAGCACCGACTGCCACGGGCATTCGGCCGAGAGCATCTCGCGTACGCCGGAGCGAAGTTCCCGCTCGTCCGCGGACTCCAGCAGCTCGTCGCTCATCGCGGCAGATCCTTCCACGGGACGCGGGTGTCGACCCGCGGCTCGGCGGGCAGGCCCAGCACCCGCTCGGCGATGATGTTCCGGAGCACCTCGGAGGTGCCGCCCTCGATCGAGTTGCCCTTGGCCCGCAGGTAGCGGTAGCCCGGGTCGCGGCCGGTGAAGTCGACCTCCTCGGGCCGGCCCATCGCCCACGAGTCCCGGCGCAGCCCCTCGTCGCCCAGCAGGTCCAACTCGGCCGCCGAGATCTGCTGGTTGAGCGTCGCGAACGAGAGCTTCACCGCCGAGCCGTCCGGCCCGGGCGCTCCCGCGGCCAACTGCTGCCGGACCCGCAGGCCGGTCAGCCGGGCCGCCTCGGCCCGCACCCAGAGCCGCATCACAGTGTCGTGGAGGCCGGGGGTGCGCCGCGCCGGGTTGTCGCGCCACGCCTTGGCGAGGACGCCGATCATGCCGCCCTCGCGGGGCAGCGCGCCACCGCCGATCGACACCCGCTCGTTCATCAGCGTGGTCTGCGCGACCTTCCAGCCCTCGCCGACCTCACCGAGCCGATGCTCGTCGGGTATCCGTACACCGGTCAGGTAGACCTCGTTGAACTCGGCCTCGCCGGTGAGCTGGCGCAGCGGGCGCACTTCGACGCCGGGTGCGGTCATGTCAAGCACGAAATAGGTCAGACCGGCGTGCTTGGGCAGCGAAGGGTCGTGCCGGGCGAGCAGGATGGCCCAGCGCGCGACGTGCGCCATCGAGGTCCACACCTTCTGGCCGTCGAGCACCCAGTCGTCACCGTCGCGGCGGGCGCGGGTGCCCAGCCCGGCGAGGTCGGAGCCGGCGCCGGGCTCGCTGAACAGCTGGCACCACACCTCCTCGCCGGTCCACAACGGACGCAACCAGCGCGCCCGCTGCTCGGGGGTGCCGTGGGCGAGCACGGTCGGCGCCGCCATCCCGAGGCCGATCCCGATCCGCCCCGGCCGGTTGTCGGGCGCGCCGGCCGCGGCGAACGCCTCGTCGACGACCGGCTGCAGGGCCCGACCCGCGCCGAGGCCGCCGAGCCCCTCGGGGAAGTGCACCCAGGCCAGCCCGGCGTCGAACCGGGCGCGCAGGAACGCGAGCCGACCCGCCGAAGCCGGGTCGTGGGCGGCCAGGAACTCCGAGATCCGCGACCGCAGAGAAGCCTCGGTGATCAGCGACGCCATCGCGCCCCCTCGTCCAGCGAACAAGAATTTGCACTCACACTGCAATCTACGGGCCGAGCGGCGACAAAGCCATCCGCAGCCTGGGCCAGGGGTGTGTCGCGCGGTTTGGCGTTCGCGCCCGAGGGGAGGATGGTGGGGGACAAACGCATACCAAAGATCGCGAATGGACAGGCTAATGCGACTGAGCATCCGCAACCAGCTCGACGGCACCATCCTCTCGGTGTCCCGCGGCGAGGCCATGGCCTCGGTGAAGGCGCAGCTCGCCAGCGGGCAGGAGCTGACCGCGGCGATCACCCGGGAAAGCGCCGACGACCTCCAGCTGATCGCCGGCCAGCAGGTCACCATGCTGGTCAAGTCGACCGACGTCGCGCTCGCCACGGGCGCGGTCGGCGACCTGAGCATCCGCAACCAGCTCCCCGGCCGGATCACCTCGCTGACCGGCGGCGCCGCGATGACCACGCTCAAGGTGGCGGTCGACGGCGGCGGCGCGCTCACCGCGGTGGTCACCAACGACGCCGTCAACGACCTCGACCTCAGCGAGGGAGACGAGGTGCTCGCCCTGGTCAAGGCCACCGAGGTGAGCGTGGCGATCGACTAGCTATCGTCGGGGGCATGCATAGCGGCGCCTACCTCGAGGCGGCGGCCATCGCCGTCGACCTGCTCGCCGACCCCGCGGTGGACGAGCGCTGGGCCGGCCCGAGCGCTCTGGCCGACTTCAGCGTCGGTGGGCTCGCCGGCCACCTCGCCCGCCAGATCCACCTCGTCGCCGCGCTGGTCGACGCCGACGTCGCCGACCAGGAGCCGCGCGACCTGCTCGCGCACTACGGCGCCGCGGCCTGGCTCGGCGAGGACGCCGACGCGCCCGCCAACGTGGCGATCCGCGCCCAGAGCGACGAGTTCGCCGCGGGCGGGCATGCGGCCGTCCTGGCGCAGGCCCGCGCCGAGCTCGCCACCCTCGAAACCCGACTGCCCGAAGCAAACAAAGACCGGCCGACCCTGCTCCCCTGGACCGGCTGGGCGCTGAGATTCGACGACCTGCTGCTCACCCGCATGATGGAGATCGCCGTGCACAGCGACGACCTCGCCGTCAGCGTCGGGGTGCCGACCCCGGCCTTCCCGGCGCGGGTCATCACGCCGGTGCTGGGCCTGCTGACCGAGCTGTCGGTCGCCCGCTACGGCCAGACCGCCGTGCTGCGCGCGCTCAGCCGCCGCGAGCGCGCGCCGGAGACCATCTCGGCGCTGTAAGTTACGGCTCGTTCGGGTGCGATGACCGACCGGACGGCCGTCGCCCGCCGGGAGTACCAACAGCCCACACCGGACGCCGGACGCCGCTACCGTCGGCCGGTGACCGTGAGTGAGGACGGCTGGGTCGGGCCGCCACGCCATCGCACCGTGACCGCGACCGCGACAGTGCCGCTGCCGGCACCCGCCGAAACCGGCAACGGCCGCGACCGCTGGTTCGATCTCCTGCGCGCCGCCGCCCTCGTCCGCGTGGTGCTCTACCACCTGTTCCCGGTGGCCTGGCTGGGCTTGGGCTACCCCGCCATGGGCGTGATGTTCGCGCTCGGCGGCTCGCTGATGGCCCGCTCCGTCGACCGCTCGGCCGCCCGCGCGGTCCGCAGCCGGCTGCGCCGGCTCCTGCCGGCCCTGTGGGTGCTCGGCGCGGTGATCGTACCCGCGATGCTCGTCGTCGGTTGGGACGACCACCCGACCTGGCCGACGCTGCTGTTGTGGCTGCTGCCGGTCGCCGACCCACCGTCGACCGAATGGGCCGCGCCCGTCAGCGGCATCCTTTGGTACCTGGTCACCTACCTCTGGCTGGTGGTCCTCTCCCCCGCCCTGCTCGCCCTCTATCGCAAAGCCCGCATTTTCACCGCGCTCGCCCCGCTGGTCCTGCTGCCGCTCTACGAGCTCGCCCCCTGGCCGTTCGGTGACCGCGCCGCCTCGGTGGTCGAGAACGTGCTGACCTTCGCCGCCTGCTGGGTGCTCGGCTTCGCGCACCGCGACGGCGACCTACGCCGGTTGAGGTTCCCGCTGGTCCTGGTGGTTTCCGCGATCACCACGAGCGCCGCGATCGGCTGGGCGGTCACCAGCGGCACCGACCTGGAAGACAGCCCGGTGGCGTACGCGGTCTACTCGATCGGTTTCGTGCTCGTCCTGCTGCGCCTGGCGCCGAGAATGGACTGGCTCGCCCGCCATCGCCGCACCGACAAGACGGTGACCCTGCTCAACTCGCGCGCCGTGACCATCTACCTGTGGAACAACGCCGCGATCACCGCTGCGTTCCCGGTCGGCGACCTGCTGCAGGTGTGGGTGGTCGGCGACACCGTGGCCGAGGTCGGGTACGCCGCGATCGCCCTGTGGCTGCTCGCGCTGATCGTCATCCACGTCGGCTGGGTGGAGGACCTGGCGGCCCGTCGCCGCCCGCGCCTGTTGCCCATCTAACGGTTGTCGACGATCCGCCGCATCTTGCCCATCGAGCGCTCGACCTGGTCCGGCTCCAGCACCTCCACCGCGATCGTCACGCCGATCCGCGACTTGACCGCCGATGCCAGCGCGCCGGCGGCCGCCGCGGCCCGGTCGGGCGCCGCGTCCGGCCGCCGCTCGACCCGCACGGCCAGCTCGTCAAGGCGCCCCGAACGGGTCAGCACGCACTGGAAATGCGGCGACAGCTCGGGCGTACCCAGGATGAGCTCCTCGATCTGGGTCGGGAAGAGGTTGACCCCACGCACGATCATCATGTCGTCGGTGCGGCCGGTGATCTTGGCCATCCGGCGCATCGGGCGCGCGGTGCCGGGCAGCAGCCGGGTCAGGTCGCGGGTGCGGTAGCGCACCACCGGCATCGCCTGCTTGGTCAGCGACGTGAACACGAGCTCACCGAACGAGCCGTCCGGCAGCACCGCACCGGTCAGCGGGTCGATGATCTCCGGGTAGAAGTGGTCCTCCCAGATGTGCGGGCCGTCCTTGGTCTCCACGCACTCGTTGGCCACGCCCGGCCCCATCACCTCCGACAGGCCGTAGATGTCGACCGCGTCGATGCCGAGCCGCTCCTCGATCTCGCGGCGCATGTCCTCGGTCCACGGCTCCGCGCCGAGGATGCCGACCCGCAGCGAGGTCGAGCGCGGGTCGACGCCCTGCCGCTCCATCTCGTCGACGATCGCGAGCAGGTAGCTGGGCGTCACCATGATGATCGACGCCTCGAAGTCCTGGATGAGCTGCACCTGGCGCGGCGTCATGCCGCCCGACACCGGCACCACCGTGCAGCCGAGCTCCTCGGCGCCGTAGTGGGCACCGAGCCCGCCGGTGAACAGGCCGTAGCCGTAGGCGATGTGCACGACGTCGCCCGGGCGCCCGCCGGCGGCCCGGATCGACCGGGCCATCAGCGTGGCCCAGGTGGCGACATCTTCCTTCGTGTAGCCGACCACCGTCGGCCGCCCGGTCGTGCCCGACGACGCGTGCACCCGCACGACCTGCTCGCGTGGCACGGCGAACATCCCGAACGGGTAGTTGGCCCGCAGGTCGTCCTTGCTGGTCGTCGGGAACGCCGCGAGGTCGTCGAGGGACTTCAGATCGTCCGGGTGTACGCCGGCCGCGTCGAAAGAAGACCGGTAGTGCGGGACGTTGTCGTACGCGTGCCGCAGCGACCAGCGGAGTCGTTCCAGCTGGAGGGAGCGCAGCTCGTCGACCGACGCCCGCTCGATGGGTTCAAGCGGCATGCCGCCCACTATGCCGGCCGGGTCGCCTTGCCGTCGAGCCAGAGCAGGTCCGACGCGTCGCCGTGCGATCCCGCCCGCCCGACGTGCTTCGACGAGATCTGCGGGCCCTTCTTGATGACGTGCACCAGCGCCATGGCGTGGCCCCGGCCGAGGCCGTACTCGTCGCGCAGCCACTCGACGATGACGGTCGCCTTGACCGACGGCGCGTCGTAGCCTTTGGCGCGCGCCTCGTCGACGAGCTGGCGCGGGGTCCTGCCGGTCTTGTCCTCGGCGGCGTCGAGGTAGGCCTGGAACGACATGTCCGTCTCCTTGCGGTTCGCGCCGCCCGGCGGGCGGCCTTCACCAGTGCTGCGAACGAGCCGCGCCGGTTTCGACAACGTGACGGGATTTTTCTCCTCGACACCCGGTGCCCCGATCGTCCACGATAGACTGCGCCCGGTTCGGTGGTATTTCCAGCTATTCGCGGGGATAAATGGGCTCGGCCATTCGGATCTTGACCCTTGGAAATGCCAGGTCATAGGCTCCTTTCGCCTTTCACTCCACCTTTCCGGGAAGGGAAGCGGGTTCAATTGCGACTACCGAACCGCGCAAGACGGCTTGTGGGTGCAGCGACAGCGCTGTTGCTCGCCGGCACGTTGCCGCTGCTCAACGGTGCCCCAGCGGGCGCGAACCCCCCTCGGCCTGCCTGTGACCCCAACCCACAGGCCCGACTGACCGACGTGCCGAGTCCGGAGTCGTTCCTCGGCTTCCCGCTCGGCCTCGGCCAGCAGCGGGTCGTCACCAACGACGAGATCCGGCGGTACGTGGCCGCGGTCGACGCCGCCTCCGACCGCGTGACCACCGGCGTCATGGCCACGAGCGTCACCGGCCAGCCGCTGCCGTACGCGATCGTCTCCGACCCCTCCCACGTGACCACCGACGGCCTGGCCAGGATCGCGGAGAACATCCGCGACCTGCGCGACCCGCGCACCATGGCGGCCTCCAAGGCGGCCCGGATCGCGCACGACGACCCGGCCATCGTCTACATCGCCGGCAACGTGCACGGCGGCGAGACCAGCGGCGCGGACGCGGCGCTCAAGTCGCTCTACGAGCTCGCCGCGGGCCTGTCCTGCGACGTGCGCGACCGCAACGACAACCTGCTCACCGTCATCATCCCGACGCAGAACCCGGACGGCCGCGCCGCCAGCCGCCGGCAGAACGAGTACGGCTTCGACCTCAACCGCGACTGGTTCGCCCGGTCGCAGCCGGAGACCGACGGCAAGATCGAGCTGCTGCGCAAGTACCCGCCGCAGGTCTTCGTCGACGCGCACGAGATGGGCAGCCGGCGGTACTTCTTCCCGCCGAACGCCGACCCGATCCACCACGAGATCGCCAGCGAGCCGGTGGACTGGATCAACCGGATCGGTGAGGCCAACAAGGCCGCCTTCGGTTACAACGGCGCCTGCACCGACACCGTCACGACCGAGTGCTACTTCAACTACGACGTCTACGACCTGTTCTACATGGGTTACGGCGACACCGTGCCGGCCGCCGGCTTCGGCGCCGCAGGCATGACGTACGAGAAGGGCAGCGCGTCGGCCGTCCAGGACCGGGTGCAGCAGCAGTTCAACACCCAGTGGGCGACGATCGGCTGGGCGACGGCCAACAAGAAGGAGGTGCTCAACGGCTGGTTCCAGATCTGGAAGGACGCGCTGGCCGAGGGCAAGGCCGGCACGCTTTCGCCGAACGAGGTCGTGCAGCCCGACAACACGGTGCAGTTCCCGGTGCCGGACATCAACATCAAGTCGTACTTCCTGCTCCCCGACCGCCAGCTCGCCGACGTGCGCCGGCTGGTCGAGCGGCTGCGGGCGATGGACGTCGAGGTGTACGAGGTCAAGGAACCGATCACCGTGCCGTCGGCGAACGTGTTCGGCGGGCGGAAGGCGACCAACCTGACCGTGCCCAAGGGCGCCTACTGGATCCCGATGGCACAGCCGCAGAAGCACTGGATCCAGGCGACGCTGGGCGAGGACCCGTACGTCCCCTTCCCGTACTTCTACGACGTCTCCTCCTGGAGCAACCCGCTGCTGATGGGCATCGACACCATCTACACCGGTGACGACCTCAAGCCGACGGTCCAGCGGGTGGCCCGCCCGACCGGCGGCAAGGGCGCCCACGCCCCCGCGGGCGGCTCGTACCAGTACAAGCTCGACTCGGCCGGCGCCGCGGAGTTCACCTTCGCGCTGCTCGGCGCGGGCGTGGCGGTCAAGCGCGACGCCGCCGACGTGGCCAGCTTCCCCGAGGCCGGCCTGACCACCGCGCTCAACGACCGGGCCGTCGGCCTCGGCGTCTCGCTGTCGGCCAACCGCAAGGCCCCGGTCGGCGCGGCTGTCGCCCTGCCCGACCTCGGCCTGTTCCGCGGCACGGGCATCTCCACCACGTCCGGCTCGTACGGCGAGGCGCGTTACGTGCTCGGCAAGCGCTGGGGCCTCGACCTCAAGCCGGTCACCACGGCCGACATCAACGACAACACCGCCGCGTTCACCGGGCGCACGGTGCTGCTCGTGCCGGACGGCAGCAGCGCGACCGGCGGCCTGACCGCCGCCGGCCAGCAGAACCTGCGTAACTGGGTGGCCGCCGGCAACACCTACATCGGGTTGCGCAACGAGGGCACCCGGGTCGCCCGGTCGGCCGGGCTCACGTCGACCACCGAGAAGGCACAGACGCCGGACTACACGGTGATCGGCTCGCACTTCCGGGTCGACGTCGACCCGAGCAGCCCGGTCGGCGCCGGTCGCCCGGCCGAGGACTTCGAGTTCAACAACGACGACCCGATCCTCACCGCCAGCACCACGGGCACCAACGTCGTCACCTACCCGTCCGACGACACCTTCTGGCACAACGGCTTCACCGTGTCGGAGGACCTGCTCAAGGGCACGGCGGCGGTCGTCGACGAGCCGACCGGCTCCGGCCGGGCGGTGCTGTTCGCGTTCAACCCGCTGTTCCGGGCCTACAACGAGAGCGGCATCCAGATGCTGGCCAACGCCGTGCTCTACCCGTCGGGTGCGCCGGCTCTGGCCCGCCGGGCCGCGCCGACGACGGTGGACCCGGCCCGGGCCGCCGCGGCGGCCGCGCCGGCACCGGAGAACCTGGGCGGCGAATGGCGACCCATCGCCATCACCGTCGCCGGCGCCGACCTGGGCCGGGCCCAGGCGGTGGTCGACCGCTACACCGGAACCGCACGGGTCAGCCAGGCCGGCGGGACGGCCCGGTTGACGATCCCCAACCCCGACGGCCTGACGGCCGACGAGCACCCGTACCTCCGCGACCTGGTCAGTGACCTGCGCGCGGCGGGCATTCCGCTCAAGTCGGTCGTGGGTTAGTTACTGCCCGGTATCCGCCCGGTGGTTCCGGCTTTGCCGGAACCACCGGGCATCTCCCGTTATGACCACGGCCACTGCGCTCACCCCTGAAGACGAACACTCCTCACCACTACAATCGGTGGTTGTCCAAGCACGCACGCGTGTGGGGGTGAGGGCGCTGAGCAGCAACCGTGCTGTCAGCGGCGTCGGCACCGGCAGTGGTGCCGACACGCGACTGGCCGTCGAAGCAGCGGTCGACGAGGCATTCCGCCCGCTGGAGGGCCGAGAGCCCGATCTGGTGTTGGTGTACGCCTCTGTCCGGTATGACCTACCGACTGTCCTGAAGACCGTGACCGCCGCCGCCGGGTCGGCGGTGATCGCCGGCGCGACGACGTCCGGCCAGCTCGAGGGCGGCCGGCTGATCGAGCCGGGCGAGGGCATCGCCGTGCTCGCGCTCGCCGGGGGCGGCTACCGGTTCGGCCTCGGTCACGCCACCGGCGTGCAGGCCGACGCCACCCGCGCCGGGCGGGCGCTCGCCCGGGCGGCGCTGGACGCCGCGGGGCCGGTCCGCTCGCCGCACGAGGCGGTCCTGATCTTCTCCGACGGCCTGGCCGGCGACCAGCAGGAGCTGCTCAACGGCATCCACAAGGTGACCGGCTTCCAGATCCCCGTGGTCGGCGGAGCGGCGGCCGACGACCGGAGCCTGGCCGAGACGTTCGTGTTCGCCGGCGACCGGGTGCTGCGCGACGCAGCGGTGGCCGTCTGGATCGGCTCCGACCGCCCGCTACACGTCGCGGGCGGGCACGGCTGGCAGCCGACGAGCCTGCCGCTGATGCTCAGCGACGTCGACGGCCAGGTCGTCAAGGAACTGGGCGGGCGTCCGGCGCGCGAGGTCTTCTGGGAGAACTTCCGGCCCCGCGGCGGTCCCGACACCAAGCTCTACAAGAAGGCCGGCGGCTACCACTCCGAGCACGCGTTCGGGCTCATCCAACCCGACGGCTCGCTGCTGATCCGTGGCGCGTTCATCGACAGCGACGGCAACCTGCGCACGTTCTCGCCGATGCCGCCGTACTCGGCCGTCCAGGTGGTCTCCTGCGCGCCCGACGACCTCCTGGAGGTCGGTGAGCAGGTGGTGGACTCCGTCGTCCGCGACGAGGAGGCGTCCGTGGTGCTGGTCTTCGACTGCGTGGCCCGGCTCGACATCCTGGGCGAGCGCGGCCACGAGGAGGTGCGCCGCCTGCAGCAGGCCGCCCGCGGCGCGCGGACGTTCGGCTACTACACCTACGGCGAGTTCGCCCGGACCACCGGCGTCGCCGGCTACCACAACGCCACCATCGCGGCGTTGGCCCTCTGACCGCCCGATGGTGGCTTACGGGGACGCACAGGCACCCCGCTTCGACTCGGAAGCGGAGACGATGCGGGCTGCCCTTTCCCGGGCGGAGGGCGCGGCCGCGGCGGCGTACCGGGACACCGCCCGGCTCATCCGGCTGCTGACGGTGATCGGCACGCCGTCGTCGCCGGGCCGGCTGATCGACCGCACGCTCACCGTGCTCTCCGAGGTGTTCGCGGCCGACGTCGTGTGCATCGCCGAGGCCATCGACGACCGGTTGTTCGTCACCGCGTCGTGCGGGCTGCCCGAGGACGACCCGGCGTTCACCACCGGCTGGGCGGTCGGGCCGACGGCCCGCCGGGTGATCAACTCCGGCAGCGCGGCGGCCCGGCACGGCGTGCCGCCCGAGGACCTGCCGCCGCCGTTGCGCGACGTCACGACCTCCTCCGCGGCCTGGATACCCCTGTCCGGCGTGGGCTCCGAGTACGCCGGCGACCTGCTCGTGCTCTACCGCAGCGGCGGCGACCTGTTCACGCCGGCCGACCTGCAGGTGCTGCTCTCGATGGCGTACCGGATGTACTCGGCCGTCGAGGCGCGCGAGCGCGGCGCCGCCATCGAACGGCTCGCCCAGGCCGGCCCGGGGCTCGCCCGCCACCTCGACGTCGGCTCGCTGCTCGACGACGCGGTGCTGCTGCTGCGCGAGCTGACCGGCACCGACTCCACCTGGATCCTGACCGTCCGCGACGAGCTCGCCGAGGTGTCGGCGGCCGCCGACACCGGTGAGGACTCCGGCAAGCGCTGGCCGATCCCGGCCGCCGACCTGCCGGGCTGGAGCAGGCTGTCGACCGGCGAGGCGTACGTCGGCCCCGGCGACGACGAGGACCCGATGATGCTCGTCCCGGTGATGCGCGACGGCGGCGTGATCGCCGTGCTGGCCGCCAAGGGCCGGCGCGCCCGGTCGTTCAGCAAGTCCGCGGTCGAGGTGGCCATGGTGCTGGCCAGCTACCTGAGCGTCGCGATCAGCAACGGAGAGCTCTACCGCCGGCTCAAGGCCCGCGAGCAGGAGCTGCACCGGCGCGCGTCGCGCGACCCGCTGACCGGCCTCGCCAACCGGATGACCGCCGCGCAGCGCATCGACGAGACGCTGGCCGACTCGCCGACGGGGGCGGCCGGGCTGCTCTTCTTCGACCTCGACAAGTTCAAGGCGGTCAACGACCGGCTCGGCCACGAAGCCGGCGACGAGTTGATCCAGCAGGTGGCGCAGCGGCTGCGCAAGGTCGTCCGGCCGGGTGACATGCTGGCCCGGTTCGGCGGTGACGAGTTCGTCCTGCTGATCAACGGCGCGTCCGACCTGACCGACCTCACCGACATGGGCCGCCGGATCCAGGCGGCGCTGGCCGACGACTTCCCGCTGCGCGGCGAGCGGGTCGAGGTCACGGCGAGCATCGGCGCCGTGCTCGGCCGGCGGGGCACCGCCACGGCCAGCGCGATGCTGCGCGACGCCGACGCCGCCATGTACGCGGCCAAGGCCCGCGGCACCGGCCGGTTGGAGGTCTTCGACGACGAGGCCTCGCACCGCTCGATCGACCGGCTCGACCTGCGTTCGGACCTGTCCGAGGCACTCGACCGGGGCCAGCTCTCGGTGGTCTACCAGCCGATGGTGGAGCTCAAGAGCAACACGATCCGCTCGTTCGAGGCACTGGCCCGGTGGCGGCATCCGGAACGCGGCAACGTGCCGCCCGACGAGTTCATCCCGCTGGCCGAGGAGACCGGCGCGATCGTGCCGATCGGTGCCTGGGTGCTCGACCAGGCGTGCCGGCAGCTCGCGGCGTGGCAGCGGGAGTTCCCCGAGGCCCGCCTGACGATGGGCGTCAACATCTCGGCGGTGCAGCTCGAACGCGGGCACGGCGACCTGCTCGACGTGATCCGCTCGGCCGGGGTGAACCCCTCCGACATCTGGCTCGAGGTCACCGAGCACATGGACACCGCGGAGGACATCTCGTCGCAGGTCAGCGCGCTGCGCGAGGCCGGGGTGCACTTCGCGCTCGACGACTTCGGCATGTCGTACTCCAGCCTGGCCTACCTCCAGCGGTTCCCCGTCGAGGGGCTGAAGATCGACCGGGCGTTCGTGGCCGCGATGAACGAGGACCAGAACAACGGCCGCGGCATCGTCCGCGCCATCATGGCGGTGGCCGACTCGCTGTCGATGAAGGCGTTCGCCGAGGGCATCGAGACCCAGGCCCAGCTCGACGCCTTGCTCGACCTCGGCTGCGGCTTCGGCCAGGGCTACCTGCTCTCCCCGCCACTATCGGTGGAACGGTCCACCGACGCGCTGCGGGCACAGCGTGACAGGTCCTAGCCTGTCAGCGGTGCGCGACGATCCGGTCCCAGGCACTGGGTGGCTCGATCGCGGCGTCGGCGTGCAGGGCGGTGGTGACCGGCTTCCCGGTCCCGGTGGTCACCTGGCCGTGCGTGGCGCCGGCGGCGATCCCGGCCGGCAGCACGGGAATCTCGGCCTTCAACGGCACCTCGAGACCCGGCCAGCCGACCACCTCGATCGCCTCGGTCGCCCGCAACGTCGTGCCGGCGCCCAGCGGAGAGCGCACGGTGGCGACCTGCTCGCCGGCCTCGACCAGCGTGTGCACGTCGAGCGCAGCCGTCGTCGCCCGCAGCAGTGAACGCGTCGCGGCGAACACGCGGTCGAGTTGCACGGGCGTGTCCGCGCCGGGCTGGCCGAGCACCGCGCCGACGATCCGGATCTGGCGCCCGCCGACCTTGACCACGGCCGCGAACGAGAGGCACCCGCCCGCCTCGTCGGTCGAACCGGTCTTGACGCCGACGACGCCGTCCCGACCGACCAGTTCGTTGTAGTTCTCGACCCTGCCGGCGACCGGGATCGTCGCCTGCTTCTGCTTGACGATCTCCGCGAAGGCCGGCAGCCGCATCGCCTTGCTCGCGAGGATCACCTGGTCGCGCGCGGTGCTCACGGTCTTCGCGTCGAGGCCCGACGGATCGCTGTAATGCGTGTCGGTCATCCCGAGGTCGGCCGCGGTCTCGTTCATCTTGTCGGCGAACGCCTCCTCGCCGCCGGCGTCCCAGTCGGCGAGGACGCGGGCCATGTTGTTCGCGGACGGGAGCAGCAGGGCCTGCAGCGCCTGCCGCTCGGTGATCACCTCGCCGGCCTCGACCCCGACCAGCGACTCACCCCGTCGCTTCTCCGCCGGGTACGCGGCGGCGCGCTCGGCGCTGACCGTCAGCTTCGGGCCCTGCTCGCCGGCCTTGAGCGGATGCTCGGTGAGGATGACGTACGCCGTCATGACCTTGGCAACGCTCCCGATCGGCAGCGGCGTCGCGTCGCCCGAGGTGCCGACCGTGCCGACGCCCTCGACCGTGATCATCGCCTGGCCGTGAGCCGGCCAGGGCAGCTTCGGCGCCTTGCCCGGGATCGTCATGGTCGTGGGCAGGGTCAGCTCGACAGTCGGGGCGGGCAGCGCCGCGCGCAGCGGTGCGACCGCGTAGCCCACCCCGGCGAGCAGCAGGAGCGTCAGCAGCACGCCGACGAGCCACGGCCAGCGGCGCCTGCGCCGGATCGGTGGCGCCACGCGGCCGATCACCATCGTCGGCGCGTCACCAATGTCGTACGACAATCTGGTCCCTCCCCCGTAACAGGCCCGCACCTATCTAAATGGGAGGGCGACGGTTCGCGCTGCCCCTGGTTTCAGGAGAAGGCGGTCGGCTGCGGGGCGAGGGTCAGCAGCGCCAAGAGACGGGCGGTCGCCGCGCGGGCCTCGATGTGCAGGCGGGCCACGTTGAGTCCGTCGTCGCCGAGCACGGCGAGCAGGGCGAGGTCACCGATCGCGTACACCGCGAAGTAGCCGCGCTGGTTGCGGATCGTGCACTCGCTGAACTCGCCCTGCCGCAGCGCCCCGGCGGTCGTCCGGCCGATGCCGTTGGCCGCCGCCGAGAGCGCCGCGAGGTCGTGTGGTTCGCTGTCGTTGCGCCCGAGGATGTCGTGCAGGAGCAACAGCCCGTCGACACCGGCGATGATGCAGCCACTGACCCCGCTGACCTGCTGCCGCAGGGCGGCTAGCTCGGCGCGGGCGGCGGCGTAGGGGTCCTGAGTCGTGCCAACCACGGTGCTCTCCAACGAGATCGCTTACGGGTGCGGGCGCTGCGGGTCAGGTGGGCGACCCACCGATGCCGGCGTCCAGCTGCTTCATGACCAGGCGCGCCTGGGCGACGAGCATGCCCATGTTGGCCGCGCGGCGGCAGACCGCTACGGCGACGAGGTCCTGGTTGGCGCTGCGCAGGAACACGTGCACCAGGTTGTCGCTGTTGACGACGATCTCCTGGAAGTAGTGCCGCTCGCTCCGCACCCCCCGGCGGCGGTTGAAGAGGTCCTCGACCATCACTACGTTGCGACCCTGGAACAGGTCGAACGTGGCCGCCGCCAGCAGGTCCAGCACCTCGCTCGGGTGGTCCTCCAGGGTCTCGACCGCGAGCAGCATGCCGGTCGACATGTCGACCAGACCCGCCGCCACGCATTCCGGGACGTTCGCCCGAAGGTCCCGGACCGTGTCGTACACGACCTCGGTCATGGTCCTGTCAGTCATGGCATCGCCTTCCGTGCACCGGTCAGAGGTCTAGCTCGGCCTCTATGCGGCGCAGCTGGTGACGGGCCAGTCCGAGGTTGGCACGGGACTTGCTGAGGGACAGGTAAAGGAAAAGCGCCTCGCCGCTGCGGCGGGGCCGGATCAGGCGGATCAGGTGGATCTGGCTGTCGAGGGTGATCAGGATGTCCTCGATGCCGTCACTCATGCCGAGCATCTCGAGGGTGCGCATCTTGGCGCGCACCACGTCGGTGTTACCGGCCGCGGCGACCTGCATGTCCATCGTCGGCGCGCCGCCGAGCGTGCCAAGGGTGAGACCGCTGGTGTAGTCGACGAGGGCGACGCCGATCGCACCGTCGATCGCCATGGCCTCCTTCAGAGTGGCTTCGATGTTCCCCACGACTCTCCTCCATGTGACCCCGTTGTCAGGCCCCGGGATTCGACTACGGATGGTGAGGAGTCTTCGCCGGCCCGGCTGCTCCTCATGGGGCCACGAACAGCGTTCCATGACCGGGCCAGCTTTGCGAAAACCTGTCGAAGTATCGCCTGAGCAGGTAAGTGGGAGATCATCCACTCGGTCGATGTCCGAACGGCCGCCGATTTGTTAGCTCAAGATCGGCAGTCGCGATACGTATCAGTCACATTCCTGTTCGGAGCGAAGGCAGTCCGGTCGACGGGATCGCGGTGGGTAACCGCGGGACCTGTCAACGAGACCGCGCTAGTCTGGCAGGGCCGCGCGGTCGATCGCGCCGTCGGGCGTACGCGGGAAGCGGTCCAACACCACCATTCTCGCCGGCACCCGTTGGGCGGGCAGCCGGTCGCGGAGGTAGTCCCGGAGAACCGCCGGCTCGGCGTGCCAGCCGGGCAGCAGCGTCAGATAGCCGACCAGGACGCTGGCGGGAGCCCGCCGGCGCACCACGACGGCACACTCCTCGACCTCGTCCGCCGCCGCCAACGCGGCCTCGGCGACCTCCGGGTCGGACCGGCCGCCGCGGATGCGGACGCTGGGCCGGCGCCGCTCCGGCACGCGCAGGACGTGCGCGAGCGGCACGCCCGCCTCGTGCAGCAGGGCCACGGACGGCGGAAGCCACAACGTGGTGTCGTGCGGCGGCGGCGCCAGGACCCGCGTCGGGACCAATCGCGGGTAGGTGGCGCGCAACAGGGCGCGGATCGTCCGCGGGTCGGCGTCGACGGCCACGGGAATGTCCCGCTCCGCGGCCCATCGCCTGACGGCGGGCAGTTCGTGCCCCCACTCCCGCAGCAGGTGCGGCCACCCGTCCCCAGGCAGCGCGACGCGCGACGATCCCATTCCCCGTGACTCCCCTGTTGTGGCAAACGCCGGTAACTTTAGGTCACTGGACGACTACCGTCGGGTATCACACGATTCCGGCGTGTCACCACTAGTTCGACGGACGTCACTGCACGCGCGATAGGATCCGGCCGCGGGGACACATCGAGGAGGTCAGGAGTGGCGTTTCGCGGCGACCGGCCGCGGATCGGCCAGGTCGCGGAGCTCGCCGGAGTCAGCGCGACCACGGTGTCGCACGCGCTCAACGGGCGCCGGCCGGTGTCGGCGGAGACCCGGCAGCGGATCATGGACGCGATCGCGGAGCTCGGCTACCGGCCGAACGTGGTCGCGCGCGGCCTGCGGGCCGGCCGCAGCCTGACGATCGGGCTCGTGATCCCCGACATCACCAACCCGTTCTACCCGGTGCTGGCCCGCGGCGTGCAGGACGTGCTCGGCCCGGCGGGCTACGACGAGATCATCACCAACACCAACGGGGTACGCGACCTCGAGCGCGCCGCCCTCGACAAGATGATCTCGCGGCAGGTCGACGGCGTCGCGTTCGCGGTCTTCCACACCCACGCCGACGACCTGCGGCCGGTGATCGACGCGCGGATCCCGGTGGTCCGGCTCGGCGGCCGGCAGTCGCTGCCCGGCGTCGATCTGGTGCACAGCGACGACGAGGGCGGCGCCCGTGCGGCCGTCGAGTACCTGATCCACAGTGGATACCAGCGCATCGCCTTCATCTGTGGCCCGGCGGCCGAGGGTCCGGCCGCCGAGCGGGTCGCCGGCTACCGCGCCGCGCTGGCCGAGGCCGGCCTCGGTGCGGCGCGGAACATGGTGGTGCACACCGACTTCAGCCGCGCCGGCGGCGCGCACGGCGTGGAAAAGCTGATCCGGCAACGGAAACGGCCCGACGCGGTGCTGTGCGCCAACGACATGATGGCGATCGGCGCGCTGGACGCGGCCCGGGAACGCGGGTTGCGGGTGCCCGAGGACCTCGCTGTGATGGGCTTCGACGACATCGACGCGGCCAGCCTGGTGACGCCGGGGCTGACGACGATCGCCAACCCGGCCCGCGAGATCGGCATGGCCTGCGCCCGGCTGCTGCTCGACCGGATCGACGGTGCCGAGGGGCCAGCGCGCGAGATCGTGATTCCGACCCGGTTGGTCCGGCGTCAGTCCGCCTGACCGCCGTCGATATCGAGCCTCTTGACTTCCTGTGTGTTGCGAGTAGATTGCCGGTCAGTCTTAACGATTTGCTAGCCCGATAGATCCCCTTCGTCCAGCGGGAGGGCCAGACCATGATCGGAAACAGACGTATTCTCGCCGCGGTGGCCGCCGCCGCCCTGGCGTTGACTGCCACCGCGTGCGGCGACGACGACGGGGGCGCCGAGGCCGGCGGCGCGCTGACGATGTGGACGTTCAAGCGCACCCACGTCGACGCGCTCCAGCAGGCCGCCGCGGCGTTCAAGGCCAAGACCGGCATCGACGTCAGGATCGAGGCGTTCACACCCGACGACGTCTTCACCGCGAAGATCCAGAGCGCGGCGCAGACCAAGGACCTTCCCGACGTCCTCGAGCTGCACTCCGGCGGCGAGGACATGCGGGTCGGCGGCGGCGGGCTGCTCACCGACCTCAAGGGCGACTTCGACGGCAAGCTCGACCGCTTCCTGCCGAGCACCCGCGAGTCGGGCCGGGTCACCCAGCAGCGCAAGGACAGCATCGAGGAGCTGTCCTCCGCGACCGTCGGCAGCCTCTACAGCGTCCCGTTCACCGCGGGCACGTTCGGCATCGTCTACGCCAACAAGCAGAAGCTGGAGGCGGCCGGCCTCGACCCGGCGAAGCCACCGGCGACCTGGGAGGAGTTCCTCACCTACCTCAAGGCGACCACCACCGCCGACAAGACGGCGGGCGGGCTCTCGCTCGGGCTCAAGGTGACACAGACCGGCTTCAACTGGATCTACGAGCAGCTCGCGTTCGCGTACCTCGGTCAGCAGAAGTTCGAAGCCCTGTTCGGCAAGGGCACCACGGCCGGCTTCGGCTCGCCGGACGGGCTGCGCACCCTCGACCTCTACGCACAGCTCAAGCCGTACTGGATGCCGGGCGCCAGCGCCCTCGGCATCGACGAGGCCGACATCGCGTTCGCGCAGGGCAAGTCGGCGTTCAACGTCGGCGGCACGTTCACGCTGGCGTTCCTCGCGCAGAACGGGATGAAGCCCGAGAACGTGCTGACGTTCCCGATCCCGCCGGCGACCGGCGGCGCGGTGAGCGACCTGCGGCTGGCGCCGCTGGCGCTGACCGGCCTGTCGGTCACCTCGACCACGACCAACAAGGACGCCGCGACCCAGTGGGTCGACTTCCTCACCTCGGCCGAGGGCGCCGGCATCTTCGCCAAGGCCTCGCTCGACCTGCCGGCCACCGACCTCGGCACGCAGGCGGAGACGCTGATCGGCACGGACCTCGCCGCGCTGCAGCAGTTCTTCACCGGTCCCGCGGAGAACACCTACGACGCCGCCAACCGCGGCTTCCGGCCGCCGGACTACGACGAGGTCGAGATGGGCAACCCGCTGCTGAAGCTCGCGCCACTGGGCGAGGCCGACGCGGCAGCCACCGGCAAGACGCTCGACACCGTCATCAAGGCGATGTGGGACGCGAAATAAGTGACGGCCACCGAGACGACAACCCTGGCGGCGCGGCTGGTCACCCGGCCGCGCCGCCCCACCAGCGCCCGCCGGGTGCGGGCCCGGCGGGCGCTGGTGGGCTATGCGTTCATCGCGCCCGCGGTCGTGTTGTTCCTCGTGCTCGGGCTCTACACGATCGCCTACAGCTTCGGGTTGAGCTTCGCCAAGTGGAACGGGTTCTCGCCGACCTGGGAATGGGTGGGCCTGGACAACTACCGGGACATCCTGTTCGCCGACCCGCGGCTGGCGCCCGAGATGCGCAACGCGGCCGTCAACACGGGCATCGCGATGGTGGCGGTCTCGTGCGGCACGGTGCTGATCGCGCTGCCGCTGGCCAGCCTGCTCAACGGCATCACCCGGCTGCGCGGCACGCTGCGGTCGATCTTCTTCCTGCCGTACGTGACCGCGGGCGTCGCCGTCTACTACGCCTGGCGCTACGTGCTCGAGCCCGACGGCGCGGTCAACCTGGCGCTGCGGGCGCTCGGGCTGGGCAGCCTGGCCCGGCCGCAGGGCTTCCTCGCCGACCCGGCCACGGCGCTGCCGACGCTGATCGTCATCATGATCTGGGGCAGCGTCCCCGTCGCGATGCTGCTCTACCTGGCCGGCCTGCAGGCTATCGACCCGGCGGTGCTGGAGGCGGCGGCGCTCGACGGCGCGGGGTCGGTGCGCCGGCTGCGGCACATCACGTGGCCGCTGCTCGTGCCGATCACGGTCGCGGTGGTGCTGCTCGGGCTGCGCGACACGATGCAGGGCTTCCAGATCTTCCTGATCATGACGAACGGCGGGCCGGCCGGGCATACGGACGTGCTCGGGCTCAAGGCGTACCAGCAGGCGTTCTTCCAGAGCCTGTCGCCGACGCTGGGAGTCGCCAGCGCCCTGGGCTGGCTCATCTTCGTGGCCGCGCTCCTGCTCGCCGTGGTCAACGCCCGGCTGTTGCGGGGGCAGCGGTGAGGCGCCTGTCCGCGGGCGCGGTGGTCGCCTATGCGGCGCTCGCCGTGTACGCGGTGGTCAGCCTCTACCCGTTCGCCTGGATGGTGTCGGGCGCGTTCAAGGACCGTCTCGAGATCCTCGAAGGCGGCCACCTGATCCCGCGGCGGCCGACGCTGGCCACGCTCGCCGACACCTGGAGCCGGCTGCATTTCTTCGACTATTTCCTCAACAGCCTCAAGGTCACCGGCCTGACGGTGCTGGGCGTGCTGGTCGTCTACAGCCTCGCCGGGTACGCGTTCGCGATGGTCGACTTCCCCGGCCGGCGCTTCGTGTTCTGGTTCTTCGTCGCGCTGCTGTTCGTGCCGAGCATCACCGTGCTGCTGCCGCTGACGATCCTGGAGAACAAGCTCAACATCCTGGGCACGCACACCGGGCTGATCCTGCCGTTCGTCAACGGGACCGCGCCGCTGGCCGTGCTGATGCTGACCGCCGCCTTCCGGGCCGTGCCGCACGACCTGCACGACGCGGCGACCGCCGACGGCGCCGGCGAGTTGCGCATCTTCTGGCGGGTCTACCTGCCGCTGGCCCGACCGACCCTGATCACGATCGGCGTGCTGACCGCGGTGCCGACCTGGAACGAGTACGTCCTGACCCGGGTGTCGCTCAACGACGAGTCGCGGTACACGCTGCCGCTCGCGCTGGAACGGTTGGCGTCGGGCACGGTGCCCTCGTACAACGAGATCATGGCCGGGTCGTTGATCCTGGTCGTGCCGGTGATCGTGCTCTTCCTCGCGCTGCAGCGCTACTTCGTCAACGGGCTGTCCGGTGCGGTCAAGAACTGACCGGGTGCTGGTCACGGGCGCCGGCGGGCTGCTGGGCCGGGCCGTGCTGTCGGCGCTGGCGTCGGCGGGCCGGCCCGTGACCGCTCTGGATCGGACCGACCCGGGTGACCTGCCGGCCGATCGGGTGGTAGTCGGGGACGCGGGCGACCCGTCGGTGGTCCGGGCGGCGTTGGCCGACGTCGGTGGGGTCATCCACCTCGCCGCGATCCCGGCGCCGACGCTGGACACGCCGCTGGCCGTGTTCGGCGGCAACACCCGGGCGACGTTCGTCGTGCTGTCGGAGGCGGCTGCGGCCGGGGTGCGGCGGGCCGTCGTGGCCAGCAGCATGTCGGTGCTCGGGCTGGCGTGGGCGCAGGTGCCGCTGCGGCCGGTCTACCTGCCGGTCGACGCGCGGCATCCGCTGCAGGTGTCCGATCCTTATGCGCTGTCGAAGCAGACGGACGAGGCGACCGCGGCGATGATGGCACGGCGGCACGGTATGGCGGTGACGGCGCTGCGGTTCCCTTTTCTGGGCGGCTCCGCGCGGTTGGCCCGGCGCGCCGAGGAGTTCGCCGCTCTGCCGCGGTCGGGGGCGTTGGAGCTCTGGGCGTATCTGCACACGTCCGACGCCGCGGCGGCGTGCCTGCTGGCGCTCTCGGAGCCACCGGCCGGTGCGCACGTGCTGTTCGTCGCGGCGCCGGAGACGCTGGCGCCGTACCCGACCGAAGAGCTGTTGGCGGCGTTCCTGCCGACGGTGCCCTTGCGGGCGCGGTTTCCCGGGCGGGCGGTGCCGGTCGCGCTGGAACCGGCGCGGCGGGTGCTGGGCTTCACGGCGGCGCATCTGATGCCGTTAGGCTCACAGCCGCTGAACGGTCGGGAGGAGCCGGTATGACGATGGCCGAGACCCAGCCGCCGTGGGCGGCACGGGACTCACTGCGGATCACCCGGGTGCGGGCGATCGTGACCGCACCCGAGGCGACGCTCGTCGTGGTGCGGGTCGACACCTCCGAGGACGGGCTGTACGGGCTGGGGTGCGCGACGTTCACCCAGCGTGCGTCGGCCGTGGCCCAGGTGGTGTCGCATCTGGCCGAACTCGTGGTCGGCCGGCACCCCGCCGACATCGAGGACATCACCCGCATGGTGCACCTGTCCTCGTACTGGCGGAACGGGCCCGTCCTCAACAACGCACTGTCCGGTTTGGACATGGCGTTGTGGGACATCGCGGGGAAGCGGGCCGGGATGCCGGTCTACGAGCTGCTGGGCGGGCGGGTCCGGGCGGCGGTGCCGATCTACCTGCACGCCAGCGGGGCCACGGTCGGTGACACGATCGACCACGCGCGGTCGCTGATCTCGCAGGGATTGCGGCACGTGCGGCTGCAGACCGGCGGGCCGGGTGTAGGCACCTATGGCGCGCCCGGCGTCGCTGGCGCCTATCCGGACGCGCCCAATCCGGACGGGTGGGACGTCTCGCACTATCTGGCGGCGACGCCGCGGTTGTTCGCTGCCGCGCGTGAGGCCCTCGGTGACGAGGTGTCGCTGCTGCATGATGTCCACAGTCGACTGACGGTCAAGCAGGCGCTGGTGTTGTGCCGTGCTTTGGAGCCCTATCGGCTGTTCTTCGTCGAGGACCCGATCGCTCCGGAGCACTACGACCGGCTGCCGGAGCTGCGCGCCGCGGCGGCGGTGCCGATCGCGGCGGGCGAGCAGGTCGGATCGGTGCCGGACGCGGCGCGCCTGGTCTCCTCGGGCGGGGTCGACCTGCTGCGGCTGCACGTCTCCGCGATCGGTGGGCTGACGCCGGCCCGGAAGCTGACGGCCCTGTGCGAGCTGTCGGGGGTGCGCACCGCATGGCACTCCCCCGCGGACGTGTCACCGGTCGGGATGGCGGCGAACCTGGCCTTGGACGTGTCGAGCCACGCGTTCGGAATCCAAGAGGGCCACGTGTACGCGGACGCGGTGCACGAGGTCTTCCCGGGCACGCTGCGGCCTTCTTCGGGGTATCTGACGCCGTCGGACGCGCCGGGCTGGGGCATCGACCTGGACGAGAAGGCAGCGGCGAAGTATCCGCCGCACCACTACGGGCACGAACGGTGGGCGGCCCGGATCCGGCGCCCGGACGGCGCCCTGGAGCCCCCGTGACGGGTCACAGGCACATCCAGCAGGCCGCGACGGGTCGGTGAGGCCGGCGCGGGCGACTTCACGGTCGCAGCGATCCTTGCTGATCCAGATGGCCCGCGGCGGCGGGTGCGCGTGGGGACGGCACCGACACCAGGCCCGCGAGGACGCCGCCGATTACCAGGAGGCCGCCCAGGACGTCGGTGGGCCGGATCGGCTCGTCGAGGAGCAGGGCCGCGCTGGCGATGCCGAAGAGGGGGACCAGCATCGCGAACGGGGCGATCGTGGAGGCGCCGTGGCGGGTGATCAGGTGGCCCCAGGCCGCGAAGCCCGCGAGGGTGGCGGCGCCCGCTACGAAGAGGACCGCGAAGATTGCTGACGGGGTGACCGTGCGCAGGGCGTCGAGGTTCGCGGTTGGGCCGTCGACCAGCAGCGAGAGGGCGATCAGCCACGGGGCGGCCAGGGCGCTGACCCAGACCATGAAGCGAAGCATGTCGGTCGCGCCGGCCTTGCGGGTGGCTACGTTCGACAAGCCCCACGCGGCGGCTGCGGCGATCACCAGAGCGAAGGCGCCTCCGGGTAGGTCGTTGCCCAGGCCGGCGGCCACGACTGCGACGCCCACCGCGGCCAACGCCAGGCCGATGACGCGGCGGCGGCCCGGGCGCTCGCGGAGCAGGGCTACGGCCAGGACGACCGTGAAGATGGCCTGGCTCTGCAGGACCAGCGACGACAGGCCGGCGGGCATGCCCGCCGCCATGCCCGCGAACAGGAGCGAGAACTTGGCGACGCCGAGCGCCAGCGCGACGGCCAGCACCCACCGCCACGGCACCCGCGGGCGGCCGACGAAGAGGACCGCCGGAAACGCGGCGAAGGTGAACCGCAGGGCGTTGAACATGAGTGGCGGGAAGTGGTCGAGCCCGACCCGGATGACGACGAAGTTGACGCCCCAGAGGGCGGCCACCCCGACCGCGAGAGCGATGTCGCGTGGTTTCACGGGGTCATCGTGCGGGCCACCGATGGTTTAGCACCAGCGAGCATTCCTTCACCGACCAGGTAGCCTCGCTACATGATCGAGGTGGGACGGCTGCGGGCGTTGGACGCGGTGGCCAGCTACGGAACGGTCCTGGCGGCCAGCGGGGCGCTGCACTGCACCCCGTCGGCAGTCTCGCAGCAGCTCGGCAAGCTGGAGCGGGAGACCGGCGCCACACTGGTCGAGAAGGACGGCCGCCGCATCCGGTTGACCGAGGCGGGCCGGGTCCTGGCCACGCACGCCGCCAAGGTCCTGGCCGCCCTCGACGAGGCCGAGTCGGCGTTGGCCGCGCAACGCGACACCGTCACGGGCCGGGTCACGATCGCCGCGTTCGCCACGGCCTGCCGGGGGCTGCTCCCCTACGCGCTGCACCGGCTGGCCGCCGACCATCCGGAGCTGCGTACCGGCCTGATCGAAGGCGACCCGCACCATGCCCTCGACCTGTTGCAGCGCGGGCATGTCGACCTGGCGGTCCTCGACGACTGGCCCGAGGCCGCGATCACCTTCCCACCGGGTGTCGCGTCGACCGAGCTCGGCCTGGACATCGCGGACCTGGTCGTGCCGACCGGCCACCGCCTGGCGACGGCGACGGGCCCGGTCCGCCGCGACCAGCTACGCGGCGAACGCTGGATCGCCGCCCCGCCGGGCGCGATCTGCTACGAGTGGCTGCTCCGCGTGCTGCCCGGCGTCGCGCCGGACTTCCTGGTGGGCGAGTTCGAGACCCAACTGACCCTGGTCGCCGCCGGCCTGGGCGTCGCGATGCTCCCCCGCCTGGCCCGCCCCACGCTCCCGGCCGGTGTCGTCACGGTCCCGGTCTCCCCGCGCCCCACCCGGCGCGTGACGGTCGCCTGGCGCACGGCGTCCGCGGCCCGCCCGGCGATCAGCGCCACGGTCTGCGCTCTCCGCGCCTCCTGGGACCGCGGCCACCCACGCAAAACCCTCGACGCGACGAACTGAACACGGCACGCTGCACGGGTGGCGATCGACAACAGCGGCGAGCACGCGCGCGGCGACGACTTCGCGGACCTCGCCGACCACCTCCGCGACTACAAACCCGGCGGGTACCCGGTAGCGCAAGTCAACGAACTCGCCTGCGAACCGTGCGGCGGCGGGACCTTCGCCGTTCTCGTGGACGAGGTGGAGGGTTGCGCACAGGCTCGTTGCCTCGCATGCGGTGCGGCCGCGCTGATCGGTGACAGCGCCGACTACCTCGAAGACGCCGATCTCGGGGAATGTGCCTGCCCGTGCGGCGGCGAGGACTTCCAGGTCGCCGTGGGGTTCGCGCTGACCGCCGATGGTGAGGTCCGCTGGCTCAGCGTCGCGCTCCGCTGCGTCCGGGACGGCACGCTCGGCGTCTACACCGACTGGAAGATCGACTATGAGCCGTCCCGGCACCTGCTGGGTGGGTGACGGTCGGCTCACACCTTCTTGCACCCGCCCGGCGGAAACGGTTGCATCGATGGCATGGCGCGGATCGCGTACGACGACGCCGACGCGAGCGCGTTCGCGTCGACCCGGCACCTCGGCGACACGGGAGCGAGCGCCTGGCGGGACGCCGTCGCGAGGCACCTCCAGCCCCAGCCGGGCTTGCGGCTGTTGGACCTGGGGGCCGGCACGGGCAGTTGGGCCAAGGCCTTCACGACCTGGTTCCCGGGCATCGAGATGACCGCCGTCGATCCGTCGCCGGCCATGCGCGAGCGGTCGGTGTTCCAACCCGTCCTGGCTGGCGACGCCGCGGACATCCCGTTGTCCGACGCCAGTGTGGACGGCGTCTGGATGTCCACCGTCATTCACCACGTGCCCGACCTGGCCGCCGCCGCTCGCGAGATCCGCCGCGTGTTGCGACCCGGCGCGCCGCTGCTGATCCGGTCGGCCTTCGCCGGCCGGCACGAGCGGATCACCCTGTTCCGCTACTTCCCGGCGGCGATCCGGGTCCTGGACACCTATCCCAGCGTCGAACAGGTCCACGCGGCCTTCGACGGTTTCGACACGGTCGCCCTCGAACCGGTCCCCCAGGTCACCGCCGCGTCATTGCGCGAGGCCGTGACCAACCTGCGCCGCGCGGCACACACGCCGCTGCAACTCATCTCGGATGAGGAATACCAGCAGGGCTTGCAAAGCATGCGGGACGCCGCCCGCACCGAGACCGGTCCCGTCGTCGACGCGCTGGATCTGCTCGTGCTGCGCAGGCGGTGATCGCCGCCGGATCATCGAGAAGGCGGTCCACGTGCCGTTCGTCCACCGGGATCTGTCGCACACCCACCGCCCGTCAGACCGCAGGGATGTCCTTCGATCGACGATAGGCGGGCGTGGCGACAGCGGGCGAATCAGCTCGCGAGGAAGCTCAGGACGGCCGTGCCGAACAACGGGGACGCGAAGATCGAGTAGTGGGTCAGGCCCGGCAGGACGGCCAGGGCGTGCCCACCGGCAGGGCGGCCCTCGTTGGTCCAGCCGCCGTCGCGCTGGCCGCCGTCGAGGAGGGTGAACATCTCGGCGAAGACCGACGGCGGCACCTGGTCGGCGTCCGCGCCCACGATCATCGTCGGCACCGCGAGGCCGCGCAGCTTGTCCGTGTAGTCGAAGCTCTGCATCATCCACGCGCCGATCTTGTCCAGCAGGCGCGGGAAGTCCTCCGGGCGCGGCGCGACCTTCTGGTAGAGCTGGTACATCGGTGTGTCCACCATGTACTCGGCCGCCGCCGCGTTGACCTGGCCCTGCATCGCCCGCAGCTCCGGGTAGACCGCGTCCGGGGTCAGGTAGACCGAGGCCAGCACCAGCTTGCCCACGTGCGCCGGGTGGTTGGCCGCCACGTGCATCGCGACGCCGCCGCCCAGGGAGTAGCCGACCACGTCCGGGCGGTCCAGGCCCAGGTGGTCGATCAGGGCGGCGATGTCGGCGGCCATGTCGTCGAGGGTGATCGGGCGGTCGATGTCGGCCGTGCGGCCGTGGCCCTGGAGGTCGACGGTGATCACCTCGTGCGCGGCGGCCAACTGGGTGAGCACCGGGCCGAACATCTCGCCCGAGCCGAGCCCGCCGTGCAGCAGGATCAACGGCCGCCCCGCGCCGTGGCGTTCGTAGTAGAGGTTGATCCCGTTGACGTCGGCGTACCCGCCGGTGCCGCTGGCCTCGGCGGTCCATTCAGTGGAGGTCACGGTACGAACATAGTCGCCATTCAGGCGCCCCACCCGGCGGCGGCACCGCCGACCCGGGCGGTCTTCACGGTCTCGAAGTAGCCCGACCGCTTGTAGGCGGCGACCGGATCCGGGTCGAGCCCCATCTCCTCGCGCAGGGAGCGCAGCAGCGGCCGGACATCCGTGTGGAAGGCATCCATCAGCACCTCGTTGGCGCCCAGCACATCACCGGAGCCCTGCGCGGCCGCCAACGCGGAGGCGTCCACGAGCAGCGCCTTCGCGGTCGCCTCCTGCACGTTCATCACCGACCGGATCACCG
>NZ_BONC01000047.1 GCF_016862515.1 Asanoa iriomotensis
GCCCCTCTTAGGAGCCGGGTTTGTGGGTGGGCCAGGCAGGACCGACCCACACCGTCGCCAAGGGTCGACCTTGTCGGTGAGACCAGGCCAGGAACCCGACCAGGGAGCTGGCGTCCGCCGCCGGAACCCCGTTGGGTCGGGGCCGGCTATTCGGCCGGGACTGGTGTGAATGCTGGGGTGGTCTTTGGCGGGTGGGTCAAGTGCGGGCCGCGTCGACCAGGGACTCGAAGATGCGGCGTTCGCCGGCCTCTTCGGGGTGCCACTGGACGCCCAGCACGAACCGCTTCGCCGGGTCCTCGACCGCTTCGATCACGCCGTCGTCGGCCCAGGCCGTCACAGCCAGCGTGCCTGGGTCCGCTACGCCCTGGTGGTGGTAGGTGTTGACCTCCACCCGGCCGTCGCCCTCAGGGCCGTCGCCGGCCACGTCGGCGGCCAGTGAGCCCGGCTCCAGCGTGATGCCGTGCCAGCCGTAAACGCCGGGCCCGGGGCGGTGCTTGTCCGAGCCCACCACGTCCGGCAGGTGCTGGTGCAGCCGGCCGCCGCAGGTCACCGCGAGCAGCTGCATGCCACGGCAGATGCCGAGCACCGGCAGATCGCTGCGCAGCGCCGCCTTGAGCAGCAGGGACTCGCTCCGGTCGCGGTCCGGGCGGCTTTCGGTCAGCGGGCCCGGCTCCTCGCCGTACAGGTCGGGACCAAGGTCCGCGCCCCCGGCAATGATCAATGCATCGAGGGCGCGGAGGACATCGGCATCGGTGTCGTCAGGGGGCAATATCACCGCCCGCGCGCCGGCGGCGGTCACCGCGTCGACGTAGGACTTTCTGATCAAGGCCGCGTCCTGGTCGATCCAGACGCCCCAGGAAGCGGGTTCTACATAGGACGTAATTCCGACGATGGGTCGCACGTTGGTTGGGAACCTCCTCCCCGCCTAACTTTGCTACCCGACGCCCGGATCGACAAACAATCACTACAGGGGTGTGACGTATGCCCCTGTAATTCCGCCGTCGACGACAAATTGCGCCGCCGTCATGAACGACGCGTCGTCGCTGGCCAGGAAGGCCACCGCGGCCGCGATCTCCTCAGGTTTGCCGAACCGGCCCATCGGCACGTGCACCAGGCGCCGCGCGGCCCGCTCCGGGTCCTTCGCGAACAGGTCGAGCAGCAACGGTGTCGCGATCGGGCCCGGGCACAGCGCGTTGACCCGGATGCCCTCCCGCGCGAACTGGACGCCCAGCTCACGGGTCATCGCCAGGACTCCGCCCTTGCTGGCCGTATAGGCGATTTGCGAGGTTGCCGCGCCCATCAGCGCCACAAAGGACGCCGTGTTGACGATCGCGCCCTTGCCCTGGCGCCGCATGTGCGGGATCGCGTGCTTGCAGCACAGGTAGACGCTGGTGGTATTGACCCGGATGACCCGCTCCCAGGCGTCGAGTCCGGTTTCCAGGATGGAATCGTCGTCCGGCGGCGAGATTCCGGCGTTGTTGAACGCGATATCGACGCTTCCATACCTTTGAGCGACGCCGTCGAACAGCTCGCGTACGCCGCCCTCGTCGGTCACGTCACATAGGACGAACTCGCCGCCCACCTCGTCGGCCGCCTTCTTGCCGGCGTCCTCCGCGACGTCCACACAGACCACCTTGGCGCCCTCGGCGGCGAACCGGCGGGCGGTGGCCAGGCCGATGCCGCTGCCGGCACCGGTGATCACGGCCACCCGGTCTTGGAGCCTGTTCATCGGGTCTCTCAATCTGTGGCGAGGAAGACGTTCTTGACGTCGGTGAACGAGAGCAACGCGTCGGGACCCAGCTCCCGGCCCAACCCGGACTGCTTCATGCCGCCGAACGGGGTCCAGTAGCGGACCGACGAGTTGGAGTTGACCGACAGGTTGCCGGTCTCCACGGCGCGGGCGACCCGGATCGCCCGGCCGGCGTCGCGGGTCCAGATCGAGCCGGACAGCCCGTACTCGGTGTCGTTGGCCAACCGGATCGCGTCGGCCTCGTCGTCGAACGGCAGCACCGAGACGACCGGTCCGAAGATCTCCTCGCGCCAATGCCGATCCGCGGTGGAGCGGGCGAGCAGGACCGTCGGCGCGTACCAGAATCCGGGTCCTTCCGGCGCCGTGCCCGTGAACGCCACGTCGGCACCGGACACATAGGACCCCACCGAATCCCGCTGAGCGGCGGTGATCAGCGGACCCATCTCGGCGGTCTCCAGCGCCGGGTCCTGCACCCGGAAAGCCTTCACCGCGGGTTCCAGAAGCTCCAGGAAGCGGTCGTACGCGCTGCGCTGCACCAGGATCCGCGACCGCGCGCAGCAGTCCTGGCCGGCGTTGTCGAACACCGCGGACGGCGCGCTCGCGGCCGCCTTGGGCAGGTCGGCGTCGGCGAACACGATGTTGGCGCTCTTGCCGCCCAGCTCCAGCGTCACCCGCTTGACCTGGTCGGCACAGCCGCGCATGATCCCTTGCCCGACCTCGGTCGAGCCGGTGAAACACACCTTGCGCACCGCCGGGTGGGTGACGAACCGTTCACCGACCAGGGAACCGCGCCCGGGTACGACCGTCAGCACTCCCTCCGGCAGCCCCGCCTCCAGCGCCAGCTCGGCGAGCCGCAACGCGGTCAGCGGCGTCACCTCGGCCGGCTTGAGCACCACGGTGTTGCCGGCGGCGAGCGCGGGCGCGAAGCCCCAGCCGGCGATCGGCATCGGGAAGTTCCAGGGCACGATCACGCCGACCACGCCGAGCGGCTCGTGGAACGTCACGTCGAGCCCGCCGGCGACCGGGATCTGCCGGCCCATCAAGCGTTCCGGCGCGCCCGCGTAGTAGTCGAGCACGTCGCGGACGTTGCCGGCCTCCCAGCGCGCGTTGCCGATCGTGTGCCCGGAGTTGCGCACCTCGAGCTCGGCCAGCTCCTCGATGTGCGCGTCGACCGTGGCGGCGAACCGGCGCAGCAGCCGGGCCCGGTCGCCGGGCGCGACCGCCCGCCACCGCGGGAACGCCGCGGACGCGCGCTCGATGGCCGCGTCGGTGTCGTACAGGCTGCTCGCCGGCACGGTCTCGATCGGCAGCCCGGTAGCCGGGTTGACCAGCTCGGTCACGGTTGTGCTCCCCTTACAGGCGTTCGAAGCCGCGGAACAGTTCCCAGTCGGTCACGGCCGCGTCGAAGGCGGCCAGCTCGACCCGGGCCCGGTTGGCGTAGTGGTCGACGACGTCGTCGCCGAACGCGAACCGGGCGACCTTGGAGCCTTCCCACAGGTCGGCCGCCTCACGCAGCGTGGCCGGCACCCGGGGTGAGGACTCGTCGCCGTACGCGTTGCCGGTGAACTCGGCCTCCAGCGGCAGCTCCTGCTCGATGCCGTAGATGGTGCCGGCGACCAGCGCGGCGATCGCGAGGTACGGGTTGACGTCGGCGCCCGGCACCCGGTTCTCCACCCGCATGCCCTGGCCGTGCCCGACCAGCCGCAGCGCGCAGGTGCGGTTGTCGCTGCCCCAGCGCAGCGCGGTCGGTGCGAACGAGCCCGGCTGGTAGCGCTTGTAGGAGTTGATGTTCGGGGCGAACAGCACGCTGAACTCGCGCATCGTCGCCAGCATGCCGGCGAGCGCGTGCTGGCCCGTCTTGGACAGGTGGGCCGGCCCGCCGCCCAGCATCGCCGAGCGGTCGTCCGGCCCGCGCAGCGAGAAGTGGATGTGGCACGAGTTGCCCTCACGCTGGTTGGGCTTGGCCATGAAGGTGATCGACATGCCCTCCTGGGCGGCGATCTCCTTGGCGCCGTTCTTGTAGATCACGTGGTGGTCGGCGCAGGTCAGCGCGTCGGCGTAGCGGAAGGCGATCTCGTGCTGGCCGAGGTTGCACTCCCCCTTGGCGCTCTCGGGCACGAGCCCGGCGCCGGCCATCTCGTTGCGGATGCGGCGCAGCAGCGGCTCGACCCGGGCGGTGCCGAGCAGCGAGTAGTCGACGTTGTAGAGGTTGGCCGGGTTCAGGTCGCGGTAGCCGCGCTGCCAGGCGTCCTCGTAGGAGTCGCGGTAGAGGACGAACTCGAGCTCGGTGCCCGCGTACGCGGTCAGCTCGTGGCCGGCCAGCCGGTCGAGCTGCCGGCGCAGGATCTGCCGCGGGCTGGCGGCGACGTCGCCGGAGCCGTCGAGCCAGGCCAGGTCGGCCAGCAGCAGCGCGGTGCCGGGCTGCCACGGGACCCGGCGCAGCGTGGTCAGGTCGGGCACCATCGCGAAGTCGCCGTAGCCGCGCTCCCAGCTCGACATGGCGTAGCCGTCGACCGTGTTCATGTCGACGTCGACCGCGAGCAGGTAGTTGCATCCCTCGGCGCCGCCCTCGGTGACCTCGTCGAGGAAGAACCGGCCGTGCAGCCGCTTGCCCTGGAGGCGGCCCTCCATATCGGTCAGCGCGAGCGCGACGGTGTCGATCTCACCGCCGTCGACGGCCACCGCGAGCTCCTCGATCGTGAGCGCCGGTTCTCGGGTCATCCTCGCGCCTCCATCAGAAAAGGTCTACTCGCAAACCATTAAGACGTCAATCATCCGAGCAAGCCGCGCAGCAGCTCGGCGGTCGCGTCGCAGTGCTCCTCCATCGTCGCCCGCGCGGCGGCCGCGTCACCGGCAAGAATCGCGTCGACGACGCGGGTGTGTTGCCGGTCGGAATGGTCCAGGTTCCGCTTGATCACCGGGATGCTGGCGAGCAGCCGGTCGAGGGTGAGCTGCACGTCGGCGACCGCGGCCGCCAGCGACGGGCTGCCACCGGCGGCGGCGATGGCCAGGTGCAGCCGGGAGTCGGCGACCCGCCGGGTGGCCGGGTCGCGGTCGCGGGACGCGGTCAGGCACGCCACGAGCTGCTGACGGTCGACGGCGGCGAGGGTACGGGTGGCCGCCAGCCCGGCCGCCCCCGGCTCCAGCACCCGCCGGAAGTCCAGCGCGTCGTGCAGCGTGTCGCCCATCTGCCGGGCGAGCTCGGCGGCGGTGCCCCTCGGCACTGCCTTGCGTCCCTTGTCGACCTCGGTGGCCACCGGCGAGACCACGAAGGTGCCACCGGTGCGCCCGCGCCGCGACTCGAGGATGCCGGCCTCGCGCAGCGCCCGGATCGCCTCCCGCAGCGTGACCCGGCTGACCTGCAGCCGCTCGGCCAGCTCCCGCTCGGCCGGCAGGCGGTCGCCTTCGACCACCAGGCCCAGCCGGATCGCCTGAGCGAGCCGGGAAACGGTGATCTCGAAAGCGTTGCCACCGCGCACCGGCCGCCACAGCGGGACCCCGGCGACCCCACCCTGCGGGTCGGCCGGCTTGTCGTCGCCCTCCGCCCGGCGCTGCCGCGGCTTCGCGGCCACCGCGGATCCGCCACGCGCCGCAACGGCACGCCTGGGCTCGGCGGCCGGCGGGGCGGCGGCGGCGCGCGGTCGCGGGACGCGCTTGCCGGCGGCGTCGGTGGGCATCGTGCGTACCCCCAAGAAGGGATGTGGCCGCTCCCCCGCGGCCGGCGCGGCGCCGGTCGCGGGGGAGCCAAAGGCCGCAGCCGTCAGGACGCCGTCACGTCGCTGGCGGTGGCGTCCGTTTCGTCGATCGTACGGCGCGGGCCGGTGAACCAATGGCGCGCCGAGAGCATCCACCACAGCCAGACCGCGAGGAGCACGCCACCGACGGCCAGCGGCGCGTAGTTGACCGCGCTCCAGGTGAAGTCGTCGCTGAACGGGACCGCCGCGGGGGTGAACGGCATGATGAAGTAGATCGAGATCACCGCGATCTCGATGACCGCGATCCAGCCGAGCACCTTGTACTTGCGCCCGAGCGTCCACGGGCCCGGCTTGAACCGGTCGCCCATCCGCAGGCGCAGCGCGATCGGGATCAGGAAGGCCAGGTACAGGCCGATGACCGCGACCGAGACGACCGCGTAGAACGCGACCGGGATGCCGTTGTACTGGTAGAGCGCGGGCAGCGTGAGCACGCCGCCGGCGACGGTGCCGGCGATGATCGCGTACACCGGGGTGCCGTTGCGGTCGACCTTCGACCAGAGCCGCCAGCCCGGGATCGCGCGGTCACGGCTGAACGCGTACGTCATCCGGGACATCGAGGTCACGCAGCTCATGCCGCAGAAGAACTGGCCGATCGTACTGATGATGATGACGATCTTGAAGAACACCGGGGTGAGCGCCGTCTCGAAGATGGCGCCCGAGAAGCCGCCGGCGGAGTTGATCGCATCGACGTCCGTGGCCGCGAACAGGAAGGCCAGCAGCAGGATCCAGCCGCCGATCGCGGAGTAGAAGATGGACTGCCAGAGGCCGCGGGCCGCCGCGTGCGAGGCGCCGCGGGTCTCTTCCGACACGTGCGCGCAGGCGTCGAAGCCGGTGATCGTGTACTGGGTGAGCAGGAACCCGAGCGGCAGGATGAAGAACCAGAACATCAGTCCGTTGTGGTCACCGTTGCCGAAGCCAGAATTGTTGAAGCGTTCCGTGAACACGAACTGGAAGCTCTGGTGGTTGTCCGGCACGATGATCAGGATCAGCACGACCGCGGCCGCGCCGGCGACGTGCCACCAGACCGAGACGTTCTGGAGCACGTCGATGATGGCGTGGCCCCAGATGTTGATGATGCCGTGCAGGGCCAGGATGATCACGAACAGCAGGAACGCCTGGTTGAGCGTGCCGGCCCAGCCGTCGAAGAGCGCCGACAGCGTGAGGTTGAGGAACGTCGCACACCCGTAGTCGACCGACGCGGTCACCGCGACCAGGCCGACGAGGTTGAGCCAGCCGGTGAACCAGCCGTGCACCGGCTTGCCCATCTTGGCGGCCCACCAGTAGATGCCGCCGGCGGTCGGGTACGCGGAGACGAGCTCGGACATGCAGAACCCGATGATCAGGATGAAGATCGAGATGAGCGGCCAGCCCCAGGAGATGGCGATCGGGCCGCCGTTGTTCCAGGCCTGGCCGAACGTGGTGAAGCAGCCGGCCAGGATCGAGATGATGGAGAACGAGATGGCGAAGTTGGAGAACCCGCTCCACTTGCGCCGGAGTTCCTGCTTGTAACCGAGTTCCGCGAGCCGCTGGGCATCGTCGTCCAGTGGCTGCTCACCCGTGGTGGGCGACGTGGTCGTCACTGCAACACCTCCCTGAGGTGGTCATAACGGGGTTGCGGTGCGGCCCGCGGCGGCGTCGATCAGGCGACCCAGCTCGGGTGCGTCGAGATCGCGGGTCGCGCGGGCCCATTTGTCGGCCGCTTCGCGCCAGTAGTCGAAGGTCGACCCGGGCGCGCGGAGCAGGCCGTGGTGCACGGAGAACCAGAGGGTCCAGGTGATGTTGGACAGGATCAGGTGCAGGCGCACCCGCGCGACGAGCGCGGGCCCGGTCTCGGTGCCGAAGTACGCGGTCGCGAGGGCCGCCGTGCGATCGGGGTCGAAGTCGGCCTCGGCCGCTATGTCACCCAGCTCGAAGGCCGGGTCGTTGTTGCCGGACAGCTGGTAGTCGACGATGCGTACGTCGCCGGCCAGGTCGATGAAGTTCTCCGCCAGCAGGTCGTTGTGGCACGGCCTCGTCGTTTGTGGACGATGTTGCAGCGCGGTGGCGATCGCGTCCACGGTGGACTCGCGCTCGTGGTATCCGTCCGGCACCCGCAGGCCGTGCCGGGCGCAGATGTCGAGCAGCTCGCGCCGTTTCGTCAGGATGTCGAAGTCGTTGCCGAACCTCGGGCCCGCGTGCAGCCTGCGGCACGCGGCGGCGATCCGGTCGACGGCGGCGGGGTTCCGCACGTCGTCGGCGTGCAGGGTCCGTCCCGGCAGGAACTCCAGGATCAGCGCCGGCACGTCCGGCAGCACCTCGATCACCCGGGCGCCGGCGCCGCTTTCCGCCGCCGCGATGGTGTTGGCGATCTCCTGCTCCGGCGGGATGCCGAGGCCCGCCGCCGAGACCGCCGGGTCGAGCACCCGCAGCAGGTAGCTGCGCCCGCCGGCGTCGACCCGCCAAATATGGTGGGAAAGTCCGCCGGCGATCGGGCTGGTCCGCGCCGGCCGGCCCGCGAACAACGAGACGCGTCGCAGCACCTCGTCCGCGTCCGGCCGTTCCGCCATCCGCATGCCCGCCTCCGCAAGCTCATCCCTAGGCGGGAGTGTTGACCTGCGTGATCACCGGGGTCAATACTCACGAGGGTAAAAGTTCACTGACTGGTCGGCCGATTTGGTCAGACCTTTGGAGTGGTAGAAGTCCCCTGTGCGGACCGATGCGCGCGTAGTGATCATCGGCGGCGGGGTAGCCGGCTGCAGCATCGCCTACCACCTCGCCCGCCTGGGCTGGACCGATGTGCTGCTCGTCGAGCAGCACGACTTGACCGAGGGCACGACCTGGCACTCCGCGGGTTTCGTCGGCCAACTGCGGTCGACGATCAGCCAGACCCGCATGATCATGTACTCGTCGGGTCTCTATGCCGAGCTCGCCGCCCAGACCGGCCTCGATCCCGGCTGGCGAGGCGTCGGCGGTATTCGGCTGGCGACCACGCCCGCGCGGGAGGAAGAGCTGCTGCGGCAGGCGTCGGCGGCGACGACGTACGGGCTGGAGATGGAGTTGCTCTCCCCCGCCGCGCTGATCAACCGGCTCCCGATGCTCGACGTCTCGGACGTGCGGTCGGCGGGTTGGCTGCCGGGCGACGGATATCTGCGGCCCGAGTCGTTGGCCGGTGCGCTCGCGGCGGGCGCCCGTTCGTTGGGTGTCTCGATCGCGACCGGGGTCGAGGTGACCGGCATCGAGGTCGACGGCGGCCGGGTGCGGGCGGTCGTGACGTCCCACGGCCGCGTGGCGACCGAGATCGTGGTCGACGCGGCGGGCGCGGCCGCCGGCCATGTCGCGGCGCTGGCCGGGGTCGCGGTGCCGGTCGTGCCGATCAAGCACCAGTACGTGGTGAGCTCACCGCTCGCCGTCGACGACGTGCCGTCGCTGCCGACGGTGCGGGACCCGGACCACATCGTCTACTTCCGCGGTGCGGACGATCCCGGTGGTGGCCTGCTGATCGGCGGCTACATCCGGACTCCGTCGGTGTGCTGGCCCGCCGAGGGTCCGCCGCTGGCGTCGCCGCGTGCGCTGTTCCCGCCTGAGCTGGACCTGTTCGCCGAGTCGTGGGCGGCAGGGCAGCACCGGGTGCCCGAGTTGCGCACGGCGTCGATCGCCCGGGTGGTCAACGGCACGGAGGCGTTCACCCCGGACGGCGAGTTCCTGCTCGGCGAGACCGCGGTGGCCGGCTTCTGGGTGGCAGCCGGCTTCTGCGTGCACGGCCTGGCGGCCGCCGGCGGGGTCGGCAAGGTGATGGCCGAGTGGATCGTCGACGGCCAGCCTGAGTACGACGTGTCGCACATGGACATCCGCCGCTTCGGCGCGCACGCGTCCAGTCGGTCCTGGGCGACGGCGAAGGCCTTGGACGCGTACTCCCGCTACTACGACGTGGTCTACCCACACACCGAGTGGACGGCGGGCCGGCCGCTGCGCCGCTCGGCGATCTGGCCGCGGACGGCCGACGCGGCGCTGGGCGAGAAGGCGGGCTGGGAGCGGGTCAACTGGTTCCCGCCGTGGCCCGCGGACCCGGCGGCGGTCCGGCCCGGCGGCTGGGCCGGCCGCACCTGGTCACCCGCGATCGCAGCCGAGTGCCAGGCCACCGCGAACGCGGCGGGCCTGTTCGACCAGTCGTCGTTCGCGAAGCTGGACGTCCGCGGCCCGGGCGCGGCGCAGTTCCTGCAATGGATGTGCGCGAACGACGTCGACCGGCCGGTCCTCGGCGTGGCCTACACCCAACTGCTGAACGCCCGCGCGGGCATCGAGGCCGACCTCACGGTGACCCGCCTGGCGGCCGACCATTTCCGCGTCGTCACGAGCACCGCGTCGGGTGTCCGCGACGCCGCGTGGCTGCGCCGGCACGCCCCCGACGACGTCCGGATCGACGACGTGACGGGTGCGTACGGCTGCCTGTGCCTGTGGGGCCCGGCCGCCCGCGAGATCGTGGCGCCGCTGGTCGACGGAGATCTGGACACCCGCTTCATGCGGGCGAGCCGGGTCACCCTGGGCGCGGTGCCGGTCCTGGCGCAGCGGGTGACGTTCGTGGGCGAGTTCGGCTGGGAGCTCTACGCCAGCACGGAGTACCTGCTGACCCTGTGGGACCTGCTGGTCGAGGCCGGCGGACCGCACGGGTTGCGGCCGGCCGGCTACCGCGCGATCGAGTCGATGCGGTTGGAGAAGGGCTACCGGGTGTGGGGCTCGGACATCACCCCGGAGACGACACCGCACGAGGCCGGGCTGTCGTTCGCGGTGCGCGGGGACAAGGATTTCCTGGGCAGCGAGGCACTCCGGTCGGCGACCGTGACGCGGCGCCTGCGCTGCCTGGTGCTGGACGACCCGACGCAGGTGTGCCTTGGCACGGAGCCGGTTCGCATAGCCGGCGAACCGGTGGGCCGGGTGACGTCGGGCGGCTACGGCCACCGGGTCGAGGCCTCGATCGCCTATGCCTATCTGCCTTCTACTGTGGACGACGGCGAGCGGGTGGAGGTGGGCATGTTCGGCAAGTGGCAGCCGGCCACGGTGACCCGGGAGCCCTTGTACGACCCGGAGAACCATCGCATCCGCGGTTTGTGCGCCTGAGCCCGCTTCCTCTCGGTTTGGCTGGCTCGCAGCGCCGCGACCGCATCACGTGGCACTGCCGGCGCAGCGAACGGAGCCACCGCAGCCGCACCATCCGGCGCGGCCCGTAGGGCGCGTCAACCCGGCCGGGACGGTGCCTCGCTCGGGTCGTCCCGGTCCCGCCGTTCCGACACCGCGACCGCACTGTCCGCCACCGCGGCCGCCGCCACCGCGGGCGTTTCTCCTGGACCAGCCAGGGCCGCCTCCGCGCGGGCAGCCGGGACATCCCCGCTGCCGGGCGGCGGCGTCTCCTCCGCGTCCGGGATTGGCTCGCCGGCTAGTCGGCGCAGGGGTGACAGCCAGGCCACCAGCACCCCGATGCTGGTCATCGCCGCGGAGGCGATGATGGCCGCCCGCGGCGACGTCGCGTCGGAGACCAGGCCGCCCATCAACGCCCCGGCCGGCCACCCCAGGCCGAACGACAGCATCCGGCCCGCGGTGTTGACCCGGCTCTGCAAGCGGTCGGGTGTCACCCGCTGCCGCAGCGTGATCGCGTTGAGGATGACCACCGAATAGACCACGGCCCAGAGCGCGAGCAGCGCCGCCGCCGCCACCCAACTCGTGGACAACCCGCAGGCCAACCCGAACAGCGCCGACAACGGCAGGAACCACAGCGTCACCCGGGGCTCACCGATCCGGCGCGCCAAGCGCGGGAAGGCGATCGCCGCCACGATCCCGCCCGCGCCCCACACTCCATAGAGGACGCCCAGCCGCACGTCGTTGGTCGGCCGCACACCCAGCGTCTGGTCGAGCCACGGCACGAACTGCCCCATGAAGGCGCCGCCGGTCATCGACTGCAGGCAGCCGACGATCGTCTGCGTGCGGACGATCGGCTGGCGGCTCAGGAACACCACACCCTCGCGGATGTCGCGGAGCAGGCTGACCCGCGGGCCGGCGGCGCCGACCTGCAGCGGTGTGGTGATCGCCCGGACCAGCAGCGCGGAGACCATGAACGACAGCGCGTCGACCAGCAGCAGCGGCGCCGGCGCGCTCAGCGTGAGCAGCACCCCGGCCGCGCCCGGCACGATCAGCTCCAGCACCGTGCTGCCGCCGTGCACCGCGGAGTTGGCCGCCGCGATGCGGCCACGGCCCACCAGCGCAGGCAGGGCACCGAAGTTGGCCGCGTCGAAGAAGACGAAGAAGAGGTGGGTCAGGAACGCGGCGACCAGCACGTGCGGCGCGGTCAGCCCGCCGAGGAAGTAGGCCACCGGGACCGAGCCGAGCACCAGCGCGTTGACCACGTCGGCCGTGACCATCACCAGCCGCCGGTCGAGCCGGTCGGCCAACGCGCCCGCGAACAGCCCGAAGCACAGGTAGGGCACGCCCTCGGCGACCACGACCAGCGCCGTCCAGAGGCTGGACCCGGTCACGGAGTAGATGAGCACCGGCAGCGCGACGTAGGTGACCAGCGAACCCGTGACGGACACCATGCGAGCCAGCCAGTAGCGGCGGAAGTCGGTGTCGGCGAGGAGAGTCACCGGCACATCATGCCGGGAGGCACCGACAAATACGTTGCCGCGTCGATCGCGCGTACCCCATCATTGTTTTCAGGTCAAGAGGGGCCCCGAAGACTCCGCGCACTCGGCAAGCGCGATCGCACCGGCGCGATTAACCTCTCTCATCGCTCCGGCGCGAGGCGGCGGGCGGGCGCGCGATCACACGCGCGCCTGCCCGCGTCAGCCCGTCGCCCGCAGCAACTCGGTGATCGCCGAGGGCGCTGCCGGCGTGCCGAAATGCCGACCCTGCCCGCTGTCACACCCCAGCGCCGTCAACCGTTCCACCTGCTCCGGCGTCTCCACCGACTCGGCGGTGACGGACAGGCCGAGGGCGTGCGCCAGCCGCACCAGCGCGTCGACGATCCGCTCGGCGACGACAGCGGCCGGATCGTGCGAACGCATGCCGTCGACGAACGGCCCGGCCAGTTTCAGCGTGTGGATGGGCAACTGCCGGAGGTACGCCAGGTTCGAATAGCCGGTGCCGAAATCGTCGATCGCCAGGCGTACGCCCGTGTTGGCCAACTTCCGCAGCGCCCGCACCGGCTCGCCACCGGTGGCCATCACCGCGCTCTCGGTCAGCTCGAGCTGGAGCAGGTCGGGCGGCAACCCGCTGGCCTCCAACGCGCCGGCCACCTGGTCGACGATCTCCGGATCGCTGACCTGGCGCGCCGACAGGTTGACGCTGACCGTCATCCGGGCCTGCGGGAACTCCGTGTGCCACTTGCCGGCCTCGACGCACGCGCGCTCCAGCACCCACTGGCCCAGCCGCACGATCAGCCCGGTCTCCTCGGCCAGCCCGATGAACTGGTCGGGCGCGAGCAGCCCGAGCGTCGGATGCTGCCAGCGGACCAGCGCTTCCACGGCCCGGACCTCGCCGGTGCCGAACGAGACGATCGGCTGGTATTCCACGACGAACTCGTCGCGGCCGAGCGCGGAGGGCAACGCCGTCGCCAGCGCCGTGCTGGTCGCCTCGCGGGCCGCCCGGTCCGGGTCGTAGCGGGCCCACCGGCCGCGTCCGCCCTCGGCCTTGGCCCAGTAGAGGGTGGTGTCGGCCGCCTTCATCAGGTCGGTGGCGGTGCCCTCGGAGACGAGTCTGTCCACAATGCCCACGCTGGCGGAGACGGCGAGCTGATGGGCTCCGATGTAGACAGGATCGGCGACCGCCCGCAGCGCCGACTCGGCCACCTCGACCGCGGTGCCGTCCTCGTCGACGTCGGCGACCAGGATGACGAACTCGTCGCCGCCCATGCGCGCGACCATGCTGCCGGTGTCGGCGACCGCCTCGGCGAGCCGGCGGGCGACGACGATGAGCAGCTTGTCGCCGACGTCGTGACCAAGGGTGTCGTTGATGGCCTTGAAACCATCGAGGTCGAGGAAACAGACACCGACCCGCCGGTCGGGTGCCGCGTCGCGGAGCACGGCTTCGAGGCGCTCGAAGAACAGCGTGCGGTTGGGCAGCCCGGTCAGCGGGTCGTGCAGGGCCTGGAAACGCAAGCGCTGCTGCAGCGCGTACCGCTCGGTGATGTCCTGGACCATCGCCACCGTGAAGCGGGGTCGCCCGTCGTCGTGGCGGATCAGGCTGACCGCGAGATCGGTCCAGAGCTCGCTGCCGTCCTTGCGGAAATAGCGCTTCTCCAGGCGTACGCGGTCGCGCCTGCCTTCGATCAGCTCCTTGTAGAGCTGCCACATGCCGGGGTCGTCCTCGGCGTAGAACAGGTCGGCGACGTTGATGGCGAGCATCTCGTCGCGCGTGTAGCCGAGCATCGCGGTGAACGACTGGTTGACGTCGATGATGTGGCCCGACAGGTCGGCGATGCCGATGCCGATGGCCGCGCCGCTGAAGACCGCGCGGAAGCGGGCCTCGCTGTCGCGCAGCGCCTGTTCGGCCTCGTTGCGCGCCTCCCACGCCGAGCGGCTGATCCGCTCCTGCTGTGCGAACGTGCGGTCGCGCAGGGCCGTCGCGAAGGTCTCGGCCAGCGCGGCCTGCGACTCGCTGATCCGCGCGGCCAGGTCGGGCCGGTCGAGGCCGGGCACGACGTCGTCGACGAGGTGATCGGCCAGTGCCCGCAGCGACCAGTTGAGCGTGCCGGGGTCGGTGAGGTTGGCGTCGACCAGCGCGCGGCCGACCTCGCGGGCCGGCTCGGCGCTGAACTCGTCGGCACGCAACGCCTCCGCGAGGCGCACCACGTGTCGGGTGAGCAGGGTTTCGACCTCGTCCGACGACATGGGTACGAACGCCCGCCGCGCGATGGCACGCGTCCATCGCGCGGCGTAGCGCTGCGCTCCCGAGGTGCTGATCTCCGCGGCGGAGAGTGCCATTGCTAGCCCGCGACCGGCTTTCGGCCGACTCCGCCGAAGGCGCCGAACCGTTCGGGGTGGTCGTCGACGTCGTCGGGCGAGTCGGGCCGCCACAGTGGCATGTGGACGACGCCGGGCTCGAGCAGCTCGAACTCGCCGAAGAACCCGGTGACTTGGGCCTTGGAGCGCAGCGTGATCTCGGTCGCCGTGCGGGCCGAGAGCTTCTGCGCGTCGAGCATCTCCTGCGGCTGATCCTCGTATGTGGAGTGTGAGATGACCAGGTAGCTGCCGGGTGCCACCGCGTCGCGCAGCACGGCCATCAGGCGGTCGGGGTCGTCGTCATCGGGTACGAAGTGGACGACGCCGGCGAGCAGCACCCCCACCGGTTTGGCGAAGTCGATGAGACCGGTCTCCCGCGCCTCGGCGACGATGTGCTCGGGGTCGCGGACGTCGGCCTGGATGACGGCCGTGCGCGTGTTGCCCTCCAAAATGGAGCGACTGTGCGCGACCGCGACGGGGTCGATGTCGACGTAGACGATCCGGGCCTCGGGGTTGATGCCCTGTGCCACCTCGTGGACGTTGCCGACCGTGGGGATGCCCGAACCGATGTCGAGATATTGGTCGACGCCGAGGCGGGTCAACTCCGCCACCGCGCGCCGCAGGAACGACCGGCCCGCGCGCATCGTGTCGGCGAGGTTCGGTGTCATCGCCGCGATCTGTTCGGCGAGCTGTCGGTCGATCTCGAAGTTGTGTGCACCGCCCAGGAAGTAGTCGTAGACCCGGGCGGCGCTGGGCCGGCTGAGATCGACCTCCGTCGGTAGCGCCCTCGACTGTTCCATCGTCCGCCTTCGTTCGATGTCGCTGGGGCTCATGGTCGCGCCCGAGCATACTTCTTCCACGTGGCGGTGCGGGGCGACCCGCGTCGTACCACCTATTTTGCTCCCTCGCCGCCGGCCATCGCGGGCTCCTTGGCGGGGCCGGATGTGGCGGCCGACGACGGGAGTTGCTCGAAGAGCATGCCGGCCTGGTGTGCGAGCGCGCCGACCACCGCGGGCACGACGGGCATGATCCAGTCGGCCACGATGCCGTGGTGCGGCAGGTTCATGATGAGGACGGCCGCGGCCGCACCACCGAACCCGTGCACGAGACCGCGCCAGGCGGCCCGCCCGGTCTGCGCGACGGCGGCGATGCGCGCGGCGCGCCCGGTGAGGTTGGGGAAGCTGGTGATGGCCCGCGCGTCCCGGCGGCCGAAGTTGACGCCTGTGACGCCGGCGGTGACCGACGTGCCGCCGACGACGGCGGGCAGGAGGTCCTGTGCCATCAGGTAGAGCACGAGGAACGTGGCGACGCCGATCGCGACGGCGATGCCGGCCCGCTTCCACTCGCGCTTGTCGCCGGGGTACCAGTAGTACTTGGTGATGCCCTCGGCGACCTTCTTCTCGATCCTGCCCACCGGGGCCCCCTGACGCTTAGTGTTTCTTCCGTCACTTAGCGTAGGTTATTGGCGGAATCCGGCATTCGCGCATTAGCTGACGAATCCCATACTTTGGGAGTCTTTAGAACAGCACCGTGGCGAACTCGCCGACAGGGCGGAAGCCGCAGCGGTCGTACGCGCGGCGGGCCGGCTCGTTGTAGTCGTTGACGTAGAGGCTGACCGTCGGCGCCACCCGGCGCAGCGCGTCGCGCATCACGGCGGCCAGGGCGGGGGCGGCGAGTCCCTTGCCGCGCCAGCTCGGCGCGACCCACACGCCCTGGATCTGCGCGGTGTGCTTGGTGACGACCGCCAGCTCCGCCTTGAAGATCACTTCGCCGTCGACCATCCGGGCGTACGCGCGGCGGGCCCGGACCAGATCGGCGACGCGCCGCCGGTAGCCGACGCCGCCGTCGTCGAGCAGGGGCGAGACGCCGACCTCCTCGGTGTACATCGCGACCGCGGCCGGGAAGAGATCGTCGGTCTCCTCGGTGCGGACGACCCGGACGGCCTCGTCGAAGGCCACGTCGGGCACCGCGTCGGCCATCAGCAGCGGCTGGTGCGGGCGGACCTCGCGGGCCGGACCCCAGTGAGCGGAGAGCCGGTCCCAGAGACCGAGGACGGCGTCGGCGCGACCGACGATCGACGAACAGGTGCGGTCCTCGGCGGCGAGGCGTTCGGCGAAGGCGGCGACGGCGGACGGCCCGGCGTGCACGGGTGTCAGGTGGCCGCCGAGCCAGCAGAGGGCCTCGACGTGGCGGCGCGAACCGTAGCCGAAGACCCGTCCGTCGGCGCGCCACCAGGCGAGCCCGCGGGCGGCGACGCGCTCGGCCACCTGGGCGGCGCCGTAGGGGTCGGTGTCCAGAAGGCGCTCGACGGCACCGCGCTCGGTCTCACCGAGCTGCCGGACGGGCACCATCAACACGCCCTCAAGCGTGCCAGATCAGGGTGCGGACGGCTTCCCCCGGTTTTCCGGGGTCTTTCGCGATCTCTTGCCTACGTGACGCAGGTCACTGCGTGTTGTCGCCGATGCATTGCCGATATATCGTCAACGTATCGACAACAGATCGGAGAAGAGTCATGAGGTTCCAACGAGAGAACTTTCATCGCGGCGGCCATCACCATGGCCATGAGGCACGGGCCCGGGGCCACGGCTTCCCCGGAGGCGACTTCGGCGGGTTTGGCTGGGGCGGCTTCGGCGGGGGGTTCCCCGGTGGCGGTCCCGGCGGCCCACGCGGCCGAGGCCGGGGCGGACGCCGGGCAAACGTCCGCGCGGCCCTGCTAGCGCTGCTCACCGAGCGACCGATGCACGGCTACGAGATGATCCAGGAACTCGAGCAGCGCACGGGCGGCATGTGGCGTCCGAGCCCGGGCTCGGTCTACCCCACCCTCCAACTGCTGGAGGACGAGGGCCTGATCGTCAGCACGAGCGAGGGCGGCCGGAAGAGCTTCGCCCTGACGGAGGCCGGCCAGGCCGAGGCGACCGAGGCTGCCGCGCAGGCGCCGTGGAGCGCATTCGAGGCCGCCGGCACCGTGAACAGCTGGCACGACATCCGCGAGGCGGCGATGGGGACCATGAACGCCCTGCGCCAGGTGCTTCGCAACGGCACGGACGACCAGCGCACCCGCGCGGCGGAGGTACTCGACGAGGCGCGGCGCAAGCTGTACGCGATCCTCGCCGAAGAGCCCGGCACGACCCGGTGACCCAAAGGCTGAGGGCTCCACGAACCAATTCGGTTCGTGGAGCCCTTCCGCTGTGCCGGCCCTGCTAGAACCTCACGGTTCGCGGGGCCTTTCCGCTCTGCCGGCGCGGACCTCGCCGATCTGGCTGTTGCTGGTCGCCCGTCTTAGTGGACCGTGACCGTCGGGCCGACCGCCAACTCGCGTAGCTCCTCGGGCAGGTCGGCGCCCATCTCCTCGGCCAGGCGGACCGCCTCGCCGATCAGGGTCTCGACGATCTGGGCCTCCGGCACGGTCTTGATGACCTGGCCCTTGACGAAGATCTGGCCCTTGCCGTTGCCGGACGCGACGCCGAGGTCGGCCTCGCGCGCCTCGCCCGGGCCGTTGACGACGCAGCCCATGACGGCCACCCGCAGCGGCACCGGCAGGCCCTCGAGCCCGGCGGTGACCTCCTCGGCCAGCTTGTAGACGTCGACCTGGGCGCGCCCGCAGGACGGGCAGGAGACGATCTCCAGGCCGCGCTCACGCAGGCCCAGCGACTCGAGGATCTGCTGGCCGACCTTGACCTCTTCGACGGGCGGCGCGGACAGCGACACCCGGATGGTGTCGCCGATGCCCTCGGCGAGCAGGGCACCGAACGCGACCGCCGACTTGATCGTGCCCTGGAACGCCGGGCCGGCCTCGGTGACGCCCAGGTGCAGCGGGTAGTCACACTGCTCGGCGAGCTGCCGGTAGGCGCGGATCATCACGACCGGGTCGTTGTGCTTCACCGAGATCTTGATGTCGCGGAAGCCGTGCTCCTCGAACAGCGAGCACTCCCACAGGGCCGACTCGACCAGGGCCTCCGCCGTCGCCTTGCCGTACTTCTGGAGCAACCGCTTGTCGAGCGAACCGGCGTTGACGCCGATCCGGATCGGCACGCCGGCGTCCGACGCGGCGGCGGCGATCTCCTTGACCTTGTCGTCGAACTGGCGGATGTTGCCCGGGTTGACCCGGACGGCCGCGCAACCGGCGTCGATCGCCGCGAACACATAGCGCGGCTGGAAGTGGATGTCGGCGATGACCGGGATCTGCGACTTCTTGGCGATCGCGGGCAGGGCCTCGACGTCGTCCTGCGACGGCACGGCCACCCGGACGATCTGGCACCCCGACGCCGTGAGCTCGGCGATCTGCTGCAGCGTCGCGTTGATGTCGGCGGTCAGCGTGGTGGTCATCGACTGGACCGACACCGGCGCACCACCACCGACCGGCACCGAGCCGACGTGGATCTGGCGGCTCTGCCGCCGCGGTGCCAGCGGCGGGGGAGGAACGGCCGGCATACCGAGACTGATCGCGGTCACGGGAACACTCACCTCGGAACGGGTTGTGCGGCTGTTAGAAGAGCGTGATGGGGTTGATGATGTCAGCAGTGATCGTCAGCAGCGTAAAAGCCCCACCGATCAGGATAACCGCGTACGTAACGGGCATCAGTTTGAAGTAGTCGACGTGCCCTGGATCGGGTCGCCCGAGCCGCGCGGCGAACCACGACCGGATCCGCTCGAACCAGGCGATCGCGATGTGCCCACCGTCAAGGGGTAGCAGCGGCAACAGGTTGAACACGCCAATGAAGAAGTTCAACGAGACGAACAACAGGACAACGACTTCCCACGCGCTGTGCTCGACCGCCTCGCCACCGAGCCGGCTGGCACCGACGACGCTGATCGGCGTGTCGGCGTCACGGGGCGCGCCGGTGATGGCGTCCCAGAGCGCCGGGACCTTCTGCGGGATTCGCTGGAGCGCCTGCACCGTGTTGACCGCGAGGTCGCCGGTGTAACTGGCGGTCGCGGGGAACGCCTCGATCGGGTTGTGCTTGAGCATCACCGGCACGCCGGGCGGCGGGACCGGGCCGGCGACGCCGAGGGCGCTCACCGCGGCCACCGGGCCGTCGGGCTCGCCGACCGGGGGGCGCTGCACGGTCGCGAGATTGACGTTGAGCTGCTGCGGGCTGTTGTCACGCTCGTAGTTGATCGTCGCCTGCGAGCCCGGCGGGAGCTTGCGGATCTCGTTGACGAGGTCGGTGTAGGTCGCCACCGGCACACCGTTGACCGCGGTGATCTTGTCGTCGTCGCGTAGGCCCGCCTGCTTGGCCGGGCCGGCCGGGTCACCGGGGATGCAGTCGCGGTTGTCTGCGGTCGCGCCGACGATCACGCAGTCGGTGACCTTGACGTAGGCGGGCTGCGGGCCGGCGAGCGCGGGGTTCGGCAGGCCCATGAAGATGGCCGCGAACCAGAGCGCGACGACCGCCAGCAGGAAGTGGGTGATCGAACCGGCGCTCATCACGACGGTGCGCTTCCAGAGCGGGAACCGCCACATGGCCCGCGGCTCGTCGGCCGGGTCGACGTCGTCGTCCTGCGGCGTCATGCCGACGATCTTGCAGAAGCCGCCCAGGGGGATGGCCTTGACGCCGTATTCGGTCTCGCCGCGCTTGAACGACCACAGGGTCGGGCCGAAGCCGACGAAGTATTTGGTGACCTTCATGCCGAAGCGCTTGGCCGTGAGCATGTGCCCGGCTTCGTGCAGGCTGACCGATATCAGAATCACAAGGGCGAAGCCCACTACCCCGGCCAGATACAGCATCAGGCTCCCCTCACCGCTGACCCGATCAGTTCCCGCGCCTGCCCCCGGGCCCAGGTCTCCGCGGCGAGCACGTCATCGACGTTACCTGGTTCGCCGAAATCGGGCGCCGCGGCCAGAACCTGCTCCACGGTGTCCACTATGCCGAGGAACGGCAAGCGCCCTTGGGTGAACGCCGCCACACACTCTTCGTTGGCGGCGTTGTAGATCGCCGGCCGGCACCGCCCGGCCTGGCCGGCCGCCTTGGCCAGCGCGACCGCCGGGAACGCGGCGTCGTCGAGCGGCTCGAACGTCCAGGTGTGTGCGGTGGTCCAGTCGACCGGCGACGCCGCGTCGGCCACCCGGTCGGGCCAGCCGAGGCCGAGCGAGATCGGTAGCCGCATGTCGGGCGGGCTCGCCTGGGCGATCGTCGACCCGTCGAAGAACTCCACCATGGAGTGGATCACTGACTGTGGGTGCACGACGACGTCGATCCGGTCGTACGCGATGTCGAAGAGCTCATGCGCCTCGATCACCTCGAGCCCCTTGTTGACCATGGTGGCCGAGTTGATCGTGACCACCGGGCCCATGGTCCAGGTGGGGTGGGCCAGCGCTTCGTCGGGCGTGACCGCCGCCAGCTCGTCGCGCCGCCGCCCGCGGAACGGGCCCCCGCTGGCGGTGACCACCAGTTTGCGCACCTCGCGCTCGGCGCCGGAGCGCAGGCACTGGGCAAGCGCGGAGTGCTCGGAGTCGACCGGGACGAGCTGGCCGGGGCGCGTCACGGCCGCCTTGACCAGGCTCCCGCCGGCGATCAGGGACTCTTTGTTGGCGAGGGCGAGGGTGCGGCCGGCGCGCAGGGCGGCCAGCGTCGGTGCGAGGCCGAGCGAGCCCACCACGCCGTTGAGCACCAGGTCGGCCGGCCATTCCGCCAGCTCGGCCATGGCGCTGGGGCCGGCCAGGATCTTGGGAATGCGGAAGTCGCCGGTCGCGTAGCCCTTCTTGGCCGCCTCGGCGTAGAAGGCGAGCTGTAGGTCCTGCGCCGCGGACGCTTTCGCCACGCCCACCGCCTCGACACCCAGCTCCAGCGCCTGCGCGGCGAGCAGCGCGACGTTGCCACCACCGGCGCCGAGCGCCACGACCCGGAACCGGTCGGGGTTGCGGCGCACGATGTCGACCGCCTGGGTGCCGATCGACCCGGTGCTGCCGAGCAGGACGATCTCCCGCGGCGCGGTCATGCCGGGTCTGCGGTGTGCTTGGGTCACTGGGCCATTCTCCCCTATCGGGGGTCGGGGTCCGAAGTTGTCCACAGGCGGGTCCGGTTCTCCAGGAGATCTTCCAGGTCGGCGCGCTCGGCGGGCGAGAGCCCGTCGATCGGAATCGGGAAGTACTGGTTCCTGCTCACCCAGAGCAGCAGCAGGTCGTCGGTGAGCGCCGTGCGCTCGATGGCCGGCCAGCGCAGCTTCGACTCGCCGTGCTCGGCGCGCGTGAGGATCCCGTCCTCGTCGATCTCGTACTCGATGGTCATCGCGGCGTATTTGCGCTGCTGCCGGCGCACGGACGCGACCACGCCGGTCGGGTAGGCGAGGCAGAACAGGCCGAGCGCGATGATCGCCAGGTCGAGCACCGGGTCGCCCGGCAGAATGGCCAGGCTGACCACGCCGAGAGCGACGACCACGGACCCCACGGCGTAGAAGCAGCGGAACAACCACCGCGAAACGTACCGGACTGCCGCAATCGGCCGCCGCCGATCGGGGGCGGCAACGATGACGATGCGCATCGAAGCAGGGTAGAGCCGGTGCGGGCGGCGCTGTCGCCCGGTGGCATCAGTTCACTGGCGCGGACGTACGGCGCGCCCGCTTTCAGCTCTGCGGTGCGACGAGGCGGTAGGTGTCGAGCTCGATGCCGCCGTACCAGTCGCGCCGCTTGCCGATCGGCTCCATGCCCAGCCTGGTGGCGACCGCGACCGAAGGCGTGTTGCCCTCCCGGATAACCGCGTAGATCTCCCCCAGACCGGCGGCGAACACCCGCTCGATCGCGGCGCGCGCGGCCTCGGTCGCGTAGCCGTGACCCCAGGAGTCCGGGTGCAGGTGCCACCCGACCTCGATGTTCTTGGTCGGCTGCTGGTCGACACCCGGCAGCGGCACGACGAGCACCGACCCGGCCGTCTGGCCCGTATCCCGCACGTCGACCGCCCAGATGCCGTGCAGCCCGTCCGCGGAGGCGCGACCGCGCCACCGCTGAATCGCGCCAAGCGCCTCGTCGGCGGACTCGATGACCCGCGGCTGAGCGCCCAGCCACCGTGCGACCTCCCAGCGCGACAACATGTCGTAGACCCGCGCGACGTCGGCGTCGCTCTCGGTCCACTGCCGAACAACCAGGCGATCCGTCTCGAAGACCGTCATGTCCACGGATGCTAGGGAACATCGGGTGCCCTTCCGCGCAAGGCGAGGGCACGGTCAAGGGCCAACAAGAGGGTGACCCCGTGCAGGCGCAGGCGGTCGCGCTCGTGGCGGCTCGCAGATCAGGAGTCACCCGCTGCTGCTGGCCAGAGACTCCTCCTTGGCCGGCGCCGCAGGATGAGGATCCAGCTCGCGGATGCCGAACCGGCGGTAGACCGCGCCCAGCGGACCCGGAGCCCACCAGTTCCAGCGGCCCAGTAGTCGCATCGTCGCCGGCACCAGCAGCAACCGGACCAGGGTCGCGTCGACGATGATGGCCACGATCATGCCGACGCCGATCAGCTTGATGAAGGCGATCCCGCCGCTCGCGAAGCCGGCCACCACCACGGTCAGCAGCAGCGCGGCCGCAGTGATGATCCGGCCCGTGAATTGGAGGCCCGAGGCCACCGACGCCGTGTTGTCGCCCGTGCGATCCCATTCTTCGCGGACCCGGGACAGCAGGAACACCTCGTAGTCGGTGGCGAGTCCGAACAGGACGGCCAGCATCAGGATCGGGTTGCTCGGCTCGATGAAGCCCGTCGGCGTGAAGCCCAGGAAGTCGGACAGGTGCCCGTCCTGGAAGACCCAGACGACCACGCCGAACGAGGCGCCGATCGACACCAGGTTCATCAGGACGGCCTTGATCGGCAGGACGATCGAACCGAACGCCAGGAAGAGCAGGAGCAGCGTCGCCGAGGCCATGATGAGCGCCATCCAGGGCAGATGGGCTATCAGGCTGTCGACCAGGTCGATGTCGGCCGCCGTGCGGCCGCCGACCAGGACGTCGACGCCGGGAGTCGCCGGTAGGTCGCGGATCGCGTGCACCACTCCCTGCGCCGCGTCACCGCTCGGCTCCCCCTGGTAGGTGACGGTGACCAGCGACGACGTGCCCTGGGAGGCGGTCACCTGCGCGCCGGTCACGTCGGGCAGCCTGGTGATGGTCGACGCCAGCGCTTGGGCCTCGGCCTGACCGCCGCCCGAGACCAGCACCTCGATCGGCCCGACGGTGCCGCCCGCGAAGTCGGAGCTGATCGCGTCGGAGACCACGCGCGGCTCGGCACCCGGTGGCAACACCCGCTCGTCGAACCCGCCGAAGCTGATCCGCAGCACCGGCGACGCGAGCACGGCGAGGATGACGATCACGCCGGCCGCGTACACAATGGGTCGGCGCATCACGCTCCTCGCGATCCGCGCCCAAGCGCCGTCGCCGCTCGCGCGCTCCCGGCCGCGCCGCCACGGCAACGGCACGCGTAGCGAGTTGATCCGGTGGCCGAGCACCGCGAGCAGGGCGGGCAGCGCGGTGAGGGCGGCCAGCATCGCCACCAGCACGGCCGCGAGACCACCGAAGCCCATCGAACGCAGGAACGCCTGCGGGAAGATCAGCAGGCTCGCCAGCGCGAGCGCGATCGTCAAACCCGAGACCAGCACCGTGCGGCCCGCGGTGGCCATCGTGCGCGCGATCGCCGCGGGCGTCTCATGCCCACCCGCCAGCTCCTCGCGGAACCGGCTCACGATGAACAGCGCATAGTCGACCGCCATGCCGAGCCCGATCAACGTGATGATGTTGATCGCGAAGACCGACACGTCGGTGACCATGTTGAGCAGCCGCACCACGACCAGCGACCCGAGGATGGCGATGCCGCCGATCATCAAAGGGGTCGCGGCCGCCGCCAGTCCGCCGAAGATCAGGATCAGGAGGACGAGCAGGACCGGCAGCGAGAACGTCTCGGCGCGTGCCAGGTCGGCGCTGGTCTGCTCGTTGGCCTCGTGGAGGAACGGGATCGTGCCGCCGGTCTGCGTGGTGACGCCAGGCGCGGTCAACGCCGGCTCGATCTCCTCGAACGCCGCGGTCTTGGCATCCGGTTCCGTCGCCTTGAGCTGGACCATCGCGTAGGTCGCGTGGCGGTCGGTCGAGACCAGCGCCGGCGACTGGGTGTCGTAGAAGCTGGTCACGCTCGCGACCTCGGGCAACGCGCGGATCTTGGCCAGCGTCGCCGTCACCGGATCGCGGAAGCCGGGGTCGTCGACGGCCGCCGATTCGGCCGAGTAGAGCACCAGCACATCGATATCGCGGTTGCCCAACTCGGCCATGGTGCGCTCACGGAACTGGGACGACTCGGCCTTGGGATCGTCGAACCCGCCGCCGGTCAACGCGCCGAACACCCCGGTGCCCCAGGCCGCGCCGACCACGACCAGCGCCGCCGCGGCAGCCAGCACCAGCCAGCGGAACCGGACCACGGCCCGCCCCCACCACGCGAACATGGATCCCCCCAGTGATCTGTGCAAAACTACAAACAGCGTTAGGAGAATGAACGCCGTTAACTATTGCAACGGCGTTCTCGACAGTCAAGGGGGTTCGCGATTGAGCGCGCCGACACGGCGTGAACGTCTGCGCACCTCGACGCTCAGCGAGATCAAGGACGAGGCCCGGCGGCTGCTGGTCATCGGTGGTCCGGACGCGATCTCCCTGCGCGCGATCGCCCGCGAGATGGGCATGACCGCACCCGCCATCTACCGTTATTTCGAGAGTCTCGACGCGTTGGTCGAGGCCCTCGCCGGTGACCTGTACATCGAGATGTCCGAAATCGTGGCGGCCGCCAAACACGGTGCGGGCGACGACCCGGTGGCCCAGATCAAGGCGATGGCCAGGGCATTCCGCGACTGGTCCGTGGCACACCCGGCCGAGTTCGCCCTCATCCTCGGCAGCCCGCAGCCGGGCATCGTCGCGTTCCAGGAAAGCTGCGACGAGGCGGATCATCCGGGCGTCGAGTTCGGCCGCCCGTTCATGGAGACGATCAACGCGCTCTGGCTCCGCGAGCGCTACCCCACCCCGCCGCGGTCGCTGATGGAGGAGCGCCTCGCCGCCCACCTGGAGCCCCTGCGCGCCAGCCATGGCGAAGAGGTGCCGATCGAGGTCGCGTGGGCATTCCTCAGTGGCTGGTCACGGCTCTACGGGCTGGTGTCCATGGAGGTCTTCCACCACCTGCGGTGGGCGGTGTCCGACCCGGGCGCGCTCTTCGAGATGGAGTTGCACGCCTACGTCGACCAGTTCACGGGCCACAGCGACAAATCCTGAGCCTCCACGCGTACGCACGACCGGTTTCTGTCGTAGCCCGCGCCCATAATGGTCCGGTCGATGCAGCCACGAGGGAAGGACCGGCCGTGACCAGCGAGCCCAGCGTGACCGACCGTCCGGCGCAGGACTACGTCGCCATCAAGCGCACGGTGACGATGAGTTCCATCGCCGACATCGCCGACCGCTTCCCCGACGTGTTCGCTTTCCTAGCCGAGCGCGGCGTCGCCCCGGCCGGCGCGCCGTTCCTCAAATACAACGTCATCGACATGGAGGGCGAGCTGGAGATCGAGGCGGGCGTCCCGGTCAGGATGCCGGTCGGCGGCAGCGGCGAGATCTTCCCAGCCGTCCTGCCCGCGGGCCGCTACCTCACGGTCACCCACGTCGGGCACCCCGACGGCCTGCTCGACGTGACCGGCAACTTCCTCGGCTGGGCACACGAGCGCGACCTGGAGTTCGACCACCACGACTCCCCCTCGGGCGACGTGTGGCACTGCCGCCTGGAGATCTACCACTCCAACCCGGCCGAGGTCGCCATCGACAAATGGGAGACGGAGCTAGCCTTCCTACTCCGCTGAAACCGGCGCGAGGGATCAGGCGGTAGGCGCGGCGGCTTCGGGCTTCTCGCCTTCGGTGCTCGGTGCGGGGTCGCCGGCCCGGCGCGCGCGGATCTGGTGTCCGACACCCGTCAGGCAGCGCCCGCTCGGCAGGTCGAAGCGCCACCCGTGCAGCTGGCACTGCAGGGTGTCCCCGTCGATGATGCCGAAGCGACTCAGGTCGGCCTTGAGGTGCGGGCAGCGTCGCTGCACCACCCAGTCGCCGATCGTGATGTCTTCAGCGTCGGTGGTGCGCTGGTGCTCGTCGTACCAGCCCTCCGCGTACTGCAACCGCTCCTCGGACAGGCACTTGAAGAACGCGTAGACGAACTCGTTGTACTGGCCGATCCGGGCCGCCGAGAAGCGGCAGGAGAGGAACAGCGAGTTGACCCAGTCGACCTCGTCGATGAAAAGGAGGTGTTCGACCAATGCCCGCTCGGTGCGGAACCGGTAGCGGACCTTCTCGTCCGCGTACCGCCGGACCTCCTTGCCCGGGAAGTCCACGACGATCGACTCGACCGAGTCACCGTCGTAGCCGACCAGGTCGAAGCGGACCGGACCCCCCACGCCCTTGGCCAGGTAGATCGACTCTTCGAGGAGCGGCTCGATCCGCCGCTTCATCTCCTTGAGGACGTCGATCTCGGGGTGCCGCCACGACGCCTTCTCGGCCTCGATGATCGGCCGCTTGCGCTCGCGCATCTCCTCGAGGTGGGCGGCCTTGTTGGCGAAGAACTCGTCGACGTCGGTCGGGTGGGTCGTCTCGATCGACGTCGCGGTGATCTCCGTGACGCTGCCGGGCAGGAGCACGACGCCGTTGTTCCCGCCGACCTTGGCGTACTCCTTCATGAAGACCGACTGGTCCGGGAAGATGTTGCCCTCGTCGCCGAAGATGTCGTTGAACTTCCACAACTCGTCGTCGAGGAAGCACGGCGGCCCGGCGATCGGGAAGACGTGCGACGCCTTCAGGTCGTCGATGTAGCGCCAGGTCCGGTCGAACTGCCGCTCGCGCTTCTGCTTGCCGAACGCGGTCTTGGCGGCCTGGGGCAGCTCGTAGACCATCGGGTACCAGATCGCGCCCGAGAACTGCAGCATGTGCGCGTGCACGTGGCCGAGCGCCTCGAACGTCGCGAGGTCGGTCGGCCGCGCGTCGTTCTGGTTGAGCAGTCGCACCCCGTCGTACTCGACCCACAGAGAGGAGTCACCGATCGGCCCGTCCGTCGGCGACGTCAACGCCTGGATCATGACCTTCAGACCGCCGTCGAGCTCGATGACCTCCTCCGACACGGTCTTGATGAAGTCGGTGAAGCCCAGCTCACGCAGCTCGTCCTCGAGCTCGCTGGTCGGGTACTCCGGCAACAGCACCCGCGCCTTCTTCGACACGAACCGCTTGAGGTGCTTGGCGTCGAAGTGGTCGCGGTGCAGGTGGCTCAGGTAGAGATAGTCGACCTGCCCGAGCGTCTCCCAGTCGAGCTGCGAGTTGTCGGGGAAGGGAAACCACGAGGCGAAGTACGCGGGGTTGACCCAGGGGTCACACAGGATGCTCCCCGCCGGGGTGTCGATCCGCATGCTGGCGTGTCCCGTCCCGGTCACTCGCACGGCAGCAAACCCCCAAGATCAAAAGCGCGTCAGGTACGGCGAAAACGCTACCCGACGAACCGGGGTGCCCGATCCCCGACGCCACGGGTCTGCCACACTGATCTCCGCATACGTCCGAGGGAGGAGCCACGAGGTGGCAGAGCACGAGCCGGTCATCGCCCCCGACCAGAGGAAACCTGGCCACCGCAGGTCCGGCCGGATCGGTGCCATCGTTGTCGCCATCTCGCTGGTGCTGATGCAGTTCTGCAACAACGAGGTCACCGGCGTCGAGCGCATCTGGCTCAACGGCATCGCCGGGGTCCTGATCCTCGCGGTCATCGGCGACGAGGTCCTCCGCCGCAACGGCCTCCGCTCCTGACCAACCCGGACCCGCGCCGGCTGCGGCACGACCGCAACGTCTAACAGCAGTCCAAGCTTTCCCGGGTCCGTCGGGGGCACGACCGTCGCTCCCGCCGGACGCCGCTCGCTCCGCGTCGCTGCCAGGTCCGCGCCACACAACCAGGACCCTGCTCATCACGGCGACCGCGCCGAGCACACCGACGCCGGGATGCGTTCATCGCCTCACCAGCACTGGCCGGGCCCGGCTGCTGGTCGCTCGGACCAGCGCCGGGCCGGAGCCCGCGCCTGCCGCAGCGCGCGCATTCCCCGCCCGCCGCCAACGCGACAGCGGGCGCCGACCTGCATGCGTCAGCACGCCGCACCTAACCGCGAGAACGGCGGAACGTCGTCCGCTAGCCAGGAACAGCGCGAGCAGGACGCGCCAGAAAACATCTGTGGTCGACCCGCACCTGGCGTCTGTCGCCGGCGGACGACATCGTGGACCTCCGCCAGCACGCCGAGACCGCCCAAACCAAAACGTCCCGCCCGCCAGGAACGGCGGGCGGGACGCACAAGAGAACGTCAGCGGCGGCGGACGATGTCGCGGACCTCGTGCAACGCCTGCTCCACCTCGGCCTCGAAGTAGCCACCCGGCACAAGACCGAACTGGCCGGCGTCGAAGTCGGCGTCCGTCGTCGGGATCGGGCCGCGGCCCGTCATCCCGGTCAGCACGTCCTCGAAGAACCGGTCGACCTGCATCGGGTCGTAGCCGCTCCCGAACCGTCGCACCTGGAACGACCGCCGCATCTGGTCGACGCGCGCCAGGTCACTGCCGGGCGGGCCCATCAGCGGCGGGCCGCCCATGCCGGGACCACCCCCGGGCGCACCGCCCATGGTCAAGCCAGGACCGCCGCCCATGCCGGGACCGGGACCCATCGCCGGGCCGCCGCCACCCATGCCCGGACCGCCGGGACCACCGCCCGGGTGCCCGGGAGCACCGCCGCGGCCCAGGTCGCCGCGCTCGGGCATGCGGATCTCCGCCGTCATGTCCATCCGGCCGCGCCGGCCGGGCGGAGGCTGCTCCGGCCCGTCGTAGTCGTCGTCCGGCCCGAACCCGCCACGGGACGGGCCGCCACCGCCCATCGTCGGGGGGCCGCCGGGGCCGTCGTACCCGCGCGGTGGTGGGCCTTCGAACCCACTGCCGTAAGGCGGCGGCGGGCCGGGACGCGCGTAGGGGTCGTTGGGCACGGGTCGGGTCGGCAGCGGTCCGCCGCCACCCATCGCCGCGGGGCGTCGCTCCGGCGGGCCGAAGGCACCCGGCGGCGGCGCCGCGATCGGCGGGCCCATGCGGTCCGGGGGACCCATCCGGTCCGGCGGGCCGCCCATGCCAGGACCACCGAGCGGGCCGGGCGGGCCCATCCGCTCCGGCAGGCCCATCCGGTCGGGCCCGCTGAAGCGCCCGTTGCGCTCCTCGAGCTCGCCGACCTGGCGCTCGACGCGGTCCAGGTGCAGGTCGACCTGCCACTCGTCGTACCCGCCGAACCGGACCCGGAAGACGACGTCGTGGACCTCCTGCGAGCCGACCGGCGCGCCGATCGGCTCGCCGGACAGGGTCGCCTCGACGCGGTCGAGGAAGGCGTCGACCTCGTCGACCTTGTAGCCGCGACGCAACGCCCGGCGGCGGAATCGTTGACCCTGGCTCGCCACTATGTCTCCTGGTTAGTTCGCTCGGCCGCGGCCCCGAACGCGGTCATGTCGTCACCTCGGCCGCGGCGAGCTGCCCGCACGCGCCGTCAATCTCGCGACCTCTGGTGTCACGCACCGTAGTCGACACGCCCGCCGCGCGCAGCCTCCGGACGAACTCGCGCTCGACGGGCTTGGCGCTGGCGTCCCACCGGCTGCCCGGAGTCGGGTTCAGCGGGATCAGGTTGACGTGCGCCAGCCGCCCGGCCAGCAGGCGTCCGAGCAGATCCGCTCGCCAGGGCTGGTCGTTCACGTCCTTGATCATGGCGTATTCGACGGAAACACGGCGCCCCGTGCGATCCGCGTAGTGCCACGCGGCATCGAGCACCTCGGCCACCTTCCACCGTTGGTTGACCGGCACCAGTTCATCGCGCAGATCATCATCGGGCGCGTGCAGCGACAGCGCAAGAGTCACCTGGAGGTCTTCGTCGGCCAGCTTGCGCATCGCCGGCACCAGCCCCACGGTCGAGACCGTGATGTGCCGCTGCGACAGCCCGAGACCCTCGGGAGCCGGCGACGTCAACCGCCGCACGGCGGCCAGCACCCGGTTGTAGTTGGCCAGCGGCTCGCCCATCCCCATGAACACGACGTGCGACAGCCGCGGCGGCGAGCCGGCGACCGCACCCGACGCGGCGACGCCGGCGAGATAGACAGCCTGGTCGACGATCTCGGCGGTCGACAGGTTGCGGGTCAACCCGGCCTGACCCGTCGCACAGAACGGACACGCCATGCCGCAGCCGGCTTGACTGGAGATGCAGACGGTGACCCGATCGGGATATCCCATCAGCACGCTCTCGACGAGCGAACCGTCGTGCAGCCGCCACAACGCCTTGCGGGTGGCGCCGTCGTCGCAGGCCATCTCGCGTACCGGCGTCAACAGCCGCGGCAACAGGTCATCCGCGATCTTCGCGCGACTGGCCGCCGGCAGGTCGGTCATCGCGTCGGGGTCACGCACCAGCCGGCCGAAGTAATGCGTCGACAGTTGCCGCGCACGAAACTTGGGCTCACCGAGAGCGACCAAAGCCTCCTCGCGGCCCGCAACGTCAAGATCGGCAAGGTGTCGCGGCGGCATGGCCGGCCGCCGCCCGGCGGATGCGGCGTCCAACTGAACAATGGGCAAGCTCGTCATGGCGGCTCCAGTCTCCCACGACTGTTCGATCACCTTCACCTGCCCAGGTGTCGGAACAAAAACAGGGAGATCAAATGTCAATTCATTGACGCACGTCCGTCGTGGGCACGACCGCTCGCTCCCGCGCGCACCGCTCGCTCCGCTTCGCTGCCGGGTCCGCGCACCAAACGCTTTCTTTATCCGAATTCGCGCTGAATCTGGATAGGCGCGGGCCGCCGCTACACGGAGAGCGACCATCTCATCGACCACATTCGACATGGGGCACTGCGGTCGCGCGTACCCGAAACGTCGCTTTACCCACTCAGTCGCCGCGGCCGACGAGCAATGACCTAACTCACGCGCCGAAGCAAGGCGAGACGGGTCCGCCGTCGATCAGCGGACGGGCGCGAAGATCGACAGCAACAGGTAGGCCGTCGGCACCGCGAACAGGATCGAGTCGAGCCGGTCCATCAGGCCGCCGTGGCCTGGAAGCAGGTGGCTCATGTCCTTGACGCCCAGGTCGCGCTTGAGCATCGACTCGAAGAGGTCGCCGAGGACCGCGGCCACGCTGAGGGCCGCGCCGATCAGGGCGCCCCACCAGAAGTCGACGTTGAGCAGGAAGTAGCAGCTGATCGCCGAGCCGACCGCGGCCGCGACCAGTGAGCCGCCGAAACCTTCCCACGACTTCTTCGGGCTGATGGTGGGCGCCATGGGATGGCGCCCGAGGAAGACCCCGGCCGCGTAACCGCCCGTGTCGGAGAGCACGACCCCGATCAGCACGACCAGGACGCGGTCGGCGCCGTCCGGTGGGACGGCCAGTAGCGCGGCGAACCCGGCCAGGAACGGCACGTAGACCGCGATCAGGGTCGACGCGGTCAGGTCCCGTTTGAAGTCCTTCGGGCCGTCGGCCAGCCGCCAGACGGTCGCGGCGAGCAGGGTCGCCGCCAGGCCGAGGAGCAGGGCGTCCGCGCCGGCGTACCAGGCCAGGCAGATCATCAGCACCCCGCCGGCGATCAGCGGGATCGTCGGCGGTTGGGCCCGGACCGCACGCATGGCCCGGCTGACCTCCCAGATGCCGACCGCCACCGCCAGTGCGAGGACGCCGAGGAAGGCGAGCTTGTAGGTGTAGAGCGAGACGAGCAGGACCGCGCCGAGCGTGACGCCGACGCCGATCGCGGCCGGGAGGTTGCGGCCGGCGCGGCTGGTCTTCTGCGTGGTCGGGGGTCGGCCCGGGCCCGCCCGGCGCTTGCCGGGGCCGGGGCGGCGCGGCGGTGCCGGGTCCGGGTCGTCGTCGCGCGGCCGCCGGTCGGCGCGCGGCGAGACGACGGGAAGTTGGGTGGTGTCGGCGAAGCCGTTGGTGTCACCGCCGTAGGGCGGTTCGGTCTCCGGCACGGGCTGAGTGGGGCCGGCCCAGCCCGGAACGTCGAGGTTCGTATGGAAACCGGGCTCGTAATCATCGGGCGCGGCACCGGAGTGCCGCGCCCGATGCGGATCAACGCTCGAATAAGGGTCAGAGTAGGACATCAGCCCACAACCGGGCCCGCCGTTGAACGCCACATGTCGTCGAGCCCCCCTTCGCCTATCGATCTCCTGACCAGGAGGAATCGTGCCGAGCCTACTGCACCTCCGGCGACCTCCCGCTCAGACCTCGAGCAGCTCGATCTCCTTGTGCTTCAAGAGTTCGTCGATCTGTGTGACGTACCGGTGGGTCAGGTCGTCGAGGTCCTTCTCGGCCCGTCGACCCTCGTCTTCCCCGGTCTCGCCGTCTTTCACCAGCCGGTCGAGCTCTTCCTTGGCCTTGCGCCGCCTGTTGCGTATCGCGACCCTGGCCTCCTCAGCCTTGTGCCGGGCCACCTTGATCATGTCGCGACGCCGCTCCTCGGTCATCTGGGGCAGCACGATGCGCAGCTGGTTGCCCTCGTTGTTGGGGTTGACCCCGAGGTCCGAGTCGCGGATCGCCTTCTCCATGGCGCCGAGCTGCGAGTTGTCGTACGGCTTGATGATCGCCATCCGCGGCTCCGGCGTGCCGACGGACGCCATCTGGGTCAGCGGCGTCGGGGTGCCGTAGTAATCGATGATGATCTTGGAGAACATCGCCGCGTTGGCCCGACCGGTGCGGATAGCGGCGAACTCCTCCTTGGCGTGGTTCACCGCGCCATCCATCTTCTCCTCGGCCTCGAGGAGTGTGTCGTCGATCACCGGGTCCGTCGCCTCCTTCTGGGGATGTGGCTCTCAGTTGGCTGTGATCAGTGTGCCGATGCGCTCGCCGGCGACGGCCCTCATGATCGTGTCGTCGCCCTCGGCGCCGAACACCAGCATCGGCAAGCCGTTCTCCTCGCAGAGGCTGAACGCGGCCGCGTCTGCGACCCGCAGCCCGCGCCGGAGCACCTCGGCGAACGTGACCGAGTCGAACTTGCTGGCCGTCGGGTCGGTGCGCGGATCGGCGGTGTAGACCCCGTCGACCCCGTTCTTGCTCATCAACACGACGTCGGCACGGATCTCCAGCGCACGCTGGGCGGCGACGGTGTCGGTCGAGAAGTAGGGCATCCCGGCACCCGCGCCGAAGATCACCACACGCCCCTTCTCCAGGTGGCGGATGGCGCGCAGCGGGATGTAGGGCTCGGCGACCTGGGCCATGGTGATCGCGCTCTGTACGCGGGTCTCGATGCCCTCCTTCTCCAGGAAGTCCTGGAGGGCCAGGCAGTTCATGACCGTGCCGAGCATGCCCATGTAGTCGGCGCGGGCGCGGTCCATGCCGCGCTTCTGAAGTTCCGCGCCGCGGAAGAAATTGCCACCGCCGACGACGACGGCGACCTGGACGCCGCGACGGACCACGGACGCGATCTGGCGGGCGACGGCCTGCACCACATCGGGGTCGACGCCGACCATGCCGCCGCCGAAGACCTCACCCGACAACTTGAGTACGACCCGGCGGGGCCTGCCCGGAGGTGGTGCGGTGGGGTCCTCGACCGCCCACGCCGACTCGCCTGCCACGTCCGTCATCCGACCGCCTCTCGTCGCCTGCCGCACCGGATTGCGTCCGGTGCTCCCCGCACCCCGTTTCGGGGTGCGTCGCTTCGGCACCCGGTCGGTGCCGACTGGAGCGTATTGCCCGCGCAGCCCACCGGCATTCGGGCCGGTGGTGCGCCCCCGCCCGGTCGGACGGGGGCGCGCAGCCGGCTCAGGCCTGGCCGACCTCGAAGCGGACGAACCGCGTCAGGTCGATGCCGGCCTCGTTGACGACCTGCTTGACGGTCTTCTTGTTGTCGGCGACCGACGCCTGCTCCAGGAGCACGAAGTCCTTGAAGAACGCGTTGGTGCGCCCGTCGACGATCTTCGACAGGGCAGCCTCGGGCTTGCCCTCCTCGCGAGCGGTCTGCTCGGCGATCCGACGCTCGGACTCCACGACGTCGGCCGGCACCTCGTCGCGGGTGAGGTACTTGGGCCGCATCGCGGCGATCTGCATCGCCACACCGCGCGCGTCGGCGTCGGCGGCCTCGTCGCTCTTGCCGCCGTACTGGACCAGAACGCCAACGGCCGGCGGCAGGTCCTGGCTCTTGCGGTGCAGGTAGACGGCCACCTCGCCGGCGGTGTCGAGCACCGCGAAGCGGTTGAGCACGAGCTTCTCGCCGATCTTGGCCGAGGCTTCCTGGATGGTGTCCGCGACGGTACGGCCGTCGGCCAGCTTGCTGGCCAGCAGCGCCTCGACGTCGGTGACACCCGACTGCTCGGCGTGCTCGACAAGCTGCTGCGCGAGGGCGATGAAGTCGGCGTTCTTCGCGACGAAGTCGGTCTCGCAGTTGAGCTCGAGCAGCGCCCGACCGGAGTGCGCGACCAGACCGTTGGCGGCGGTGCGCCCGGCACGCTTGCCGACGTCCTTGGCACCCTTGATCCGGAGGACCTCGACGGCCTTGTCGAAATCGCCGTCGGCCTCGGTCAGCGCCTTCTTGCTGTCCATCATGCCGGCGCCGGTGAGATCGCGGAGCTTCTTGACGTCCGCGGCGGTGAAGTCAGCCATGACTCTCTCTTTTGATGGTTAGTGGGGTCGTGGCCGGGCCCGCCCGGTAGGGCGGGCCCGGAACCAGCTCATTCCGCGGAAACGGTCGCCGACTCGTCGGACTTCTTGTCGGCACCCTCGAGGAGCTCGCGCTCCCACTCGGCCAGCGGCTCGTCGGCGGCCACCACGCCCGGCTCCGGCTTCTCGTCGGCGCCACCACGCTGGCCACGGCCCGACCGCGCGATCAGCCCGTCGGCAACGGCGGCCGCGACGACCTTGGTCAGCAGCTCGGCGGACCGGATCGCGTCGTCGTTGCCCGGGATCGGGAAGTCGACCTCGTCGGGGTCGCAGTTGGTGTCAAGCACCGCGATGACCGGAATGCCCAGCTTGCGGGCCTCGTCAACCGCGATGTGCTCCTTCTTGGTGTCGACGACCCAGATGGCCGCCGGGACCTTCTGCATGTCGCGCAGGCCGCCCAGGGTGCGGGTCAGCTTGATCTTCTCGCGCGAGAGCTGCAGGGTCTCCTTCTTGGTGTAGCCGGCCGCGGTGCCGCTGAGGTCGCCGAGGGCCTCGAGCTCCTTCATGCGCTGCAGCCGCTTGTAGACCGTCTGGAAGTTGGTGAGCATGCCACCCAGCCAACGGTGGTTGACGTAGGGCATGCCGACCCGCGACGCCTGCTCGGCGATCGCTTCCTGCGCCTGCTTCTTCGTGCCGACGAACAGCACGCTGCCACCTTCGGCAACGGTGTTGCGGATGAAGTCGTACGCCTTCTCGATGTAGTCCAGCGTCTGACGCAGGTCGATGATGTAAATACCGTTACGCTCGGTGAAGATGAAGCGCTTCATCTTCGGGTTCCAGCGCCGGGTCTGGTGCCCGAAATGGACACCGCTCTCCAGCAGCTGGCGCATGGTCACAACGGCCATGGTGGGGCGCTCCTCGTGTTGTCCCTGGTTGTCACGCCGGCCGGGCGGCCGAGCGTCCTGGCGCCCGGTCGCCGGCCATGGTGGGCCCAATCAAGATCAGGACCAGGGGACCGTCGCTCACCTCGAGCCACAAGGACGCGAACGCGAGAAGGGCGCGCGAGGTCGACCGCCCTGCGGCGGTCGCCAAAAGCCAAGTGTACGCCGTCTGCCCCCACACCCTTTCCCCGCCTCTGCGGGTGCTCCGAGGGGCCAACCAGCGCCGTCGCGGAGAGTACGCGACCGGTTGTCGGACACCGCCGCCCCGACCGACCAAGATCTAGACCGCGACCCTCCCGGACCGCTTCTTCAAGCTCGGCATACCCACAGACCCCAGAAGCGCGATGGGCATCACCGCGACAGCCCATCCCACCGCTCGGTCAGGTCCGTCGATACATGGCACGCCCGCCGCGCTGCCGGGATTCGCACTTATGGCGGTGGAATCGGGTCATGGACGTCCGCGAGCTCGCGGTCCATGCGAGCGAGCTTCGTGGCCACCCTGAGCTGGAGGCCGACACGCCGCGTCGCGGCGAAGGCCTCGCGGAGGCGCTGGCGTTCAGACCTCCGCCGGGCCGCCGCGTCGCGGGCGGCCCGCAGCCGCTCATTCATCTCGTCCTCGGTCAGGAAGGACATCCCGACCCTCCCCTTTGATCCGTTTGTCCGAGGTAGTCACGCTCATCCGGTCCGCAGGGCCTAGCCACGCACACCAGCTCGATCACATCGACGATCACCGCACGCGCCACCAGGAGTCGCGTGACGATTGCGCGTGGCTCGTCCCGGCGACGACCGATCGGGCTCGCAACGCATCGGGCCGCCGCAGTCCGCTCGCGACCTCCGGGCAACCCCTCCAGACCAGCACCATGGCAGGGAGCGCGCTCATCAGACCCACCCGCACAGACCTGGCCCGCCGCGTCGCCAAAGGCGCTGGCCGGTCGCCCGGCGGCGTCGAGCGCCGGCCGGTCCAGGCCAGCGGCAATTGGCACGTCCGCGCCGGCGGCGATCATGGCCGACCGTCCAGGTCCAATACAGGCACCGAGAGCAGACCCGTCCGCCCTGGTCGCCAGATGGTCCAGACCGGTGGTGGCGCCGACGTCGACCCACGTAGACCACCCGCACCACCGAAAGCCGGTACACCCTCACCGCCGACATCGCTCACCGCCCGGTCCAAACCAGCAGCACCACCGACACCCAGCACGCCAACACCCACGACGGCGCCGACAGCCCGGTCCAGACGAGCGGCGCAGCCGAAGGCTGGCGAGGCCGCTTCGGCGGCGGGCATGGATGGACCGTCCCGGCCGGTGGCGACGGTCAGGGCTGACCTGTCGACGCCGTTGGTGGTGGTCATGGCGGGTCGTTTTCCGGTAGGCGCCGTGGTTGTGGCGCGAGCGCGTAGCCGCCCTCACGGCGGACGACGAATCCCAGTGTTTCGAGCAGCGTGAGCTTGCGCAGGGCGGTGCGGATGTCGACCCCCGCCCGGCTCGCCGCCGCGTCCGGGGAGATCGTGCCCCGGCGCGGTAGGGATTCCAGCAAGAACGTGGCCTGGTCGTCGAGCTGGTCCCGCGGGTGTTGCGGACCCATCAAGGGCGGTGCCAGGTCGGCGCCGATCCGGCCGACCTCCTCCAGCACGTGCGAGACGTTGGCCACCAACCGCGCCGGCTCGTGCAGGCGCAGGATCTCGTGGCAACCCACCGACATCGCCGAGGTGACCGGGCCCGGGACGACCATCGCCGGCCGGCGCATGGCGATCGCTCGGCGGATCGTCTGGGTTGCGCCGCTGCGGGCCGCCGCCTCGACCAGGATCGTGCCGCGGGTGGCAGCCGCGATCACCCGGTTGCGGATCAGGAAACGTGGCCGCAGTGGGTCGGCTCCCGGTGGCCACTCCGTGATCAGCAGGCCGGTCTCGGCGATGCGGTCGAAGAGCGCCGTGTTGGCGACCGGATAAGCGCGTTCGATGCCGCACGCCAGCACCGCGATCGTCAGCCCGCCCGCGGCCAGCGCTCCCCGGTGGGCCGCCGCGTCGATGCCGAAGGCGCCACCCGACACCACCGTCCACTCCCGCTCCGCCAGGCCGTAGGCCAGGTCGGTGGCGACGTGCTCCCCGTATTGAGTCGACGCCCGCGACCCCACGATCGCCACCGATCGGTCGAACGCGTCGGACAGCGGCCACTCGCCGCGCACCCACATGCACAGCGGCGGCGCCAGCTCACGGTCGACCCGGCGGTCGCTGACCGAGAGCTGGACCACTTCGAGCGCGGCCAGCCCGGGCGGCCACTCGGCGTCCTCGGGAACCACCAACCGCGCTCCGAGCCGGGCGGCCGTGGCCAGTGCCGCCTCGGCCGCCGGGCGCGGATCGCCCGCAGCAAGCCGGGCCGCGACCGCGTCGCGGGCCGTCTCGTCCGGGATCTCGCCCGACAGGGCCAGCGCCAGTGCCGCCCGCGGCCCATGCCGTGCGACCAGGCGGTGCACCGCGCGCGTGCCGGGCTCCGCCAGCAGCGTCAACGCCACCCGAGCCAGCTGGATCTCGGTGTCAGCCATCGCGCCGCCGCCCACCGCCTGTGCGCAGGGCCAGGGCTTCCTGGACGTCCTCGCTGTCTGGCCGGTCGCGGCCGTCGAGATCAGCGATGGACCAGGACAGGCGTAAAACCCTGTCGAAACCCCGTGCCGACAGCGACCCGCTGTCGAGCCGCCGCCGAAGCTGCAGAGTGTCGTTCGCAGGCAGCCGCCAGGGCGGTTGGCGCAGAGCCGGGCCGGGCACCTCGGCGTTGACCCGCCACCGCGCGGCCGACCACCGCGCCGAAGCCGCCGCCCGGGCCTGGGCCACCCGCTGCGCCACCGCGGCCGACGATTCGCCGACGCTCGTCGAGACGAACAGGTCGGCCGCCGTGACCGGCATCAGCTCGATCTGCACGTCGATGCGGTCGAGCAGCGGGCCGGACAGCCGGCCCATATAGCGGCGCCGAGCCAGCGGTGTGCACTCGCACCCCGCGTCGCCCTGTGGCTTCGCGCAAGGGCACGGGTTAGCGGCCACCACGAACTGGACCCGCGCGGGGTATTCGGTGGTGCCGCCCGTGCGGCTCAACAGCACCCGCCCGGACTCCAGCGGCTGGCGCAACGCTTCGAGGGCTCTGGTCGCGAACTCGGGAGCTTCGTCGAGAAACAACACGCCGCGATGGGCCAGCGACACCGCGCCGGGACGGGCGAGGCCCGAGCCGCCGCCGACCAGCGCGGCCAACGTCGCCGAGTGGTGTGGGGCCTGGAACGGTGGGCGGCGGACCAGCCGGCCGCCGACCGGCAACAGACCGGCCACCGAGTGCAGGGCCGTCACCTCGAGTGCCGCTTCGTCGTCGAGCGGCGGCAGCACCGACGGCAGCCGTTCGGCCAGCATCGTCTTGCCCGCGCCGGGCGGGCCGAACATCGCCACGTGGTGCCCGCCGGCCGCGGCCACCTCGATCGCTCGCCGGCCCAGCGCCTGACCGGCGACGTCGGCTAGATCCGGCATCGCCGGCTCCGGAGGCGGTCGGTCGGCCGGTGGGTCGAGCAGTGGGCCACCGGCACGGATGAACGCGACCAGCCGGTGCAGCGTCTCGACCGCCTTGACCGTGACGCCCGGCACGACGGCGGCCTCGGCGGCGTTGGCCAGCGGCACGACCGCGCGGTGCACGCCCGCACGCAAAGCGGCCGCGACCATCGGCAGGACACCGCGGACCGGTCGCACGCTGCCGTCGAGACCCAGCTCACCGAGCAGCACGACACCGTCGAGGGCGGCCAGCGGTAGCTCACCGGCCGCCCCCAACAGCGCCGCCGCTATGCCCATGTCGAAGGCAGAGCCGTATTTGGGCAGGGTCGCGGGCAGCAGGTTGACGGTGATGCGCCGGTTGGGCCAGCTTTCACCGGAGTTGACGACCGCCGCCCGCACCCGGTCGCGGGCTTCGTTGAGAGCCGTGTCCGGCAAGCCGGACATCACCACGGCGGGCAGCCCGGCGGACAGGTCGGCTTCGACCTCGACAAGATGTCCGCTGACACCGACCAGACCGACTGACAGCACCTTCGCGTAGCTCACGGTGAAGACGTTGACGCAAACGGTAGGGCCGCGCACGGGCGCCTGTGGACAACCCGAAGGCTGTGGACAACGGAGCGCGCACGGCGATCATGTGCTAGAACGCGCCACGGATATGGTCGATGTCGACGGTGCCCGGCCGCCGGATCAGGACCGCGATCACGTCGAACCGGATCTCGCGCGGATGCACGCTGTTGAGCGCCAGCCACCGCGCACCGAGCCGGCGCAGCCGCCGCGCCTTGGCCGCCACCACCGCCTCGGCCGGCAGCCCGAAGCCCAACCCCCGGCGCGTCTTGACCTCGCAGAAGACGAGCGTGTCGCCGTCCCACGCGATGATGTCGATCTCACCTAGCGGGCACCGCCAGTTGCGGGCCACCACCCGGAAGTTCGCGTCCGACAGATGCTGGGCCGCCCGCCGCTCACCCCAGGCGCCGACCGCTTGTCGTACCACCGTCATGTGCCGACGATGCCGGCCGCCGAGGGCGCGCCGGAAGCCGGGCGCTCTTCCCCTGTGGACAACGACGACCTGTGGAAAGTTCAGGCTCAACCGCCCGAAAGCATGGTATCGGGATCGGAATCACAGCGACTTAAACCCGCAATTCGGAAGCTCGGCTGGCCGCCTCGCAGGCCGGTCGAATACCGTGCGGCTCGTGGACGGACGACGCGGATACCCCGACGACGAGCAGCAGCGGTGGAACGACGACGATCGCGGCTTCGGCGAGGGAAGCTGGCGGGACGGCGGCTACCGCGCACCCGAGCCTCGCGATTCCGGTCCCGACCGCGGCGCCGAGCCGTCCTTCAACGGGTTCACGACCGGCGGCGACCGGGAGCAGCGTTGGAGCGACGAACAGGCCGAGCAGCCGTCGTGGAACAGCTCCGCCCGCCCGTTGCCGGCCGACGCGAGGAGGCGCCAGAACGACGAGCCACCGCAGCGGGCGTACGCGGGCCCGGCCACCGGCGAACTCCCCCGCACCGGTCCGGCGGAGGCCCGACCGCCGATCGGCGAACCGGTCCCCCCGCCGCTGCCCATGCCGGACGCGATGCCCGACGGCGCGGCCGGCCTCAACGCCCCGACCGGCCTGATGCCGCCGATCGCTCCGCGCGACGACATGCGCCGGCCGGGCGGCGCACCTGCCGGCGAAGGGGTCTACCGCACCCGCCGCCCGGCGCTCGCGCTGCTCTACGGCGTACTCACCGCTGTTTTCGAGATCGGCGCCCTGCGGATCTTCTTCGACTCGATGTTCTCCGGCGATCTGGTCATCTCGGGCATCGTCTCCGGCATGCTGCTGATCGCCGGCCTGCCGCTGCTCGCGGCCGGCCTCTACAGCGCCACGACCGGCGCCGTCCGCCCCGAAGGTCCGGGTGGCTGGCTCCGTCCGCCGGCCGTGTACCTGGTCGTCGGGCTGGGCCTCCTGCTCGCCGCCGGCTTCGCGGCGGGCTGACCCGGCGGCCGGCCCAGCGGCCAACACCCGGCGCGGCGGCTTGACGCGGGCCACCCACGGCGGTGACCGTCGCGGGTGATGGGCCGATCGACGCAGGCGCTGCACGAGGCGCTTCCGCACGCGATGCGCGAAGCGGTCGACGAGTTCGCCCGCCACCTGTCACACGTCGAAAACCGATCGACACACACGGTACGCGCGTACGTCGGCGACGTCGTCTCGCTGCTCGACCACGCCGCCCGGATGGGCTGTGCGGCGCCGGGCGACCTGGACATCGCGGTGCTGCGCAGCTGGCTGGCCCGGCTGCGTACGCTCGGCGGCGCCCGCACCTCACTGGCCCGCCGGGCCGCGGCCGCGCGGACGTTCAGCGCGTGGGCGCACCGCGGCGGCCTGCTCGACGTCGACGTGGGCGCCAAGCTCGCCACGCCGAAGGCCAACCGCGACCTGCCCGCCGTGCTGCGCGCGGAGCAGGCGACCGAGCTGGTGCTGGCACCGGGTGAAGAGGCCGCGCCGACCCTGCTGCGTGACCGAGCGGTGCTGGAGCTCCTCTACGCGACCGGGATCCGGGTGAGCGAGCTGTGCGGCCTGGACCGCGCCGATGTCGACGGCGGCCGGCGGGTCGTCCGGGTGGTCGGCAAGGGCGACAAGGAACGCTCCGTCCCTTATGGACTGCCGGCGCAGGAGGCGCTGGACGACTGGTTGCGCCTGGGTCGGTCATCGCTGGCCGGCGCGACCAGCGGCGACGCCCTGTTCCTCGGCGCGCGCGGCGGCCGGTTGCAGCCCACGGTGGTGCGGCGGCTGGTCAGTGGGTACGCGCAGGCGGCCGGCCTGCCGCACATGACGCCGCACGGGCTGCGCCATTCCGCCGCCACCCACCTGTTGGAAGGCGGCGCCGACCTGCGCGCGGTGCAGGAACTGCTCGGCCACGCGTCACTGGCGACGACGCAGATCTACACCCACGTCTCGATGGAGCGGCTGCGGGCGGCCTACCGCCAGGCACATCCGCGCGCCTGACGCGGCGGGTCAGGCCGTGACGCGCTCCGACAGGTAGCGCGTCAGCACCCGGGCATGCAGATCGAAGGCCATGTCGGTGGTGTCGCGGGCGACCGCCCAACCGGCGACCTCCGCGTTGGGCGCCGAGACCGGCAGGTCGGCCGCCGACCTGGCCCGGAGCAGGCCGAAGATGAGCACGGTGCCGTCCGGGGCGCTGTGCACGTCGAAGAGGGTGACGTCGGACTCCGCCGCCACGATCCCGGTCTCCTCGCCCAACTCGCGCACCACGGCCCGCTGCCACGACTCGCCGTGGTCGACGAACCCGCCCGGCAGCGCCAGCAGCCCGACCCGCGGCGGAACGGCCCGGCGGATGACCAGCACACCGTCGTCGACGGGCAGCACCGCGACGGCGACCGGCACCGGGTTGCGGTAGGTGGTCTCGCCGCACGCCGCGCACACCCTCGGCCAGGCCTGATCGGGCGCGTACGCGGCGCCGCAGAACGAGCAGTGCGAGTCCCGGGACGACATGGGCGCAGCCTATGCCCGCGGCGGCATCCAGCCGCCCCACGACTCGATCGACTCGTACGATCATTCCTATGAGGTCCGTCCGTGGCTGAACCCGCGCCGCCCACCCCCCTTCCTGGTGCCCGGCTGCTGTTCTCCCTGGACCCGAGCGTCGCCCACCTCAACCACGGCTCGTTCGGCGCCGTGCCGGTCAACGTGCAGCGCGTCCAACAGCGGCTGCGCGACGAGGTCGAGAACAACCCGCTGCGCTTCTTCGACCGCGGCTTCTTCGACCGGGTCGCGCACACCCGCCGGCACCTCGCCACGTTCCTCGGCGCCGACCCGGACCGCACGGCACTCGTCGGCAACGCGACCAGCGGCATCGCGATCGCCCTGCAGTCGATCGGGCTCGGCCCCGGCGACGAGGTCCTGACGACCAGCCACGGGTACGGGTCGATCTCGTACTCCGTCGAGCGCGAGTGCGCCCGCACCGGCGCGACCGCCGGCCTGATCACCCTGCCGATGCGGGCGAGCGAGACCGACGTCGTCGCGCGGATCCGCGCCGCGTTGGACAAAGGCCGGACCAAGCTGCTGATCGTCGACCAGATCACCTCGGCGACCGCCTACCAGCTTCCCGTCGCGACCATCGCCACCGTCGCGGCCCGGCTGGGCGTGGCGGTCCTCGTGGACGGCGCCCACGCGCCCGGGATGCTTCCCGTCGAGGTCGACCGGATCGGCGCCGACTTCTGGGTGGGCAACTTCCACAAATGGGCGTACGCGCCACGCGGCACCGCCCTCCTGGCCGTCGCCGAACGCTGGGTCGACCGGATCCAGCCGCTGGTCGTGTCGTGGCAGCAGCCGAAGGGCTTCCCCGACAACGTGGAGTTCCAGGCGACGCTGGACTACACGCCGTGGCTGGCCGCGCCGGCCGGGCTGTTCACGCTGCGCAGCCTGGGCATCGACCAGGTGCGGGCGCACAACGCCGCCCTCGCCGCGTACGGCCAGCGGGTGATCGGCACGGCCCTCGGCCTCTCGGCGGACGAACTGCCCGACCCGGGCGGCCCTGACGTGGCCATGCGCCTCATCCCCCTGCCGGCCGGCATCGCGACCACCCAAACCGAGGCGGTGGCCCTCCGCGAGCGGATCTCCGACGAGCTCAAGACCGAGGTCAACCTCAACGCCTGGAACGGCCGTGGCTGGCTGCGCGTCTGCGGCCAGATCTACAACCGCGCCGACGAGTACGAACGCTTCGCCGAACGCCTCCCCTCCCTCCTGCGTCGATCGGCTTAGGGCGTATCTCGTGGATCAGGATGGTGCGCCGGCAAGGTCCAGGCGGCGTCCGGCCGCCGGAGGCCGGTCGTCGTCCAGGCCCGGCGGCGCGCCACCATGATCCACGAGACACGCCCTAAAGCGGCAGTAGTCGGACCCGGAAGCCGAGCAGCAGCAGTGGGTTGAGATAGACGTCCTCCCGCCGCAGGCCCCAGTGCAGGCAGGCGGTGACGGGGCAGCCCGCGTGACCGGCCTCGACCGTGCCGATCGGATCGCCCGTGGCGACCCGGTCGCCGCGCCGAACGGCGGCGGTCACGGGCTCGTAGGTCGTGCGCAGACCGTTGGCGTGCTGGATGCTGACCACCGTCCGGCCGGCGACGGGCCCGGCGAAGACGACCTCCCCCGGGCCGGCCGCCCAGACGGTCGCGCCGGGCTCCGAGGCCAGGTCGACACCGCGATGACCCGGCAGCCAGGGTCTGGCCGGAGCATCGAACGGCCGCGTGACCCGCAACGGCGGCGCGACCGGCAGATCGAACCCCGTCCGCGGCGCAACGGGACCGACGAGAAGCGTCGGCTCCGGTGGCCGACCATCAACCGCCGATCCGGCGAAAGCGCCACCAACCGCCGCGAGCCTCGAACGCGGTCCATCCGACCGCGAGTCCGCGACACTTCCACCGAAATCGACAAGGTCGGAGCGCCGATCGCCGACGATCGCGGCCTGCCTGGCCAGATCAGCCGGGCGGCCAAGTGCCAGGACCTCGACCACCCGGGCCGGGCTCGCGCGGATTGCCGCGCCTTGGTGGAGGCCGCGGGCCGCGGCCTTGCCTAACGGCGGACCCCAGCCCGATCTCGCGGACGGGACACCCGGCACCAGGACCGCCGCCGAGACGACCACGACAACGGCCGCGACGGTCAACAATGCGTTACGGAGCGCGTACCAATGCATGCATGGCAGTCTCGTCGCGGCCGGGAGGAGCGGCAACGCGGTGGGCGGCGGCCTGTGGATTGTGGATAACGCCCGCGCGGGCGCCGGATGTGGTAGGCGGCGTCAGCCGCCGAAGCCCGAGTCGGCAGGGAGCGAGATGTCCGGCTTTTCGAGCTCTTCGACGTTGACGTCCTTGAAGGTCATGACCCGGACATTCTTCACGAAGCGCGCAGGCCTGTACATATCCCAAACCCAGGCGTCGTGCATCTCGACCTCGAAATAGACCTCGCCGTCCGAGTTGCGCACGTGCAGGTCGACCTGGTTGGCCAGGTAGAAGCGGCGTTCGGTCTCGACGACGTAGGAGAACTGGCGGACGATGTCGCGGTACTCCCGGTAGAGCTGCAGCTCCATCTCGGTCTCGTATTTCTCGAGATCCTCTGCGCTCATCGCTCTCCGCCCTTCATGGCACCATCTTCCCCCACCGGCGTCGGCGGCCGAAGCCGCTCGCCGGACGCCACGCCGACGGTACCCCCTGGGGGCTCGGCGCGCCCTACCGGATCCGCGCGGGCTGAAACGTCACCCGAAGGGCCGCCATCAGAGGGCCCAAAACGGCAAGATCGGCGTCGTCGGAAGCGCCCTAATCAAGATCAGAAGCGCCCGAATCAAGATCGGAACAGACCCCTCGATCCAGATCGGACCGAACGCCCGGACAGTCCGGATCGCGACCATCCGAACCGAGATATGCGTCGGGTTCCGGACTCCAGCACCGAACCCGATCTCGACCCCAGACCTGCCAAGATCCAATTCCGGAGTGACCGAAGCCACGATTTCAAGGCCATGATCAGGTACGCGTCAGGAAGCGCCACCCGTCGGGCCGAGACCCATGAGATCGAGATCCAGCTCTTCGCCCGGAGACAGGTCGGGCACGACCTCACCGGCCAGCGTGGACGGATCCGTCAGCACGCGTGGCCGCCGGCTCCGCGGTGGACGCGAGTCGCGACCCGACGCGTTGGCCACGTTGATGTACGAGAACCGATGCTCCACACACGGCCCGTGCTCTGTCAGCGCCGCGTTGTGCTCCGGCGTCACGTACCCCTTGTGCTCCGAAAAGCCGTAGTCCGGGAACTGCCCGTCCAGCTCGACCATGATCCGATCCCGGGTGACCTTGGCGAGCACGCTGGCCGCGGCCACGCACGCCGCTACCCGGTCGCCCTTCCAGACCGCGAGCCCGGGCACGCCCATGCCGTCGAGCGGGAATCCGTCGGTCAGCACGTACTCCGGACCCACCGGCAACGACGCCAGCGCGCGGCGCATCGCCTGCAGGTTGCAGACGTGCAGGCCACGGGCGTCGACCTCGGCCGCGGGGATGATCACCACGGAGTACGCGAGGGCACGCTTCACCACCTGCGCGTAGATCCGTTCCCGGGCCAACGGCGTCAGCAGCTTCGAATCCGCCAGGCCCTCGATCTCGCCGCGCTTGCCCTCGGGCAGCACCGCGGCCGCGGCCACCAAGGGCCCGGCGCACGCACCCCGGCCGGCCTCGTCGGCCCCGGCCACATGCCGGAACCCGCGCCGCTGCAACGCCCGCTCGAGGGCGTAGAGGCCGCCCTCGCGGCGCACCACGGTGCGCGGTGGTGTCAGCACAGCGGATCAGTCCTTCCCCAGCACCCGGCGCAGCACGGTGGTCAACTCGTCGGGGTAGTACCGCTCCTTCGTACGCTCCAACTCAGGAATCGACCACCATCGGTGCGCGATGATCGAGTCTTTCTCGATCTGGTCGAAGCCGGTCGTGTCGACGGACCACGACGGCACGCGCAGGAGGAAGAACTCCTGCTCCTGGCGGTACCAGACGCCGTCGAACGGGAACTCGGTCGTCTCCTGGTACACCGGTTCACCAAGATCCGCTGAGGGCCGGACGAGGCCGGTCTCCTCGGCCAACTCCCGCACGGCACCGCCGACCGCCGACTCACCGGCCGACAACCCACCGCCGGGAGTGAACCAGTAGCGGTGATCCGGCCGCCCAGGATCGACACCGTGAAACAGCAACACCCGATCCGCGTCGTCGACCAGCAACACCCGCGCGGCCCGGCGCGGCTGAAACTCCGTCACCGAGCCAGCTTAGGCGCCGACCCCGAGCCCGCCTCACCCAGCCAAGCCAAGGAGCCCAGCCACCAAGAGCCGGGCCTCGACCAACGAACACAGCCACCAAGGACCGGCCTCGACCGACCAGCCCAGCCCAGCCACCGAGAGCCGGCCCCTGATCGACGAGCCCAGCCACCGAAGGCCGAGCCTCGCCCAACGAAAAAGCCACGAGAACCAGGCCTCGACAAACGACCAATGCCACGAGAGCCGGGCCCGACCGACGAACATGGCCACCAAGGGCCAGAGGCCTCCGACCGAGGGGGAACCGCTCAGCCCACGGCCGCCGGCGCCGGCACTCCGTTGAACGTCTCCGGAACCGACAACCACTTCGCCCGCCCAACAGGCCAGAACACCACGAACGCCCGGCCGACAACCGAATCCTCGGTGATCGTCGAGATCAGCGGATCCCCGTTGCTCTGCTTCCAGTGCTCCAGCGAGTCCCCCGACGCCGCACGATGGTCACCCATCACCCACAACCGCCCCTTGGGCACGGTGAAGTCGAAGGGCTGATCGGCGGCGGGGTCGCTGATGCCGTTCTCGTTGAACAGGTACGGCTCGTCCAACGGATGCCCGTTGACCTCCAGCCGCTTCTGCGCGTCGCAGCACTCGACCCGGTCACCGCCGACGGCGATGACGCGCTTGATGAAGTCTTCGTCGACGAGGCCGCTGCGCCACTCGGACGGCGCCTGGAACACGATGATCTCGCCGCGCTCGGGCGACCGGAAGTCGTACACAATCTTGTTGACCAGCACCCGGTCGTTGACGTCGAGAGTGTGCTCCATCGACGGCGACGGGATGTAGAAGGTCTGCAGCAGGAACGCCCGCACCAGGACGGCCACGAGGATCGCGACGCCGAGCAGGATCGGCAGTTCTTTCCAGAACGACGAGCTCTTCTTCGGCTTCTGGGGGAGCTGTTCCTCAATCACGGACGGAGCCTACGTTGCCGGTCTGGGAGTCCGCGTCGGGAACGCGCCAGAAAAAGGACGGACGCGAAGATTGGCATCGTGACGACAATGTCTCCCTTTCCTGGCAATGGGGACCCTTGCGATGGTAGCGGCGCACCGCTACCTCCACCCGCGCCGCCACTCGTCGGTGGTGGGATGCCGTCGAACGTGTCCGGCACCGACAAATTCTTCCACCGGTCCTGCGGCCAGACGATCACGAAGGCGCGACCGACCACGTTGTCGACCGGGATCGGACCCTGGCAGCGGGCGTCCTGCGAGACACCGCGGTGGTCGCCCATCACGAACAGCTCACCGGGCGGCACGACCACCTCAGCGAACTGGCGCGACCGGCACTCGCCGGCCGCCGGCGCCACGTCGAGCGGCGAGTTGTCGTAGATGTACGGCTCGTCGAGGCCCTTGCCGTTGACCATCACGCGACCCTGGTCGTCGCAGCAGCTGACCCGGTCGCCACCGACGGCGATCACCCGCTTGATGAAGTCCTTGGCACCAGGGCGGCTGACGCCGATGAGGTCGCCGAACGTACGCCCGATCTTGTTGAAAAGGCCCGGGTCACCGCCGTCAACCGGCTGCGGCGCCCAGGCCTCCGGACCGCGGAACACGACGACTTCGCCGCGTTTCGGATCGCGTACGTCATAAACGATTTTGTTGACCAGCACCCGGTCGCCGACGAGCAGCGTGTTCTCCATGGACCCGGACGGGATGAAGAACGCCTGCAGCAGGAAGCTGCGGATCAGCACGGCGAGGCAGAACGCCACGATCAGCAGCAGTGGCAGCTCTTGCCAGAGAGGCATCTGCACGCGGCGCCGGGGAAACCGGCGCCGGCGTTCCTGGCCAATCTCGCCTCGGTCCACGACGCGCCTCTCCCCAGGTCAGCCAAGCGCCCGCACGCGGACGCCACCGTCTGTCGACGGCATTACCGCCCGAGGCGATTCCCGATCGAGAGGCCTCGTGGGGGCTAGCGTAACCGCACGAGGCCATCGCAACGTGAGTGGCGAGTGTCAGCTGGGCTGCTTCTCGCGCTTCTCCTTGATCTTGGCCTTCTTGCCGCGCAGCTCGCGGAGGTAGTAGAGCTTGGCCCGCCGCACGTCGCCGCGGGTCACGACCTCGATCCGGTCGATCGCCGGGGAGTTGACCGGGTAGGTCCGCTCCACACCGACGCCGAAGCTCATCTTGCGGACGGTGAAGGTCTCACGCAGGCCACCACCCTGCCGGCGGATGACCACGCCCTGGAAGATCTGCACACGGGACCGGTTGCCTTCGACGACTCGCGCGTGCACCTTGACGGTGTCACCGCCACGGAAGTCGGGAATGTCGGTCCGCTGCGACTGGGCGTCGAGGGCGTCCAGGGTGTTCATCGCTCATCCTTCGGCTATCACGGCACGCCGAGCGGCGTGCGACGGGTGATTCTGGTCCCCCACCACTCCAGGAGACCCTCGCAGCCGCCCACGGGCGCGGCCGACTGCGGCAAGCAACCTCACTACTTTGCCATACCACCGACGACGATCGGAAATTGCCCTTCGAACCCTGAGGAACCCCGAGGATCCTGTCCCGGGCCCGCGGTGGGCACGACCGTCGCTCCCGCCGGACACCGCTCCGCTTCGCTGCGCTGCCAGGTCCGCGGTGGGTTGCGGCAACCCCGGTCAGCTCTCCAGTTCGTCGAGCACCGCGCGGTCGGCCTTGTCCAGGTCGGGCGCGTTGGGGCCGGTGAGCATGTCAGGGCGCCGCAGTGCGGTGCGGCGCAGGGACTCGTCGCGGCGCCAGCGGGCGATGCGGCCGTGGTCGCCCGAGCGCAGGATGTCCGGGACCGCCAGGTCCCGCCACACCGGCGGCTTCGTGTAGACCGGCGCCTCCAGCAGCCCGGCCGCGTGCGACTCCTCGGCCAGCGAGTCGGCGTTGCCCAGCACGCCCGGCAGCAGCCGAACCACCGCCTCCATGATCACGAGAACCGCGACCTCGCCGCCGAAGAGCACGTAGTCGCCGAGCGAGACCTCCGTCACCGGCATCCGGGCCGCCGCGTGGTCGATCACCCGCTGGTCGATGCCCTCGTACCGCCCGCACGCGAAGATCAGATGTTCCGACGAAGCCAGCGCGTGCGCGGTCGCCTGCGTGAACGGCGCTCCGACCGGTGTCGGCACCACCAACCGCGACGACGGTGTGGCCAACGCGTCCAGCGCCTGACCCCAGGGTTCGGGCCGCATCACCATGCCGGGACCGCCGCCATAGGGCGTGTCATCCACAGTTCGGTGCACATCGGACGTCCAGGTCCGCAGATCGTGCACGTCCACGGAGAGGAGTCCGGTCCCCCGCGCCTTGCCGATCAGCGACAACGACAGCGGCGACAGGTACTCGGGAAAGATCGTGACGACGTCGACCCGCATCACAGGTCCAGCAACCCCACCGGTGCGTCGACGACGACCTTGCCACCGGCCACGTCGACCGACGGCACGAGGGCCTTCACGAAGGGCACGAGCGCCGTGCCGCCACCGGGCCGCGCCAGCACCAGCAGGTCCGAGGCCGGCGCGTGGTCGATCCGGGCGACGGTGCCGAGCACCTCGCCGCCCGGGCTCACCGCGGACAGGCCGACCAACTCGTGGTCGAGGAACTCGTCCGGATCGTCCGGAGATTCCACATCGTCGGAGTCCACGCAGAGCAGCACATTGCGCAGGTTCTCGACGAGGTCGCGGTCGTAGTAGCCGTCGAAGAGCACCAACGGACGACCCTGGTGCCAGCGCACGTCCTCGATGGTCAGCGTCGCGGGCACGACACCGGCCGCGGACGCCGCCGCCGGGTCGGTGATCAACACCGACCCGGCGGCGAACCGCTGCTCTGGCTCGTCGGTCCGGACCTCCACGGTGACCTCACCGCGAATGCCGTGTGGCCGGCCGATCCGGCCGACGACAAGGAGCATCAGTACGCGTCGACGATGTCGACCCGGACGCCCCGGCCGCCGATCGAACCGATGACCTGGCGCAGCGCCTTGGCGGTGCGCCCGCCTCGACCGATCACCGTGCCCAGGTCTTCCGGGTTGACGCGCACTTCGAGCCGCTTGCCGCGACGCGAGTCGACCAGCCGGACGCGCACGTCGTCAGGATGGTCGACGATGCCCTTGACAAGGTGCTCCAGCGCGGGCCGGAGTGCCACGTCAGGCCTGCTCGCCGGAGTCCGCAACCGCCTGCTCCTCGGACTTGGGTGCCTCGGCCGCCTCGGCCTTCGGCTCCGCGGCCTTCGCCGCCTTCTTCGCTGCCTTGGTCGGCGCCGGCGCCTCGCTCAGCCCGGCCGCGGCACGCGCCTCGGCCTCGTAGGCCTCCCGCCGATCGACGCGCGCGGCGGCGACCTTCAGCGGCTCGGGGGCCGGCAGGTTCTTGAACTTCTGCCAGTCACCGGTGCGCTCGAGGATCCGCTGCACCGCCTCGCTCGGCTGGGCACCGACGGAGAGCCAGTACTGCACCCGGTCGGACTTGACCTCGATCAGCGACGGCTCTTCCTTGGGGTGGTAGATGCCGACGTACTCGATCGCCCGTCCGTCACGCTTGGTGCGCGAGTCGGCGATGACGATGCGGTATTGCGGGTTGCGGATCTTCCCCATCCGCAGGAGCCGGATCTTTACGGCCACAGTCTGTTCGCTCCTGTTGCGATACGTGGGTGATCGGTCGGCGACGCAGTGGGGTTGCGCCGAAGATCGTTCATGGACTGGCGTCGCACCCGGGGTAGAGGGCGCCGGGCGCGCGCCGGATACCAGCAGACCATTCTGCCAGACGGTCCGCGCCCGCATACGGCGGGTCAGGACATCGGACGCGTCGCGGTCAAGAGCCGGCGTTCCCGGGCCCGCCGTGGGCACGACCGCCGCTCCCGCCGGACACCGCTCCGCTGCGCTGCGCTGCCAGGCCCGCGGTGGGTTGCGGCAACCCCAAAAGCCATCAAACCACCCAAGGCCAGCCCCAACGGGCGGCAGTTCACCCGGGACCCGCCGGGAAGCGTCGGGCCGGAGACCGAGCCAGGCGCCGCCCAACCGGAGGCCATCAACCACCCAAGGCCGGCCGCAACCAGGCGGCCGATCGTCGGGAACCCGCCAGGACGCATCAGGCCGGAGACCGAGCCAGGCGCCGCCAAACGCGAAAGCCATCAAACCGCCCAAGACCGGTCCCAAACAGGCGCCCGCCCGGAACCCGCCAGGACGCGTCAGGCCGAAGATCAAACCAGACGCCGCCTAACGCGAAGCCATCAAACCGCCCGAGGACGGTCCCAGCCCGGCGGTCGGTCGCCGGGAACCCGCCAGGACGCGTCCGGCTGAAGGTCAAACCAGGCGCCGTCGAACGGGAACTTGCCGTTCTCGACCAGTTCCACGACGGCCTCACCATTGGCGCGGATCTGAGCCGCCCCGGCCGCGTCCCAGTAGTCGGCGTTGCCGGTCTTCGCGGCGAGCTCGTCCTCGTCCTTCCAGCGCCAGCTGCGATCAGGCGCGACCAGGATGTCCAGGGCGTGGTCGGCGGTGTCGATCCCGGCCAGCCCATCGTCGTCCCAGCGGCGGTAAGGATCTTCGAGATTGACGTACCACCCGGTGAACTCACCCGTGTGCTCGTCGTGGAAGAGCCAGATCGACCAGGGAGCCCCGTCAGCCGGGTGATACATGAGCAACGGCCCACCGATCCACGGCTGCGCCGTCAACTCCATCGGCCCAAGCTCGTCGAGCGTGCCGTCATGGTGCGTGCGCCCGTCAGCGGTCATCAACCGCCAGAACGTAATGCCTGCGGGCTGCCAGAGCAGCAGCCCCTGCGCGTCGTCCGAAACCACCACCGCCGGGCTGATGAAGCTTATCCGCCCCCCACGCCAACACCGCCGCATCACCAACCGCCCGGAAGCAAACGCCATGATCCGCACCCTATTGCCGGACCTCCACCCCGTCAGCCCCGCCGCACGATCCAGGACCTGGCGGATCGTTGCGCCTGCCGCCGTCTCCACCGCCGAACCGCGGACCTGGCAGCGGAGCGAAGCGGAGCGGTGTCCGGCGGGAGCGACGGTCGCGCCCACCGCGGACCCGGGACCGCGCCTCGTGTTCCGGCACGACGCCCCGCGGAACCGGTGTCAGCGAACGACCACCGGCCGGTCCCAGCCCGCGGGCAGAGCCGTCGGTGTCTCCCACGACGGGTCCGGTTGGAAGTCGGTCCACGTGCCGTCGAACGGGAACTCGGCCGCCTCGATCTGCTTGACCACCCGCCAGCCTTCGGCGCGGACCGCGGCCTCGTCGCCCACCCAGTAGTGGTCCGGAAAGGCGAGCCGCTCCGTGAACTCGTCCTCGTCCTTCCAGCGCCACGTCCGGTCCGGGTCGACCACGATGTCGAGGTCCTGGTCGACCACGTCGAGCCCGGCCAGGGCGCCGTCGGACCAGCGGAGGGCGCGTTCTTCCAGGTTCACGTACCAGCCCGCGAAACGGCCGTCCGCCTCCCGGAACCACCAGACCGAGTGATCCTCACCGACCGGGTGGAACTTGAGCACCCCGTTGCCGCGCCAAATGTGCTGTTTGACCCCGTACGACAGGGTGATCCACTCCGTGAACGGCATCGCGCGCATGCCGCGGCCGTCCGCCGAGACCTCCGACGCCACCGCCGAGCCCGGTGCGAGCCAGACCAGCAGGCCGCGCTCGTCGTCGCTGACCACGCGGGTCGGGCGCACCCAGCCGAGGCGGTCGTGGCGGGCGTTGCGGTGGACGATCAGGCTGCCGGGCTCGAAGCCCATCAGTAGGAGCGGCCGAGGATGGCGACCAGGTCCGGCTCGTCCTGCGAGTCCGGCACCGAGCCGTCGGCGCGGACCAGGCAGCGGACCGTGACGCCCTGGCCGTTGGCCTCGGCCTCGCCGTCGACGCCGACCGCCGACCACGGCACGCGGGCCCAGCCGGTCGCGGTCGCCGCGATCGCGTCGGCCAGCGTCGACACCTCGACGGTGTGCGACTGGCGGAATGCCAGCGCCTCGTCGTAGAGCTTCTGCTGGTCCTCGTCGAGGGCGGCGAGCACGCGACCCACCACGTCGGCCACCGGCACCGCGGTCTTGCTGCCGTCGAACCGGCGCACCACGACGGCGTTGCCCGCGGCCAGGTCGCGAGGGCCGACCTCGATCCGCACCGGGTAGCCCTTGAGCTCCGCGTCCACCGCACGGCGGCCGAACGCGGTGTCGACCCGGTCGTCGAGCCCGACCCGCACGCCGGCGTCCCGCAGCGCGTCGCGCAGCTTCGTCGCCGCCGCCGCCACGCCGTCGCCGTCCTTGACGACCATCACGTACGCCTGGATCGGCGCCAGTCGCGGCGGCACCCGCAGGCCGTTGTCGTCGCCGTGGCTCATGATCAGACCACCCAGCATGCGGGTGGACGTGCCCCAGGACGTGGTCCAGGCGTGTTCGACGCCGCCGCTCGCCGCGGAGTAGGTGATGTCGAAGGCCTTCGCGAAGTTCTGGCCGAGCTCGTGCGAGGTGCCCATCTGCAGCGCCTTGCCGTCGCCCATCATGCCTTCGAGGGTGTACGTGCTGGTCGCGCCGGCGAAGCGCTCGCGGTTGGTCTTGCGCCCGACCACCACCGGGATGCCGAGGACGCCGACCATGAAGTCCTCGTACACCTCGTGCAGGATCTTGCGCGCGTAGTTGCGCGCGTCCTCCTCCGTGGCGTGCGCGGTGTGGCCCTCCTGCCAGAGGAACTCGCTGGTCCGCAGGAACACGCGCGGGCGCAGCTCCCAGCGCACGACGTTGGCCCACTGGTTGAGGAGCAGGGGCAGGTCGCGGTACGAGTCGACCCACTTGGCCATGAACTCGCCGATGACGGTCTCCGACGTGGGCCGGACCACCACCGGCTCGGCGAGCTGCTTGCCGCCACCGTGGGTGACGACGGCGAGCTCGGGCGAGAAGCCCTCGACGTGGTCGGCCTCACGCTTGAGGTAGCTCTCGGGGATGAACAGCGGGAAGTACGCGTTCTCGGCGCCCGCGATCTTGATGCGCGCGTCCATCTCGGCCTGCATGCGCTCCCAGATCGAGTACCCGGCCGGTCGGATCACCATCGTGCCCCGCACCGGGCCGTTGTCGGCGAGTTGCGCCTTGGCGATCAGATCCTGGTACCAGCGGGGAAAGTCCTCCGCACGGGGAGTAAGAACGCGAGCCATAACCGGGAATCCTAGCGAGGCTGTGTTTGATCACCGCGCCGGATCGGCTGTCCCGTTGGGATCTCCGACCTAGGCTGAGGCTGATGAGCACTCCTGAGTCACATCGCGACGCGCTGGACACCGCGGAACGCCTGCTCGGCCAGCCGCTGGTGCTGCCGCTGGGTCCGGGCGGGCCGGCGGTGGGCGCCGACTTCCGGCGGTTGGCCACCGAGCACACGTTCGGGGACTCCTGGAGCCGGCCGGGCCTCGACGACCGGTCGCGGGCGCTGATCTCGGTGACCATCGCGGCGACGCTGGGCACGCAGGAGCCGCTGCGGGGGCAGTTGCGGATCGCGCTGCGGGCGGGGGTGACCAACGCGGAGATCGTGGAGTTGTTCATCCATCTGGAGGCGTACGCGGGCGCGGCGCGCGCGTTCGAGTCGTACCAGACGGCCCTGGCGGTCTTCGCCGAACGCCAGGACGCTATCTGATGACGCGGCCCTTCAGGACGATCCGGCTCGGCGCGCGGACGACGCGCAGGTCCGCGCGGGGATCCGCCTCGTAGACCACCAGATCGGCCAGGCCGCCCTCGATCAGGCCGGGGAAGCCCAGCCACTCGCGGGCCGCCCAGGAGGCCGCGGCCAGGACGTCGACCGCCGACATGCCGGCCCGCTCGTGCAGCATCAGCATCTCGTCGGCGCAGACCCCGTGCGGGATGGCGCCACCCGCGTCGGTGCCGACGCGGATCGGCACACCCGCCTCGTAGGCCGCGCGGACCACCTCCGGGAAGGCGGCGTGCAGGGCGCGCATGTGTGTCGCGTACCCGGGAAACTTGCCCTCCGCCCGCTCGGCGATGTCGTCGAAGGTCTCGATGTTGATCATCGTGGGCACGAGGACGGTGCCGCGCCGGGCCATCTCGTCGATGTCGTCCAGGGACAGGCCGGTGCCGTGCTCGACCGAGTCGACGCCCGCCCGGATCAATGTGGACACGGCGGTCTCGCTGAACGTGTGCACCGCCACCCGGGCGCCCGCGGCGTGCGCGGCGTCGATCGCGGCGGCGAGCACGTCGGGCTCGAACGTCGGGCCGAGATCGGCGAGCGACCGGTCGAGCCAGTCGCCGACCAGCTTCACCCAGCCGTTGCCGGCCCGCGCCTGCTCGGCGGCGGCGATCGGAAGCTCCTCGGGGGAGCATTCGATCGGGATGCCGCGCAGGTGCGTCTTGGGCGCGGCCAGGTGCCGGCCCGCCCGCGACAGCCGCGGCGCGTCGGGATGGTCGTCGAGGTCCGGGTAAGGGAACGGCGATCCCGCGTCCCGGATCGCCAGGGTGCCGGCGTCGCGGTCGATCACGGCGGCGGCCAGCGCCTGCTCGACGGTCGTGACCGGCCCGCCGCCGGCCGCGATGCCGATATGGCAGTGCGCGTCGACCAGGCCGGGCAGCACGTAGCCGCCCTCGCTGATCGTCTCGGCACCGGCCACCGGCTCGAACGTCACCCGGTCGCCGACCAGCCAGATGTCGCGGGTGGTGTCGTCGGGCAACACCACACCGCGGACGTGCAGCGGAGTCAGCTCACGCACAGCTCGTTGCCTTCCGGATCGGCCAGCGTCACCCAGGTGTGCGGCCCTTGCCGCCCGTCGTGCAGGTAGGTGGCGCCGTTGCCCAGCAGCCGCTGCACGACGGCGTCGCGGTCGTCGCCGGCGCGCAGGTCGAGATGCACCCGGTTCTTCACCGTCTTGGCCTCAGGCACCTGCTGGAACAGCAAGCGTGGAGCCCGCTCGAGCCCGCCGGGATGCCGGATCGCGGCGCCGGTGGCCCAGACCAGCTTGCCGCCGTGGCGGGTGGTCTCGGCCTCGGTGGCGTGCCCCTGCTCGATCATGCTCCGGATGAAGCCCTCGTCCTGAGCCTCGACCTCCCACCCGAGCGCCTCGGCCCACCAGTCAGCCAACACGTGCGGCTCCGCGCAGTCGACGGTCACCTGAAACTCGTATGCCACCCGGCGATCCTAAATGCGAGGTGCGACGTCGGCCCGCGGTCAGCGCAGCCGAATGCGTTCGAGAATCCCGGCGCGTCGCGCGCTGAGCCGCGGTAGGTCGATGGTGATCGGCCAAGGGGCCTCGACCGAGAACACCCCAGTCGTGTGGTTGACGATCTCGTAGCTGCGCTTCGAGGGGCCGAGCACCATCTCGGTCAAGGAGATCTCTGGCCGGTTCTGGTCGACCACCCAATAGGCGGGTAGGCCTGCGTCGGCATAGAGCCGCGCCTTCTCGACCATGTCGCGAAACTCGGAGTGCTCCGACACGATCTCGATGGCTAGGACCGCGTCTTCGACGGGCACGGGCGTGCGCCCGTAGTGCTCGATGCGGACGCCGACCAGGTCGGGACGCGGCTCGTTGCGCCGATTGATCCGCAGAGACTGGTCTGAGCTCACGATGAAGTCGGGCGGGCAGGCTCCGCGGAGCGCGAAGCCGATCTCGAACGCGAGATCCTGGTGCGCGGGGACGGGGGACGGCACGATCAACCTTCCGTTGATCAGCTCGTAGCGGAGGTCCCTCGGCAGTTCGCCGAGGTCGTCGACCGTCCACTCCTGCCGCTCGGGCAGGGTTGGTGCCGCAGTCATGGGCTCCTCCTGGGAGTGGTCACCCGTCACCGTAGGTGCTCCTATGATCGCCCGCTGTCCCGGAACGTGCCTATTTCTCGCCCTCCTGGCGGCGGAGCTTGTTGAAGTCGAGCTTCGGCAGCTTGAACCCCGGCGGCAGACCCTGGGCCCCGTCACCCTGCAGCGCCGACGGGTCGAACCCAGGCGGCATACCCGGCGGCATCCCACCCGGGAACCCGCCCGGAACGCCGCCGACCGGACGCGGACGCGAGCCGCCCTTCGTGCCCTTGCGCTTGTTCTTCGGGCTCTTGGTGGCCTTGCGGCGCGAGCCCGGCAGGCCCATCATGCCGCCCATCTGCTTCATCATCTTCTGCGCTTCGGTGAAGCGGTTGAGCAGCTGGTTGACGTCCATCACCGTGACGCCGGAGCCGTTGGCGATGCGCGCCCGCCGCGAGCCGTTGATGATCTTCGGGTTGACCCGCTCGCCCGGGGTCATCGAGCGGATGATCGCCGTCACCCGGTCGAAGTGCTTGTCGTCGAGGTCCGCGAGCTGGTCCTTGACCTGCCCCATGCCCGGCATCATGGCGAGCACGTTGGCGATCGGGCCCATGCGCCGCATCGCGACCATCTGGTCGAGGAAGTCCTCGAGCGTGAACTGTTCGCCGCCCATGAGCTTGGCGGTCATCTTCTCTTTCTGATCGGCGTCGAAGGCCTGCTCGGCCTGCTCGATCAGCGTGAGCACGTCGCCCATCCCGAGGATCCGGCTCGCCATCCGGTCGGGGTGGAAGATGTCGAAGTCCTCGAGCTTCTCGCCCGTGGACGCGAAGAGGATCGGCTGCCCGGTCACCTCGCGCACCGAGAGCGCCGCACCACCGCGCGCGTCACCGTCCAGCTTGGACAGCACGACACCGGTGATGCCGACGCCGTCACGGAACGCCTCGGCGGTGTTGACCGCGTCCTGACCGACCATCGCGTCGATCACGAACAGGATCTCGTCGGGATCCACCGCGTCGCGGATGTTGGCGGCCTGGGCCATCATCTCCTGGTCGATGCCGAGCCGGCCGGCGGTGTCGACGATGACGATGTCGCGCGCGACCCGCTTGGCGTGGTCGATCGACGCCCGCGCCACGTCGACGGGGTCGCCCACCCCGTTGCCCGGCTCGGGCGCGAACACCTCGACCCCGGCGCGCTCACCGAGCACCTGAAGCTGCGTGACCGCGTTGGGCCGCTGCAGGTCGGCGGCGACGAGCAAAGGCTGGTGCCCCTGCCCCTTGAGGAACCGGGCGAGCTTGCCGGCGAGCGTCGTCTTGCCGGAACCCTGCAGACCGGCGAGCATGATCACGCTGGGCGGCTGCTTGGCCAACTGCAGCCGCCGGGTGTCGCCACCTAGCACGTTGACCAGCTCTTCGTGCACGATCTTGATGACCTGCTGCGCCGGGTTGAGCGCCTGCGAGACCTCGGAGCCACGCGCCCGCTCCTTGACCCGGGCGATGAACGCCCGAACCACCGGCAGCGCGACATCGGCCTCGAGCAGCGCCAACCGAATCTCGCGCGCCGTAGCGTCGATGTCGGCATCGGTCAGCCGCCCCTTGCCACGGAGCTTGGTGAAGATCCCGTTGAGGCGGTCGCTCAGGGTGTCGAACACGTAAACATCCCGTTTGTCATAGTTCGGTGGGCGAAGCAGGCCGGAAGGACCCTCGTTAGGGTATCCGGCCCAGTCCCCAACGGCTGCTCACGCCGGGAGGGCGTGGGCCGTCAGACATGCCAACGATCCATTTCCCGGGTCCGCCGTGGTCCGGACCGTCGCTCCCGCCGGACACCGCTCCGCTGCGCTGCGCTGCCAGGTCCGCGATGGCTCACGCTCAAGGCCAAGCGGCGGGGGTCGATTCTTGTCAGAGGGCGGTACTAGCCTCACCGCATGACCGTCATCGATTGGCTGCTCGACGCGGACCCGGCGATCCGTTGGCAGGTGCTGCGCGACCTGGCCGGCGCGCCGGCCGACGTCGTCGCTGCTGAGCAGGCCCGCGTCGCCCGCGAAGGCTGGGGCGCCCGTCTGCTGGCGCTCCAGGACGACGACGGCTCGTGGGCCGGCGGCGCGTGCTTCCCAGGCCAGGGCTACCGGCACACGGGGCCCGACCACGAGCCACCGCCGGACGGCCAGGACGGCCAGCCCTGGGTGTCCACGCTGCCGACGCTCGACGTGCTCGTCGAGCTGGGCGTCGACCCCGCCGACGAGCGGGTCCGGCCCGCGGTCGAGGCGGTCCGCGACCACGTCGTCTGGGAGCACGAGGGCCAGCGTTTCTTCGACGGCGAGGTCGAGGCCTGCATCAACGGCCGCACGGTCCGGGCCGGTGCCTATTTCGGGCAGCCCGTCGAGGGCATCGTCGACCGGCTGCTACGCGAGCAATACGACGACGGCGGCTGGAACTGCGAGCTGGAATTCGGCTCCAAGGTCTCCTCGTTCGCCAGCACGATCAACGTGCTCGAGGGCCTGCTGGCCTACGAGCGGTCGGGCGGCGCACAAGACGTCTCGGCGGCCCGCCGCGGTGGTGAGGAATACCTACTCACCCGCCACCTGTTCCGCCGCAAGACCACCGGTGCCGTGGTCGACGACGACTGGCTGCTGTTCTCGTTCCCGCCGCGCTGGCACTACGACGTGCTCCGCGCCCTCGACTACTTCCGCGACGCGGGCGGTCCACCCGACGAGCGCCTCGGGGAAGCGCTCGACGTGGTGGAGCGCAAACGACTACCCGACGGCACCTGGCTGCTCGAAAACACCCACCCCGGCCTGGTCTTCTTCTCCCTTGAGGCGGGCGACGGCCAAGCAAGCCGGTGGAACACGCTACGTGCGATGCGCGTGCTCGCCTGGGCTCAGAGGGCGACCAACCCCGACTGATAGGCGAACACCACAAGCTGAGCGCGATCCCGCGCACCCAGCTTGATCATCGCGCGACTGACGTGGGTGCGGGCGGTCGCGGGCGAGACCACCAGTCGCTCCGCGATCTCCTCGTTGGACAGCCCTTCGCCGACGAGCCCGACGATCTCGCGCTCGCGCTCTGTCAGCGTGCCCAACTGCGGGTGCGGCTTGAGCGTCCGCGACGGCCGCGACGAAAACTCGCGCACCACCCGCCGGGTCACCGACGGCGACAGCAACGCCTCACCGGCCGCGACAAGCCGAATGGCCCGCAACAACTCGGCCGGCTTGGTGTCTTTGGTCAGAAAGCCGCTGGCCCCGTTCCGCAGGGCGTCGAACACATATTCGTCCAGCTCGAAGGTGGTGAGCACGATGACCCGCGTGTGCTCAAGGGCCGGATCGGCAACGATCCGCCGCGTCGCCTCGATGCCGTCGATCCCAGGCATCCGCACATCCATCAACACGATCTCGGGCGACGTAGCCGCCGCCCGAGCGACCACCTCAAGCCCGTCGGCGGCCTCGCCCACGACCCGCATCCCGTCCTCGGACTCGACCAACGACCGCAACCCGATCCGCACCAGATCCTGGTCGTCCGCGATCAGCACACCGATCTCGTCACCCACACCACTCACCATGCCCCATCCACCTCACCACCGCTGCCCGCCAAGACCCACACCGGCCGACGACAACGTGCCACGGCCTCCTCCACCACATCCATCAGCCAGCGCCGCTCGCGACCATCCCCACCACGCCCATCAGGCATCTCCACTCCCGACGATCCCTCACTGCGCCAGTCACCCGAGCCACTCCGGTCCATCTCCCTAACAGCGATGCCGACACGCCCGCGCGGAGTAGCCGCACCCGACAATGCCGCCCACACCCCCA
>NZ_BONC01000048.1 GCF_016862515.1 Asanoa iriomotensis
CCCACAACCCGACGGACCGATCAACGCGGTCACCGACTTCGGCTCGACGGTGAGGTTGATGCTGTCGATCGCCTTGAACGAACCGTAGTAGGCGGTGACCCCGGACGCTTCCACGCGCTTTGCCATGTTTCTCAACGACTTTCCGTGACGGATGTCAACGAGAGATGCGGTTGCGCCTGGCGAAGAGCTTGGCGGCGACGGTGAGAATGAGCACCAGGGCCACCAGGGTGAGCGCCGCGGTCCAGGCACGGGCCGGTGCGAATCTGGAGGCGTCGCTGGCCTGCTGGAACACGTAGAGCGACAGCGACGACTGGTTGTTGTTGAACGGGTTGATGTTGACGGCAGCGCTGCCGCCTGCAACCAAAAGTACCGGCGCTGTCTCCCCTGCCGCGCGTGCTATGGACAACATGATGCCGGTGACGATTCCGGGCAAGGCCGTCGGAATGACCACGCGCAGGATGGTCTTCCACTTCGGCACCCCGAGGGCGTACGACCCTTCGCGCAGCGGTGCCGGCACCAGGCGCAGCATCTCCTCGGTCGACCGCACGATCGTCGGCAGCATCAGCACGCTCAGCGCCAGCGCCGCCGCGAACCCGGAGAACGACGGCTGTCCGTTGTTGTAGACGGGCGAGACGATCAACACCCAGAACGACAGGATGAACAGGCCGGCCACGATCGACGGGATGCCGGTCATCACGTCGACGAAGAACCGGATCAGCGTGGCGAACCGGCCGCGGCCGTACTCGACGATGTAGATGGCCGCCAGGATGCCCAGCGGCACCGTGATCACGGTGGCGATGGCGACCTGCTCGAGGGTGCCGATGATGGCGTGGACGGCGCCGCCGTCGGGGTCGCGGGCGCCGATGTTGTTCAGCGACGTGGTGAAGAAGTTGAGGTCGAACCGCTCGCTGCCTTTGGAGATCAGCGTCCAGACGACCGAGACGAGCGGCACCAGGGCGAGCACGAAGGCGCAGTGGATCAGCACGCTCCAGGTGCGGTCGCGGCCGGCCCGCCGGCCTTCCAGCCTGCTGACCACGGCGTAGACACCGGCGAGGAACAGCACCAGGCCCATGACCAGCATGAGGACCCAGCCGCCGACGCCGGTGCCGTAGCAGATCGCCGCCGCCACGCCGAGCGCGACGACCGCGAGACCCACGTACGCGACGAAAGGCGTACGCCTCCCCCGCAGGCCAGGCCCCTGCCCCGGCGGCGCCACAGCCGGATCGGTCATCATGCCGCCGACTCCGTGAACTCGCGGCGCCGGTAGATGATCACCCGGGCGGCCGCGTTGACGACGAGGGTGATGGCGAACAGCACGAGGCCCGAGGCGATCAGGGCGCCGCGGCCGATGTCGCCGGCCTCGCCGAAGCCGTTGGCGATGTTGGCGGCGATCGAGTTGCCGCCGTTCTGGATGACGTTGACGGTGATCTCGTTGATGAAGCCGAGGGTCAGCGCGAGCGCGATGGTCTCCCCGAGGGCCCGGCCGAGGCCCAGCATCACCGAGGCGATGACGCCGGCCCGCCCGTACGGCAGCACCGCGGTGCGGATCATCTCCCACCGGGTGGCGCCCAGCGACAGCGCCGCCTCCTCGTCCGCCGTGGGTGTCTGCAGGAAGACCTCGCGGGACAGCGCGGTGATGATCGGCAGCACCATGATGGCCAGCACCAGGCCACCGAGCATGAACGAGCGGCCGAACGGTCCGGTCCCGTCGAAGAACGGCAGCCAGCCGAAGTACTTGTTGAGCCAGACCGAGAACGTCCTGACCGGCTCGATGAAGACGATGAAGCCCCAGAGCCCGAACACGACGCTGGGTACGGCGGCCAGCAGGTCGATCAGGAAGCCGAAGGTGTCGGCGATGCGCCGGTTGGCGTAGTGGGACAGGTAGAGCGCGATCCCCAACGCGACCGGCACGGCCACCAGCAGCGCGATCACCGAGGTGACCAGGGTGCCCCAGGCGATCGCCGCGATGCCGAACACCGGCGGCTCCTGGTTGGGGAACCAGTCGGTCTCGGTGATGAAGTTGGCCGTGTCGGCCTGTAGCGCGGGGATCGCCTTCGCGATGAGGAAGACCGTGATCGCGACGATGATCACGAGGACCATCGCGCCGGCCAGCAGGGTTACGGTGCTGAACGCGCGCTCAGCACCGAAACCCTTGCGGCGTGGCAGAAATCCGCCGGCCATCGTTTTTCCTCCAGCCGGGCCCGTGCGCCGGTCAGGAGATGTTGTTGACCGACGACTGGACCCGGCTCTGCACGTTGCCCGGCAGCGGCGCGTAACCGAGGCCGTTGAGCAGGCCCTGCCCGTCGCTGCTGGCGGTGTAGTTCAGGAAGCCCTTGATCAACGCCGTCTTGCCGGACGGGCCGCCCTTGCTGCAGACGATCTCGTAGGTGACCAGCACGATCGGGTACGCACCGGACGCCTTGGTCGCGTAGTCGATGTTCACGGTGACGTCGTTGCCGCTGCCGGTGACCGGCGAACCTTCGATGGTCTTGCTGGCCGCCTCGGGCGTCAGTTCCTGGAACTGGCCCGCGCCGTTCTGGATCTTGGCCATGTTCAGCCCCGCGTTCTCGGCGAACGACTGCTCCATGTAGCCGATCGAGCCGTCGGTGCTCTTCACCGACTGGGCGACGCCGTCGGAGCCCTTGGAGCCGGTGCCGCCGGGCGCCTTCCACGCCTGGCCCGCCCCGAAGGTCCAACTGGAGCCGGCAGCCGCCGTCAGGTAGTTGGTGAAGTTGCCCGTGGTGCCGGACTCGTCGGACCGGTGCACGGTCTGGATCGTGCTCGACGGCAGCGACACGCCCGGGTTGTCGGACTTGATCGCGTCGTCGTCCCACTGCTTGATGTCGCCGCTGAAGATCCCGGCGAGCGTGGTGGGCTTGAGCTGGAGGTTGTCGACACCGGACAGGTTGTACGCGACGGCGATCGGCCCGACGACCATCGGCAGGTTGACCGCGGGGTTGCCGCCGCACCGGCTGTTCGCCTGCGGCTGCTGTGCGGAGGTGAGCGCCGTGTCCGAGCCCGCGAAGTCCGCGGTGCCGGAGATGAAGGCCTGGACGCCCGCGCCCGAGCCGGTGGGTTCGTAGTTGATGGTCGAGCCGCTGCACTGCTGCTGGTAGTTCTTGCGCCACTCGTCCATGGCGTTCTTCTGCGCCGACGAGCCCTGCGCGTTGAGAGTGCCCGTGGCGCAGTTGATCGCCTGGGCGACGCCGGCGCCGCCCACCGTCGCGTCAGTTGGGTTGTCCGTCCCGCACGCGCCGAGCGCGAGCGATGCTGTGAGTGCGACGACCGCTACCGTGCCCTGCCGCTGGAGTTTCACCTGCGGGGTCCCTTCGAGCGTCTGTTCCAGTCCACAGACATCAGTTAAAAGCACGACATAGCGGGACCGCTGAGGTTCCAGGCAACTCGTGGTATTCGGGCGTTAGACCATAAACGCCCCTATACTCCCGGCGAAACCAGGACGCGGCTGTCCCGGCCGTCGAGGACGTAGTGTGCGGTGGCGCGCGCCCGGTAGAGGCGGAACTGGGCCGGCCCGGCGACATCCGCCACCGACCAGGTGTGGCCGCCCTGCGCCACCGAGCGGGCCGAGAAGAGGGCGATCGCCGCCTCGGCCGACGCCTCGGGGATCTCGGCGGCGACCGCCTCGGCGTACACGGCCTGGCCCTGTCCGATCGGCACGGTCGAGTCGAAGACGACGATGCCGACGTCCGGTCGGACGGCGATGTTGCGCGAGTGCCGCGTGCCGGGCCGCGACACCCAGACGAAGTCGGTGAACCGGTCGTGTGCGAACCAGACCGGGTTGGCCCACGGCCGGCCGTCGGCATCCGCGGTGCCCAGGGTCAGGTAGCTGTTGGCCTCGATGATCTGGCGCGCGAGTTCGGCTGTCACGGCTCGTTTGTAGGCCCGCGAGGTCGGCCGCGCCTAGAGATTCAGCCTAGGCTGAATCCGTGATCCGCTATCGGTTCGGCCGCGACGACCTGCTGCGCACCCGGTTCGCGATCGCGCCGCTCATGGAGCTGCTCGGCGCGTTCTACGTGCTGCGACGGCCGGAGCGCTACACCGTGCACCGGCGGTGGGTGCAGTGGGCGGCGCCGCGCGTACCCGAGCTGGATCTGTCGTTGCTCGACGCCGCGGCGCCGTTCGGCGGTCCCTACTGGCCGGTCTTCGTCAGCCCGCCGCCGCGGGAACCGCACCCGACGATCGAGACCGAGCTGGACCGGGTGGCGCGGACGCCGCCCGGCCAGGTCAAGGCGGAGATCACGCAGCGGTACGGGCATGACGTGCCGGACGGCGCACGACCGTTCGTCGACGACCCGGCCCGAGCCCTTGCCGCCCTCGTCGCGCAGATGCGCGCGCTGTGGGGGGCGGCCCTCGCGCCGCGCTGGCCCACGATATCGGCGCTCCTGGAGTCCGAGCTCACCGCCCGCGCCCGGAGCCTGGTGGCGGTGGGATCCCGGGCCGCGTTCGCCGACCTGCACCCATCGGTGACGTGGGAGGCCGGCTGCCTGAGCGTCCGGGAGACGGTCAGGTCGGTCGACGTCGAGCTGGCCGGTCGCGGCCTGTTGCTGATCCCGTCAGCGTTCACCTGGCCGTTGGTCTGGCCGCGGACCGACCCGCCGTGGGACCCGGCGCTGGTCTATCCGCCGGCCGGGATCGGCGACATCTGGGAGCCGGCGCCCGCCGGCGACGCGTCGCTGGAGTCGCTGATCGGCCGCCGGCGGGCCCGGATCCTGCGCGAGCTGGACCGCCCCGCCGCCACCCTCGACCTGGCCGGCCGCATGCGGATCAGCGCCGGCGGCATCAGCGACCACCTGTCGGTGCTGCGCCGGGCGGGCCTGGTCACCCGCCGCCGCGAGGGCCGCCGGGTCGTCTACGCGCGGACGCTGGCCGGCGACGCCCTCTGTCCTTGACGCGTTACCGTCCTGATCATGAGCACCGTCCCCATCGGATACGCCGTTCCCGTCGCCCTGCTGGCGTTCGCCACCACGGTCGCGTTGGTCGCGCCGCGCCCGAAGCACACGACGCCGTCGCACTGGAGTCACTGGGTGGCGTTCCAGATCAACGAACAGCCCTTCATCGGCCTGTACGTGCTGGTCGCGATCAGCGCCCTCGGTCTCGCGCAGGGCGACCTGTCCTCACCCGGCGGCCTGGTCGCGTTCGGCGTCGCGGTGCTCACCGCCGCCGGCCTGGTGGTCCTGGCCCGCCGGGCGCTGTCCGCCGGCCCGGCCCTGCGCGCGGCCCTGCGCGAGGGCGCCGGCATCGACGTGCCGCCCGCGCGCCGCCCGTGGAAGCACATCCTGCTCGCCCCGTTGGCGGTCCGCCGCCGCGACGTCACGCGCGTCGCGAACCTCTCCTACGGCGACGCGGGCCGCCGCAACCTGCTCGACGTCTACCACGGCCGCGACCGCCCCACGGGCGGCGGAGTCCTGGTCTTCATGCACGGCGGCGGCTTCCGGACGGGCCACAAGAACCGCGAGGGCCGCGCGCTGCTCAACCACCTGGCGGCACAGGGCTGGGTGTGCGTGAGCGCCAACTACCGCCTGGCGCCGGCGGCCCGTTATCCCGACTACCTGGTCGATGCGAAGAAGGTGATCGCCTGGGTCCGGGACCACGCCGCCGACTACGGCGCGGACCCGCGCACGATCGTGGCCTCCGGCAGCTCGGCCGGGGCACACCTGGCCTCGATGCTCGCGCTGACACGGAACGACCCGGCTTTCCAGCCCGGCTTCGAGTCCGCGGACACGTCGGTCACCGCCGCGGTCGGCTTCTACGGCTACTACGGCCGCGCGGCGGGCGCGGGTTCGTCCCCAGTGGACCGGGCGGGGGACGCGCCGCCGCTCTTCTTCGTCCACGGCGACAACGACAGCTCGACGCTGGTGGAGGACACCCGCACCCTGGTCGCCCGGTTGCGTACGACAAGCACGCAACCGGTCCTCTACGCCGAGCTCCCCGGCGCCCAGCACACCTTCGACCTGTTCTTCTCGCTGCGCTACAGCTACGTCATCGAAGCGGTGGCGGCCTTCTGCACGTGGCTGCACACCAACCAGGTCACGGGGCGAGCATCGCTCTGATGGTGTCGTCGACCTTGTTGTCGTCCAGGCGGCGCGGGATCAGGCGAGCCGAGTTCGGCTCCTCGCGGCCGAAGGCGTAGAGGTCGCCGCCGCGGCGGGCCAGGATCAGGTCGTCCGTGTCCGCGGCCGTCTCGGCCGAGCCCTCCGAGGTGTAGTGCACGACCGTGACCAGCGCCGACCGTTCGCTCGCCGCGACCACGTCGGCCGCCTCGCCGCCCTTCTCGTAGTCGCCGCGCGGCAGCCAGTCGACCAGTTGGTCCAGCGCGTCGTCGGCCTTGAACAGGCCCAGGTCGTGCACGCCGAGCGCGTCGATGCGGACCAGCATCGAGACCGGCTCGGGCTGCGGCAGCATCAGCATCCGCCACGGCTCGCCCGGCTTCGTGCCGGAGACCCGGGCGTCCAGCACCGTGCGGGCGCGTTGCTGGAACGCCACCGCGATGCCGAGGTCGCCGCGGACCTGGAGCTGTTCGTCGCCGTCGCTGGCGACCAGCAGCTCGCGGGCCGCCAACGAGCGCACCGCCTCCGCGAGGACCTCGTCCGTCGGGCGGGCCTCCAGGAAGTCGACCACCGCGTCGACCGCGGTCAGCTCGGCCGACGTGTAGGCGCCGAGCAGCACCGGGCCCGTGTCGACCAGGTCGACCACCGACGAGACCAACCCACCGGGAACGTGTGCTGTGGTCACGACAACCCCATCTCCGCGAGCAGCGACTCCGGTCCGTGCCGCCCGCGATCTCGGCCGCGGATCGCGGCTGCCGTTCCGGACGTGGTTTCCGACACCCAGACGTTGGAGTTTCCGAACAGGCCGCGGCCGGCGCCGTTGGCCATCGACCGGCCGAGCTCGTCGGCCGGGTCCTCCCGCTCGGGCGGCGGGAACATCCGCGCCAGGTCGGTCGACGCCGACGTGACGTCGTCGCCCTCCTCCAGCGTGCGCAACGAGCTCGACAGCGAGTTCGCGATCGCCGGCCCGACGCTCTGCGGCATGGCGACGTCCGGCGACAGGTACATCGGGCGGCGCTCGGTCTTGCGCGACAGGCCCCACGGCCCCACGTTCGACCGCGTGATCTTGTAGGTGAAGTAGTCGACCAGGTGCCGCAGGTCGTCGACGCTCGGCAGCTTCTTCTTGCCGAACGCCGCCGGCGTCTTCTCGAGCTGGACCCAGGTGCCCTGCTCGGTGCGCCCGTGCAGCTTCTCCCGCACGACCGAGCCGCGCATGCCGATGTCCGGCCATGTCTTCTTGTCGATCTGCTTGTGGTGGCTCGAGATCCGCTCGCGGGCGCCCTTGGCGTGCCGCCAGTCCTCGTACAGCTCCGGGTTGTCGACCAGCACGTGCCCGCCGCACAGCACGTCGTGCAGCTGCGGCACCTGCATGCCGTGCTTCTCCAGGTCGACGAGGACCGCGGCCTCCTCCGGGCTCAGCCGGCGGGCCGCCGCGGCCAGGCCGCGCCGGTACTCGTTGGTGCGCGAGGTGAGCTCGATCAGAATGCGTACGCGCGTGCGCACCTGCTCGGTCTCTTCGCTCGTCAGCGCGTGAGCGGAGTTATCCACAGTGGACATGACGCGTCCTCCCCCCGAGGCGCCCGTCTCCAGCCACCGTAACCCGCTGCCACCGCGGCGGCCCTGACGTTGGATCTTCGTCCGTTTTGTCCGGATCAATCGCTCATGGCGAACGCCACCGCCGAGCTGATGTCGTCTTCACTCCCCCGTGCCCAGGCGGCCACGAACTCCTCCTCGCCCAACTGGCTCCGCAGCGCCGGCACACCGCCGTGCGCGGTCGGCCATTCCGGCACGTACGCCCGCAACCAGACCGTCGTCGCCGCGCTCCGCAACGAACGGGCCGCGGCCGTCATCCGGACCGCCCGGGCGTACTGCCCCCGCCGCGCGCAGATGTCCGCCAGCGCCTCCAGGCTGAACGCCATGCTCCCCCGGTCGCCCGCCTCGGCGGAGTGCGTCATGCCCTCGCGCAGGTACTGCTCGGCGCTGTCGAGGTCATCGATCGTGATCGCGGTCACCGCGAGGCTGTAGAGGTCGGCGATCGTGCCGAGCCGGTCGTACGAGTCGCGCGCGGTCTGCAGCCCCTCCCGGAAGATCCGTGCCGCGGTCGTGGGGTCGCCCTCCTTGAGCGAAATCATCCCCATCCGGCTGTAGTACAGCGAGCGCACCCAGTCGGTGTGCGAGTCCGCACCCAGCCGCCGCGTCTCCTCCAGCAGCTCGCGTGCCCGGGAGTAGTGGCCGCGGCGCATGGCGATCGTCCCGAGCACCCCGGTGGTCAGCGCCCGGTTGCGGTCGTCGCCGAACGCCCGGAGCAGCTCCTCGGCCCGGGTCAGGTCGCGCTCGGCCCGCTCGACGTCGCCGCTGATGAACGCGGTCGCGCCGGTGCCGACCAGCAGCAACGCGGTCGCCTCGTCGGACAGGTCGTGTGCCTCGGCGGCCAACTGGAACATGTAGCGTGCGCTCTCCTCGACGTGACCGTGCAGCCACCAGAACACCCAGATCGCCCAACCGAGGTGGATGGCGGCCCACCACTCGCGCTCGTCGATGAACCAGTTCATCGCCGCGTTGAGGTTGTCGTGCTCGATCTCCAGGCGCTCGATCGCCGTCGGGTCGATGCCCAGCAGCGGCTCCAACCGCTGCGCCAGAGCCAGGAAATATCCCGCGGCCGCGGCGTGCGCCTCGTGCCACTGACCGGTGTCGCGGAGCCGGTCCAGCGCGTACTCCCTGATGCTGTCGAGCATCCGGAACCTCGGCGCGCCCTCGCGCACGTCCTGCCGGACCAGGCTGCTCTCGACCAGCATGTCGAGCGTGTCCACCTCGGCCGGCCCGAACACGGTCTCCACCGCCTCCAGGTCGAATCCGCCGGCGAACGCGCCGAGGTGGCAGAAGAGCCGCCGCTGCTCATCGGTCAACAGGTCGTAGCTCCACGCGATGGTGCTGCGCAGGGTGCGCTGGCGGACCGGCAGGTCGCGGGCGCCGCCGCTGAGCGCCCCGACACCCTTGCGCAACCGGTCGAGCAGGGCCGGCGGCGGCAACAGGCGGACCTTCGCCGCCGCCAGCTCGATGGCCAGCGGCAGCCCGTCGAGCCGGCGGCAGATCTCGATCACCGCCTGGGTGTTCTCCGGCGTGAGCGTGAAGTCGCGGTTGGCCGCCCGGGCACGGTCGACGAAGAGCCGGACCGCACCGGTACGCGCGTCGCTGTAGTCGCCGCCCGCCTCCGGCAGCGGCAGTGGCGGCACCTCGGCGGTGTATTCGCCGGTGAGCCGCAGCGCCGCCCGGCTGGTCACCAGCGCGGTCACGCCGGGCGCCGCGGCCAGCAGCGTGCTGATCACCGGGGCGGCCTCGGCGACCTGCTCGAAGTTGTCGATCACCAGCAGCAGCGTGCGGTCGCGCAGGTACACCTGCACGTCGTCGATCGGCGGCCGGCTGGCCGTGGTGTGCAGCCCGAGCTCCTGGGCCAGGGCCGCGCCGACCAGGTCCGGTGTGGTCACCGTGGACAGTTCGACGAACCGGACACCATCCGGGTACGCGTGGGCCAGCCGGACTGCCAGCTCCGTGGCGAGCCGGGTCTTGCCCACCCCGCCCGGCCCGGTCAGCGTCACCAGCCGTACGCCCGGGTCCATGAGCTGCTTCTCCAGCCGGGCGATGTCCGCTTCGCGGCCGAGGATCGGGCTGGGCGGCGCCGGCACGGCCGCGAGGTCCGGATCGGGTTCGGGCGCCGGCGCCGGCGTGGCGAACCGCTCGCTGAGCAACAGCGCGATGTCGTCCCGGACCATCCCCGGCAGCTCCTCGGCCGCGCCGAAGGTCCGGTAGGAGACTCGCGCGTCCTCGCGGATCCCGTCCAGCATCGCCCTCAGCTGGGGGTCCTCCTCCGGCGCCGGCCGCTTCACGTACACGAGCTTGGGCAGCTCCTCGGCGAGGACGTACTCCTCCTCGACGCTGATGCCCTGGCCCTCGCCGTACCGCTGCCAGTAGACGCCGACGAAGAGTTGGCTCTCGGACAGATAGGCCCGGTAGAGGTCGCGCGGCGGGTGCGGCCGGGCGGAACTCTCGGGCATCACCGGAATCAGCCGCAGCCCCAGCACCGCGTCGCGGACCGCCGCCCGCTCGGGCGCCAGCTCGTCGAGCGTCGAGCTGATGAAGACCCGCAGCCGGTCGTCGGGCGTTCTGATGGCGGGCACCCTGCCCACGCTAGGCCGAACCCGCGGGTCAGGGCGGCGGTTCGAGGTATGCCCGGCCGCGCGGGGACAGCCGGTAGCCCACCAGCAGGCTCTCGGTCAGGCCCAGCGCCTTGAGCTTCCGCACGTCGATCTTGAAGGAGGCGGTGTCCCGTCCGACCGACGCGGCCAGGTCGGGCGCGCGTACCCCCGGCTGGTCCCGGATCATCCCCAGCGTGGTGGCCGTCCACGGGCCGTGCGGGCTGGCCTTGTCGAGGCGGGCCAGCCGGGTGTCGATCGCGGCCCGGTCGGCGGCGTCGAGATCGGCGTCGGCGGCCAGCACCGACCGCGGGTCGGGCGTGTCGAGCCGGCGGAAGCGCAGCAGGTAGAGCTGTCCCTCGCCGGCCGGCACGTCGGCCAGGAGCGCGGCGAGGGTGGGGAAACCGGCCGCCCGCGCATCCGCGGCCCGCAGCTTCGACCGGCTCACCGGCTCGACCGCGAGCATCTCGACCATGCCCTGGCCCGTGCGGTAGTGCCCGCCGGCCACCACCTGCGGGCGACGCCACCGGCGCAGCGCCGCCGTGATCGTGCCGTCGGAGATGCCGTCGCGCAACCGCTGTTCGAAGAGCATCAGTCGACCGGGTCCGGCGGCCGGAAGCCCAGCCTGATCGTGGGCAGCCAGTTGGCGTTCCAGTCGAGCTTGGGGCAGGTCCAGGTGATCACGTACGCCCGGCCGCCGTGGTTGTAGAGGATCCGGATCGCCCGCTGCGGCTTGGCGTTCGCCGGTGTGAACTCGTACTCCCACTCGCCGCCGCCGTCGAACACCTGGCTGCGGGTGATCGTGGCATCGGCGTAGCCGACCAGGGCACCCGTGAGCTGCTCCTCCTCCGCCGTGCGGGTCCAGTAGGCGACCGGGTCCGGCACCGCGGCGGGCAGCGCCTCGACGCTCATCATGCGTTCCATGTTGCTGTCGTAGAGGCAGGTGGTGCCGCCGGCCTCGGTGTAGGCGCGCCAGCCGACCGGTGCCGGGAGGCGGTATCCGGCCGGAGCTGTGTACCAGGTGAAGGCGCTCAGCAGAGCGAAGCGCTCGCCGTCGGGCACCGGTGCCACCTCGACCTGGTCGGTCACCGCGTTCCGCGGGTTCTGGCAGGGCAGCACGCCGCCGCCCCGGCCGGCGGCGACCTGTTCGGTGGAGGCCGCGGGCGTGGGGCCGGCGACGGTCGCCTCGTTGTCGTCGCGGTTGAGGGCCCACGCGCTGCCGGCCGCCAGCACGGCGACCAGCGTGCCGGCGGCGGCCACGAGCGTGCGGCGCCGGAACCGCCGGTCGCCACCGCCGAGCCAGGTCGTGGTGCCCAGGCCGAACCAGGCGCTCGCCCGGGGCCGGCCGTCGGCGCCGAGCGCGACCGTCGGCGCGGCCGACGGGTCGACGTCCTGGGTGGCGGCGCCGTCGGGGCGGCGCGGGCGGGGCAGCCGGCGCGGCAGCGGCTTGACGGTCGGGTCGATGACCCGCCGCAGGAGGCGGTCGACCTCGTCGGCGGTCAGGCGGTGCCGGGGATCCTTGCGGAGCAGGCCGGTCAGCACCGGGCGCAGCGGGCCGGCGAGCTTCGCCGGGTCGGGCGGGCTGGTGGCCAGCGCAGTCAGGGTGGCCAGCGTCGTGCGGCGGTAGAACGGAGACCGGCCCTCGACGGCCGCGTAGAGCGTGGCGCCCAGCGACCACATGTCGGCCTCGACGGTCGAGGTGCCGTCGTTGGCCCGCTCGGGTGCGACGTATTGGGGTGAGCCCATCACCATGCCGGCCCGGGTGACCGCGCTGTCGCCGTCGAACGTGGCCAGCCCGAAGTCGGTCAGCACCACCCGGCCGTCGTCGGCGATCAGCACGTTGTGCGGCTTGACGTCGCGGTGCAGCACCCCGCGGGCGTGTGCGGCGCAGAGCGCGTCGAGGACGGCCAGACCGATCTCGGCCACCTGGCGCGGTGCCAGCGGCCCCTCGTTGACGATCACCTCGTGCAACGAGCGGGACCGCACGTATTCCATGACGATCCAGGGGCTGCCCGCGGAGTGGACCACGTCGTAGATCTGCACGACGTTGGGATGGCTGAGCCGGGCGGCGGTGCGCGCCTCACGCAGCGTGCGCTGGCCGAGGTCCGCGCGCTCGTCGGCGGTCATCCAGTCGGGCGGCTGCACCTCTTTGACCGCGACGTCGCGGTGGAGCATCTCGTCGCGGGCCAGCCAGACACGCCCCATCCCCCCGCTGCCGACGGATTCCAGCAGCCGGTAACGCTCGGCGATCAGTGTCTGCTGCACCGTCCGATCCCTGTTGGTCCGCGCAATCCACCATAGTGACCCGAGCCGAGTTGATGAAGCCCCGATCGATGGAGTGATTGTCCCGCGGATGGGACCAGGCCGCTACGCGACCTCGGGACTCAGCAGGTTACCGGCGGGTACGACCAGCTTGGGCTGCCCGTACGCCATGCGGGCGGCCGCCTCCCGGGTGAGGAAAGCGGGCGACTCCCGGATCGCGTTGTCGTACGCGTCCGCGGTGCGCTCGGCGATCGTGGACCAGCCGTACCGCTTGGCCACCATGGTCCGGGCCTTCTTGGCCACCTTCCGGGCGAACCGCGAGTCGCCGAGCAGCGAGTCCACGGCGCCGGCGAGCGCGTCCGGGTCGCTGTGCGGGAAGGTCACGCCGGTGACACCGGGCTCGACGATCTCGGCCAGGCCACCGGTGGCGGCCACGGCCAGCGGGGCACCCGCGGCGGCCGCCTCGAGGGCGACCATGCCGAACGGCTCGTAGAGGCTGGGCACCACGGTGGTGTCGGTGGCGGCGAGCAGCGCGGGCAGCGTGGCCTCGCTCTGGAAGCCGACGAAGCTGACCTTGTCGGGGATGCCGAGCCGGTGGGTCTCCGACTCCAGCTCGCCGCGGAACGGCCCGTCGCCGGCGATCACCACGCGCAGGCCCGGGTGGTCGGCGGCCAGCCGGGGCACGGCCCGGATGATGTGCTGCACGCCCTTCTCGTACACGAGGCGCCCGGCGAACCCGACCAGCGGGCCGTCGCCGGCGAACTGCTTGCGCGCGGTCGCGACCGCCCGCGGCCCGGCCCGCCAGACCCGGTCGTTGACCCCGTTCGGGATCACCTCGACCCGCTCGGCCGGCAGTTCGAGGAGGCGGGAGACCTCCCATTTCATGTACGCGGAGCAGACCAGCACCTTGCACGCCTCGCGCGCCAGCCACCACTCCACGCTGTGGATGCAGCGGTTCATCTCGTCGGGCAGCCAGCCCTGGTGCCGGCCGGCCTCGGTGGCGTGGATGGTGGCGACCAGGGGCAGGTCGAGGTGCTCCTTGAGGGTGACCGCGGTGTGCGTCACGAGCCAGTCGTGGGCGTGGATGACGTCGTACTCGCCGCTCTCGGTCGCCCGCAGCGCCGCCCGGGTCAGGGTGTGGTTGAACGCCATCGTCCAGGCCAGCAGCGAGGGGGTCGCCAGCGGGAAGTTGGGCGGGTCCTCGGGCGCCCGGACGATCCGTACCCCCTCCTGGTATTCCTCCAGAGGCGCGCCGGCCGCGTGCCGGGTGACCACGGTGACCTCGTGTCCCGCCGCGGCGAGCGAGGTGGCGAGCGAGTGCACGTGCCGGCCGAGGCCGCCGATCACCACCGGTGGGTACTCCCACGACAGCATCAGGACGCGCCTGATGCCCGAACCGGTGACCGGCTCGTCGTCGAGAACGTCGGCGGTGCTTTGCATGGCCCGGCCCCCTCGCGGTCAACCCCTGGACATACGGCGATAGGCACCCGAGCGGGGTGCCGACGCGCCAAGTGGGTCGTTTGGGAGCCTAGGGCAATGTCGCGCAAATACCTCTCAATGCCGCGAAATATCTCGTTTACCGGCGCGCCATGAGGCAAGATGGCCTGCCTCGCGCGGCGGATCCTCTGTGGAGCGCCTTTGGTAACACACCGCCTCCAAAATGACCGTGGAAGAAACAGCGCGAGGGAAGATCGATGACATGGAGGTGACCGCCGAGGTGCTGGCCGAGCAGGCACGGCTCGCGGAGGCCGACAGTGGCGCGCGACCGTGGCGGTCCTGGGGTCCCTATCTGTCGGAACGGGCCTGGGGCACGGTTCGCGAGGACTACAGCGAGCACGGCACCGCGTGGGACTACTTTCCGCACGACCACGCCCGGTCCCGCGCCTACCGGTGGAACGACGACGGGATGGCCGGGATCTGCGACGACCGGCAGACGTTCTGCTTCGCGCTCGCGTTGTGGAACGGCGTCGACCCGATCCTCAAGGAACGCATGTTCGGGCTGGGCGGCGACGGCGGCAACCACGGTGAGGACGTCAAGGAGTACTGGTGGTACGAGGAGTCCACGCCCACCCACTCCGCGATGCGCTGGCGCTACCACTATCCGCAGGCGCCGTTCCCGTACGACCGGCTGGTCGCGGTCAACGCCCTGCGCCGCCGGGACGAGCCCGAGTACGAGTTGGTCGACACCGGTGTGTTCGCCGAGGACCGGTTCTGGGTGGTGACCGTCGAGTACGCCAAGGCGTCGCCAACCGACATGTGCGTGCTGGTCACGGTGGCCAACCGCGGTCCGGAGGCGGCCAGCCTGCACGTGCTGCCGTCGCTGTGGTTCCGCAACACCTGGTCGTGGGGGCTGCCCGGGCGCGACGCCGTGCCGCGGCTGGCCGCCGACGGCACCAACCGGCTGGTCGGTGACCACTGGGTGCTCGGGTCGCTCGTCCTGGAGGGCGACGGGTCGCCGGTCCCGCTGCTGTGTGACAACGAGTCCAACGCGCGCCGGCTCTGGGGGTTGGCGGGCGGGTCCCGCTATGCCAAGGACGGGATCAACGACCACGTCGTGCAGGGCGCGGCGACGGTCAACCCGGCCCGGACGGGCACCAAGGGGGCATTGCACTACGTGCTCGACGTGCCGGCGCGGTCGTCGGCGACGATCCGGCTGCGGCTGTCGGTCGCGGGGGCGCCGGGCGGTCGTTCCCAGGTGGCCCCTGCCCTCGACCTCGGTGCCGACCACGACGCGGTGTTCGCCGCGCGGCGGGCCGAGGCCGACGAGTTCTTCGGCGCGCTGACCCCCGCCGGCGCCTCGGCCGACGAGGCGGCCGTGCTCCGGCAGGCGATCGCCGGGCTGATGTGGGGCAAGCAGTTCTACCACTTCGACGTGCGGCAGTGGCTCGACGGCGACCCGGGCTCGCCGACGCCGCCGCCCGGTCGCCGGCACGGGCGCAACAGCGCCTGGCGGCACATGACCAACTTCGACGTGATCTCGATGCCGGACCCGTGGGAGTACCCGTGGTTCGCGGCCTGGGACCTCGCGTTCCACTGCGTCACGTTGGCCCGGGTCGATCCCGCGTTCGCCAAGCAGCAACTGCTCCTGCTGCTGCGCGAGTGGTACATGCACCCCAACGGCCAGATACCGGCGTACGAGTGGGCGTTCGGCGACGTCAACCCGCCCGTGCACGCGTGGGCGGCGCTGCGGGTGTTCGAGATCGACGGCGGGCGCGACGTCGACTTCCTCGCGCGGGCGATGCACAAGCTGCTGCTCAACTTCACCTGGTGGGTCAACCGCAAGGACGTCACCGGCAACAACGTGTTCGAGGGCGGCTTCCTCGGCCTCGACAACGTCGGCCCGTTCGACCGGTCGGCGGCGCTGCCGGTGGCCGGGGTGCTGGAGCAGTCCGACGGCACCGGCTGGATGGCCATGTACGCGCTGAACCTGCTGGACATGGCGCTGACCCTGGCGGTGGACCAGCCGGCGTACGAGGACATCGCCACGAAGTTCTTCGAGCACTTCGCCTACATCGCGTCGGCGGCGTACGAGCAGGGGCTGTGGGACGCGGACGACGCCTTCTTCTATGACGTGCTGCGGCTGCCGGACGGCTCGCGGGTGCCGCTGAAGGTGCGCTCGGTGGTCGGGCTGCTGCCCCTGGCCGCGACGGCGTCGCTGTCCTCGCTCATGATCAACCGGCTCCCGGAGCTGTCCCAGCGACTGCGCTGGTTCATGCACAACCGACCGGAGTACGGCCTGGTCGTGGGCACCCGGCGGCGCGCGGGCGACGGGCGGCAGCAGCGGCTGCTGGCGATGGTCGCTCCGGAGCAGCTCGTCCGGATGCTGTCCCGGATGTTCGACGAGACCGAGTTCCTGTCGCCGTTCGGCCTGCGCACGCTGTCGCGGCAGCACCTCGACAAGCCGTTCACGGTGTCGCTGGGCGGGCAGGAGTTCACGGTCGGCTACGAGCCGGCGGAGTCGACCAGCGGGCTGTTCGGCGGCAACTCCAACTGGCGGGGGCCGATCTGGTTGCCGACCAACTATCTGCTGATCGGGGCGCTGCGGGAGTTCGCGGCGTTCTTCGGCACGGAGTTGCTGGTGGAGTACCCGACCGGGTCGGGCACGCGGCTGCCGCTCTCGGAGATCGCCGACGACCTGTCCCGGCGGCTGATCGGGCTGTTCACCCGGGACCGCAACGGGCGCCGGCCCATCTACGGCGCGTGCGAGCTGTTCCAGACGCATCCCGACTGGCGGGAGCTGATCTCTTTCCCCGAGTATTTCCACGGTGACAACGGCGCCGGGCTGGGCGCCTGGCACCAGACGGGGTGGACGGCCCTGGTGGTGGACCTCATCCTCACCACACGGCGGTCAGACGGCGGTCGCCCCGCCACCGATCCGGAAACGGGACACGTGAGCTAGCCGTGACGCCTGGGCGCCGGCCAGCAGGACGGCTACGACTCCGGCCCGCCGTCGAGAAACGCGGGTCGGCTGGCGTCTGGGATCACTTTCGGTGGCGCGCACGGCGGCGGCCGCCGAACGCGTGCATGACACCCGTCGGCACACGCCGTCAGGGCCGCGTTCGCCGTCCAGGCAGCTTGCGGCTGCCGGTCGCGGCTGGCACGACCGCCCCCGGGTCGTGGCGTGCCGCCACCGAATGCGGTGTGGCATTTCGCTGAGCGATGGATTCGCCGGCGCGGCGGAACGGACCTACGGTTTTAGAATGCCGAGCGAATCGTGAGGTGAATTGCTCACAATGCGATATGCGGCCGATCCGAAATGGGCTGTTGACTGACGCTGCGGCGGCCCCTTGGCCGCCGTGGAGCGCCAATTCCTCGGCGCCGCGCGCGGACCCGACCCGTGCCGCGGCCAGCAAGCCCGTTCCCGCGGCCGTCCCCCGCCGGCGGTGGCCGCACCGGACCGGACCGCGACCAAACCGAAGACCCACCCGGACGTTGATCACCAAACGGCGACCGACCCACCCGCAGACCAGACAAGCCGCATCCGCGGCCGTCCCCGGCCACGATGGCCCCGGCGGCCGGCCCACAACCACATGCGAGCGACCCCCGCGGCAACCGGATGCGGGTCACCCGCAAGCTGCTCGCCACGCGGCGGCCGACCTGCCCGCAGGGCCAGACACGCCGTTCCGGCAAGTTGTCGCCGATGATCATGTGCGATGACGATCCGGGGGTGCGGACCGGTCCTGGATATTTCCGGCGTCTCCGCCATTGCTCGTACCGGCCGCACGGCGTGGGCGGTCCGAGTGGGCCGGCGGCCGTCGCTCGACCGTTCGCGGTCGGAGGTGTGTTGCCGATCAGCGTGTTCCGCGGCCAAGGGCGGGCGGCTCGACCGGCGCGGTTGTCGATCAACAAGGCCCGCGGCCGGGGACTGCCCGCTCGCCCTGTGTGGATGTTGGCCCGGCGTGCCGGGCGAGGGCTTGGTCGCTGGCCGGCCGACGCGTCGCAGTTTCTCGGCGTGGCGACGTGCCAGACCCCACGCACGGTGGCGGGCATGCGTGCGACGGAATTCGTCTTTGGCCAGGGAATAGTTGCGGGCTGCGGTGCGGTCACGCATTCCAGCGAGCTCGGCGGAGGTGAACAACTGCAGTTGCCGCATGTTTATATTGTCCCCCAATCCGCAGACGAAACCCATTACTCGACCATGCCAACCCAACTTTCCAGAAGTAATTGACATGACGCACGCTATTCGCTTCGGGTCGGCGAATTTGCGATTCGGCGTACGCTCGGATGCGCTGGTGGGGTGCGTCTTCGGCGATGGGGCTGCGATCCGCTGGGCGGCAAGCGAGGCTAGGCCTATGGATGCGTCCGTAACGCTGCGTCCCGTCGACGGTGTGCACGTCACGACGTTGATCGACAACTACACCGACGTGCTGCTGCCCGACGAGGGTCCGATCCGCCGCTGGGGTGCCGTGGGCTCCGGTGGCCGGGCCGCGCCTGTGCCCGACACGATCTCGGTGACCGGCCAGACGGTCGACGGCCTGCGCGCCGAGCACGGCTTCTCGGCACTGGTCGAGCTGCGGGTCGGCGGCGCGGTGCGGCGGATCCTGTTCGACGCGGGAGTCACGCCCGACGGGTTGATCGGCAACCTGGACCGGCTGGAGCTGCGGCCGGACTCGTTCGAGTCGATCGTGTTCAGCCACGGGCACTTCGACCACGTGATGGGGCTCGAAGGGGTGATCCGGCGGCTCGGGCGGACCAGCATGCCCGTCTACCTGCACCCGGACTTCTGGCGGCAGCGCCGGCTGGTGTCGGGCCCGGACCAGGCGTTCGAGATGCCGATCCCGTCACGGGCGGCGATCGAGGGCATCGGCTTCGAGATCATCGAGGGGCGGCAGCCGTCGTACCTGCTCGACGGCATGCTGCTGGTCACCGGCGAGGTCGACCGGACGGTGCCGTTCGAGCAGGGGATCCCCAACCACCAGGCGTTCGTCGACGGCGCGTGGGAGCCGGACCCGCTGATCCACGACGACCAGGCCATGGTGCTGCACGTGGCCGGCAAGGGCCTGGTGATCCTGACGGGCTGCGGGCACGCCGGGGTGGTCAACATCGTGCGGTACGCGAAACGCCTGACCGGTGTGTCCGAGGTGTACGCGGTGCTGGGCGGCTTCCACCTGCGCGCCGGCCCGGTGGTCGACGAGACGGTGACGGCGCTGGCCGCCGAGCGCCCCGCACTGCTCGTGCCGTCGCACTGCACGTCCTGGCAGGCGCAACAGGCACTCGCGACAGCGATGCCCGCGGCAACCCGCCCCAACACCGTCGGAACGCGCTTCGAGCTCTAGCTCTTCTCCTCGTCCTCTTCGGGGTCGTGGCCCTCGATGGCGGTCACGATGGCGCCGGTGATGTCGCCCGCCGGGACGGCGATCTCCTCGCCCTCGGAGACCTCGTCCTCGGAGAGGTTGGGCTCGGGCCCCGTGGCGGCGCCGGCGAAGCCGAACTCGTTGGGCTCGTTGGGCTGTTCCGGCTCGTCTGGGTCGTGCTTGTCGGTCATGCCCTGACACCTACCCCGGCTTCGCGCCGGGGATGCGGCGTTTCGGGATCATTCCGCGGTCGTGCGGGTGAGCCCGAAGGCGGTGACGAGGTGAGGCTTGTCGAGCCGATGCCCGTCGGCGACGGCGTCGCAGGCGACGTCGACGATCTCGGTCTTGTGTGCGAGCAGGTAGGGGCGCGCCCCGACGTCGGACTTGGCGAGCGTGGCCAGGCCGGCCCAGTGCCGGCGGCCGAGCAGCATCGGGTAGCTGCGGCGCCCGTCGTAGGTCGCGCACACGAGGGCGTCCGCGTGCGGCAGGAGGGCGACCCGCCGCGCCGCCTCGACGGTCACGCCCGGCATGTCGACGGTGAGCACGACGGCGGCATCGGCGGCGACCCCGACGAGCGCCTCGAGCCCGACCCGCAGGCTGGACCCGAGCCCTGTCCCCCAGGCCTTGTCGACGACCGTGACGGCATCTTCCAACCGGGCGGCGGTGCGCACCTGGTTGGCTTGAGCGCCCAGCACCACGATCAGCGGCGCGCAGCCGATCTCGCGCGCGATGCCGCACACGTCGTCGACCAGCAGCGCGTCGCCCCGCCGGAGCAACGCCTCCGGTCCCCCGATGCGCCGGCCCCCACCGGCAGCTATGACAATCCCCGCGATCCGACCCACGCCTGCCTCCGCAACGGCGAACGAATCGATACGACCCCTGGGGTCCGTCCCGATGTCCTGACCGGGCTGTGGCAGACCTGGACGCCGCCTGACCACGCCGGTCACGACACCGGTATCCGGCCGCACCCCCTGCGCGGCCCAGGCCGACACCTGGGCCTTGCCGTGCTCCGGCCGGACTTCGAAACTGACCCCAGGTCCTGTTCGACCTGGGCCTGCCTCGCGGATCAGGATGGTGGGCCGGCGAGACCGGGACGGCGCCCGGGCGAAGAGACAGGCCGGTCGTCGTCTGGGCCCGGCGGAGCGCCGCCACGTTCCGCGGGACAGGCGCCTACAGTCTCACCACTCCCACCAGCCCCACACACCCCGCCAGTCGCCTATCCGACCGTGCCACACCGGACAACTACCTGCTAGGGGGCGGGCGGGCGCGGTCACGAGGTGAAGAAGCGGCGTAGGAGGGGTCCGAGCAGGGCCGGGTCGGCGACGTGGCCCGGTCGGGACAGGACCGACCGCTCGGCGCCCGGCAGGGCGGCGACCAAGGCGTCTGCGGCGGTGTCGTAGAAACTCGGCTCCGGACCGGCGGCGCCGGTGGCGACCAGGACCGGCTGGTCGATCGCGCTGAACAGCATGGTCGGCACCTCCCCGTCGCCCAGGCAGGCCGCGTCGTAGGCCAGCGTCGGCGCGAGCGTCTCCAGCGACGGCCAGACCGACGCGGCGCGCGCCCCGGCGATCTCGTCGTCGCCGGCGCCGGCCAGGCGCATGAAGGCGGCCACCGCGTCATCCCGGCTGCCGGCCGCGAGGAGCGCGGTCAGCTCATCCACATAGGACAACCAAGCGGCGCGCATCGCCGGGTCGGTCAGGTAGGGGACCTCGTAGACTCCCACCCGCTCCACCGGCAGCCCGGCGGCCGTCGCGATCAGGGCCAGCGCACCGCCGGAGGAGGCGCCGAACAGGTGCACGGGCCCACCGACCGCCGCGACCAACGCGGCCAGGTCCTCGACCTCGCGCCCGACCGAATAGGGCGCCGTGTCGCCGCTCGCGCCCCGCCCGCGCCGCGCGTAGTTGACGACTGTGAACCACCGCGCCAGCACCGCGGCGAGCGGCTCGTTCTCGGAGCCGTCGTCCAAACCGCCACCCACCAACACGACCGGCGGGCCGTCGCCGGCCGCGCTGAAGGCGATCCGCGTGCCATCACCCGACGTGACAAAGCTAGTCATTTGGCCTCCGCATAGCTTTCCGCGGCCACGGCTTCCAGGGGGAAGCGGACCTCGGTGTCGCCGAACAGGGTGCGGGTGGCCCGCTCGCCAGCCGCGTGGACGGCGGCGACCACCTCGTCGGCCTGCTCGGCCGGGCAGTGCACCAGCACCTCGTCGTGCTGGAAGAAGACCAGCTCGGCGGGCGTGCCCGCCAAGGCCGTGCGGAGGGTCGCCAGCAGGGCCAGGGCCCACTCGGCGGCCGTGGCCTGGATGACGAAGTTGCGGGTGAAGCGGCCCCGGGCCCGCGCCCGCGCGCCGGTCAGGGAGCCGCCCTCACCCGCTTCGTAGCCGGACTCCGCCAGCGACACCGAGACCGACGACGGCGGGCACGTGCGGCCCAGCCACGAGCGGACCAACCCGCCGCCCTCGCCCGTGCGGGCCGCGGCCTCGACGTAGCCGAACGCCGTCGGGTAGTGGCCGCGCAGCACCGCCAGGGCCGGGACCGCGGCACCGCCTGTCTGGCCGTACATCGCGCCCAACAGGGCGACCTTCGCCTTTGCCCGGTCGCCGCCGAACGCGTCGGCGGCCAGGGCCGCGTAGAGGTCGCCGGCGCGGCCCGCGGCGGCCAGGCGGGTATCGCCCGAGACCGCGGCCAGGACGCGCGGCTCCAACTGGGCCGCGTCGGCGACGACCAGGCGCCAGCCCGGGTCGGCGACCACCGCCCGGCGGATCACCTTGGGAATCTGCAGCGCGCCACCCCCGCGGGAAGCCCATCGCCCGGAGACCACGCCGCCCGGCACGTATTCGGGCCGGAAGCGGCCCTCGTGGACCCAGGCGTCGCGCCACGCCCAGCCGTGAGCCGTCCAGATGCGGAAGAGCTCCTTGTAGGCCAGCACCGGCTGGACCGCCGGATGGTCGACGTGCTGCAGGGTCCACGACCGGGTGTTGGGCACGTCGACCCCGGCCCGGTGGAACGCCTTGAGCAGCTCGCCCGGCGACTCCGGGTGCAGCGAGCGCACGCCGAACGCCGCGGCGATCTCGGCCAGCAGGGCCACGAGCCGGGCGGGCGGCCCGCCGACCGCTGACGGCGGACCCAGCAGCGAACGGAGCAGGTCGTCGTGCACGTCGGCCCGCCACGGCAGGCCGGCGGCGCCCATCTCGCTCGCGACCAGCGCGCCGGCCGACTCCGCCGCGACCAGCAGCCGGAACCGCGACGGCGGCGACGGCACGGCGGCCATCCGGGCACGCTGGTCGGCGTAGACGGCGACCAGGTCGTCGAGCTCGACCGACGGGCCGACGGCCGGCGCCGCGAACAGCTCGCCCTGGCCACCCCCGGGCGGCGCCGCCGCCAACGGCAGCGGATCGGGCGGCACCGGCGTGCCCCGCAATCGGGCCAGGGCCGCCGCGACCGACCTCGGCGCGCCCCACGAGCCGGCCGAACCGAGCAGCAGCGCCTCGGTCAGCTCGACGTCGTGACAGCGCTCGACCCGCACACCGGCGGCGAGCAACGACGGATAGACGGCGAGCGTCGACGGCCAGACCCACCTCGGCCGGGCCGAGGACTCCCAGGACGCCACGGCCGCGGCCAGCGACGACACGGTCGCGGCGGGACCGGCCGGGCGGCCCCCGTCGTCGAGCGGCAGGAGCCGACCCGAACCGCCCTCCCCCGGAACCGCCGCGACCAGCACAAGGTCATTAGACCTCAGCGGTACGACACTATTTGACCGCGCCCGACGTCAGGCCGGCCTGAATCTGCCGCTGCAGCACCGCGTACACGAGGATCATCGGCAGGATCGCCAGCGTGAGCGCCGCGAACAGCCCGCCCCAGTCGGCCTCGAACCCGGCATTCACCGAAATGTCGGCGATGCCCTGGGTGATCACCCACTTGTCGCGGTTGCCGGACATCAGCACCACCGGGAGCTGGTACTGCGCCCACTGGCCGATGATGTTGAAGATCGTGATGCTGACCAGACCCGACCGGGCCATCGGCATCATCACCTGGAAGAACAGCCGCACGTGCCCCGCGCCGTCCATGATCGCGGCCTCGGCGACCGTGTTCGGCAACGTCTTGAAGAACGCCGACAGGAAGAAGATCGTGAACGGCAGCGAGTACGCGATGTAGACGAGGATCAGGCCCGTGTAGCTGTTGAGCAGGCCCAGGTTCTTCACCACGAAGAAGAGCGGCACCAGCGCCAGGAACACCGGGAACGCCAGGCCCGACACGAACAGGAAGTAGATGGGCCGGTTGAACCAGAACTTGTAGCGGGCCAGCACGTAGGCGGCCATCGAGCCGAGCAGCATCGTGCCGAACGTCGACAGCGACACCACCAGGATGCTGTTGAGCAGGTAGCGCCCGACGTGCGCGGTGGTCCACGCCCGCTCGAAGTTGTCCCAGCGGAGCTGCGCCGGCAGCGTCCACGGGCTGCTGAAGATCTCCTCGACGCTCTTGAACGAGGACAGGAAGGTCCACAGGATCGGCGCGAGGACGATGATCGCCCAGACCAGCAGCGCGATGTGGGCGAGGCTGCTCAGCACCTTGACGTCGGACCTGCCGCCGCGGCCACGACCGCGCCCGCGTGGCTTGGGCGTCTCCACCGGGGGCGGCGGCGTCTCGGAAGTCTGCAGAGTCGTCATCGTGACCTCAGGAGTATTCGACGTTCTCGCGCCGGGAGACCCGAAGCGTCAACGCGGCAAACGTGATGGTCAGGAAGAACAGCGCGACGCCCAGTGCGGACGCGTAGCCGTACTTACTGGTCTGCATGTTGCGGTAGATCTCGACCGCGAGCACCGTGGTCGCGCCGTCCGGCCCGCCGTCGTTGCCGATGGAGAGCACGTTGACCAGGGCGAAGCAGTCGAACGCCGCGATGCCCAGATAGACCCAGGCGACCTGGAGCGTGTTCCAGAGCAGCGGCAGGGTGATCCGGAAGAACAGCGTGAACTTCGTGGCGCCGTCGATCGCGGCGGCCTCGTAGATGTCGGTCGGGATCGACGACATGCCCGCCGAGAACAGCACGACGTAGAAGCCGACCGCCTGCCAGACCAGCACGCCCAGGATCGACCAGAGCGCGATGTTCGGGTCGACCAGGAAGAAGATCGGATCCAGACCGAGCTTCATGAGTACGCCGTCGATCAGGCCGGTCTCGTTGGGCCGGTAGACCGTCTGGAACAGCACCGCGATGATGGCCACGGCCAGGACCTGGGGGAGGAAGAACACCACCCGGTAGAACTTCGACCCCCAGATCCCGGTCATGACGCCGGCTCGTGACCGGCCACCCACGTTGAGCAGGAACGCGAAGAAGAGCGAGATGGCAATGGTGATCAGCGGCAGGCAGATCAGCAGGATCGCGTGGTGCTGGAGCGCCTTCCAGAACTTGTCGTCCTCGAACATCGTGCGGTAGTTGTCGACGCCGATCCATTTCGGCGCCGCGAAACCCCGCCACTGTGTGAAGGACAGCTGGAAGGCCTGGATGACCGGCGCGACCACGAAAATGGCGTAGAGCGCTACCGGTGCTGCCAGGAACCCGATGATGAATGGGTACTTGCCATGCCGCATTGCCTATGCTCCCGTCAGCGCTTGAACTTGGTGACGGCGTCGTCCTTCTTCGTGGCGTCGGCCTTCTTCTGCAGACGCTCGCAGAACTGGTCGGCGTTGATCCGGCCGAACATCAGCTCGTTGGTGGCGACGCGGGCCTCGGTCTCGAGGTCCTTGTACCAGCCGTCGAAGAAGATGTTGACGACGTTGGCACCGGCCGAGGCCAGCGCCTTCTGGGAGCTGGCGACACCCGGCGGGAAAGCGTAGCCCTCGGACGCTCCGACCACCACGGTCGGCGCCTTGACGACCTCGGTGAAACCGCGGCCGCCCTCCTTGGACAGCATCTGCCGCATGTACTCCATGCCGCCCTGCACGTTCTTGCCCTTGGCCGGGACGACGTAGCCCTCACCCGCGGTCGCCCGCAGCGTGCCGGCCGGCATCTTGTCGGACGAGCCCAGGCCCGGCAGCGTCGCCATCGTGTACTCGAAGCCGGCCGGCGTGGTCTTGGCCTGCTCGCCCTCCAGCCAGTCACCCGACGGGTAGAGCGCCACCTTGTTCTGGTTCTGCTGGAGCTGCACCTCGGTGTGGATCAGGCCCTCGTGGCTCTTGTCCATGAAGCCCTTGCCGATCAGCGAGCCCCAGGCCTCGGCGGCCTGCTTGACCGCGTCGACCTTCCAGGCACCGTCTTCCAGGTTGTCGATGTTCTTCAGCACGTCGGCGCCACCGATTTTCGCCGCGTGCGTGAGGATCACGTTGTACTGGTAGTACGGCGCGTTCTTGCCGGCGTACGCGTAGGGGATGATGCCGGCCTTCTTGATGTCACCGAGCAGCGTCAGGAACGCGTCCCAATTGTCCGGCACGGTCCAGCCCTTGTCCTTGAAGAGCTTGCCGGAGTACCACAGGCCGAACACCGTCGACACGTAGTACAGGACGTGCGGCTTGCCGTTGAACGAACCGACCTCGACGGTGCCGGCCACGACGGTGTCGCGGACCTTCTTCGCCGGGTCGTCGACCGACGGCGCGTCCCACAGCGGGGTCAGGTCGGCCAGCTGCTGGTCGGCGACCAGCGCGCCGAAGTCCATCAGCTTGGTGCCCGAGTTGTTGACGAAGTCCGGCGGGTCGCCCGCCGCGAAGCGCGGCTGCAGGATGGTGGAGATCTCCTGCGTGGACGAGTGCTTGATGGTCGCGTTCGGGAACGCCTTCTTGTAGAGCGGCTCGTGTACGTCGGTCGCGTACTTCTCGCCGTAGCCGCCGTTGAAGATGACGACCTCGAGCTGGGCGTCTTCCTTCACACCCAGCGGGTTCTTGTCGGACTTCTCGCCACCTGCGGCCGGGGTGTCCGGAGTGTCGTCACCGCCGGTCGCACACGCGGAAAGCAGGCCGGTGGCCGGGATGACGAGCAGACCGGCGGCCGCCGCACCGCGCAGCAGGTTCCGGCGGCTGAGGTCCGACGTGCTGTCGGGGAGTTGCGACATCTTGTCTCCTCGATTCATCGATCGGGGTCATGCGGTACGCCGGAGACGCCCGGCGTATCGCGATTCGAGGGCGTGGTTGTGCGCGTCCCCACCGGGGACGTTTGCGGAGAGGTAGATAGGGGGCACCTCTCCGAGTTGGTGGAACCGTCGTACGACCTCGGCGGTCAACAACTGCGCCAGCAGCGCAGCGGTGACCGACGAGACCGCACAGACCGTGCCGCCGTCGTGCGTCGGCAGCAGTGCGTCGCCGTACGGCGCGCCGTTGTCCAGCACGACGTCGGCGAGGTCGGCCAACCGCCGACCGGACGGGTGGCGTGGTGCCACCCGGTTCGTGTGGGCCACCGAGGTGACCGCGATCAGGTGGTGGCCGCGCTCTTTCACCAGGGCCGCCAGTTCGACGACCGAGCCGTTGATCCCGGACTGCGACGCGACCACGAACACGTCCCGCTCCTGCGGCCGGGCCAGCGCGTAGATCTGGTGCGCGATGCCCGGGTCGCGCTCGAGCTTCGGGTCGCCGAGCACGTCACGGTGCGCGTCGCCGTGCAGCACGAGATCGTGGAGGTCGAGCCGGTTGGTGGGCACCAGCCCGCCCGCGCGGCCGACCAGGTCGGCGGCGAACGCGGCCGAGTGGCCGGCGCCGAACGCCTGCAGCACTCCCCCGCCGCGCAGGCTCGTGGCGATCAGGTCCGCCGCGCGTCCGAGGCCGTCGGCCTGCGCGTCCAGCAGTCCGTCGAGCAGGGGCAGCACGGCGTCCGCGTACTCGCGGGCGGAGACCATCACAGCGCACCACCCTTCTTGTGGCCGTCGACCGCCTGTGCGGTGCGCTGGAACGCGGCGTGCGCGCGGTCGTGGGTGCGCTGCGCGACCGCGATGTAGAGCAGGTCGAGCACGACGAGCTGCGGGTGCCGGGCCGAGAGCGCGTCGGGCCGGAACGTGGTGGCCTGCGCGGCGGTCAGCAGCACGATGTCGGCGAGCTCGGCCAGCGGCGAGCGCGGGAAGCTGGTCAGCGCGACCGTGGTGGCGCCGCGGCTGCCGGCCTCGGCGAGCATCTCGATGGTCTCCCGGGTGCCGCCGCTGTGGCTCACGCCCAGCGCGACGTCGCCGGGGCGCAGCAGCGCGGCGCTGGCCAGGCCGTTGTGCACGTCGGTCCAGGCCCACGCGGCGACGCCGATGCGGTGCAGGCTGAACTGCATCTCCTCGCCGACCAGGGCGCTGCCGCTCGCACCGAAGATGTCGACCCGGCTGGCGGCGGCGATCGCGTCGGCGGCCCGCTGCACCTCGGCCAGGTCGAGCAGCGCGGCGGTGTCGTGCATGGCCCGGGTGTCGGCGGCCATGATCTGGCCGAGCACGCGGTCCAGCGGGTCGGTCGGCTGGATCTCGCGGCCGATGTCGAAGGTCCAACCCGCCGACCGGGCGCGGCCGGTCTCGGCCGCGATGCCCAGCCGCAGGTCGGCGTAGCCGTCGAAGCCGAGGGCCCGGCAGAACCGGGTGACCGTGGCCGGCGAGGTGCCGCTGCGCTCGGCCAGCTCGACGATCGTCGCCCGGGCCGCGGCGGCCGGGTCGGCCAGCACCTGCTCGGCCACCCGCTGCAACGCGCCGGTGAACTCCGGAAGGCCCGCACGCACCCGGAGCAGGACCCCGTCGGCGAGCGAGGCATCGACGACCGCGGTGGCGGTCGAGTCGGCCTCGCGCTCGATCATGGGATCCGCCTTTCGGAAGGAGTGTTAACTGTTAGTGGTAAAAGTTCTTACTAAAGCCACCTCCGTGTCAAGGCTCTGGGTGAAGTTTTCAAACTGTTACGCGCCGACACAGACGCGAAACCCCGCCGGCGAGCCTTCGCCGGCGGGGTTTCGAAGCGGTGACGGTTAGGCGGCGCTTGCCTCCCGGATCGCGTTGACCAGGATGTCCAGGGCCTCGCGGGCCTCGTCCTCGGTCAAGGTGAGCGGCGGGCCCATGCGCAGGACGTTGTTGTAGAGACCGCCCTTGCCGACCAGCAGCCCGCCCTGGCGGCAGGCCTCGAACACCCGCAGGGTGGCCGGCACGTCGGGCACGGTGGTGCCCGGCTGGACGAGCTCGATGGCCAGCATCAGGCCGCGGCCGCGGATCTCACCGACGATCGGGTTGTCGCCGACCTGCTCGCGCAGGCCGTCCCGCAGGATCGCGCCTGTCCGGGCCGCGTTGGCCTGCAGGTCGTGGTCGAGCACGTAGTCGAGCGTGGCGTTGCCGGCCGCCGTCGAGATCGGGTTGCCGCCGAACGTCGAGAAGGAGATCGCCGGGACCTCGTTGACCACGTCGGCGCGGCCGACGACGCCGGCGAGCGCGTACCCGTTGCCGATGCCCTTGGCGAAGGTCAGCAGGTCCGGCACGACGCCGTGGGCCTGGTAGCCCCAGAAGTGGTCGCCCGTGCGGCCCCAGCCGGTCTGCACCTCGTCGGAGATGAGCAGGATGCCGGTTTCGTCGAGGACCTTCTTGAGCGCGCCGAACAGCCCGTCCGGGCCGGCGACGAACCCGCCCACGCCCTGCACCGGCTCGGCGATCAGCGCGGCGACGTCGCCCGCGGTCTGGGTCGCGAGCACCTCGCGCAGGTCGTCGACGGCCGCGTCGACGTGCTCGTCGGCGCCGAGCCGGGACAGCAGGCCGCGCAGCCGGTCGCTGGAGTGCAGCCAGCTCACCTGCAGCGGGTTGAGCGAGCTCGACGACCAGCTGCGGTGGCCGGTGATGCCCATCGCGGCGTACGAGCGGCCGTGGTAGCTGTTGCGCACCGCGAGGATCTGGTTGGACCGGCGGTAGTTGGTGGCCATCAGCAGCGCGGCCTCGTTGGCCTCGGTGCCCGAGTTGGTGAAGAAGACCCGCGCGTCCGGAATGCCGGACAAACGGGCGATCTTCTCGGCCAGCTCGACCTGTGCGCGGATCAGGTAGAGCGTCGAGGTGTGTGCCACCCCGGTGCGCAGCTGCCGTTCCACCGCCTCGGTGATCTCCGGTATGTCGTAGCCGACCATCGTGGTCAGCACGCCGCCGAAGAAGTCCAGGTAGGTGCGGCCGTCGGAGCAGGTGACCCGGCGGCCGGACCCGGACACGATCTCCAGCGGCTCGGCGTAGTAGAGCGGCATCCAGCTCGGCATCACGGCACGGTGCCGGGCCAGCAGGTCGTCGGTGCTCGTCATCCTCACGGTCTAGCACACCCCGACGGGTATTGGACCTCGTCAGACCGCGCTTTCCTTGATCGCTTCCGCGTACGCCTGGCTGCGGTGCTCGAAGTTGCGGAAACGGCCGTAGCTGGGAGCACCGGGTGACAGCAGCACCACTCCCCCGGCCGGGGTCAGCGCGCGGGCCCGGCGGACCGCGGCCGCGAGATCGTCAACCACCTCGGCACGCACGTTGTCGAGGCCCTTGAGCGCGTCGACGATCCGGGGGCCGCTGTCGGGGATGCCGAGCACGGTGATCTCGTCGAGCCGCTCGAGGTGGTCGCGGAGCACGGTGTAGTCCACGCCGCGGTCATTGCCGCCGACGATCACGGTCAACGGCCGGCCTTCGTACGCGTCGATCGCGTGTGTGGTGGCGTAGGGGCTGGTGGCGAGCGTGTCGTCGACGAAGGTGAGGCCGGACGGGTCGGCGATCTCGGCGAGCCGGTGCGGGAGGGGCTGGAAGCTCTCGGCCGCCGCGCGCAGTTGTGGCGCCTTCTCGACGCAGTCGATGCCCAGCGCGGTGAGCACCGCCAGGGCGACGCAGAGGTTGCCGGCGTTGTGCCGGCCGGGGAGGTTGAGCGCGGCCCGCGCGAACAACCGTGTGCCGTCGGGGGCGACGACGTCGTCGCCGTCGATCCGGAAGCCACCCGGGACATTGACGGCGGTGGCCTCCGGCCGGTCGCGCAGGCGTGCGGCAAGGCGCGGGTCGGCGCCGTTGTAGATGATCGCTTTCGGTCCGTGGGCGACGATGTTGAGCTTGTCGCGGTAGTACTCCTCCTCGCCGCCGTGCGCGTCGAGGTGCTCGGGGAACAGCGCGGTCACGACGGCGACCGCGGGCGAGACGGTCAGGTCGGAGCACTGGTAGCTGGACAGCTCCAGCACGTACCGGTCGGCGTCGGCCGGGAGGTCGAGCACCGGCACGCCGATGTTGCCGCCGTAGACGTTCGGCCGGTCGACCGCCGTGAGCAGGTGGCTGACCAGGCTCGACGTGGTGCTCTTGCCCTTGCTGCCGGTGACCCCGACGGTGCGGTCCGCGTGGTCGGCCATCCACAGCGCCGTGCCCTGGGTGACCGGGACGCCCTGGTCGCGCAGCTTGATCATCCACGGATGCGTCTGCGGGACGCCGGGCGAGCGCACCACGACGTCGGCCTCCGCGAGCGCCTCGTAACGGTCCGTGAGCGGCGCCGCGGCGGCCAGCTCGCCCTCCCAGGGCAGGCTGAGGAAGTTGCCGCTGTCGTCGACCGCGACCAGGCTCGCGGGTCGGTGCGGCGCGATCGCCAGCACGGCGGCCCGGCCCTCCCGACCGGTGCCCCAGACCGCCACCCGGCGTCCCTGCAGGTCGGCCAGCCTCATGCGGGTTCTCCTCGTGGTGTCGAGCTGCCCGGTGGCGGGCGCCGACCTAGTATGGCGTGTGCGCAACGACCAGCTCGGCCAGATGGCGGTGTTCCGGTTCCCATCCTCGTCGTACGACGAGGCGAGTGGGGTGGCGACCTTCGACTACGAGCTCGACGGGCCGGCGGGTGCGCTCTCGTTCACCGAGACCGTGACGTTCCCGGTGCCGGCGGTGGCGCCGTCCGAGGCCCGGCTGGCCGCCTTCCGCCAGGTGCTCTCGCTGCTCCACCTGGTCGCCGGGGTCAGCTATTACAAAGCGGCCGCGCCGCACCAGCTCTCGTTGCCCGCGCCGCTGTCACAGCCGGTGATCGACTACGTCACCGCTGTCTACACCAAGGGGCTCGCGGAGTACGCGTACCGCAACGACCTGCCGCACGTGCTGACGCTGGTGCCGTCGGTGCCGGGCTCCGCAACGCCTGCGCCGGCCGTGCCCGAGCTGACCGAGGGGCGGCCGCTGTCGGCGGTCGGCGGCGGCAAGGACTCGATCGTCACGCTGGAGACGTTGCGGGCCGGCGGATTCGACCCCGTGCCGTTCTCGGTGAACCCCAACCGGATCATCGAGGCGGTCAACGCGGCCTCCGGCGTGCCGGCACTGGCCGCCCGCCGCAAGCTCGACCCGTTGCTGCTCGAGCTCAACGGTCTCGGCGCCCGCAACGGGCACATCCCGGTCACGGCGATCAACTCGCTGATCGCGGTGGCCACCGCGGTGCTGCACGGGCTCGGGCCGGTGGTGATGTCCAACGAGCGGTCGGCGTCCGACCCCAACCTGATCTGGAACGGTCAGGAGATCAACCACCAGTGGTCGAAGGGCGTCGAGGCTGAGGGGCTGCTGCGGGACGCGCTGGCCGCGCACGCCGGGCTCGTCGACCCCTATTTCTCGCTGCTGCGTACGCTCTCCGAACTCCACATCGCCAAGCTGTTCGCCGGCTTTTCCGGCTACGACGACGTGGTGACGAGCTGCAACCAGGCGTTCAAGCTGCGGGACGCGACCGCCCGGTGGTGCGGGCACTGCCCGAAGTGCCGGTTCGTCTTCCTCGCCATGGCGCCGTTCATGGAGCCGGCGCGGCTCATCGGGATCTTCGGGCTCGACCTGTTCGCCGATCCCGCACAGATCCCGGGCTACCTGGAGATCCTCGGCATCGACGGGCACAAGCCGTTCGAGTGCGTCGGTGAGGTCGAGGAGTCGCTGGTCGCGCTCGGGCTGCTGGCCCGCCACCCGGGCTGGTCGGGCACGCCGGTGGTGACCGCACTGGTCGCGGCGGTGCCACCGGAGGCCTGGGCGGCGGCGTCCGACTCCGAGGTGTTCACACCGGGCGGCCCGCACTTCGTGCCCGAGACCTACGCGAAGCTGCTGCCCTAGTCTTCGCGGCCCAACTCCCAGAAGGCGACCGCGGCGGCCGCCGCGACGTTGAGGGAGTCGACGCCGTTGCGCATCGGGATGGCGACGCGGACGTCGCTGGCCCGGATCGCGCCGGGGGTGATGCCGGGTCCCTCGGCGCCGAGCAGAAGGGCGGCCCTGTGCCGCTGCTCCTTCGTCAGTCTCTGCAACGGCACGGCGTCGACGCCGGGGGTCATCGCGATCACGGTGAAGCCCGCCCGCCGGACCCGCGCCAGGGCGTCCGGCCAGGGCGCCACGGTCGCGTAGGGCACGGCGAACACCTCGCCCATGCTGACCCGGACGCTGCGGCGGTAGAGCGGATCGGCGCAGGTCGGCGACAGCAGCACGGCGTCGACGCCGAGGGCCGCGGCGCCGCGGAAGATCGCGCCGACGTTGGTGTGGTTGTTGACGTCCTCGAGGATCGCGAGCCTGCGGGCGCCGGCCAGCAGGGTGTCGACGTCCGGCAGCGGGCGGCGGTGGAAGCTGGCCAGCACACCGCGGTGGACGTGGAAGCCGGTGGCCTGCTCCAGGACGCTCTGGCCGGCCGCGTACACCGGGGCGGTCTCGGTCAGGTCGCCGATCTGGTCGACGCGCTTCTCGTCGACCAGGAACGAGCGGGGGCGATAGCCGGCCCGCAGGGCGCGGCGGAGCACGAGTTCGCCCTCGGCGATGAAGAGGCCGTGCGGCGGCTCCCAGCGGGTGCGCAGCTCGACGTCGGTCAGCGCCCGGTAGTCGGCGAGCCGCTCGTCGCCCGGCTCGGTGATCACGGTGACGGGCACGACGGCCATTCTCCGCCCCGCCGGTCGGCCCGCGTCAGCCGGGCATGGGCGCGGCCTGCCGGTGCAGCGTCGGTCGCTCCTGTTGCGGCGCGGGGCGCAGACCGTCGAGCACGTAGCCCAGGTGCCGGCGCCAGGCGTCCGGTGCGCTGGCGGCGGTCCGCTCGACCAGGCCGGCGTTGGCCATCAGGATCAGCACCACGTCGGCGTGGTCGACACCGGTGCGGATCGCACCGGCCGCGCGGGCCCGGTCGATCAGCGCGGTGAGGTAGTCGAAGGCGATGTCCCGCAGGTCGTCCAGCTCGTCCACTTCGGACATACGCGCGGTGAGCAGCTCGGCCAGGGCGCGGTCGCGGGCCTGCAGCTCGCAGAGGTAGGTCAGGTGCTCGGTGAAGGCCCGCCACGGGTCCGGGTCGTCGAGCGCGGTGCGGGCGGCGGCGACGACCTCGCGGAGCGGCTCGACGAAGACGGCGCCGACCAGGTCGCGGCGCCGTGGGAAGCGCCGGTAGAGGGTGGCGTTGCCGACCCGCGCGCGCCGGGCGATGTCGTCCAGCGGCGCGTCGAGGCCGCGCGCGGCGAAGACCGCGCGGGCGGCGTCGACGAGTTGGCGGCGATTGCGCTCGGCGTCGGCCCGCAGGCTCCCGGGAGACATGGCAGATACCTTACGGCGTAACCGGGGATTGTTCCCCGGTCGTGCTAGCGTCGCAGAAGGAGCTAAGCAGGGACAATCCCCCAAATAGGTGAGGTGGTCTCGCGATGGCACGAGCACTGGCGGTCACCGGGCGCGATCAAAGCCCCGCTGTGCTGGACGTCCCGGTCCCCAACCCGGGCCCCGGGCAGATCCGGGTGGCGGTGGAGGCGGCCTCGGTCAACGGGATCGATGCCGCGGCGGGTGCCGGGTTGCTGTGGGACTCCGTACCCCATCATTTCCCTGTGGTGCTCGGCCGCGACTTCGCGGGCACCGTCGAGCGGGTCGGCCCGGGCGTCGCGACGATCCGGCCCCGCGACCGCGTCGCCGGCGTGATCACCGGCATGTCGCTGGCCCGGGGCACGTTGACCGACACGATCGTCTTCGACGCGCGCAGCGTCGCGCCGCTGCCCGAAGGCATCAGCGAGGAGCAGGCGGCGGCCGCGGGCCTGGCCGCGGTCACGGCCCGGGCGCTGGTCGACGCGCTGGCACTGACGTCCGACGACACGGTGCTGGTCGCCGGCGCGACCGGCGGCGTCGGCGCGTTCGCGGTGCAGTTCGCCCGGGCGGCGGGCGCCACTGTGTACGCGACGGCCCGGCCCGGCGAGGCGACCGAGTTCGTCCGTGGGCTGGGTGCCAACGAGACGGTCGACTACACGAACGGTCTCGCGGCCCCGCCCGGGCTGTCGGCGATCGTGCAGGCGGCCGGCGACGGCCGGGAGTTGGCGGCGCTGCTGCCGCCCGGTGGCCGGCTCTCGTCGGCGACCGGCGCTTCGGCGGCCACGGTCGGCCGGTCGGACATCAAGGTGACATCGGTGGTCGCCTCGTTCACGCCGGAGTCCCTCGGCACGATCCTGGACGCGCTGGCGTCGGGCGCGTTGCGGGCGCCGATCACACACACGTACGCGATGTCCGAGGCGCCGCAGGCCCTGGCCGACTTCGGCCAGCACAAGCTCGGCAAGCTCGTCGTCGACACCCGACGCTAGGCCGCGGCCGTGCCCACCATCGCGATCGTCGGAGCAGGCCCCGGTCTGGGTCTGTCCATCGCCCGGGTGTTCGGCGAGCAGGGCTACGAGGTGGCGCTGATCGCGCGTCGTCAGTCCTCATTGGACGAGATGGTCGCCGAACTGGGTACGGCCGGCGTCGCGGCGGCGGGTTACCGGGCCGACATCCTGGATCGGGCGACGCTGGTGCGCGCGTTCAAGGAGATCGCCGCCAACCACGACCCGGTCGAGGTGCTGGAGTTCTCACCGGCGCCGCGCGGCCTGGAGCCCGGGATGGTGCTGGCGGGCCCGCTGGAGGTGAGCGTCGCCAACGTCCAGCCGCACATCGACTTCTATGTGCACGGCGCGATCACGGCGACCGGGCAGGTCCTGCCCGACATGCTCGAACGCGGGACGGGCACGCTGCTGTTCACCACGGGCCCCTGTTCCGTGGCCCCGATGCCGACGATGGGCAACGTCGGCATCGCCTGCGCGGCGCTACGCAACTGGGTGCTGAACCTGCACGACGCGTTGGCCGGCAAGGGCGTCTACGCGGCGCACGTCCCGCTGTCCCTCGACGCGAACGACGCGGATCCGGACACGATCGCGCCGCACTACTGGCAGATCCACTCGCGCGGCGAGGGCCCCGAACATCTCCTGACGCCGGAAACCCTGCGCACCGGGCGCGACGCCAGCGACCTGTGAGCCGCGCATGCGGCGGGCACAGCCGGCGCCGGGTGGGCGGCGACGGCTGTGCCCTGGTCCGCTGGTGGTCAGCGCTTGCGGTTGTTGTCCTTGTTCGGCTCCGGCGCGGTCTCCCTGGTGGTCGCGCCGAGGCGGAGGCGGCGCTTGCCCGGGCGGCGGGACGGCTTCTCGTCCTTGGCCGGCGGCGACGCCTTCGCAGTGGGCGATTGCGGTGGCTTCGCGGCGGGCGGTTGGGACGCCTGCCCGTTGGGCGGCGGTGCCCAGGGTGACCGGGTGACCTCGGCGCGGCCGGTGGCCGGCCTGGCTTCCCAGGCCGGCCTGGTTTCCTGTGCCGGCTTGGCTTCCTGCTTGGCTGCCTGCTTGGCTTCCTGCTTGCCGCGCCGGCGTCGTTGCTTGGCCGGCTTCGGCGGCTTGGCCTTCTTCGCGCGGCGCGGGCGGATCTCCGCCAACTCCAGCGGCCGGGCCGGCGGGGCCGGTGCCCGGCCCGCGCGGACGGCGCGCAGGGTGCTGCCGGACTTCCAGGCGATGCCGAGGCCCGCGGCGAACAGCAGCAGAGCGCCGGCCGTGTGGAACGGCGACATCCAGAGGCCCGCGATGCCCACCATCGGGCCGGCGCAGATGAGCATCAGGCCGTCCCCGCGCGCGAACATCCGCGAGCGGAAGACCGACCAACCCATCGCCATCCAGCCGGCGCTGTAGATGCCCGCGCAGGACAGGGCCAGCGTCTTCGCGCTCAGGCCCCAGATCGGCGTCTCCGGCGGCACCGCGGCCCACATCAGCATCGAGACGCCGCCGAGGATGCCCAGCATGAGTCCCAGCACGGCGGCGGCACGGCTGCGGACCGCGGAGAGGACGCCGACCAGCGCGATCATCGCGACCATGGCGAGCCAGACGCTGGTCACCCAGGCGATGAGGCGGAACGGCGCCTCGCCGCTGAGGTAGTGAGCCGGGCCGCCGCCGACCATGGCGCCGATCGAGGCCGCGGCGGCCACGACGCCGGCTGCCGGCAGGGTCCAGATCAGGCGGCGCGCGGCCGAGCGGACCAGCGCCGCCCAGCGGGCGTTGGTGACCGGGCCCTCCGGTACGTCCGGGTCCACCTCCGGGAGCAGCTTCATGCCCACGTCGAGCAGGCTGGTGACGTCGATCTTCTTGTTCTTCCGCGGCTCGTCGGCGGATTCCTCGGCCCGCTCCTCCGCTTCCTCGGGGTCCGGGCGGGTGGTCCAGATCCGCTGTGTCTGAATCGCCTGGCCGATCTTCGGCAGGACCGCCGTGTCCTCGATGCCCGAGCCCTCGTAGGTCGGCGTGCCGGTCGGCGCGCTCGGACGCAGGCGCGAGCGCTCGCCCTCCCGCAGCTTCACCGCGGCCAGGCCGTCATCGTGGTCGTCGTCGTCGGCCTCGTCCGCCGTGGTCGCGAAAGAACTGGTCCACGGCGGCTCGTCGCGGTGGTTACGGTCCGCCGACCGGCTCCAGTACGACGGTCCGCGGTGTCGGGTCGTGTCCTCCCCCGGCTGGGCCGCACCGTCCGAGCCCGCAGGGCGCCAGCGGAACGGTGGCTCGCGGTCCTCGGGGCGCTCCGCGTGGCGCCCGCGCGACGAGCCGCGCTCGGTTCGCTCCCGGGTGGAGCGGCGGGACTGTTCGGTGCCAGGGCGGGCGCTCTCGGCGCCTCGGCCCAACTGCCACCAGCGGCGGGTCGTGCGGCCCGGCACGGTCGGGCGCAGCACCGTGCGGTCCGTGGCCGGGTCCAGCGGCTCGACCACGACCGAGTTGGCCGTGTCGCCGGGCCGGTCCCCCGGTTCACCGGGCTTGACCGCGACCGGCTCCGCCGGTGTCTCCTCGGCCGGCTTGCCCGGCGGCGTGGAACGGTCCCGGTTGGACCCCGACCCCGCACCGGCGGAGTGCTTCGCCACGTGACCCATCGCCGTCACCTCGATTCTCGGCGGAACGGACCACGATCACCCGGCGACCGCTGGTGGCGCCCGTGATCATAGGGTGACCGTGCGTTACCTACGCGAATCGTGACAGCTTGCGAGGGTCGCTCGCGTTGGATCGGCGAAACCGTGAGCAACTTTCACCGAACAGCCGAAAGGGCCCCTATCCACTGGATAAGGGCCCTTCGGTGAACTCGCTCAGGCGTGCTCGGGCGGACGCTCCTCACCGAGCACAGCGGACGGCGGCACGGGCTCGCCCGCCGTGATGCCGGGCGTGCCGGGCGTGCCGGGCGGCAGACCGGGGCTGCTCGAGACCTGCTCCTCCGCCTGGCGTACCTCGTGATTGACCTCCGCCGCCGCCTGCGCGGCGGCCTGCGCGGCCTCGTCGGCCTCGCGCTCGACGGCGCTGGAGTCGACGCCCTTCGTCGGCTGGTCGCCGACCATGTTGGCCAGCCCGCCGAGTGCGCCGCCCATGCCCTCCAGTGCCTTGGTCAGCTCGGTCGGGACGATCCAGACCTTGTTGGCCGAGCCGTTGGCGATCTGCGGCAGCGCCTGGAGGTATTGGTAGGCCAACACCTTCTGGCTCGGGTTGGCGGTGTGGATCGCGTCGAACACCGTGCGGATGGCCTTCGCCTGACCCTCGGCCTGGAGGATCCGGGACTGCCGGTCACCGTCGGCACGCAGCACCGCGGCCTGCTTCTCACCTTCCGCGGTGAGAATCTGGGCCTGCTTGTGGCCCTCGGCGTTGAGGATCGCGGCGCGCCGGTCCCGCTCGGCCCGCATCTGCTTCTCCATGGAGTCGCGGATGCTCGGCGGCGGCTCGATCGCCTTGATCTCGACCCGGGTCACCTTGATGCCCCACCGGCCGGTGGTCTCGTCGAGCACACCGGACAGGTGCCTGTTGATCTCCTCGCGGCTGGTCAGCGCCTTCTCCAGGTCGAGGGAGCCGATCACGTTCCGGAGGGTGGTCACGGTCAGCTGCTCGATCGCCTGCAGGAAGTTGGCGATCTCGTAGGTGGCGCGGACCGGGTCGACGACCCGGAAGTACAGCACGGTGTCGATGGAGACGACGAGGTTGTCGGACGTGATCACCGGCTGGGGCGGGAAGCTGACCACCTGCTCCCGCATGTCGACCTTGGTCCGCACGGCGTCGACGAACGGCACCAGGAGGTTCAGGCCCGGCGACAGGGTTCTCTTGTATTTGCCCAACCGCTCCACGACGTCCATCCGCTGCTGCGGCACGATCCGCACCGAGCGCACGATCGTGATGATCGCGACGAGAACGATCGCCGCCACCACGACCGCAATGGCAATTTCCATCCTTAGTTCACCTTTTCTCCGGTGTTGTCCCCGTCGATGGCGTCATCCCGCCACACCATGGCGGTCGCGCCTTTCACCTCGATCACGCGGACGCGTTCGCCCGGCGCGAACACCTGTTGCGCGTCGTACGCGCGGGCCCGCCACGTCTCGCCGTCGATCTTGACGACGCCCTGGTCGGCGTCCACCCGCTCCAGCACGAGCGCGCTCGACCCCTCCATCGCCTCCAGCCCGATCGGCGCGGAGTTGCTCTCCAGCGCCGACAGCCGGTGTCGCTGGATGATCGGGCGGACACCGAGAACGGTCAGGCCCGAAACCGCGGCGAAAACGATCGCCTGGACGATCGCGGGTGCGCCCAGTGCCGCCGCGGCACCCGCCGCGAGCGCGCCCACCGAGATCATCAGCAGGAAGAGCGTCGCGGTGAACATCTCCGCAACCGCGAGCACGACTCCCAGAACGACCCAGAGAACGACATCCACACATCGATCGTGACACGGCAGCGCACCCATTGCGACAGCGCAACGGTCCCACGACGGTAACGTCGGGTCGATAGGGGACGTTGACCCTCCGGAACCGCCCATCCGAACCGAGGAGTGGAGCCCGAGATGACGTCGTTGCTGCCGGAGACCGCCCGCTCGGTCGACGCCGCGGTCGCCACCGCACAGGCGGCCGGCCGGGTCCCGTCGATCTCGCTGGGTGTCGTCCGCGACGGCGCGCTCGTCCACGTCGCGACCGCGGGCGGCCCGGCGGCTCCCGGCGACGCCCGGCCGGGGCCGGACACCCGGTACCGGATCGGGTCGATCTCCAAGACCATGACCGCGACCCTGGTGCTCCAGCTCCGCGACGAGGGGCGGCTGGCGCTCGACGACCTGCTCTACCGGCACCTGCCCGGCACCCCGGTCGGCGGGGTCACGCTGCGCCAGCTCCTCGGCCACGCCGCGGGCCTCCAGCGCGAGCCCGAGGGCAAGTGGTGGGAGCGGCACGAGGGCGACGACATCGAGGCGCTGCTCGCCGGGCTCACGCCCGACAAGGTCGCGTTCCCGCCGCACCGGACCTACCACTACTCGAACCTGGCGTACGGGCTGCTGGGCGCCGTGCTGCGGCGGGTGACCGGCGAGGACTGGACGACGCTGCTGACCAAGCGGCTGTTCGACCCGCTGGGGATGCGGGCCACCACGTACCACCCGGTCGAGCCCTTCGCGCGCGGCTACGTCGTACACCCGTGGTCGGCGACGTTGCGCGAGGAACCGCGGACCGACACCGGCGCGATGGCGCCGGCCGGCCAGCTCTGGTCCACTGTGGCCGATCTGGCCCACTGGGCGGCGTTCCTCGCGGCGCCGCGGCCGGAGGTGCTCGCGCCGGACACGCTGACCGAGATGTGCGCGCCGGTGGTGATCAGCGACCTCGACGCGTGGACCGCCGGGCACGGGCTGGGGCTGGAGCTCTACCGCGTGGGCGAGCGCGTCTACGTCGGCCACGGCGGCTCGATGCCCGGCTACGTCGCCTGCCTCGCGGTGCACCGCAGGTCGCGCACGGGGGTGGTCGGCTTCGCCAACGCGTACAGCTTCCGTGAAGGTTCGATCGGCGCCCTCGGGCAGGACGTGCTGACCGACGTGCTGGACCGCGAGCCGGAGCTGCCGGCGCCGTGGCGCCCGGCCGGCGCGCCGCCACCGCCGCTGGCGCCGCTGACGGGCCGTTGGTGGTGGATGGGCATCGAGTACGACCTGGCGTGGGACGACACGAGCAACGAGCTGGTGCTGTCGCAGCTGCGCACGGGCGCGCCCCGGCCGACGCGCTTCACGCCCGAGGGGACGGAGCGATGGCGTGGGCGGGGCGGCCCGAACGACGGCGAGGTGCTGACGGTGCGCCGCGACGAGCACGGCGTTCCGGCGGCGCTGGAGATCGCGACGTTCATCTTCACCCGGCACCCGGACCGGCTGGGTCCCTAACCTTCTGCTGTCACGAAGTCGATCAGCCGTTCCATGGAGTTGATCAGTGGCGTTTCGACGTCCTTGTAGGACCGGACCGTGCCGAGGATGCGGCGCCACATGTCGGCGGGGTCGGCGACGCCGAGGGCGGCGCAGATCCCCTCCTTCCACGGCCGTCCCGGCGGCACCACGGGCCAGGCCTTGATGCCGACGGCGGCGGGTTTGACGGCCTGCCAGATGTCGACGTACGGGTGACCCGTGACCAGCACGTGCGGCGAGGTCACCCGGGCGACGATCCGGCTCTCCTTGGACCCGGCGACCAGGTGGTCGACGAGCACGCCGAGCCGCGCTCCCGGACCGGGCCCGAACGCGGCGACCTCCCGCTCCAGATCGTCGATGCCGTCCAGCGGCTCGACGACGACGCCTTCGATGCGCAGGTCGTCACCCCAGATCCGCTCGACGAGAGCGGCGTCGTGGATGCCCTCGACCCAGATGCGGCTGGTGCGCGCGACGCGGGCGGTGACCCCGGCCACGGCGACGGATCCGCTGGCCGTCCGTGCTGTTTGCTGTCTTGGTGCTTTGCCGGCGGGCCTGCGCAAGGTGACGGGCTGCCCGTCGAGCAGGAACGCGGCGGGCAGCAAAGGGAAGTTGCGCCGCTTGCCGAACCGGTCCTCGAGCACGACGGCGCCCATCTCGAACCCGACGACGGCGCCGCAGAAGCCGGAGTCGGCGTCCTCGACCACCAGATCGACCTCGGCGTCAACCTCGGGCGTCACCTTGCGGCGCCGCCAGTCCCCCGCGAGCACGTCCTCCCCATACATGTGTCCGGACGGTAGTCGCCCGCCCGTCACCGCCCTCGCCCGACGCGCCGGATCGACCGGTCTGTCCAGCTCACGCCGGTGTGGTGTTCCTCGCGGGTACGGGAGGCGGCACGATCGAGACAGCGGCGCGCTCAGCACGTACCCTTTCCTGCATGTCCACCGCAGCGGGTGCCACCACCCTCGCGACGCGCCGGTCGAGCCGGCTCGTGGCCTGGGTCCGCTCGTGGCGCGCCGGCCTGGTGCCCTATGACGAGGTCGCCGACGAGGTAGCCCTGGACGAGGAACACCTCGTCGCGGACGCACCCGGCGCCTGGACCGACGTCTCCCTCCGCGAGGGCCTCACGGCGTTCTCCAAGCTGACCCCCGACCAGATCCGCCTGGTCCTGCCCGCACCGGGCGACCCCCGCGGCCTGCCGGGCCCGGGCGAGTTCACGGGCGCGGCCCTGATCGCGGGCGAGGCCGTGATCGCCGGCGACCTGGGCCTGATCCCGGAGGTCCGCACACACACCTCGGGCTCGGGCGTGACGTTCGAGACGGTGCTGTGGCGGTGCTACGCACTGCCGACGGGCGCCTCACCGCCGCCGGTCCCGGTCACGGTCGCCGAGGCGGAGAGCGAGCTCAACCTGCTGCTGGCGGAAGCAACCAACACCCTGGCCCGGCTCGACATCGCACAGTGGCGGCCGGAGCTGGCCGGGGCCTTGGCCGCGATCCGCAAGCCGGACAGCGCCAACGAACTACCGCCGGGCTTCGACCCACGCGCACGGCGCCTGTTCGCACGAGCCAATGTGCTCGACCGCGTGCTGGCGCTGGCCGACGAGGTAGCCCCCGGCGGCGCGGTCAACGGCTTCGAGGCCCAGGCCCGCGACGCCGCGCTACGCCCCCTGGCCGCCGCCTGCCGCGGCGCCCTGGTCGCGGCCTGCAACGCCCCACTCATCTAGTTCAGCGACCCGCGGCGTCGGCTCGCCCGAACCCGCAGCGCGCCGCTCGTCTGAATCCGCGCCCCGGCGCGGGGCACGACCGTCCGACCTCCAAGCGCGACGGCCGCCTGACGCCGCGAGCTTCCGAGCACGGTCGTCCGAACCAACAGAGCACTCCCGGCTAACACCGCGACGCCGCGCGGACACGCTCGTCCTAACCAACAGCGCACCCCCCGGCTGGCGCCAAGACCTCGAGCGGGCACGCGCCCTAACCAACGGCACTCCCGCCGGCTCGCACCGCGACGCCGGCCGGGCACGCTCGCCCGGGCCAACAGCGCGCCACCCGGCTGATGCCGCGACCACCGGCGCGCCATGCTGGCCAGATCCACAGCGCACCGCTCACCTGACGCTGCGGCGATCTGAGGAACTATCAACCCAATCAAGCGCACCGCTCGGCTGACGCCGCGACCCAGCCCGAAGCACGCTCGTCGTGATCCCAGGAAAAAGCTCAGCGGACACCGCCATTTCCGCGTGGGGACGGTCGTCCCGATCCGCGGTGCACCACTCGGCGAACGCCATGACCACACTTGGGCACGCCCATCGCGGACCGCAACCCGCATTCGGCCAACGCCGCGACCGCCGCTGGGCCAACGCCACGATCCCGCTTGGGCACGGCCATCGCCGACCGCAACCCACCGCTCAGCCAACGCCACGACCCACTTGGGGACGCCCGTCGCGGACGGCAACGCACCATTCGGCCAGCGCCGCGACCGCCGCATCGGCACGCCCGTCACGATCCGGAGCGAACCACTGGGCCAAGACCACGAGCCCACTTGGGCACGCCCGTCGCGGACCGCGACGCGCATTCGGCCAACGCCGCGGCCGCCGCTGGGCCAACGCCACGAGCCCGCTTGGGCACGCCCTTCGCGGACCGCAACCCACCGCTCGGCCAACGCCACGACCCCACGTCCGCACGCCCATCGCGGACCGCAACCAACCGCTCAACCAACGCGGAACCCGCGCGAACACCCATCGCGGACCGTAGCGCACGGCTCGGCTGAGAAGGTCGTCTCGCTGGGGCTGGTGCTCGGCTGGGTGGTCGGGTTTATCTGACGCCGCGGATTTCGTTGGTCAGGGCGCTCAGGCGGCGGTAGTTGCGGCCTTCGGACGCCATGTCGCCGTCTCCCTTTCTTGTCAGTGGCGTCTCTACGCGGTTGTTTCCCTGCACGAACAAGCCCTGCGGGGAGATCGGGTGGAACGAGTCGTTTGCTTGGCGCAGGAACCATAGGCCTGGCTGCGCCGGTAGGCGCCGCCGGAGTTTGGCTAGTTGCTCTTCGTCGGTTGTCGATCCCGCGGGGAGCGCGACCGTGAGGCGGTGCGCGGATTCGTCCGGTAGCGCTCCCGCTACGACGTCCGTCGGCTGGAGCACCACGCCGAGCGTCGTCGCGTCGCCCGCCGGAAGGCTGATCGACACGATGTCGACAACCTGGGCGATGATCACCGCTGTCGACGCCTGCTTGCCCTCTTCGAGGTTGTCGAAGCGTTCGGTCGAGGGGGTGCCGTCCATGTTGAACGACTCGTAGAAGCCGAGGTCGCCAGGCCGGTGGATGTCCAGCGCCGCGCGGCCGTCGGAGTCGCCCGTCGCCGCCGCGGGCGGCACGCTCGGGCCGACCGGGCCGTCGGACGCGGGTGGCGGTAGCGGCGAGGCGCCCGGATCCGCGCAGGCGGCGAGGCCGGCCAGCAACGCGCCGGCAAGCGCTAGTCTTCGCATTCTCGTGAACGTCACCCCCTTTGGAGCCTCGGCATGCGTCCCGTGGGCTACTGCGTGGCGATCGTGATGCAGCCGTGTAGCTCTGTCAGCGCCTCAGGCCGTCCCGTGACCGTCACGGCGGCGTCGTCGGGCTGGCGGTGCCATAGCCAGCGCAGCAGGGCCGCTGGGCGGGCGGTGATCGTCGCGTCGGCCTCGGCGGTGTCGCCGTTTTCCACCGTGAACGTGCCCGGCGCCGTGTGGACCCGCCAGGCCGTGCCGTCGGTGCGTAGGGCGAACGTGCGGCCCGGTGACGGGTCGAGGATCTCCTTGAAAGCGCTCGACCACTCGCCGACGCTGTAGGACACGAAGACCTTGAGCAGCTCGTCGACGCCGTCGACGGCCAGGTCGTCGGGGATCGGCGCGACCGGCTCGCCCGCGCCCAGCTCGGCGTCGACCCGGTGGATCACCGTTTCCTGTGCCATCCGGCGGATCCAGAAGCCGACCGTTGGGTCGGGTGAGTACCACGAGCCGGCCGGGTCGCCCGGCTCCCGCGTCTCGAGCTCCTGGCGCAGCGCGGCGTAGGACCGGTCGAGCAGCTCCAGCGGGCCCTCGGCGGCCAGGTCGGCCGGTGGCCACGGCTCGGGCTCGGCGCCGTCGCGGATGGCCAGCGTCTTGTGCAGGTAGACCTCGCCGACGTGGCGGGTCAGGTCGGCCACCGTCCACCCCGGACACGTCGGGACCGAGGCCGCGGGCGACCGCCGGGCGACCGCGCGGAGCCGGGCGAAATCGACCGACAGGCAGTCGAGGAAGCGCGAGTTCTCCATGGCGAGTAGTTCACCACACCCGTACGACGGTAAATCGATGGTGACCACACTCGCCTAGATCGCTACGACGATCTTGCCCGTGGGGTGGCCCTCGGCCAGGTAGGAGATCGCGGCCGGCGCGTCGGCGAGGGGATAGACCCGGTCGATCACCGGCTTGAGCGTGCCCTCGTCGAACATGGGAGTCAGGGCCTCCAGGTCTTCGGCGCGCTCCAGCGCCGTCAGCCCGGCCACCCGCTGGCTGACGAACGGTGAGACGAACGGTGCGCGCAACTGGCGCGTGAAGCCGCCCAGCAACCCGCCCGCGTCGTGCCCGCCGCCCGCCAGGATCAGGTTGCCGCGGGGTGTCATGGCCCGCCGGAGCAAGGCCAGCGGCCGGCACCCGGCGGTGTCGATGACGACGTCGTGGACCGCGCCAAGACTGTCGACCTCCGCCGTCGTGTAGTCGATGACGTCCGCGGCGCCGAGCGAGCGCACCAACTCGACCTTCCCCGGCCCGCACACGCCCGTCACCGATGCACCCGCCGCGACGGCGAGTTGCACCGCGTACGCGCCGATGCCGCCGGCGGCCCCGATCACCATGACCTTCCGGCCAGAGACGTCGCCTGACCGAAGCCCGGCGTCGCGGATCGCCGCCAGTGCCGTGACGGCCGAGATCGGCACCGCCGCCGCCTCCACGAAGCTGAGCGAGACCGGCTTGGGCGCCAGCCGCCGCGGCAGCGCGACCGCGAACTCCGCGAAACTGCCGCCGCCGCACGTCCCGTACACCTCGTCGCCGGGCTTGAAGGTCGTGACCTCGGCCCCGACGGAGGCGACCACACCGGCCAGCGCGCGGCCGCGGACCGCGACCTTGGGTCGGGTCAGACCGAAGGCGACGCGGGACGCGTAGGGCCGCCCGGTCATGTTGACCCACACACCAGGGTCGACGCCCGCGGCGCGGACCTCGACCAACACCTCACGAGGGCGGGGCACAGGGCGCGGCAGCGAGCGGAGCGCAAGCACGTCGGCCGAGCCGTACACCGATTGCGCGACAGCTTTCACGGTGATTCCTCCGGGTACTGGAAGACGTCGTCGAGCGGCGTCTTGAACACGCGGGCGATGCGGAAGGCCATCTCCAGGGACGGCGAGTAGCGGCCCTGCTCGATGGCGATCAGGGTCTGCCTGGTCACGCCGATCCGGTCGGCGAGGTCGGCCTGGGTCATCTCGTCGTGTGCGAACCGCAGGGCGCGGATGCGGTTGGTCACGCGGGTCGGCTTCACCACTCGGGCACGCTGCCGCGGTAGACCACGACCCTGGCCACGCCACCGACGACCGCGGAGAGGACGAAGCACAGGTAGATCACGTTGGCGATCCAGAACGGCGCCCAGTCGAGCAGCGCCATCAGCATCGCCGCGACCGCGCCGATCACCACGAACGGCTGGCCGACCTGGTCGCCGAGGCGCCCGATGTGCCGGTCGCGGTCGTCCTTGAGCTGCGACGCCCGCGGGTTGGCCGCCGCGACGGCGACCTCCGCGAGGATCGTCGCCACGATCGCGCCACCGACCGTCCAGAGCAGCGGCGCCGCGTAGGACACCGACGTCAGCGGCCCACCGTCGACGCGGCCGAGCACCACGACCAGGTAGACCGCATAGCCGACCACGGCCACCACCAGCCGGATCCAGGCCCGTCTCTCCTCGAGGGTCATCGACCCACTCCGTTCGATGTGAAGAATCTTTGACACCAGCAAGGTAGCAAATCTTTGACCTCATGTCGAGAATCTTTTACACGCCCGGTGATCTGCTTCTCAGTCCGACCGAAGCGGCGCCCAGCGAAGCCGCTCGGGTGTGGCATGAAGACATGCGGATGACGGAACTCGGCCGGTCCGGCCTGCGCGTGTCCCGGATCGCGTTCGGCACCTGGCAGCTCGGCGGCGACTGGGGCAGCTTCGACGACACGGCGGTCGTCGCCGCGATCAGGCGCGCCTACGACCTGGGCATCAACCTCTTCGACACCGCACAGGGGTACGGCTACGGCACCTCGGAAGAGGTCCTCGGCCGCGCGCTGCGGTCACCGCTCAAGAGCGACCGCGAGTCGGTCGTGCTGGCCACCAAGGGCGGCATCGACCCGGACGGTGAGCGGACCCGCGACGCGCGCCCGGCCTACCTGCGCGCCGGCGTCGAGTCGAGCCTGCGCGCACTCGACGTCGACTACATCGACCTCTACCAGGTGCACTGGCCCGACCCGCAGACGCCGGCCGAGCAGACCGCGACCGCGTTGCAGGAGCTGGTCGACGCGGGCAAGATCCGCCACGTCGGCGTGTCCAACTACGACGTCGACGCGCTCGCCGCGTTCGAGGCGGTGCGGCCCGTGGAGACGTTGCAGTCGCCGCTGCACCTGTTCCAGCGGGAGATCCAGGACGACATCCTGCCGTACGCGCATCGCCTCGGCATCGGCGTCCTCGCCTACAGCCCACTCGGCAGCGGCCTGCTCACCGGCGCGCTGAACGCGTCGACCCGGTTCGACCCCGACGACTGGCGCGCCAAGTCGAGCGCGTTCACCGGCAACACCTTCATCCGCAACCTGGAGATCGTCGACAGCCTCGCCACGTTCGCCGCGAGCCGGGGCATGACCGTCGCCCAGCTCGCCGTCGCCTGGGTGCTGGCGCAGGAGGGCGTGAACGTCGCGATCGTCGGCGCCCGGCACGCCCGCAACATCGAGGCCGCCGCCCAGGCCGCCGAGCTCACGCTGAGCGCCGACGACCTGGTCGAGATCGACAAGCTCACCGCGGGCATGACACCCGCGCTGGGCAACACCCCCGAGGGGCCGCTCTGAGGGGTCAGCTCGGCGTTTCCGCCCACGTCCGGCCGTCCTCGGACACCCAGACCCGCGGGTTCACGCCCTTGGTCGACGCGACGTAGAGGTCGGTCGCGACGTCGAACGTGAGCGCTCCCGCGGCCACGAAGCGGGGGTGCGGCTGGAAGGTCCGGCCACCGTCGGTGCTGCTGAGCACCGCGGTGGTCGTCGCGAGCCACAGCAGGCCCGTGCGGGTCGCGAGCATAGGCCCGGAGCCGTGCGGGTCCGGCACGACCGCGCCGGGTGTCCAGGTCCGCCCACCGTCGCGGCTCGCGTACACCTGGATGCCGCCTTCGCCCTGGTAGAGCGCGTAGACGTCCGTGCCGTTCGCGGTCGTGACGTCCATGAACCCGTCGTCGCGGGGCAGCGGCAGCACCTCCCAGGGCCGTGCGCCCGGCACGCTCCACGCGATCGACAGGCCGGTGCGGTTCCCGGTGAAACCCACCAGGCCCCACGCGCTGCCCGCCTCGAACGGCCGGGCCTCCTTCAGCGGCGCCTCTCCGGGTGCGACACCCACCCGACCTGTGCCCGCCGCGACGCTCACGACACGGGAGCCGTCGACGAACATGATCCGGTCGTTCACGCCCAGCTCGCGGTCTTCGGCCGTCGCCGGCCGCCAGGTCTGCCCGCCGTCGGTGGTGACCCAGTGCGTCGTTTCGCTGCCCTGGCGGGCCGCGACCACGACGGTGAGGTTCACCGCGAGGAGGATCTCCCGGCTCGCGTCCGCGGGCCCGGGGGCGTCACGCAGCGTCCACCGCGCGCCACGGTCGCTGGACACGCCGAACCTGTCGTGGCACACGACCGTGTCGCAGCTCTGGACAAGCTGGTAGAAACGCGCGGCGTCGCCCACCGCCACCGGCGTCAACGCGACCCGCCGGGTCACCTGGGTCTCGTCGGGCGTGCTCGCGGTGCCGCCCGCCAGGCCGACCGCGACGCCGCCACTCGCCAGCGTCACCGCCACGGTCGCGAGCCCGGCCAACCACCAGCGCCGGCGGCGGGTCCGGCGCACCACCTCGTCGAAGCGGGGCTTGAACGCCTGCCGGGCCTCCTCGGCGAGCCCGGTGAAGTCGAGGTCAGGCACGGCTCTCCTCCTTGTCGTCGAGGCGGTCGTCGAGGCGCGCGGCCAGCGCCCGCCGGCCGCGCAGCAGGCGCGACTTGACGGCGTCGACGCTGCACTGCTGGGCCCGGGCCACGTCCGCGATCGTGAGGTCCGCTACGTAACGCAGCACCAGGCACTCCCGCACCACCCGGGGCAGCTCCTGCAGCGCGTCGGCGAGGGCCACCCGGTCCGGCGAGATCGGCGGTACGCTTCGCGGCCGCAACCGTCCGGAGTGGACGATGCGGTCGAGCAGCACCCGGCGCCGGAAGCGGGTGCGGGCGATGTTCATCGCGACCGTACGCAGCCACGCCTCGGGGCTGTCCACCCGGCGCAGCTGGCCCGGCCGGCTCAGCGCCCGGGCGAACGCCTCGTGCACCGCGTCCTCGGCCTCGGCGTAGTCGCCCGTGAGCGCGTAGAGCACCGCCACGAGGCGTCCCGCCGACGCGAGGTAGATCGCACGCAGGTCGGCTTCGCTGTCCACTCGCCACCTCCATCCGCCGTCGTCGTCATCGGCTTAGACCATCGACGGCGCCGGAAGGTGGCGCGCGAATCTAGGGCCGGCGCGGCGGGCGGATCCGGTGGTCGCTCGTGTAGCGCTCGGCCAGCTCCCGCTCGGCCACCTCGTCGCCGAGGAAGGTCGCCACCAGCAGGGCGGCCAACTCGTCGACCACGTCGAGGTCGTCGACCAGGTCGGGACCCATCGGACCCCAGACGCGGGAGAGCGGCACCTCGTCGCCGTTGGCGTAGGCCAGATCGCGGAACACGGCGTCACGCACGGCCGCGCCGCCGCCGAACCGGGTCGCGTCCAACGTGCCGTCCCGCCACGCCAGCCAGACCTCGCCCGCGAGCACGAAACCGTCGACGTTGCCGGCGGCGACCGCCGGTGCGTACCCCTGTGTGAAACCGACCCGCCGGCTCATGCCGCGTACCTCGCCGCCACCTCGTCGCGGGTCGGCATGGCCACCGCGCCGCCGGGACGCTCACAGACCAGACCCGCCACCCGCAGCGCGTACGACACGTGCCGCGACCAGCCCTCGACCGTGGCCGGAGCGCCCTCGGCGAGCAACCCGGCGATCAGCGACGCCATCACCGAGTCGCCCGCGCCGGTCGCGTCGATCGCCTCGACCACCGGCGCCGGCAGTTCCACGCGCTCGTCGCCGAACGCGACCAGCGCACCCGCCGGCCCGCGGGTGACCACCACCGCGCGGGCACCCGACGAGAGCAGGTCGCCGGCCACCGACGAGAGCGACAGACCCGGATAGAGCACGGCGGCGTCGGCGTGGCTGAGCTTGACCAGGTCGGCGCTCGCGCAGAACTCCTCGACCACGGTCCGGAGGCCGTCGACGTCGGCGGGCGTCGGCAGCAGCGTCGGGCGCACGTTGGGGTCGAAGACCCGCAGGCCGCCGGCCGCGGACCAGGCCGACCGGGCGGCCGCCAGGAACTCGGGGTGCAGCAGCACGATCGAGCCGCAGTAGACCACGCCCGCGCCGGCGACCAGGTCGCGCGGCACGTCGGTGAGCAGCGAGTACGACGGCGGCGAGCCGTAGAAGCGGAACTCCGGGTCGGCACCGGTGAACGTGGCCACCGCGAGCGTCGTCGGCACCGGCACGCGTACCAGCGCCCGGTCGTCGACCCCGGCCTCGGTCAGGTAGTCGACGATGCGCGTGCCCAGCGCGTCGTCGCCCACCGACCCCGCGAACGACACCGCGCCGCCGAGCCGGGCCACCCCGACCGAGACGTTGAACGGCGCACCGCCGATCGCCTGCCGGAACACCCGCTCGCCGGCGCACTCGCCGTCGAGCAGATCGATCAACGCCTCGCCGAGCACCACCGCGTAACCACCCATGGGTTGCATCTTCTCAGCGCCACCCTTGCCGCCGCGCACCCCGTCGTGGTGCGATATCCATGCCGGGCTATACACGCGGATGGCGCCGCCCACCATGACGGGTGCACAGGTGGGTCACGAGCGCGCCGCGGCATGCCCGCGAGCCCGCGCTCCCCGAGTCGACTCCGGCGCGCCATGTCGCGCCGACTCCCCCGAGGAGCCAAACCGTGAGACTCATCCGCAGGGCGGCGGTGCTCGGCGCCGCCGCCATGCTCGCCGCCGGACTCGTGTCGGTGGTCAGCCAACTGCCCGCAGAGGGCCACGGCACGCCGATGGCACCGGGCAGCCGCACCTTCCTGTGCTGGAAGGACGGCCTGTCGCCGCAGGGCGACATCAGGCCGAACAACCCGGCCTGCACCGCCGCGGTCCAGCAGGGCGGGACCAACCCGCTCTACAACTGGTTCAGCGTGCTGCGTTCGGACGCGGCGGGGCGCACCGTCGGCTTCATCCCCGACGGCCAACTCTGCAGCGGCGGCAACGCGACCTTCGCCGCCTACAACCAGGCCCGCAACGACTGGCCCCTGACGCACCTGACGGCCGGGGCCCGGTTCGACTTCAAGTACTCCAACTGGGCGCACCACCCGGGCACGTTCTACTTCTACGTGACCCGGGACAGTTGGAGCCCGACCCGGGCGCTGGCCTGGAGCGACCTGGAGTCGTCGCCGTTCCTCACGGTGACCAACCCGCCCCAGAACGGCGGGCCGGGCACCAACGAGGGTCACTACTACTTCAGCGGCAACCTGCCGTCCGGCAAGAGCGGGCGGCACCTGATCTACTCACGCTGGGTGCGCTCGGACAGCAACGAGAACTTCTTCGGCTGCTCCGACGTGACCTTCGACGGCGGCAACGGCCAGGTGACCGGCGTCGGCCCGAACGGGCAGAACCCCGGGAACCCGACCCCGACGGCCACCCCGACGGCCACCCCGACCGCGGGACCCACCACGGGCCCGACCACCGGACCGACGAACCCGCCGCCGGGCGGTAGCTGCATGGCGGTCTACCGGATCGTCAACGCCTGGACCGGCGGTTTCCAGGGCGAGGTCACGATCATGAACCACAGCACGCAGACGTACGGCGGTTGGACCGCGTCCTGGGCCTGGCCGTCCGGCCAGACGCTCTCCCAGGTCTGGAACGGCACGTCGACGGTCTCGGGCACGAACGTGACCATCAGGAACGTGAGCTACAACGGAGCGATCGCACCGGAGGGCACGACGACCTTCGGCTTCCTCGCCAGCTCCGGCGCCACCAACGCGCTGCCGACGGTGACCTGCGTCGGCTCGTAGTTGTGCGGGGCGGCCTCGGCACACGCGTGCCGGGGCCGCCTCTCACGCACCGTCGAGGACGGCGTAGGCGCGCTTGATCGCGATGTGCGCCGCGGCGCCGAACGGTGCCCGCTCGGTCAGGTCGTCGACCCGGGCGCGCTCCGCGTGGCCGTTGCGGATCAGCCACTCGAGCTCGGTCAGCTCCTCGTGCTGGCCGGTCACGAAGCCCTGGCCGACGGGCGCGCCGTGGCCCGGGACCACCACCGTCTCCGGGCTCGTGAGCCGCAGCAGCGCGGCCACCGTGCCAGGCCATTCCAGGGGGTACGCGTCGGCGAAGTCCGGCGGCCCGGACTCCTCGACCAGGTCGCCGGCGATCACCACGTCGGCGTCGGGGACGTGCACCACCAGGTCGCCCGCCGTGTGGCCGCGGCCGAAGTGGGCCAGCGTGACGATCCGCCCGCCCAGGTCGAGCGCGGCGTCGACACGGACGATCTCGTTGGGCGGCAGCAGGTCGGCCCGCGCCACCTCGGCGGCCAGCTCGGGGTGCGACTCGCGGATCGACTCCCAGGCGGCGCGGCGGACGGTCTCCTCGTGACCGAGCAGCCTGGCCGCCTCCTCGTGCGCCCAGATCCGCGTCTCCGGGACCGGCGGCGCGTCGGGGTCGGCGAACGCCGGGAACGGCGTGCTCGCCGGCTGCCCCTGCCGGGCAACGGTGGCGTTGCCGAACGCGTGGTCGAAGTGGTGGTGGGTGTTGACGATCGCCCAGCGCGCGCCGGTCACCCGCCGCGCCGCCGCGGCCAGCTCGGCCGCCTGTGCCGGGGTCGACAGCGTGTCGACCAGCACGGCCGCCTCGTCGCCGACCACCAGCGTGACGTTGACGTCGAGCACCGGATAGCGCAGCACGTAGACCTGGTCGGCGATCTCGACGAACGCCGGTGGCGCTGAGCTCATGACCCGCCGACGGCCCGCTCGACGAACTTGTGCCGGTCGAGGAAGATCCGCTCGACCCGGCCCTCGGCCACCACGGCGGCATCGCCGCCCGGACCGTCGGAGACGGTGACCTCGAAGAGGAGCTTGCGACCGTCTACTTTGGCCAGTTTGGCCACCGCGAACACCGTGCGGCCGATCGGCGTGGGTAGCTTGTGGTCGAGCTCGACCCGGGTGCCGACCGTGGTCATGCCGGCGGGCATGCGGGTCGCCGTCGCGGCGACGGTCGCGGCCTCGACCAATGCCAGCACCCGCGGTGTGCCTAGGACCGGCACGTCGCCGGACCCGACCGCCTGCGCGGTGTCGGAGTCGGTGACGGTCAGCTCCACCCGCGCACTCAGGCCCGGCGCGAAGGGCGCTTCCGGTTGCTGCTCCATGCCTCACAGCGTAGGCGCTCGGCCACGCTCAGGCTACGAGCCCCGCCAACCTGTGGATAACCGTGGATGCCCTGCTCACACATACTCCAGATTTGCGCCGACCGGAGGTCCAGGCGCTTTTGGCGGCAGATCTCAGGTGCTCAGGTGCTCGGCTGCAGCGGTGCCGCGTCGGGGTCCGTGGTCGGTGCCGGGACGACCGCCGCGCCGCGGTCGGGGGCCGCCTGCCGGGCCGCGCGGCCCAGTCGGGCCAGGTCGTCGGCGAGCCGCCACGCCTCGGCCAGGTCGCGGTCCCGCAGGGTCGCCGAGCGCCCGCGGGCCGTATCGGCATAGACCGTGGCCACACCGAGCAGTCGTTGCAACGGGCCCTGGACCACCCGGACGCTCTGGATCCGGGCATACGGGACCAACATCACGGTCCGGGTCAGCAGCCCCTCCTGGGTCGCCACGACCCGGTCGGTGAGCGCCACGCCGATCTTGGGGCGGGCCAGCGGATGGAACCACCGGGTACGCGGTGGCGGCGGCGCGAACGCCAGCCCACCCAGCGTCACCCCGGGCAGGACGGTGCCGGCCACCCGCTCGGCCTCGGCGGCCGTGCCGACCGGCAGCAGGCGGTCGGTCTCGTTGTTGCCGTTCTCCTGACCGGCCATGCCCGCGACGTCCAGGGTCAGCCGGAGCCAGCCGTGCCCGCGCCAGAGCAGCGGCCAGGTCGCGGTCACGCCCTGCACCCGATCGACCGGCACGGTCTGTGACCGGGTCTCCACCAGCCCGAACCGCAGCCGCATGGCCCGGTCGGCGTGGGAGAGCCGGAAGTTCCAGTCGCTGAGGACCCGCCGCACCGGCTGCAGCAGCACGCCGGCGATCGCGGTCAACGTGCTCGCCACGCCGATGAACGACCACGAGGGGTCGAAACCGAACTGGACCACAACGAACGCCACGCCGATCGGCAAGAACATGGCCTGCGGCGTGAGCAACTGGCTGATCACCAGGTCCCGGTTGCGAACGGCGAGGAGCAACGGCCCGTCACCGGGTACGCGCGGCGGCGCGAGCGGGGTCGCCGCGTCCTCCGCAGCCGCGGGGGCCCGCCCCGCGATGGCCAGCAGCCGGTCGCGCAAGGCCGCCGCGTCGGCCACCGACAGGTAGGCCAGCGGCGCCTCGGTCTTGCCGCCGCCGACCACCTCGAGCCGCAGCTCGGCGAGCCCGGTGAGCTGCGCGAGCAGGGGCCGGACGACCTCCACCGACTGCAACCGTTCGAGCGGGATCGCCCGGGTGCGCCGCCACAGCAGGCCCTCGTACACCCGCAGCTCGTGCCCGACCACGTGGTAACCGGTGTTGTACCAGCTCACCACCGACATGATCACCGCGCCGATCACCACCACCAGCACCATCAGCGCGAAGAAGCCGAGGCCGACCTCGCGCAGCGTCTGCCAGGACAGCGCGACGACGATCACGACGAGGGCCTTGGCGCCGTGCAGCAGCGGGCTCAGCGGATGGAGCCGGCGGCGGGGCTCCTCTCCCATGACCACCACGGCCCTACAGCCCTTCGGCGCGATCTTCGCCGAGCGCGGTCAGCCGGTCGCGCAACCGCGACGCCTCGGCCGGGCGCAGGCCGGGCACCTTGGCGTCGCTGGCGGCGGCGGCGGTGTGCAGCTGCACGGTGGCCAGGTTGAACGCCCGCTCCAGTGGACCGGCGCTGACGTCGACGAACTGCATCCGCGCGTACGGCACGATCGACAGCCGCCGCACCAGCAGCCCGTGCCGGACCAGCAGGTCGTGGTCGCGCTCGGCGTAGCCCCAGGCCCGCACGGCCCGGAAGATCGTCCAGACGCGCCAGAGCATCAGCACCAGCACGGCGACGAAGGCCAGCCCGAGCGGCCAGACGCCGAACACCGCCCACAGGATGCCGAGGGGCAGCAGCATGCTGAGGGCGGCCATCCCCCACCGGATCAGCTCGACCCAGATCAGGTCACGGGAGACAGGTTGCCAGTCGACGGTGTCGGGCCAGGGCTCCAGAGGGCTGGTCGGCCCGGCAGCGGCGATATCCACCCCTGTGAGAGTAGGGGATCACCGGAAGGACGCCACCTCGCGCAGGAAGCCGCGGCGGTCGAGGAAGTCGGCCAGGCTCTCCCGATGCTCCTCGCAGGCCAGCCAGACCTTGCGCCGTTCGGGCGGGTGGATCTTGGGATTGTTCCACCGGATCTCGTAGACGGCCTCGCGCCGGCAGCCCTTGGCGGAGCAGACAGGCTCCAGCTCGGCGTCCATCGGATCGAGTCTACGGAAAGATAAGCGCCGGGCGACCACGGGGGAAGCCGCCCGGCGTGGAGGAATCGTACACGTGACGTTCCCCTCTTTGTCTACCCGTGTCTTCCGGTGCGTCGCGACCAGCGGAATCCGGTTCTGCGCGCACGCCACGCCGCGCGGCATGCAAGGCTTGTCATCGCGCTCCCAGGTTCCACCGCCAGACTGAGACGCGCTGCCGACACGTTGACGCGACTGTGGAGGACCCGTGGCCCAGCCGACCGCACCCGACTCCCCGCAACCCGACGCCGCCACGAACGGCGCCGGGCCGGTCATGCCGACGGGTGGGCAGCCTGGCGATCCTCCGGCCGCGACCACGCCGGCCCAGGACGCGACGCTGCTCGAACGCGCGCTCTTCGAGGTCAAGCGGGTCATCGTCGGCCAGGACCGGATGGTCGAGCGGATGTTCGTCGCCCTGCTCGCCCGCGGCCACTGCCTGCTGGAGGGCGTGCCGGGCGTGGCCAAGACGCTCGCCGTCGAGACACTCGCGACGGTCGTCGGCGGCACGTTCGCCCGGGTGCAGTTCACCCCCGACCTGGTGCCCGCCGACCTGGTCGGCACGCGGATCTACCGCCAGTCGAGCGAGAAGTTCGACGTCGAGCTAGGGCCGGTGTTCGTCAACTTCCTGCTCGCCGACGAGATCAACCGGGCGCCGGCCAAGGTCCAGTCCGCGCTGCTCGAGGTGATGTCCGAGCAGCAGGTGTCGATCGGCGGCGAGACGCACCGGGTGCCCAACCCGTTCCTGGTCATGGCCACCCAGAACCCGATCGAGCAGGAGGGCGTCTACCCGCTGCCCGAGGCGCAGCGCGACCGCTTCCTGATGAAGATCCTGGTCGGCTATCCGACCGACGCCGAGGAGCGCGAGATCGTCTACCGGATGGGCGTCAAGCCGCCGGAGCCGGCCGTCGTGTTCAACCCGGCCGACCTGATCATGCTGCAGGCCAAGGCCGACGGCGTGTTCGTGCACAACGCGCTGGTCGACTACACGGTGCGGCTGGTGCTGGCCACCCGCAACCCGGCCGAGTCCGGCGTGCCGGACGTCGCCCAGCTGATTCAATACGGCGCCAGCCCGCGCGCCTCCCTCGGCATCGTCCGCGCCGCCCGTGCGCTGGCCCTGCTCCGGGGTCGCGACTACGTGCTGCCGCAGGACGTCCAGGACATCGCGCCCGACATCCTCCGCCACCGGCTGGTGCTCAGCTACGACGCGCTCGCCGACGACGTGCCGGCCGACCACATCGTCGCGCGGCTGATGAGCGCCGTGCCGATGCCGTCGGTGGCGCCCCGGCAGAACGCGGCCCCGGCACCGGGCGGGCAACCCCCGCAGCAGCAGCCCGCCGGCGCCTGGCCGGGTCGCCTGCCGTGACCACGCCCGCCGACCCGCCTCGCACCGGCTCCAGCGCTGACCGGATGGCGAGCACGGGCGGGTTGCACGCCGCGATCGGCGGCGGGGTGGCGACCGCGCGGGCGGAGCAGGTGCTCTCCCGGCTCCAGTTGCTGATCACCCGCAAGCTCGACGGGCTGCTCCAGGGCGACTACATCGGCCTGCTGCCCGGCCCGGGCACCGAGCCCGGCGAGTCCCGGGAATACCGGCCCGGCGACGACGTGCGCCGGATGGACTGGCCCGTCACGGCACGCACCACGGTGCCGCACACCCGCCAGACGGTCGCCGACCGCGAGCTGGAGACCTGGCTGGCGGTCGACCTGTCGGCCAGCCTGTCGTTCGGCACGGCCCGGATGCTCAAGAGCGACCTGGCGGTGGCGGCGGCCGCGGCGGTCGCCCACCTCACGGTGCGGGGCGGCAACCGGATCGGCGCCGTGGTCGGCACCGGCGGCGGCCACACCGTGCGGCTGCCCGCCCGGCCCGGGCGCAAGGAGGCGCAGGGTTTGTTGCGCGCGGTCGCGCGTACACCCATCCAACCGGGAAGAACCGACCTGGGTGCCCTCGTCGACATGCTCAACCGCCCACCGCGCCGCCGTGGCCAGGCCGTGGTGATCTCCGATTTTCTGGCCCCGCCGGACGACTGGGGCCGGCCGCTGCGCAAGCTGGCCGTGCGGCACGACGTGCTCGCCATCGAGATCGTCGACCCGCGCGAGCTGGAACTGCCCGACGTCGGTGTGCTCGTGCTCGCCGACCCGGAGACGGGCGCGCTGCACGAGGTCTACACGGGCGACGCGAAACTGCGTGCGCGGTACGCGGCGGGGGCCGCCGCACAGCGTTCCGCGATCGCCTACGCGTTGCGCACCGCCGGCGCGCAGCATCTGCGCCTGCGCACCGACTCCGACTGGCTCCTCGACATCGTCAGGTTCGTCGCCGCACAGCGACACGCACGCACCCGGGGTACGACACGATGATCCGTTTCCTGCAACCGTGGTGGCTCCTGGCCGTGGTGCCGGTGCTCCTCGTGGCCGGCGCCTACGTCTGGCGACAGCTGCGCCGGCGCGACTACGCGATCCGCTTCACCAACGTCGATCTGTTGAAGTCGCTGGCCCCGCGCGGCCTGGGCTGGCGCAAACACATCTCGGCGGGCGCGCTGCTGCTCAGCCTGCTGGGGCTCGCGCTGGCGATGGCCCGACCGTCGATCGACCGCGAGCTGCCGCTGGAACGGGCCACGATCATCCTGGCCATCGACGTGTCGCTGTCGATGGAGGCGAGCGACGTGGCACCGACCCGCCTGGAGGCGGCGCAGGTGGCCGCGAAGCAGTTCGTCCAGGAGCTGCCGGCGACGTACAACCTGGGTCTGGTCTCGTTCGCGAAGTCGGCCAACGTGCTGGTCCCGCCGACGAAGGACCGCTCGGCGGTCACGTCGGCCATCGACGGCCTGACCCTGGCGGAGGCCACGGCAACGGGCGAGGCGGTCTTCACGTCGCTTGAGGCGATCCGCTCGGTGCCGGCCGACGGCGCCGAGGGCCTGCCACCGGCTCGGATCGTGCTGCTCTCGGACGGTTTCCGCACGGCCGGGCGCCCGATGGAAGAGGCGGCGTCCGCGGCCCAGGCGGCAAACGTGCCGGTATCGACGATCGCTTTCGGCACGGACAACGGCACGGTTGATATCGGCGGTCAGTTGCAGCGGGTGCCGGTGGACCGGCTGTCGCTGGCGCAGCTCGCGGAGACGACGAGCGGCTTCTTCTACGAGGCGGCGACCGCCTCGGAACTGAAGCGGGTGTACGAGGACATGGGCAGCTCGATCGGCCACCGCGTGGAGCCGCGCGAGGTCACCCACTGGTACGCGGGTTTCGCCCTGCTCCTCGGATTGATCGCCGCCGGCCTGAGCCTGATCTGGTCGTCCCGCCTGCCCTGACGGGGTGTGCTTTTCTGGCCTGCCGATCAAGGGCCGGCGACGCCACCGCCCGGGCTGACGGCTTTCTCAGCCCGGCGCATGCCGCGTCGAGCACGGGGCCGGATACCAGTGTGTTGCGTCCGGCCCGGGTCGGACACCGGTGTTGTCCGACCCGAACCCGCGTGGGCTGGCGCCTTTGGTCAGGCACGCATGTCGCGCTGAGCGCACGGCCTCGGTCGGGCGCGTAGGTGGAGCGAATACCGGCGCGCCCCCGCGTGCGGTCGGTTGTTGTCTGAGCTCGGCGGGTGCCGCCATGTTGCGCGGCTAGGGCCTGTCCTGTC
>NZ_BONC01000049.1 GCF_016862515.1 Asanoa iriomotensis
TGGCCCGGCACGTCGGCGACCTGGACGCCGCCGAGCGGTGGTTCGACCGCTGGAACACCGCGCCGCGCGACGACCTCTCCGACTGCGTCGGTTGCGACCCCACCGGCAAGGCGCTCTGGCTGGCGGCCAGCGGTCGCGACGAGGAGGCGATCGCGCTCGCCGAGCCGGTGCTCGCGGGCCGGCTCTCCTGCACGGAGCAGCCGCAGGCGATCTACACGACACTGCTGCTGCCGTACCTGCGCACCGGCCGGGCGGATGCGGCCCGCGACGCGCACCGCCGGTCGTACCGGCTGCACCGCACCCACCTGGCCGACCTCGGCGACATCGCGCAGCACGTCACGTTCTGCGCGCTGACCGGCAACGACGTGCTGGGCCTGGAGATCGTCGAGCGGCATCTCGACTGGCTCGACCGCTCGCCGACCCCGTTCGCGACGATGACCTTCGCCGCCTCGGCCGCCCTGGTGCTGGGCCGGCTCGCCGGCCGGCCGGGGTTGACCGTGGCCGGCCGCCCGGTCGGCGCGGTGGCGGAGGAGCTGACGGCCCGGGCGCTCGACCTGGCGGCCCGGTTCGACGCCCGCAACGGCACCGACCACCAGTCGCGGCTGGTCCGGGAAACGCTCACCGCGGCACCCATCGGCGACGGCGTCCGGCTGGCCGCCGCCGGATCCCGGTTCGCGCCGGCCCGCCCGGTCACCGAGCCGGTGGCCGGCCGTCCGGTGCCGGCGGACCCGGTGCCGGCCACCGACGGCCCCGACGAGCTGCTCGACCTCGCCGACGCCGCGTTCCGGGAGCGCCGCGAGGAGGCGGCGTTCGCGGCGTGGGCCGCGTTCGACGACCGCTACGGCGCCGCGGAGCTGACCGACCTGCAACGCGCCCGCCGGGCCGACGGCGCCGGCAGCCGGGCGGCGGACGACGAGGACCACGCCGGGGCCGAGGCGGCCTGGCAGCTCGCCGACCGGCTCTACGCGGCCGCGGGCGACGAGGTGCGCCGGCAGGTGGTGCGTGGCCGGCTCGGGATGGGCCTGCTCCGGCAGGGCCGGGTCGACGCGGGCCGCGCGCTGATCGAGGAGTCCACCGCACACCTGGTCGCGCACGCCGGCCCCGACCGGCTGGCCCGGGCCTACCTGCGGCTGGCGTACGCGGAGGCGGCCGGGGGCCTGCTGCCCGAGTCCGTGGCCACCGGCCGGACCGCGGAGCAGCATGCCGACGCGGCCGGCGACCCGTCGGTGCGCGGCCAGATCCTCGCGCTGCGGGCACAGACGCTCGGCCGGCTCGGCGAGGTCGCCGAGGCCGAAGCGGCGGCCGCCGCCAGCCGAGAGCAGTTCCGTCCCGCCGGCCCACCCGACGAGCTGGCACACGCCTGCCTGCTGCACGGCGTCACGCTCCGCCAGCTCGGGCGCTTCGACGAGGCGCTGGCCGCGTTCGACGAGGGCGTCGAGGTGCCCTGCGGCGCCGCCATGCGCCGGCTGGTCGGGCGGCAGCGGGCCGGCCTGCTGGCCAACTCGGCGCGCGCCGCGGAGGCCATCGCCCCGCTGGTCGAGGAGATCGCCGCGCTGACCGCCGGCGGCGACCGGGACGCCGTGCCGCAGACGCGGTACGAGCTCGCCATCGCCTACCTGAACGCCGGCCGCGCGCTGGACGCGGCCGAGGTGGCCGAGGAGGCGCTGGCGGCGTTCGAGGCGGCGGCCGACGAGCAGGCGCTGGCCGTCCGTGACCTGCTGGTGGCGGTCTACGAGGAGCTGGCCGAGCACGAGTCGGTGATCGCACAGCTGTCGGCGATGATCGACGCGATCGCCGGCCGCGACGAACCCGAGGCGCTGGCCCGGGCCACCGAGCGGCTGGCCGAGACGCTCGACCGGCTCGACCGGGACGCGACCGCGGCCACCCGGTTCGCCGAGGCGGCGGCCGCGTGGTCCGCCGCCGGCCGGCCCATCGACGGGCTGCGGGCCGCGCGCCGGCACGCCACCTCGTTGCTCTGGGCCGGGCAGCCGGAGGCGGCGCTGGCGGCGTTGGCCGAGGCCGACGCGGCCGCGGTGCTGCTGCCCGACGAGCCGCACGCGGTCTGGGAACGGTCGATGCTCGACTACGACGCGGCTCGGCTGCTCGACCGCACGCAGCGGTCCGACCGCGCCGACGAGGCGATCGCCCGGGCCGCCCGGGCCGGCGACGGCTTCCGGTCGCTCGGCGCCGGCGCCCAGGTCGGGTTCGCCGGCCTGCTGCACGGCGACCTGCTGCGCCGGGCGGGCCGGTCCGGCGAGGCCGCACAGGTGCTCGCCGCGGCGCTGGCGTCGGTGCCCGACGACGAGCCGGCGCTGCGCGGGCAGTTGGAGAGCGCGCTGGCCTCCGTACACGATGACCGGTTTTGATCTGCCTTGTTCGGGGAATCCCGATCGCATGCGAACCGCTGACGACACGCCCGCCATCGCCGAGGTCTCCCCGGGCATGGAAGTACGCGACGCGACCGGCGTGCCCATCGGGGCCGTCGGCGCCGTGCAACAGCCGGACACCGAGGTGCGGCCCGAGCTGCCCGCGGGGCCGGCCGAGCTCTACATGGCCACCGGCTACCTGCTCGTCGACGGCGGTGAGCAGTTCGAGAACGACGTGTACGTCAGCGGCGAGCAGATCGACCACGTCACCGGCACCGGCGACGGCGCCCTCGTGGTCCTCAATGTGAGCTGGACCGAGTTGGACCGCGCCGTCGACTGATTCCTTCCTCAGGAGCGGTACCGTGGCGCCATGATCGAGCCGCAGGCGGTGCTCGCGCCGCTCAGCCGGGCCGCGCTCGTCCTCGTGGTGACCATCCACGACGGCGACGACGCCGCCTCCCGCACCCGCGACCTGTGCGGCGACCTGTCGGGTCTCGTCCGCTCCGTCGGCTTCCGCGACCTCGACGCGCAGCTGTCCTGTGTGGTCGGTTTCGGCGCGGACGCCTGGGGCCGCATCTTCGACACGCCGCGACCGGCCCGGCTGCACCGCCTGCCGGCCATCAAGGGCGAGCGGCACGAGGCGCCGTCGACGCCGGGCGACGTGGTGTTCCACATCCGGGCCGGCCGGCCGGACCTGTGCTTCGAGCTGGCCACCCAGATCCTGACCCGGCTCGACGGAGCGGCCGTCGCCGTCGACGAGACCCAGGGCTTCCGGTTCTTCGACTTCCGCGACCTGCTCGGCTTCGTCGACGGCACCGAGAACCCGACCGGCGACGCGTCGGCCGAGGCGGCGCTGATCGGCGCCGACGACCCCGACTTCGCCGGCGGCAGCTATCTCGTGGTCCAGAAATATCTGCACGACCTCGACGCCTGGAACAAGCTGCCGGTCGAGGCGCAGAACCGGGTGATCGGCCGCGACAAGCTGTCCAACGTGGAGCTGCCCGACGAGGTCACGCCGTCGTCGGCGCACCGGATCCTCACCACGATCAAGGACGACGAGGGCAACGAAATCAAGATCATGCGGGACAACATGCCGTTCGGGAGCCCGGCGGCGGGGGAGTTCGGCACCTATTTCATCGGGTACGCGGCCAGCCCTACCGTGATCGAGCAGATGCTGCGCAACATGTTCATCGGCAACCCGACGGGCAACTACGACCGCATCCTCGACTTCTCCCGCGCCGTGACCGGCAGCCTCTTCTTCGTGCCGTCGCTGACGATGCTGGACACGCTGGGTGACTGAGCTGGCCGAGGCGCCTGGACCGACGGTCGGCGCAGAACCAGTGAGGCTTTGAGGCCTCACGTATTCGGGTGATGCGGGCTCAGGTCCCTCCTCGGCAGCGTTGATCCGTCGCTTCCGAGAGGACGGGGGTCCGCGATGCCGTACGTGACCGTGGGTCAGGAGAACACCGAGCCGATCCAGCTCTACTACGAGGACCATGGCGAGGGCACGCCGGTCGTGCTCATCCACGGCTACCCGCTGAGCGGGCAGTCCTGGGAGAAGATCTACTGGCCGCTGCGGGGCCGGCACCGCATCATCACCTACGACCGCCGCGGGTTCGGCAAGTCGTCGCAGCCGGGCGGCGGCTACGACTACGACACGTTCACCTCGGACTTCAACATTCTGATGGAGACGCTGGACCTGAAGGACGCGGTGCTGATCGGCCACTCCATGGGCACCGGCGAGATCACCCGCTACCTGGGCCAGTACGGCTCGGACCGGGTCCAGAAGGGTGTGCTGCTCAGCCCGCTGGCGCCGATGCTGCTCAAGACCGACGACAACCCCGAGGGTGTCGACGGGTCGGTCTTCGACGGCATCAAGGAGTTGTGCGCCAAGGACCGGCTGGTCTGGATCAAACAGTTCTTCGACCTGTTCTTCAACGTCAAGGACACCATGGGCAACCGGCTGTCCCAGGAGGCCTGGAACGCGCACTGGAACGTCGGGATCACCGCGTCGCCGATCGGCACGTACGAGTGCGTCGACTCGTGGTTGACCGACTTCCGCGAGGACGTCGGCAAGATCGACGTGCCGATGCTGGTCGTGCAGGGCACGGCCGACCAGGTGCTGCCCTTCGCGTCCACCGGCAAGCGGCTGCCGCCGCTGGTCAAGGACCTCAAGCTGGTGCCGATCGAGGGCGCCCCGCACAGCATCCCGTGGACACACGCGCAGGAGTGCAACGCGGCGATCAAGGAATTCATGAACGAATAGACACAAAAGAAACCTGTGCGTCGGATGTGAAGATCGGGCATACGGCGGTTGCGCACTGTTACGGTACGAATGCAGTCAGTCACCGGACGAAGGGCTGCGGCGCGCGCGCTACCCGGTAACACCATCGAACGAACGGGGTTTCGCAATGTCTCTGCTTGGCCTGATTGGTGGCGCACTCGGTGGCGTGGTCAACATCGTCGGCGGTCTCCTGACCGGCATCGGCGGCATCCTCTTCTGACGCGACAGGGGGTGCCTGGACCGCACGGGTCCAGGCACCCCTGCCGCGTGGTGCGTCACCTCACCAGGTCGAGTTGCTCCCGCCTAACGCGAGCAGCACCTGGTCGTACTGGTTCCCGTCGTTGTCGTCCGTGTAGCAGACCGCGATCTCGCCCCACGCTGAGACCGCGAGGCCGAGTTGGTCCTGCCGCCCGGTCGTGGTGCCGCTGTAGGTCTGCGCCGGCAGCCGGCCCGCGGTCGTCCCGTCCCGGTTGAAGCCGCGGGCCCAGACGTCGACACCCGCGGCGGTCCACCCGACCACCGCGTTCGCCTGGTCGTCGATGCCCACCGCCGGTGCCGCCGCGCCGGCGGCGTTGGTCACCTCGACGTCGCCGTGCCGCGGGTCGCCGGCCGCGGTGAACGACCGCTCCCAGATGCCGGGCGTAGCCGTGTGGTCGGACTGCCATGCCACCACGAAGTCGCCGGTGAAGTTGGCCGCGACCGCCGGCCGCACCTGCTGGCCGCCGCCGTTGAGGTTGGCCGCCCGCCGGGACAGCGTGACCGCGCCGTTCGCCTTGGCCAGCCGGACCAGGCCGATCTGGTAAAAGCCGTTGCCGTCGCTGTCCTCGTCCCACACGATCGTCGCGTCGCCGGACGCCGACACCGCGATGTCGGGCCGGTGGTGCGCCCCGGTCGACTGGCTGGCCACGACCTCGTACGCCTTGGTCGCGACGTTGGTGTAGCCGGCCGCCCTGATCGTCGTGAGGCTGCCCTGGACGTCCTCCCAGACCACCGAGAACGCGACCGCCGACGGGCTGCTCGGCGTGCCGTCCGGGTCGACCGCCACCTTCGGGGTGAGCTGCTGGCCGGCCGTGTCCGCGTTCACCCGACCCTGGCCGAGGATCGTGCCGGCCGGTGAGATCACCCGGTAGACGACGTTGAACACGCCGTTGCCGTCGGGCTCGTCGTTCCAGACGACCACCGCGTTGCCCTTGTCGTCGAGGCCGACGTCCGGGTTGACGTGCTTCCACGGCACGCCCGCGGTGCCACCGGCGGAAAGCTTCTTCTCGTACGCGGACGTGCCGTTGCGGAACAGCCGCACGTAGATCTCGGAGTTGGTGTTGTCACCGGGGTTCGACTCGGCGCGGTCGTCCTCCCAGACCACGGCGACGTCGCCGTTCCGGTTGGTGGCGACCGCGGCGGTGTCCTGGTCGCCGGTGGCGACGCTGTTGGCGGTGGAGACGGTGACGCCGGCGGGCACGGCGAGCAGCGCCGCCAGGATGGGCAGAAGCAACGTCAGCTCCTAGAGGGCCTGGAGGCCTGGGCGGCCGTCGAGGATGGCGAACGAGCGGGTGGTGGTGACGGGGGCGCCGTGCTCGGTGACGGTGGCGACGGCACGGAAGTCGGCCCGGATCTGCGTACGCGAGATCGTGGTCCGGGTGTAGCCCCGGCGGTCCTGGTGGAAGCGCAGGTGCGGGTTCGTGCCCACGTTCGGGACCGTGGTCGTGCCGCTGCCGTTGCCGCCCGAGGTGATCGACGTGCAGACCAGCTCGGTGCCGATCGTCGCCGAGTTGGGGTTGGCGTAGTCCGCCTTGAGGTCGTTGGCCCACGCGCGGTGCACGTCACCGGTGAGCACGACGGGGTTGCGGACGCCGCGCTGCTGCCAGCCGGCCTGGATCCGCGACCGGGACGCCCGGTAGCCGTCCCAGGCGTCCATGCTGGCCGCGCCGGTCGAGGTGAACTGGCGGGCGAAGAACACCTGCTGGCCGATCACGTCCCAGGTGCCCAGCTTCTGGCCGAGGCCGTCGAGCAGCCACGCCTCCTGCGCGGCGCCGGTGATGCTGCGGCTGGCCAGGTCGGCGTCGGCGCAGACCTTGCTGCCGTCGCCGCACGCCTGGTCGTCGCGGAACTGCCGGGTGTCGAGCATGTGGAACGTGGCGAGCTGACCCCAGCGGACGCGGCGGTAGAGCTGGATGCTGTTGCCGTTGTTCGCCGAGCTCGGGCGCAGCGGCATGTTCTCGTAGTAGGCCTTGTAGGCGGCGCTGCGCCGGGCGGTCCACTGTGCGGCGGTCAGCGCCGGCGTGTTGTTCTCCCGGACGGTGCCGGCGTAGTTGTTCTCCACCTCGTGGTCGTCGGGCACGACCAGCCACGGCGCGGCCTGGTGGGCGGCCTGCAGGTCCGGGTCCGACTTGTAGAGCGCGTAGCGGCGCCGGTAGTCGGCGAGGCTGACGATCTCGGCGCCGACGTGCTGGCGGACACCGCTGCCCGCGCCGCCCTCGTAGATGTAGTCGCCGAGGTGCAGCACGAGGTCGGGCCGGTCCTCGGCCATCCGCCGGTACGCGGTGTAGTAGCCGCTCTCGTAGTGCGCGCAGGACGCGAACGCCATCGTGAAGTCGCGGCCGAACGTGCTGGTCGCGGGCGCGGTGCGGGTGCGGCCGACCGGGGAGAGGTGGCCCTGCGCGCGGAACCGGTAGTAGTAGTCGGCGTCCGGCGCGAGGCCGCCGGCGACCACGTGCACGGAGTGGGCGTCGGCGTAACGGGCGGTGACCGTACCCTGTGCGACCAGCGTGGCGAAGGTGTCCGTCGTGGACACTTGCCAGTCGACGGTCACGTCGGCGTTGGCCATGCCGCCCTGGCCGTCGGCGTTGAGCGGGGTGGGCGCCAGGCGGGTCCACAGGACCACGCTGTCGGCGGCGGGTTCGCCGCTGGCGACGCCGAGCTTGAAGGGGTACGGGAGCGCCGCGAGGGCGCCGGACAGGGGGACGATCGTCGTGCCCACAGTGGCCAGTCCACCGAGGACGAAGATGCGTCGGCTGAGCCTCGTCATGGCCAGCACATTGACGGCGTTAGATGAATGGAAGATGATCTCCGAGGGTCCTGCCGGCTGGCCATGAGGTGACCGCCACCTGTGCAATCGGTGCCGCGCGGGCGCACGGCGTACGCTGTCGGGATGCGCACGGCCGACGCACCGGCCGCCCGGCCTACCGCGACCGGGCGCCACCTGTGCTGGGCCTACGCCGATCGGGACGAGTTCCTCGGGCAGGCCCGCGACTTCCTCGCCGAGGGTCGCGCCTCCGGGGCGGCGGTCCGGTTGGTCGGCGACGGCCTGCCCGACGTCGAAGGGGTGCCGGCCGAGCCGGTGTCCGACGTCTACGGGGTGGTCGACCCGGCCGCGACCGTTTCCTACTGGGCCGCGGCGCTCGCGGACGCGCTGGCAGCCGGTCACACCGGGCTGCGGGTGGTGGGCGAGGTGACCCCGTTGGTCCGGTCCGCGGCGCAGATCGCGGCCTTCGCGGCTTACGAGCACCAGGTCGACCGGTTGATGGCCCGGCATCCGCTGTCGGGGATGTGCGCCTACGACCGGCGCCGGGTCGACCCGGCCGCGCTGAGCGACCTGGCCAGCCTGCACGCCGTGCACAACCTGCCGGGGGTGTCGTTCCGGCTGCATGCCGTGGCCGGCTCGGGTGACCTGGCGATCTCCGGAGAGCTCGACGTCACCGGCATGGCGGCGCTGGCCCGGTTGCTCGACCGGGTGGCGCCGACGGTGGTCGACGGCGAGCTGGTCGTCGACGCCCGCGGCCTCGACTTCGTCGACCATCGGTCGCTGATGCAGCTCGCCTCGTACGCGCGGGGGCGGGGCGCCACGGCGGTCCTGCGCACGCCCTTGCCGGCGGCCGCGCGACTGGTCGAGCTGTTGCGCGTGCCCGGGCTGCGGGTGGAGGCGCGATGACCCGCACCGGCGCCGCGGCCGGCCACGTCGGCTACTTCCACGAGGCGGTCTGCTACGACAGCGACGACGAGTTGCTCGCCGTCGCGCTGCCGTTCCTGGTCGGCGGGGTCGACTCCAAGGAGCCGACGGTCGTCGCCCTGGGGCCGGAGAAGGCGGATCTGGTGCGGCGCGCCCTGCCTTTCGCGGCCGCGGCCGCGGTGACCTTCCTGACCGGTGGCAGCGTGTACGCCCGGCCGGCGGGGGCCATCCGGGCCTATCGCGAGCTGCTCGCGGGGCATGTCGCCGACGGTGCCGGGCAGATCCGCATCGTGGGTGAGATACCACGGCCGTCGCTGGGGGCCACGTGGCACTGGTGGGCCCGCTACGAGTCGGCGATCAACCACGCGTTCGACGAGTTTCCCCTGTGGAGTCTGTGCGCCTACGACACCCGGGTCGCGCCGTCGGCGGTGATTTCCGACGTCCTGCGTACGCACCCGCGGTCGCTGCATGCGGACGGGCGGCACGAGCCGAGTGCGACGTTCGCCCAACCGTCGTCGTTCCTGACCGCGTGGCCGCCGGTCGCCGTCGACCCGTTGGAGGCCGGGCCGCCGCTGATCACGCTGGTCGACCCGACGGCGGCCGGGGCGCGGCACGCGGTGCGGCTCGTCGATCCCGGGTTGCCCGGCGACGACACCGAGGAGCTGGTGATCGCGGTCAGCGAGGTGGTGACCAACGCGCTGCGGCACGGTCGTCCGCCGGTGCGGGTGCGCTACTGGGCCGGGTCCGACCGGATCGTGGTGTCGGTGACCGACGGCGGGCCGGGGCCGAGCGATCCCTACGCGGGGCTGCTGCCGTCGCGGGACTCGACGACCGGTGGGCTGGGGCTGTGGATCACCCATCAGTCGTGCAACTACGTGACGTTCTCGCGCGACGAGTCGGGCTTCACGCTGCGGTTGACGGCGGGCAACCCGAACTGAGCCACTGTACTGTCAACTTGGGTTGACGGTTCTGGCCGGTGTCAACTACGGTTGACGCCATGGTTGACGTCGTTGTCGTCGGTGCCGGGCCGGTCGGGTTGATGGTCGCGTTCGAGCTGGCCCGGCTCGGCGTCCAGCCCGTGGTGTTGGAGGCGTTGCCGGCGCCGAGCCTGGAGCCCAAGGCCAACGGGATCGTCGGGTGTGCGGTGCCGCTGCTGCATTCGCGGGGGTCGTACGCCCCGTTGGGCGGGCGGGGTCGTGTTCCGCGGCCGGCGCCGCGGTTCATGTACGGGGGATTCCCGCTCGACCTGCGGCGGTTGCCGGACAACCCGGTGTACGTGTTGCCGGTGCCGCAGCGGCGGCTCGAAGCGGTGCTGGCGGCGTCGGCGGGGGTGCCCGTGCGGCGGGGGCACACGGTTTCCGGGATCGCACCGGACGCTTCCGGTGTGACGGTTTCGGTCGAGGGGCCGTCGGGTGCGTACTCGCTGCGGTGCGCGTATCTCGTCGGTTGCGACGGCGCGCATTCGCTCGTCCGGAAGGCGGCCGGGATCGGGTTTCCCGGTGTGTCGGACGACGGCGTGGTCAGCCGGAGCGCGCATGTCGTGCTGCCGCGGCGTGCGCTGACGCGGTTCACCGGCCGGCTGCGGGGGCCCGGCGGCCCGTACCGGCCGTATCTGTTCCACCGGACCCCGCACGGGGTGTTCTCGTTCGCGCGGTTCGGCAGCGGGCCGCACCTGTTGACCACCCTGGAGTGGGGCGGCTCGGTGGACGAGACGGTGCCGATGCGGGTGGGTGAGCTGCGGTCGAGCCTGCGGCGGGTGCTGGGGGTCGAGGTCGCGTTCGGCGCGCCGCCGGCGGCCGGCGGTCCGTACGTGCTGCGGCGGTCGACCGCCCGGCAGAACCGGGTGGCGTCGTCCTACGCGGCCGGTCGGGTGCTGCTCGCCGGGGACGCGGCGCATGTGGTCGCCGGGTTCGGTGGGCCGCTGCTCAACCTGGGTCTGCTGGACGCGGTCGACCTCGCCGCCCGGCTTCGGCGCGGTGACGTGTCGGGTTACGACGCGGCACGGCGGCCGTTCGCGGAGCGGGTGCTCGCGTCGTCGGCGGAGCAGTCGGCCCTGCTCGCGCCGGGTCCGGAGGTGGACGCGGCCCGGTCGCTGTTCGCGGCGTCCCTGCGCACCGAGGCCGGCCTGCGCCGGGTGGCCGACACGATCGCGGGCGGCTGAGGTTTTCTGTCGTACCCCTCGGGCACGATTCGTGGGCAGCCATGAAGAGGGAGACGATGATGATCGGAAAGCTCAAGACGGTGGTCCTGGACGCGGCCGACATCGCCGGCCTGTCGCGGTTCTACCAGGCGCTGGCGGGTTGGAAAGAGGTGTGGGCCGACGAGGAGTGGGTCACGCTGGAGACCCCCGACGGCTGGCGGATCGCCCTGCAGTCGGCGCCGGACCACCAGCCGCCAGAGTGGCCGGGCCAGTCGCGCCCGCAGCAAGCCCACCTCGACCTGCGGGTTCCCGACCTTGAGGCGGCCCTGACCCACGCCACGTCGCTGGGCGGCACACTGCTGCGCCGCAACGAGACGTGGCTGACGGTCGCCGACCTGGCCGGCCACCCCTTCGACCTGTGCCTGAAGGCGGACGACCCCAACACCACGGTGATGGGCGTGATGCTCGACTGCCCGGACGTCAAGACCCTGAGCCGCTTCTACGCGGAGCTGCTCGGCAAGCCGATCACCTACGAGGCCGACGGCATGGCCATGCTCGGCGACTACGGCGCCCAGCCGGTGACGTTCCAGCAGGTGGCCGACTATGTGGCCCCGCAGTGGCCGGATCCGGCCTTCCCGCAGCAGATCCACCTCGACCTCATGGTCGACGACCTCGACGCCGGCGAGCGGGCGGCGGTCGCCGCGGGCGCCACCCGCCTGCCCGCGGGGTCAGACACCTTCCGCGTCTTCACCGACCCGGCGGGCAAGCCCTTCTGTCTGACGATCTCTTCATAGAGAAATCCGGTGCGGGTTGTCGGATCGGGCCGCGCGCGTTCGTGGGAGGGGTGAAGGGTCGCCCATTCGGGCGCCAGCCGGACGAGCCAGCGAAGGACCACGATCATGAAGCTCAGGACCGTCACCATGGTCACCGTCGACGGAGTGATGCAGGGCCTCGGCGGGGCCGACGAGGACCGCCGGGGCGGGTTCGAGCGCGGCGGATGGGTCGCGCCGATGTTCGACGCCGAGGGAGGGAGCTACCTCAACGAGGTCTACCGGAGCGCCGAGGCGTTCCTGTTCGGCCGGCACACGTATGACATCTTCGCCGCGTCCTGGGGGACCTGGGCCGACCCGGGCGACAACCCGATCTGGACGGCGTTGAACACGCGGCCGAAATACGTCGCGTCGACCACGCTCACCGCGCCGCGGTGGTCCGACACGACGGTCCTCTCCGGTGACCTCGCGGCCGCGATCGGCGACCTGAAGGCCGAGGGCACGGGTGAGCTGCAGGTGCACGGCAGCGGCAACCTGGTCCGTTGGCTGCTCGACCACGGGCTGGTCGACGAGATCACCCTGCTCGTCTGCCCCGTGGTGCTCGGCCAGGGCACGCGGTTGTTCGCCGACGCCGGGCCGGACGTGGCGCTCGACCTGATCGAGTCGCGGACCACACCCAAGGGGGTCACGATCCAGAGCTTCCGGCCCACGGGCCGCCCACGCTACGAGACGGCCTCGGCCGACCCGACCGCGTGAGCCGGCCGACGATGGGAGCTGGAGGGATGACCAGCGCGCTGCGTGACCTGCTGGAGCGGCACGTCGCGGGTGGCGCGGTCCCGGGCGTCGTCGCGAGCCTCGGCGCGAGCCTTGGTACCGGCCTAGGCGCGGGCCCCGGCGCTCTCCCGGGCAACGGCGTCGGCACGGCCCTCGGCGCGGCGGAGCCCGAGATCGTCGCCGTCGGGCGCGTGTCGGTCGGCGGCGCGCCAATGCGCGCCGACGCGATCATGCGGGTGCGGTCGATGACCAAGGCGGTCACCGCGGTCGCGGCCCTGCGCCTGGTGGCGGCCGGCAGCCTGGGGCTCGACGAGCCGGTGGAGCGGTGGTTGCCCGAGTTGGCGGACCGGCGGGTGCTGAAGAGCCCGACCGCCGACCTGGGCGACACGTCACCCGCCGTTCGGGCGATCACGCCGCGGCACCTGCTGAGCTGCACGTCCGGCTACGGCATGATCGTGGCCGAGTCCCCGCTGCAGCGGGCGATGGCCGACGCCGAGATCGCCGTCGACGTCGAGCCCCGGACGCTCGCTTCCGACGATTGGCTCGCCCGGCTGGCGGCGCTGCCGTTGGCTTTCGAGCCGGGCGAAGAGTGGCGCTACCACCACTCCTTCGGCATCCTGGGCATCCTGATCGCCCGGGTGGTCGGCCGGCCGCTGCACGATCACCTGACCGACGACCTGCTCGTTCCTTTGGGTCTGCACGACACCGGGCTGTGGGTCCCGCCGGGCAGCGTCGACCGGCTGGTGGCCGCCTACCGACAAACCGACGCGGGTCTGGTCGAGATCGAGCCGGCCGCGGGCGGCTCCTTCGCCGGGCGACCACCGTTCGACGTGAGCCACGCGGAGCTCGTCTCGACGGCCGGCGACTACACCCGCTTCGCCCGGATGCTGGCCGACGGCGGCCGCTTCGAGGGGCGCCGGATCCTGTCGGAGGAGCACCTCCGCCTGATGACGACCGACCAGGTGCCGGCCGCGGCCAAGACACCCGACAGCTTCTTCCCGGGCTTCTGGGACAGCACGGGCTGGGGCTTCGGCCTCGGCGTCGACACGGCGGGCGAGCACGTGGGCCGCTGCGGCTGGTCGGGCGGCCTGGGCACCAACTTCTTCGTCGACCCGGACGGCACCGTCGGCGTCCTACTGACCCAGGTGGAGATCGGCGCCTGGACCCAGCCCCTGCTCGCGGAGTTCCACGCCCTGCCCGCAGCGGCGTGAGCCTCGCAGGAGACTGCCGCCGACGCCCTCGATCGGCGACGGCCGGCCCACCGGTCGCCGAGCTCCAGCCCGTTCTGACCGTGGCGGGTTGATGTCGGTCACCGGTGGCGGCCGGGCGTTCGTGGGACGGGGCGGCATGGCGGATGTGCTCGGCGTCGAGGCCGGGTGCCGATGTCGGCTGCCGAGGTCCGGCCTTCAGCAAAGCCAACCCTGGCCGACCGGGCCCGACAGCCTGCGGCGGGCGGACGTGGCGCGTCTGGTTACCGTGATCCGGCCCGTTCTGGCCGTGCGGGGCTGATGTCGGTCAGTGGTGGTGGCCGGGCGTTCGGGGGATGGGGGCGGCGTGTCGGATGTGCTCGGCGTCCAGGCGGGCGCTGATGTCGGCTGCCGAGCCCGGCCGTCCGTAGTACCAGCCTTGGCCGACCGGGCAGCCCAGGTCGGCGAGCACCTGGTGGACCCGCGCGTCCTCGACCCCCTCGGCGACCACGCGCATCTCCAGCGTCTCCGCCATCTCGATCACGGACCGGAGCAGCGCGCGGTCGACGCGTCGGTCGGCGACCTGGCTGACCAGGCTCTTGTCGACCTTCAGCTCGGTGAGTGGCAGGCGGCGCAGGTGCTGCAGGGACGAGAAGCCCGAGCCGAAGTCGTCCACGGCGAGGCCTATGCCGGCGTCGGTGATGCGGGCGACCGCACGGTCGACCTGCTCGCCCTCGGAGATCAGCTCACCTTCGGTGACCTCCACCGTGAGCTGGCCGCGGGCGAGCCCAGCGGCGCCGACCGTCCGCAGGAGATGTTCGACGAAGGCGTCTCCGGACAGGTCGCGCACGCTGATGTTGACCGCTGCCGCGATGGGCCGGCCTTCCTCGTTCCATCGCCGGAGCTGTGCGGTGACCTCCTCGACCGCGCGTTGGGTGATGCGGCCCATCAGCGCCGTCGGTTCGGCGACCTCCACGATCGTGCCGGTGTCGACCGCGCCTCGCTGTGGATGCCGCCAGCGCAGCAGGGCCTCGACGCTCGCCAGGTCGCCGGTGGCCACGTCGACCTGGGGTTGGTAGGCGAAGGTGATCGTGCCGCCCTCGGGGCGGTTGTCCAGCGCCGCGTTCAGGTCGCGCAGGATTGCCAGCCGGCTCGCCCGGTCGCTGACCGGCATCGGAGCGAAGACCTCGGCCGGGCGGCCGGCGCCGGCCGCCGTGCTGGCCGCGGCGTCCGCGTGCCGCAGCAGGGTGGTGAGGTCGTCGCCGTGCTCGGGCGCGAGGGCGACGCCGACGGTGCCCCGGATGTCGAACGGCACGCCCGCCACGACCGCCGGGCGGCCCAACGACGCGACCGTCTCCCGGGCGACCCGGACCGCGGTGTCCGCGTCGTGCCGGCCCGGGAGGACGATGCCGAACTCGTTGCCCTCGACGCGGCCGACCGCGTCGTCGGTGCCCACCGCGGCTTGCAACCGTCTGGCGACCTCGATGACGAGCTGGTCGCCGACCCGCCGGCCGTACGACTCCCGGACGTCCCGCAGGCGGCTGCCCTGGAACAGCAGAAAGGCGAACTCGGTCGGATCGGACTTGGCCTCGTCGCGACCCAACAGGCGGGTGACCACGTCCTCCAGGCCGCGTCGGCTCAGCACGCGGGTCAACGTGTCCCGGCGCAGCGCGCGGGTCTGGCGCTCGAGGAGGTACGCCAGTTCGACCATCCCCACGACCGGCAGCAGGAGGACGGCGAACGCCCAGCCGCGCGGTTCGGCGACCACCACGGTGCTGACCAGGAACAGTGAAGCGCTGGCCAGTATGTTGAGGCCGAGACCCCTGGTGAAGGTGGTGCGCCACGGTCGACCCGTGGCGAGCCGGTCCGCCAGCAGCAGGATGCCGTAGCTGACCAACAGCGCGGCGCCGATCGCGAGCACCACCGCCCCAGCGGTCGAGCCGTCGAAGCCCTCAGGGCGCCGCAGGGTCCCGACGCCGGTGGCCCACAGCACGGCATCGGCCGCGGCCAGCCCGCCGGTGTTGCGCACCAAAACGAGCGCCGTTTCGCGGCGCGACAGGCGGGCCCGCAGGCAGCCGAGCAGGTTGGCGATCGCCTGCACGACCAGGGCGGGACCAAGCCCCCAAACGAGCAGGATCCCGAAACAGAAGCAAATCGAGAGGAAGACGGTGCTGCCCTTGTGCCGCCGATCCCAGCCCGCGATGGGCCGCACGTCGGCCAGGACCGCGACGGCGGCGAGGATCCAGAACCCGTCCTGCAGCACGTCCACCGCCTCCCAACGTCGTCGGGTAGCTGCTCAACGGTACGTCTCCGACCCCGCGTGATCACCAAAATCCGGCCGGGGACGGGATACCCATCCATGGCAGACTCTGGCCGTGACGCCCGTCGATCGCCTGCTGACCGAGCTGCGCGCCCTGCCCGCCGAGGACCGTCATCCGGTCTCGCTGCTGCGCAGCTTCTACGAGTTGGGCGAGGTCAGCGAGCCGCCCGCGGTCGAGCCGCCGGAATGGCTGGGGCGGGCGGTCGCCGAGGGGGTGACGCGCGTCGCGGCAGGCTGGCCGATGAACGCATTGTTCGGTGCCGTGCGGATGCTGGAAAGGCTGGGCCTGGCCAAGCTCGACCACGACGACACGTACGTCCTCGCGATGGTGTCGTGCCTGGGTGACCGGTGGGACGGTGCGGTGCGCACCGAGGCGCTGCGACGCGACCCCGAGCTGCGCGAGCTGGTGTGGCGGGTGTTCGAGGTCGAGGGCGGCGGCGAGGTCAGTCTGGCCAATGTGGACAAGTTCAGCGAGCACGACGCCACGTGGGCACAGACCTTCCAGGTGCTCGTCGCCGACGGCACCCTGGCTCGCGACCGGGTGCTCCGGAGTTGTCTCCAGGCTCTGGGCCGGGACTTCAGCGCCTACCGGGCGGGCTGGTTCGCGCAGTTGTACCGGAGCCTCGACCCGTCGACGGCCGAGCGCGTCGCGCATCAGCCGTTGTTGCTCCACCTGCTGCGGTCGGCGGTGCCCACGACGGTGTCGTTCGCCGTCGCACAACTCGCGTTCGTCGCGAAGGCGGGTGCGCTCGACGACGACGGATACACGGCGGAGGCCGCCGCGGCGGTCGTCGCCCCGGCGAAGTCGACCGCCGTCAGCGCGATAAGCCTTGCCGCGGCAGTGGCGACCCGCCGGCCCGACCTCGCACCGGCGGTCGCGGAGGCGGTGGGTGCCGGGCTCGGACACGCGCACCGGGACGTCCAGTCCCGAGCGCTGGCGGTCTTGCGGTCGTCGGGCGCGCGAGACATCGTCGCGGCGCGGCTCGACGAGTTGGAGCCCAGCGTGCACCGCACCGCGTCGGACTGGCTCGGTGTGCCCATGGCACGCCCGCTGGCCGAAGACCCCGAAGAGCCGACGCCGACAGTGGCGGCGGACGCGACGGTGGCCGAGTTGGGCGCGCGGCTGCTCGCCGGTCACCTCGACGCCCTGGACGTGGAGCGCTTCCTCGCGGCCCTCGCGGTCGGCGACCACGCCGGGCTCGACGCCCTGCGGAAACAGGCGGCCCGGGTGCTCGCCGACACGCGCTGGGACCGATCGTTGCGGCGGCACATCGCCGCCCTCATCGTGGGTGGACCGAAACGGGCGAGCACGGGACCGGGCACGTTCCTCGCCCGCCGGCTCGGCGAGGTGGCCGCCCGGCGGCCCGCCGCACCGTTGCTGGCCACACCGACCGACTCCCGCGGTTGGCTGGACCCGTCGGTCTTCGCCGACCGGCTCGCCGCCAACCCGGAGCCGCGGATGTTCGACCTGGTGGCCGCGCTGTTGCGGCTCGCACCCGACGGTCACGCCGAAGCGCTGCGGTCGGCCGGCACGTTGCCGGGCGAGCCGGGCGCGGTCGCCCGTTACGCCCTCGGGGGCGCGCCCGCCGAGACAACGACCGCGGCGTGGTGGGTCGCGGCCGCGCGGTCCCGCAAGCCGTTGACCGACGACCCGCATCTGGTCGCCGCCGGTTTGGACCGGGCAGGCCAGGGCCGAGCAGCCGAGTACCGGCTGCGCCTGGGAAAAACCGCGTACGACTCCGTCCTGGAGGTGGATCCGGCCGGCGCTCGTGAACGGGCCGACCAGCCGACGGTCGTCGGCCCGTCGAGCGTCTGGCCTGGCCTGGACGCCGACTGGATCCCGTGGCATGCCGCGATCTGGCCACACGACGCGGAACCATTCTTCGCGGTACGCGCCGCGGAGGTCCTGACGGCATCGTCGCCGCACCCGGACGTCACGTACGGAACGTCGGCGATCCTCGACACGCTCGTGACGCATCCGGGCCGGCTGGGCCCGATGGCGGCGACGACCCTGGCGGCCGGGCTGTCGGCTGCCGAGGTGCGCCACCGGGTGCTGGCCGCGGAGGCGTGTGCCCGCCTCGTGCCCGCGGGGCGCATCACGGCGGAGGACCTCGCGGGCGCGATGGCGCACCTGGCCGGGCACTGCACCGCCACCCGCTGGGCCGCGACCCTGCGCGACGCGGCGCGGACCGGCCCGGCGGCCTCCGCGGCGGTCGTCGAGGTGTTGGACCACCTGCTGCCCCGGCTCGCCGCGAACCATCCCGGGCTGCACGCCCTCCTCGAGACCCGGCACGAGGAGGCCGTCCGGCTGGGGCGAGGCGCCGTCGGCGACCCAATGCTGACCTGGCTGCGCACCGTCACCGGCGGCTCCAAGGCGGCTCGTCTCGCCCGGCTCGTCCTGGCCGAGGCGGCGCACGGAAGCGGGCAGCCGTGAACGACGGCGACTATGCGTACAGCTATCTTCGGGAATCGACCATCACGGCCGAATCCGGGCGCTCGTCGGTTCGGCTCGCGACCTCTGGCGGCCCCGCGTCGCATCCGTACTTCTTCGACGGCTTCGTCGAACGCGCCGACGTGGTCGCGACCGCCCTTCTCGCCGTCGCCCGGGTCGCCCGCACCCGCTTCTACACGCCACCCGGGATGCTGGCAGCGGTGTTGCGCGCCGCCGACCCGGTCGTCACCAGCGACGGGCACCTGTTGCGGTTCGAGGGCTTCTCGGCCTGCTGCGGCGTCCACTGCCGGCTCGACCTGCTGCCCGACGGCCTCGACCGGCCGCCGGCGGACACCGGCACCACCAATGTGGACTTCAACCCGCCGATGCGTGACGCGCTCGCGAGGGTGGGCGGTGCTGACCCGGTGCACCTCGCGGTCGGCACCGACGAGGTCCGGGTCACGACGCTGGACACGTCGGTGGTCGAGCGTCGTGTTCCGCTGCCGGAGCGGTGGGTCAAAGGCTTCGGCGACGTGCAGGCGGCAACAGCCGCCATGAGCGTCCGGTTCGAAACGTCCGCGGTCGCACTGCGCCGTTTCCTCCAGGCGCTGCCGCCCACCCCGCAACGCGGTGTGCTCTACGCCGTCCCGGCCGCCGGTGGGCTGCGGCTCGCCTCCCGACCGTCCACCGGCGCCGTGCCGATCTCGGCCGTGGAACGGCTGCGGGTCCTCGACCCGTTGCTGCGCCATGCGCAAGCCGTGCACGTGTACGCGAAGGACTCCGGGGGAGAAGCAGCCAGCGCCTGGCAGATCGACCTAGCGCAGGCCCGGATCACCGTGACAGTGAGCCCCGCCGCCAGTCGCGGCTTCTCCGGCGAGGGCGGGCTGCTGGAGGATCTCGCCGACGGCGATGCCACCACGGACGCCGACCTCGTCTCGGCAAGAATGGCGTACGACCCGGCCATCGACGTCCCGGCGCTGGCGCGGGACACCGGCCTGGCGGAGCACCGCGTGCGAAGAGCGCTGACCCACCTCGCGGCCGCCGGCCGGGTCGGCTTCGACTTCGAAACGGGCTCGTACTTCCACCGCGAACTGCCGTACCGCCCCGAGACGACGAACGCCCGACATCCCCGCCTCCGCGACGCCGGGGCTCTGGTGGCGGGCGGCCACGTGGTCCTCGCCCCAGGGGAGGCCGTCGTCCGAAGCGGACCCACGACCTACGTCGTCCGCTCGACGCCGGACGGCGACCGATGCACCTGCGCGTGGTTCGGCGCACACGGCACGAGCCGCGGACCCTGCAAACACGCCCTCGCCGTCCGGATAGCCCGGCAGAAAGCTAGGCCGTGAGCGCGACGGCGATCAGCCGCACGGCCGCGGTCAGGGCCGCGCGGGGGTTGTCGCGCCAGTCCGGTGTCGGTGGCGTCAGGGCCGTCGAGCGGGGGTAGCGGTCGGCCAGGTCCGGGATGTGGGTCCGGATCGCGGTGGCGCGGGCCAGCCATTCGTCGACACCCCGTTGCGACATCCGCTGGTACGCCGCCGTGGTGGCCGCGGTCGCGCGGACCGTCGCGTACAGCATGGTGATGGTCGTCGTCCGGCGGTCGTCCGGCACCTGCCACGTCGCCAGGATCGCGGCCAGGCGCTCGAGCCAGTCCTGCTCGTTGGGCCCCTGGCTGGCCTCCGACCACGGCCGTTCCGTCAGCCACGGGTGGGCCACGTAGACGTCGAACAGCGCGCCCGACCAGGCCAACAGGGACTCGGCCAGGGAACCTGCCGGGTCCGTCCAGGACGGCATCGCGCTGGCCTGGTCCTGCATCAGGGCCAGGAGGTGCTCCTTGGTGCCCACGTACGGGTAGAGGGCCATCGCGGTTTTGCCCAGCCGCGCCGCGATCGCGCGGGTGGAGACCGCGGGCAGGCCGTCGGCGTCGGCCAGCGCGATGCCGACCCGGAGGATCTCGTCGAGGTCTAGCTGCTGGGCCGGGCCTCGGCGCGGGGTGGGCAGCGCGGTGCCCCGATGGCGCCAGAGCCGGCGCACGTGTGCATCGATGTCGTCGGTCATAGTCCTTACAGTGTATAGTGTTTTTATGACTGCCGCACGCATGCACGACGACACGACGATCGAGGTGGCCGTCCGCGGTGCCGGACCGGCCGTTCTGCTGTCCGTCGACACGACGCCGATCGAGGGTGAGGCCGCCGACCAGCTGCGGGCCTGGGGCGCCGACCCGGCGCTGGGCCACAACCTCGCCACCGGTCTCGCCGAGGCGGGCTTCCGGGTCGTCACCGCCGACTACGAGGGCCACCTGGCCGACCACCCCAAGCCCGACACCCTGACCCCGGACGCCGTCGCGGCCGACCTGCTCGCGATCGCCGCCGCGGGCGGTGCGGACCGCTTCGCCTACTACGGCTACTCCTGGCTCGCCCTCGCGGGCCTGCAGCTCGCGCTGCGCACCGACCGGCTCACCGCCCTCGCGATGGGCGGCTACCCGCCGCTCGGCGGCCCTTACGACGCGATGCTCTCGGTCACCCGCACCGCGCACGAGATGGCGGTGGCCAACCAGGGCAAGGTCTTCGCACCCGCGGAGCCCGGCGACTGGGACTCGGCCGAGGTCACCAGGACACCGGACCAGACGCGGCAGTACGTGACCCTCTACGAGTCCCTGCGCGGCTTCGACGAACGCGCGGCGCTGCCCCGGCTGACGATCCCACGCCTCGCCTTCGCCGGCGCCGACGACAACATCACTTATGGTCCGAAGTGGAACGACGCACACGTCGCGATCGGTGAGCCGCTCGCCCGCCACCGCGCCGAGCTGGAAGCCGCGGGCTGGGCGGTCACGGTCCTCCCGAGCGCCGACCACATGAGCGCCATGCGCGCGGAGGTCGTCTTGCCGCTGCTGACCCCGTGGCTGACCGAAGCCGTCAGGTCAAGCGCAGGCCGGCTTTCCGGCTGACGGCCGCGCGGAAGTGGGGGCACGTCGTCCAGTCGTCGGCCGGGCAGCGGGCCGCGTGGTCGAGCATCTCCCGCGCCGCCGCCAAGGTGCGGATCTGGGCGTCGACCGCCTCCCGGTGCGCCCAGAACGCCGCCCGGCGTTCCGGGCCGGCCGCGACCAGCAGATCGCGGATGTCCGCCAGCGCGAGGCCCGCGTCCTTGGCCAGCAGGACAGCGGCCACGCGTTCCACATCGGCCGGCCCGTAGGACCGCCGCCCAGCAGAGTTCCTTGCCGGCGTTAGCAGGCCCATCTCCTCCCAGTGCCGCAGCACGTGCGTGGCCAGCCCGAACCGGGCGGCCAGGTCGCCGATCGCGATGGTTGACTTCAGGTCGACCTGAACTCGCATGCTCCCATCATGACGATCGCACCCGGCTTCCTCGCCGCCCTCGACCGGTTCGAGACGCTGCCCGACGCGCGGCGGCTCCGCGAACACAGCTACGACCTGCTGGAGCTGAAGCCCGGCGACGAGGTGGTCGACGTCGGCTGCGGCACCGGCCGCGCGGTGGCCGAACTGGCCGAGCGTGGCGCGGTCGCGACGGGGGTCGACAACAACCCGGCGATGGTCGAGGTCGCCCGGCAGCGGCACACCCGCTGCCGCTTCCAGGTCGGCGACGCGCTGGAGCTGCCGTTCGCGGACGGCCAGCTCGCCGGCTACCGCTCCGACAAGGTCCTGCACGACCTCACCGACCCGGCCGCAGCCCTGGCCGAGGCCGGCCGCGTCCTCAAGAGCCGCGCGCGCGCAGTCGTGATCGACATCGACTGGGACGCGATCATCATCGCCGGCGACGACCCCGCGACGACGAGGAATGTCGTTCACGCCCGCACCGACAAGCTGAACGCCGGCTTCGCCGCCCGCCAGGCGCCAGAGCTGCTCCGCGCACAAGGCTTCACCGACGTCGGTACGACCGCACACCACGAGGTGATCACCACCCCGAACCTCGGCGAGCTGTTCCTAGGCCGGATCGCGGGCGACGCCACCGCGTGGCTCGACGACCAACGGACCCGGGCGCGCACCGGCGACCTCCTGCTCGTGGTGCCGATCCTGGTCACGACGGCGCGCGCCCCGGGTTGAACAAAACGTCAGCGCCGCGCGCGGACCGCCGCGGCCAACTCCTCCAGCAGCGTCGCGGTCGTCGACCAGTCGATGCACGCGTCGGTCACCGACTGGCCGCGCACCATCGACGACCCACCCAGGTCCTGCCGCCCCGCGACCAGGAAGCTCTCCATCATCACGCCGGCGATGCCGCGCTCACCGGCGGCCAGGCGCGCGGCGATGTCGCGTACGACACCGGGCTGTCGATTGTGGTCCTTGGCGCTGTTGCCGTGACTGGCGTCGATCATCAGCCGCTGCGGCAGCCCGGCCGCACCGAGCTTGCCCAGCGCGTCCGAGACATGCGCCGCGGAGTAGTTCGGCCCGCTCGCACCGCCGCGCAGCATCAGGTGGCAGTCCGGGTTGCCGGTCGTGGTGACCAGGGCGGCGATCCCGTCCAGGTTGATGCCCATGAAAACGTGGCTGGCCGCCGCGGCCCGGATCCCGTCGACCGCGTCGCCGATGTCGCCCGAGGTCGAGTTCTTGATCCCGATCGGCATCGACAGGCCGCTGCAGAGCTGCCGGTGGGTCTGGCTGGCCGCGGTCCGCGCGCCGATCGAACCCCAGCTCACGATGTCGGCGATGAACTGCGGCGTGATCGGGTCGAGGAACTCGCAGCCGACCGGCAGGCCCAGCGCGGAGACGTCGAGCAGGAGTTGGCGGGCGAGCCGCAGGCCGCGGTTGACGTCGAAGCCGCCGGACAGCTCCGGGTCGTTGATCAGGCCCTTCCAGCCGACGGTCGTGCGGGGCTTCTCGAAGTACGTGCGCATCACCACCCGCAGCTCGCCCGAGACCTGTTCGGCGACGGCCGCCAACCGCTGCGCGTACTCCATGGCCGCGTCCGTGTCGTGGATCGAGCAGGGCCCGACGATCACCAGCAGGCGGTCGTCGCGCCCGTCCAGGATGTCGACGACCTCGGCCCGCCCGCGGCTGACCACGTCGGCGACCCCGGGGTTGACCGGGAACTCGTGGCGGAGCAGCGCGGGAGAGATCAACGGACTCATCCGGGCGATGCGGGCGTCGTCGAGCGCCGCGGCGGTGATAGACATGGCGTCCTCTCATGGGCGAGCCGCCCTCGGACGCGTGCCGAGCCGGCTCAGTGATCCGGCTCGGGGGTGAAGGTCAGCGCAGCGGTACGCCCGCCGACCCCATCCGGGCCGGAGGTGTAAACCAATACTGGCGCTGCACGGAAGCGACACTAGCAGACGGCGCGCCCCGGCCCACCGCCCGGAGCACGCCGCCCACGTCACACCTGGAAGGGGTTGCCGAAGTAGCCGACCAGGGTCAGGTCCTTCGGCGGGGAGGTCGATGCGCTCTTGGCCCGCCCCACCTCGATCCGCAGGTATCTGGGCTCCAGGTCGTAGCAGCCGTGCGGATCGTCGAAGCAGAAGTTCTCCAGCCCCACGTTGATCGCCAACGCTTCGTCCTGGCCGTTGCAGCTCGTCCGCGAATGCATCTTGTACGACCAGGCGCCGGTCCAGTACGACGTGTCGTAGGCGCCCATGATCCAGACGCGGGCGCAGTAGCCGTCGGTGGACATGTCCTTGAGCAGGAACGGCACCTGCGCGTAACCGTTCAGGTGCCAGGTGATCTCCGAGCCCGAGATCCGTGCCCTGGACACACCGCCGACCACGTGCACGACGTCCGGGACATCCGCCCGCTCGGTCTCGTCGGCGTGCGCCGGGCTGGGCATCGCCACCGTCACCAGCCCTGACATCAGCGCGGCCAGGACGAGCAGCGCTCGCCAGCGTCTTGCCTGTCGCATTTCGTACCCCCGTGCGTAGCGGTCATGTGCCGGCCAGGCTGGCACCCCGCGACGCTCGCGATCCAGGTGTTTCGGCTCTGGCCGAAGGTTGCGTGATCCCGCAACAGCGGTTCGCACCACGGCGGCACGCACTTACCGTCGTCGCTGCGACGGGGGGGACGGATGCTGAGGATCCACTTCACAGGCGACGACATCGCGCGGACGCGCATCGCGTCGGCGGCCGACCCGCTCTGGGAGCTCGTGCTCGCCATGCACATGCTCCGCGGCCAGCGCGGAGACCTGCTGTTCGCCGGCTGGCGGCGCGGAGCCCTGGCCGCCCTCGACCGCGCCGGCCTGTCCGGGCGGCTCGGGCTGCTATCGGCGCTGACACCGACGCTCGGCTACTTCCCCGACTTCCTCACTCCGGCCGCCGCCACCCGGGGGCTGGACCACGGGCTGGAAGCGATCCGTGCGACGCCGGTCCCGGTGCTGGCCCGCGACCTGCGCCGGCTGCCGACCACGGCGGCCGTCGCGCCGGTCGTCCGCGGCTTGGCCCGCGGTGACGTGGACCTGCTGGTCGGGCTCACGGCGACCATGCACGCGGTGCACCGCGCGGCGATCGCGCCGCACCAGCCGGTGGTGGAGGCGGCGGTGCGCCGGGACCGGGCCATCCGCGTGACGGCGCTGGCCGACGGCGGGGTCGAGGGCATGCTGTCGAGCCTGCGCCCGCGCATGGCCTGGTCGGCCGGTGAGCTGCGGGTTCCGGGGCACCGGGATCAGGAGATCGCGCTCGGCGGGCGCGGACTGCTGCTCGTACCCTCCTATTTCTGTCTCCACCATCCGATGACGCTCTTCGATCCGGCGTTGCCGCCGGTGCTGGTCTATCCGGTCGACCGCACGGCGGCCGTCGCACCGGCGGCGGGACGGCGCCTGGCCCCGCTGCTCGGCCAGACCCGGGCCGCGATCCTCGAGGCGATGGACGCCGGCCGCAGCACCACCGACCTGGCCCGCCTCGTCGGCGTCTCGCCGGCCTCCGCGAGCGAGCACAACACGGTCCTGCGCGACGCCGGCCTGATCACCAGCCACCGCGACCGCAACCGGGTCGTCCACCAGCTGACTCCGCTGGGGCGCGCGGTGCTCGCCGGCAACACGGCGCGTCCGGACTCGCCCTCCTTGGGGGCTTACATCTGATTTGTCCGTTTAGGACGTACTCTCTTCCCCGAACGAGCGACCTTCGGGGAAGGAATGAGCATGGTGAGGTCGGCTACCGACGCGCGTGACACCGTCGTCACGGGCATGGGCTTCTGTCTGCCGGGTCTGGGCCGGGCGGCGATCACGACCGAGGACGTCTGGGAGATCGCCTCCAACGGGATGACGGCGATCACGTCCCGGGACGACGGGGTCTTCTACGGTTCGGTCGAATTGGCACCGGAGAAGTTCTCCGAGTACTTCCCCGAGATCCCCGGGATCTTCGCGGCGCACTTCACCGACACGCACCGGTTCGGGCTGATGTCGTTCCTCGAGGCGTGCACCGACGCGAAGCTCGACGTGCGGGCCGGCGCGCTGACCGAGGCCGGCATCCTGGTCGGCCGCGGCGGCGTCGACACCAACATCGCGGGCTACCTCAAGGTGCTCGACACCGAGATCAGCGACCTCAACATCATCGAGGCGACCTCGCTGTTCATCGAGAGCTCGATCGCGGTCACCTCCTCGGACGTGGCGCTGGCCCAGTCGGCCTTCGCGCGCACCACCGGCCCCTGCTACACCGCCAACGCCGGCTGCTCCTCGTCGTCCGTGCAGATCAACAACGCCCGGATGCTGATCAACAGCGGCGCGTCCGACGTGGTCGCGGTGACCGGCGTCGACAACTTCTACTACCCGCTGCTCAGGAAGGTCTTCGACCTGGTCCGCATGGTTCAGGACGCCGACGAGCGGCCGACCAACGCGCTGCCCGACGAGCCGATCGAGTTCGACCGGCTGATGCGGCCGTACGACCGGCGCCAGGGTTGCGTCAACTACGGCGAGGGCTCGGTGAGCCTGATCCTGGAGAGCCGTGAGCACGCCGAGCGGCGCGGTGCGGCGATCTACGGCCAGGTGCTCGGCCAGGCGGTCACCCGCGACGGCCTGCCGCACCCGCTGGCCAGCGACCAGACCGGCGGCGGCCTCGTCGCGGCGGTCCGGCAGGCGCTCGGCGGCCGGCCGATCGAGCAGGTCCGGTACGTGCACGGCGGCAGCGACGGCGGCATGGCGATGCAGGAGGCCGAGGCGATCCGCGCGCTCTTCGGCGACCGGGCCGGCGACCTGCTGATGACCTCGCAGGAGGGCTGCTTCGGCCACAACGGCGCGCCGACCGGCGCCCTGGGCGTCGCGCTGACCCTGCTGATGATGCGCAACCGCACGGTCTGCCCGACCGCCAACTGCGAGGAGCCGCTCGACTTCCTGCCGTTCAACCCGCTGCCCGGCTACGAAAGCGTGCCGCTGGCCTTCGACCACGCCCTGAGCTTCACCTACCAGCTGGGCGGCGTGCAGAGCGCGATCCTGCTCGGCAGCCCCGACGCCCTCTGATTCTGCACAGCCCCGAGAGGACAGCAGTGGAACACGAGCACATCGCGATCGTCGGGATCGGCTGCCGGTTGCCCGGCGACGTCGACTCGCCGGCCGCCCTGTGGCGGCTCCTCGCCGACGGTCGCGATGCCGTCGGACCCTTCCCGGCCGACCGGCCTTCACCGGGTGCGGGTGCACCCGGCGACGGCGGCTGGCTGGCCGACGTGACCGGCTTCGACGCCGACTTCTTCGGCGTCTCCCGCCGTGAGGCCGATGTGCTCGACCCGCAGCACAGGCTCATGCTCGAGGTGGTCTGGGAGGCGTTCGAACACGCCGGCCTGCCGCCGGACCGGTTGGCCGGCGAGCCGACCGGCGTGTTCCTCGGCCTCAGCTACGACGAGTACATGCAGCGCCTCGCCGGCCAACCCGAGGAGCTGGCCGGCGGCATCCTGACCAACGGGCACTGTGTGGCCGCCGGGCGGATCTCGTACCTCCTCGGTCTGCACGGCCCGGCGGTCAGTGTCGACACCGCCTGCTCGTCCGGGCTCGTCGCCGTGCACCAGGCCGCGCAGGCGCTGCGCGAGCGGGAGTGCGACGTCGCTGTCGCGGGTGCGGTCAACCTGATCGTCGACGAGCGCACGACCCGCGAGTTCACCCGGTTCGGCATGCTCTCGCCGACCGGGCGGTGCCGCGCCTTCGACACGCACGCGGACGGCTTCGTCCGCTCCGAGGGCGCCGGCGCCGTCGTGCTCAAGCGGCTTGGCGACGCGCTCCGCGACGGGGACCGGATTCTTGCCGTGGTACGCGGCTCGGCCGTCAACCAGGACGGCCGCTCCGACGGCCTGTCGGCGCCCTCCGCCGAAGCGCAGGAGGCGGTCTACCGGGCGGCGCTGGTCCGGGCCGGCCTCGACGCGAGCCAGGTCGGCTATGTCGAGGCGCACGGCACCGGCACGCGGCTCGGCGACCCGACCGAGCTGGCCAGCCTGACCCGGGTGTACGGCGGACAGGGCCGGGCGGTCGCGATCGGCTCGATCAAGAGCAACATCGGGCACCTCGAGCCGGCTGCCGGCATCGCGGGCCTGATCAAGACCGTGCTGGCCCTGGACTACGGCGTGATCCCGGGCAACCTGCACTTCACCGGCTGGACGCCGGGCACCGACCCGTCGGCTGCGGGGCTGTTCGTGCCGACCGGCACCACCCGCTGGCCCGACGGCGCCGCGGTGCGGCGGGCGGCGGTCTCGTCGTTCGGCTTCTCCGGCACCAACGCGCACGTCGTGCTGGAGGAGGCGCCGAACCTGCCGTCGCCGTCCGCCACGCCGCGGTCCACCGGCGAGCCCGAGGTCGTGGTGATCCCCGCCGGCTCGCGCGATGCGCTGCCGGCCGCCGCCGCCCGGGTGGCGGACTGGCTCGACGGCGACGGGCGGGACGTGCCGCTGCGCGACGTCGCGCACACGTTCGCGCTGCGCCGGGGTGCCGGCCGCGGGCGGCTCGGCGTCGTCGCGACCGACACGGAGGACCTCTCCGACCGGCTCCGGGCGTACGCGGCCGGCCGGGTCGACCCGCTCGTGGTCGACGGCGAGGTGCCGGGCGTGGCCCGCGGCGCGGTCTGGGTGTTCTCCGGCCAGGGTTCGCAGTGGGCCGGCATGGGCCAGGAACTGCTCGCCACCGAGCCGGCCTTCGCGGCCAGCCTGACCCGCACCGACGCGCTGGTCTCCTCCGAGGCCGGCTTCTCCGTGCTCGACGTGGTGCGCTCCGGCCAGCCGGTGTCGGGCTGCGGCTTCGTGCAGCCGGTGCTGTTCGCTGTCCAGGTCGCGCTCGCCGACCTCTGGCGCTCGTACGGCGTGGCCCCGGCGGGCGTGCTCGGCCACTCGATGGGCGAGGTGGCCGCCGCGGTCGTGGCCGGCGCGCTGTCGCTGGCCGACGGCGCCGCCGTGATCTGCCGCCGCTCGGCGCTGCTCGAACGGATCGCCGGCGCGGGCGCCATGGCCAGCGTCGCGCTCGGCCGCGCCCAGGTCGAGGCCGACATCGCCGCGGCCGGCGCGGGTGCCGAGGTCTCCGTCGCGGTGGTCGCGGCGCCGTCCAGCACCGTGATCGCCGGCGACGACGAGTGGGTCCGGCTGCTGGTCGACGCCTGGGACGCCGAGGGCGTCTCGGCCCGGCTGGTCGCGGTCGACGTCGCGTCGCACTCGCCGCAGGTCGACCCGCTGTTGGAGGACCTGGACGCGGCGCTGAAGGACCTGCGCCCGCGCGACCCGGCGGTGCGCTTCTACTCGACGGTGCTGGACCCGCGTTCGGAGCAGCCGGCGTTCGACGCCGACTACTGGTGCCGCAACCTGCGGCAGCCGGTGCGCTTCGCGGCCGCGGTCGAGGCGGCGGCGGCCGACCGGCACGGCGTGTTCCTCGAGGTGTCGCCGCATCCGGTGGTGACCGCGGCGGTCCGGGAGAGCCTGCACCCGGACGCGGTGGTGGTCGGCACGCTGCGGCGCGAGGAGCCGGAGCTGGCCACGTTCCGCACGTCGATGGCCGCCCTGCACTGCGCGGGCGTGCCGGTCGCCTGGTCGGTCCTCTACGGCGACGCCGAGCTGGCCGACCCGCCGACGATCGCGTACGACCGGCGCCGGCACTGGGTCGACCTTGCCCCGGTCTCGCCCGCGCCGCTCGTGGTCGGGCTGCCGGGCGTGCACACCGAGGTCGCCGGCGATCCCGTGCGGCACACCTGGGTCGGCGACGCCGGCACGGACGCGCTGCCGTTCCTGGCCGACCACCGGGTGCACGACGAGCCGGTGCTGCCCGGCGCGGCGTTCCACGCGCTGGCCCTCAGCGCGGCGTGCGCGGTGTTCGGTGCGCCGGCGGACCAGGTGGTGGTCGAGGACCTGGCGTTCCGGGAGCTGCTCCGGCTCTCGGCGCGCACCGAGGTCAGCACGACGGTGACGATGATCGGGCCCGACCGGGCCGAGTGCGAGGTGTACGCCCGCGACGACGCGGGTGCCTGGGTGCGGCACGCGACCGCGTTGCTCCGCGCTGGTTCGGGGGACTCCACTGTGGAGGATGTCGCGTGTGATGTTCCGGGCGACGCCGCCGAGCTCTACGCGGCGATGCGGTCCCGGGGGATCGCGCACGGTCCGGCGTTCGCGGGGCTGAGCGGGCTGACCCGCTCGGCCGACGGGACCGCGGCCCGGGCCCGGGTCACGCCGCCCGGTGCCGCGAGCGCCCTGGCGGCCCACCCGGTCCTGCTGGACATGTGCGCCCAGCTGCTGGTGGCCACCGTGCTCGACGCGCCCGGACACGGCCTCGTGCTGCCGGTCGGGATCGCCCGGGTGGCGGTGACCGGCGACCTGTCACTGGCCGCCTTCGCCTCGGCCCGACTGACCGCGGCGTCCGTGGACGGGTTCGAAGGCGACGTGGTGCTCCGGGACGGCGCGGGCGCGGCGGTGCTGACCGTGCGTGGCTTGCGCTGCGTCCGCCAGCAGGTGCCCGCCTCCGAAGCCGAGCTGCCCCAGTCGTGGCTGCTCGAGCCGCACTGGGTGCCGGCGACGCTGCCCGCCGCCGGGACGGTCGGGCGGGTGCTGCTGGTCGGCGAGGGCGGCGGTGCCGTCGAGCCGGTCGTGACGGCGCTGCGGGCCCGGGGGAGCGCGGTCGACGTGCTCGACGTGCCGCTCTCCGAGGCGGTGCCGGAGCTGCTCGGCGGCGTGCTGCCGGGCGTGGTGGCGCTGGTCTGCGGCGGCGCCGCCGCGGTCGGCGACACGGCGCTGGACCGGACCCGGCGGGCGGTCGCGGTCGCCCAGGCGCTCTGCGCCGAGCCCGTGCCGCCGCGGCTGGTGCTCGTCACCGGCGGGGCGTTGGACGAGGCGGCGTTGCGCGGTGTGGTCCGGGTGCTGGCCATCGAGCACCCCGAGCTGCGCACCACGGTGGTCGAGACCACCGACGCCGACCTGCTCGCCGCGGAGCTGCTCGCCGACGGCATGGACGACGAGGTCCGGCACGCCGGCGGGGAGCGCATGGTCGCCCGGCTGGCGCACGCGCCGGTCCCGGAATCGTCCACGGTGGACGTGCGGTGCGGCGTCGACGGTTTCGCGTTGCGGGCGGGCCGGCTCGGTGACCTCTCCGGGCTGGAGCTGGTCGCCGGCTACCGGCGCCGGCCCGGGCCGGGCGAGGTCGAGATCCAGGTGACCGCGGCCGGGGTCAACTTCCGCGACGTGCTCACCGTGCTCGGCCTGTTGCCCGGCGACGGGCACGACGTGCGCTACCGGATCGGCTTCGAGTGCGCGGGCGTGGTCAGCGCGGTCGGCTCCGGAGTGTCGCTGGCCGTCGGTGAGTCGGTGCTCGCCGTCGACCTGCGTGGCGGTGCGTTCGGCTCGTTCCTGACCGTGCCGGCCACCGCCGTGGCCCGGATGCCCGGCGGGCTCGACCCGGTGGTCGCCGCCGGCCAGCTCACCTGCTACCTGACCGCCTGGTACGCACTGCGGCACGTGGCCGGGCTGCGTTCCGGCGAACGGGTGCTGGTGCACAGCGGCACGGGCGGCACCGGGCTCGCGGCGATCGCCGTGGCCCGCCGGCTCGGCGCGACCGTGCTGGCCACGGCCGGCACCGAGGAGAAGCGCGCCCGGCTGCGCGAGTTGGGCATCGCCACCGTGATGGACTCGCGGTCGCTGGACTTCGCCGCCGAGACCCGCGCCGCCACCGGCGGCGAGGGCGTGGACGTCGTGCTCAACTCGCTGGCCGGGCCGGCGATCAGGGCCGGGCTGTCGACGCTGCGGCCGTTCGGTCGGTTCGTCGAGCTCGGCGTGCGGGACATCATCGCGGACCGGGCTCTCGGGCTCGCCCCGCTGCGGCACAACATCACGTTCGTCACGGTGGACCTGATCGAGCTGCAGAACCGGCGGCCGGACGTGTTCGCGACCGTGCTGCGGGAGGTGCTCTCCGGGCTCGCCGACGGGTCGCTGCCGCCGCTGCCGGTCCGCGCGTACCCGCTGACCTCGGCGACCGATGCGTTCCGCACGATGGCCGCGGCCGCGCACCACGGCAAGCTGGTGTTGACTGTGCCCGGGTCCGGGACGCTGCCGGCCGCGCGCCCCGACGGGCCGCCGGTGCGCTCCGACGGCTCGTACATCATCACCGGCGGCCTGACCGGCGTCGGCCTCGCGGCGGCGTCCTGGCTGGCCGCGCGCGGTGCCGGCCATCTCGTGCTCAACGGGCGCCGGGCGCCGTCGCCGGAAGCGGCGGAGGCCATCGCGGAGCTGCGGGCCGGCGGCACGCGGGTCACGGTGATCCGGGGCGACATCGCTTCGCCCGGGACCGCGGAGGCGTTGGTGGAGGCGGCGACCGCGTACCGGCGGCCGCTCTGTGGTGTCCTGCACGCGGCGATGGTGCTCGCCGACGCGGCGCTGTTGACGGTCGCGGACGAGCAGTTCGACACGGTCTGGCGGCCGAAGGTGGGTGGCGCCCGCGCGCTGCACGCCGCGGTCGCGGGGCACCGGCTGGACTGGTTCGTGGTGTTCTCGTCGATGGCGTCGCTGATCGGCAATGCCGGGCAGACGGTGTACGCGTCGGCGAACGCGTGGCTCGACGGGTTCGCGTCGTGGCGTTCCGGTCAAGGGCTGCCGACGCTCGCGGTCAACTGGGGGCCGTGGGGTGAGACCGGTGCGGCGACGGACTTCGCGGCGCGGGGTTACACGACGATCGGCACCGCGGACGGGTTCTCCGCACTGTCCACTTTGCTGGCTCACGACCGGGTGCGTACCGGCGTGATTCCCGGACCGCCCGCGACGTGGGTGCCCGCGCCTGGGTCGCCGTTCTTCGCGTCGCTGGCCACGGGTCCGGCTTCGCCTGCGGTGGTTGACGCGTCGGCTTCCGACATCCGCGCCGACCTGGCGGCGACCCCGGCGGGCCTGGCCCGGCGGACGGCGCTGGAGGCGTGGGTGGGTGGTCACGTCCAGGCGGTGATGCGGCTCGGTGACCGGGCCCTGGACCCGCACACGCCGTTGCGGGCGCTGGGCTTCGACTCGCTGCTGGCGATGGAGTTGCGGGCGCGGCTGGAGACCGGTCTGGGCGTCAAGCTGGCGGGCAACTTCGTATGGCAGCACCCGACCCTGGCCGCGCTGGCCGAGGGCCTGGCCGGGCACATGGACCTGGCGCTGGAGTAGTTCTTTTGTACCGCTGGACTGCCGCGGCCGGGGCAACGATGCCCCGGCCGCGGTCTTTTGTTAATGGCGTTGCCGGGCCGGGGTTCCGCGCAATATCGTCGAGTCATCAGCGAGTGAGGAGGGTTCCGAGATGCGCAGCCGGCAAACACCCTTCCTATGCCCCGCGGGCCCGCGGCTTCGCTGACACGTTTAGCGCGATCGCCGCCGCCCACCCGCAACCGGGTCGGGCGGTTTCTTTTTTGCTTCTACAATGGAGAGACGATGAGCTTCACCCTGCTGCCGGGCACCCGCGCGCCGGTCCGGGTCTGGACCGACCCGGCGACGATCGAGGACCAGGCGGCCCAGCAGCTCCGCAACATCGGCACCCTGCCGTGGGTCGACGGCGTGGCCGTGATGCCGGACGTGCACTACGGCAAGGGCGCGACGGTCGGCTCGGTGATCGCGATGCGGCAGGCGCTCGCACCGGCGGCGGTCGGCGTCGACATCGGCTGCGGCATGTCCGCGGTGCGCACCAACCTCGTCGACGCGGACCTCCCGGACGACCTCGGCAAGCTGCGCCGGGCCATCGAGTCGACGATCCCGGTCGGCTTCAACGCACACGACGACCCGGTCAACCCGCACCGCGTCCACGGCCTGCCGACGGCGGGCTGGGACGCGTTCTGGGCCGGCTTCCGCACGCTGACGGCCGACGTCGGCGGGCTGGAGACGCGGGCGACGCGGCAGATGGGCTCGCTCGGCGGCGGCAACCACTTCATCGAGGTGTGCGTCGAGCAGGGCGGCCCGGAGGCCGGACGGGTCTGGCTGATGCTGCACTCGGGGTCGCGCAACATCGGCAAGGAGCTGGCGGAGCGGCACATCGCGGTCGCCCGCACGCTGCCGCACAACGCGAGCCTGCCCGACCGCGACCTGGCGGTGTTCGTCGCGGACACGCCGGAGATGGACGCCTACCGGCGTGACCTGACCTGGGCGCAGCAGTACGCGGCCCGCAACCGGGCGGTCATGCTCGCGCTGCTGTGCCGGGTGCTGCGGGAGGCGGTGCCGCAGGTCCGTTACGACGAGCCGATCTCGTGCCACCACAACTACGTGGCTGCCGAGACCTACGGGGGCGTGGAGCTGCTGGTGACCCGCAAGGGCGCGATCCGCGCGGGCCGCGGCGAGCTGGGCATCATCCCGGGTTCGATGGGCACGGGCTCCTACATCGTCCGCGGCCTGGGCAACGACGACGCCTACAACTCGGCGTCGCACGGCGCGGGCCGCCGGATGTCACGGGCGAAGGCGAAGAAGACGTTCACGGTGAAGGACCTGAAGGAGCAGACGACGGGCGTCGAGTGCCGCAAGGACGCGGGCGTGGTCGACGAGATCCCGGGCGCCTACAAGGACCTGGGCACGGTCATCGCCGAACAGGCGGACCTGGTCGAGGTCGTCGCCCACCTGAAGCAGGTGGTCTGCGTGAAGGGCTGAGCCGCCTCACACCGCCACGACAACGGCAGCGGACCCGGCTACGGCGGCAACCGCCGCGCCGGGTTCGCGCCAGCCGCCGCTCGCGAGCCCGGCTCCCCACGGCAGCGAGTAGGTCAGGGCGTACTGGCCGAGGCTGGTGATGTCGGCGTCGCTGCTCACGACGCCGAGAGTCAGCGGCAACGCGACCGCGAGGAGGGCGCCGCCGACCACGTAGCCGGGCCTGGCCGGTCGCCACGCTGTCGGCGTGCTCGAGGTGACGCAGGTCGCGATCGTTCCGAAGACGGCGACCCCGGCGGCGAACGTGACCACGGTGGCGAGGTTGTGCGAGGCCATGCCGAAGGCGCCGCTGGCGTTGAACCAGTCCCGCACCGCGACGAGACCATGCCCGGCCACCTGCGCGCCGAGGATCGCCGCCACGACGGCGGCCGGGCGCGTCTCCCGCGGCCGCATGATCATGATCAGGCCGGCGGCGGCGAGGCAGAGCACCAGCGGCCAGAAGGCCGCCTGGTAGTTCCAGGCGAGCCGGATCGAGCCGTCGGCCAACTGCTGCCGGCCCGGCACCGCCGCGCAGCCGGCGGCGCCGAGCGCGCACAGCGCGACCAGCGCGCCCGCCGCCTGCTGTCGTTGGTGTTGTTCGTGTCGCTCCGTCAGGACCGGCTGGGCGTGCATGCCGGGATCAACGAGTGACCTCGGAAGGGGTGCCGGCGGTCCACGAGGTGAGGATGCGTAGGGCCTCGTCCGAGGGGCTGCCCGGTTCGGCGGTGAGCACCACGAGGCGTTGGTCGGGGTCGTCCGGGCTGGTCCAGGTGTCGCAGTCCAGGGTGAGCGGGCCGACCACCGGGTGGCGGTAGCGCTTGGTGCCGTGGCTGGCGGTCGAGACGATGCGGCCGGACCACCAGCGGCGGAACTCCGGGCTGCTCGCCGAGAGTTCGTCCACCAGTTCCCGCAGGCGCGGGTCGTCGGGGTCGCCGGCCGTCGCCATCCGCAGGGTCGCCGCGCCCACGCGGGCCGCCTCCTCCCAGTCGACGTGCAGGTCGCGCATCGCGGGGCTGTGGAAGACCAGGCGGATGTAGTTGCGCTCCTGCGGCGGCAGCTCCGCGAAATCCAGGTAGAGGGCGGCCGCGGCGGCGTTCCAGGCCAGGATGTCGTTGTGGCGGCCGAGCACCAGGGCGGGGCAGTGGCCGAGCTGGTCCAGCAGGCGCCGCACCGGTGGGCGTACCCGCTCCTGGGCCTGCTGGCGGCGCGGCGGTGGCGGCTTGCCGGCAAGCTCGTACAGGTAGCTGCGTTGGCCCTCGTCCAGACGCAGCGCGCGGGCCAGCGACTCGAGCACCGTCACCGACGCCGGGAGCCGGCCCTGCTCGATCCGCGTGTAGTAGTCGACGCTCATCGTGGCCAACCGGGCCACCTCGTCCCGGCGCAGCCCGGGCACCCGCCGCGGCGTCCCGTCGTCGGGGAGGCCCAGCATTCCGGGGGTCAGCTCGGCGCGGCGTGCCCGCAGGAACGCCCCAAGCTCCGTTCGGGTCGTGACCATCAACCCATTGTTGCTCGGCAGGCCGCCTGACCTGGGTGGGAAGGATTCTTCCCTTCCTGCGCCGTCCGGCGCGACGGACGCTCGGGGCATGCGAACCGATGTTTCCTTCCCGAGCAACGGCATCACGCTCGCCGGCCACCTCTACCCGGCCACCGGCGCGGGCCCGCGCCCCGCCATCGTGGTCGGCCACCCGGCGAGCGGCGTCAAGGAGCAGGCGGCCGCGGCCTACGCCGTGCGGCTCTCGGCGGCCGGTTTCGTCGTGCTCACGTTCGACGCCGCCTACCAGGGCGCGAGCGGCGGCGAGCCGCGCGGCCTGGAGGACCCCGCGCAGCGGACCGAGGACCTCAAGGCCGCCGTCTCGTTCCTGACCACCCGACCAGAGGTCGATCCCGACCGGATCGGCGCGCTCGGGATCTGCGCCTCCGGCGGCTATGTCATCCCGGCCGCGGCCGGCGACCACCGCGTCCGGGCCGTGGCCACGGTCAGCGCCGCGGACATCGGCCGGCAGTTCCGGGTCGGTGCGGACGGCGCGGCCGATCCCGCGATCATCGACGGTCTGCTCGACGCCGCTGCCGCCGCGCGCACCGCGGGCGACGACGCGCGGGCCTTCGACATCTTCCCGGCGGACGAGCAGCAGGCCCGGGCCGGGGGAGAGCACGTCTTCGAAGGGTGGGAGTACTACCGCACCGACCGGGCGCGGCATCCCCGGTCGGCGAAACAGTTCACGCTGTCGAGCATCGACCGGATCGTCACGTTCGACCCGTTCGGCTTTATCGGCCTCGTCGCTCCGCGCCCCCTCCTCATGATCGTCGGGACGCGCGCGGTCACGGCCTGGATGAGCCAGCTCGCGTACGAACGCGCCCGCGGCCCCAAGCGCCTGCACTGGGTCGAGGACGCGACGCACGTGAGCCTCTACGACCGCGACGTGCCCCAGGCGGCCGCCGAGTTGACCACCTTCTTCACGTCGACGTTGGCCGATCGCACAGACTCCAGGGCATGAGTTTCAGTACGGACGTGCGCGGCGCCTTCCGCCGGGGCGAGACCGACGCGGTGGTGGCGATGAGCGAGGCGGAGATCGCGCGGGCCCGCGCGGCCGGCGACCTCGCGGGTGAGGTGGAGGCCCGCTACAGCCTCGCCCGGGTCGCCATCCGCCACGGCGACCTGGCCGGCGGCGAGGCCCGCGCCCGGGAGGCGCTCGAGGTCGCGCTGCGCTCCGGCGACCGCGCGCTGGAGGAACGCCCCCGGCACGTGCTGGCCGGCGTGGCGCGGATGTCGGGCGACTACGTGCGGGCCCGCGAGCTCTATCGGGAGAGCATCGCCCTCAACGAGGCCCTCGGCCGCACCGAGGCCGTCGACTGGGAGCGGCACAACCTCGCGTTCTGCGAGCTGAAGCTCGGCAACCTGGCCGCCGCGCGGTACCTGTTCGCCGGCATCCGCGAGCGGATCTTCGCGGCGGGCTGGTCCGACTTCGTGCCGTACGCGTGTGTGGCCGGCGCCGCGCTCGCCTCCGCCGAGGGCGACCACGCGCGGGCGGCCCTGCTGGTCGGCGTCACGGACGCCGCGTTCGCCGCGATCGGCCAGGTGCCGGACCCCGACGACGCCGCCGACCTGGCCGACATCCGCTCGGCCGCGATCGGCGCGCTCGGACAGACGACCTTCGACGAGGCGTACGCCCAAGGCAGGCTCCTCGACCCCCGCACCGCCTTAGCCTGACGCCTCGCCGGGCGGCCGTGCACAGGCGAACATGACCAGCGCGGCGCCAAGGAGCATCGCGGCGACGGTGACGCCGGCCCCGACGTCCGGGCCGGCGGGTGCCGGCGTGACCATGACGGCGAGCTGCACGAATCCGTCATCGGCTGACACCGGGTCGGGGCGGCTGCGCCAGGCCAGGTCGGCTTGGGGCAGGGCGACGGCGAGCAACGCCGCCACGCCGGCCACTCCGGCGGGTCGGCGCAGTCCGGATCTCGGCGACCGTCCGATCGCGACACCGGCGGCCGCGCAGGCGGCGAACAGGCATCCGGCCACGGCTAGCTGACGCAGGAACTGGGACTGCCGCCATGCGGTGCTGGTGAGCAGGGCCACCAGGTCGGTGGGGTTCGGCGGCAGGTCGGCCGTGGGCCAGTGCTCGATGACGACCGCCGCGCTGAGCGCGAGCAGGCATCCGCCCAGCAGTAGGCGGGTTCTTGCGGCCGGGTGCACCGCCAACACCGCCAGCGTTCCCAGGCTGCCGGCCGCCGCGGCCTCGGAGGAACCGGCGAGCGCACCGGCCACCGCGATCGAAGCCGCACCGAGCAGTGCCGCCAACCAAGGCATCGGGACAGGCTAGTGGTTGCCGCCGGTCAGCCGTTGGTGGGTGCGGAAATCTTCTGGCGCTCCTCGGGTGACTCGACCGGTGGGTGGCCGGGTGAGACCGGGGCCGCGGCCGGCCGTTCGACAGGACCGAAGAAGCCCTTGACGGCCGGCCCGAGGGCGCCGAGACGGTTCATCTTCTTCGGGACGACCCACCCGGCGTACGCGTGATGGCCGTCGGGTTGGAACAGCGGCTGGTGCACCTCGACGAACCCGCCATCCGGTAGGCGGCGGATGATGCCGGTCTCGACGCCGTGAGCCAGCACCTCGCGGTCGTGCTGCTGCAGGCCCAGGCAGATCCGGTAGGTCACGTAGTAGGCGATCGGTGGTCCGATCAGCATGCCGATCCGGCCGGCCCAGGTGAGCGCGTTGAGGCTGACGTGGAACTTGTCGGCGATCACGTCGTTGCCACCGGAGAGAGTCAGCACGAGGAAGAAGGTGATGGCCATGGCGCCGAGTGCCGTCCGGGCCGGGACGTCACGCGGGCGCTGGAGCAGGTTGTGCGACAGGTTGTCGCCGCGCAGCCGGGCCTCCAGGAACGGATAGGCCATCGGCACCGTCGTGAGCAGCCCGGGCAGGACGACCGCGGGCCAGAACATGGGCGGGATGACGTAACCGTCGCCGAACGGGAGCGTGATCTCCCACGCCGGCATCAGGCGGATCGCGCCGTCGAGCATCATCACGTACCAGTCGGGCTGTGTCGCCGCGGACACGACCGCCGACTCGTACGGGCCGAACAGCCAGATGGGGTTGATCTGAAACAGCCCCGCCAGCAGCGCGATCACGCCCGCGACGATGACGAAGAACCCGGCTTGCTTGATCGCGTACCGGGGGAACATCCGCTCACCGACCACATTGGAGTTCGTGCGCCCGGGGCCCGGCCATTGGGTGTGCTTCTGCTTGAACACCAGGCCGACGTGGACCGCGATCAACGCCACCAGCAGGGCGGGGATCAACAGCACGTGCAGGATGAAGAATCGGCCGATGATCAGGTCGCCGGGGAACTCGCCGCCGAACAGCGACGACACCACCCACGTGCCGATCACCGGGATCGACAGCAGGATGCCCGAGGCGATCCGCAGGCCGGTGCCGGACAGCGCGTCGTCCGGGAGCGAGTAGCCCGTGAAGCCAGCCAGGAAGCCGATCCAGAACAGCAGCGAGCCGATGACCCAGTTGACCTCGCGGGGTTTGCGGAACGCGCCGGTGAAGAAGACCCGCAGCATGTGCACGACGATCGCGGCCATGAACAGCAGCGCCGCCCAGTGGTGCAACTGCCGCATGATCAGGCCGCCACGCACGTCGAACGAGAGGTCCAGCGACGACGCGTACGCCGCGGACATGTGCACGCCGCGCAGCGGTGCGTAGCTGCCGTCGTAGGCGACCTCCCGCATCGAGGGGTCGAAGAACAGCGTCAGGAACGTACCCGTCAGCAGCAGGACGATGAACGAGAACAAGGCGATCTCGCCCAGCAGAAACGACCAATGGTCAGGGAAGACCTTGTTGAGCACCGCGCGCAGCGGCGTCGCCACGCCAAGCCGGTCCTCGACCTCCCGGCCCGCCTTGGCCGGCAACGACGCTAGAGAGTTCGACCGACGCCGCATCGCTGACTCCGTCCCGACTACTACGCGCTGTCGTTGATGGAGCCGACTCTACTACAGGTTGTCGTTGATGGAACCTCCCTGTGGACGGTCAGAATGGTCTCGTGCGCGTGGTGACGGACGACGAGCGCCGAGCCCGGTTGGGTGTGCGGCACGCTCTCGCGGAATCGGCCAGGGTGAGCTCTCCGGAGGAAGCCGCCCGTGCGGTGGTGTGCCTACATGCGACGGAACCGCCGAGCGTGCACCTGTCCTGCTGGGCGCGGGTCGACGAGGTCGCCGTCGACGACGTCGAGCGGGCGCTCTACGACACGCGCTCGCTCGTCAGGCAGCTGTCGATGCGCGAGACGCTGTTCGTCTTTCCCCGCGAACTGGTGCCGGCGGTGTGGGGGAGCGCGGCCGCTCGAGTGGCGGCGGTCCACCGGAAACGACTCCTCAAAGATCTCGACCGATGGGGTACGGACGACGACAGGCACGGAGCCGACTGGCTCGAGGCCGTGGAAAAGGCGGTGCTGACCCGCCTCGCCGACGGCGTGCCGCGGTCGTCGAAGCAGATTCGCGAGGAGGTGCCCGAGGCCGGCGGCGTCATCGTCCAGGCTCCGGGGAAGTCCTGGGGAGGCCGGGTGGCGATCGCGCCGAAAGTCCTCACCCAGCTGAGCCTCGACGGCGCGGTGGCCCGCGCCGGCAACGCGGGTGCCTGGCACACGAGCCGTCCGACGTGGACGACGACCCAGGCGTGGTGGGGGGAGGTCGTGCCCGGCGCGCTCACGTCCCGGGAGGGCTACGCCGAGTTGGTGGGCCGGTGGCTGTGGTCCTACGGACCGGGCACCGTCGAGGACATCGCCTGGTGGCTCGGCGCCACCAAGTCGGTGGTCCGGGCGGCCCTCGACGACCTCGGCGCGCGGCAGGTGTCCCTTGAGGACGGGTCGGTCGGTTGGCTGCGCGCGGACGATCTCGACGAGGTGGCCGCTCCCGAGCCCTGGGTCGCGCTCCTGCCGCTGCTCGACCCGTCGGTGATGGGATGGCAGGCGCGAGCCTTCTACCTGGGCCCGCACGCACCCCAACTGTTCGACACCGCCGGCAACGCCGGGACCACCGTCTGGGTGGACGGGCGCGTGGTCGGTGCGTGGGTGCAGGACGCCGACGATGTGGTCCAGCTGCGCCTGCTCGACGAGGTCTCCCCGACGGTCCACGAGGCCTTGGCAGCCGAAGCGCTGCGACTCACCGAGTGGCTGGACGGCCAGCGGGTCTTCACCGTCTACCCGTCCCCGGCCATGGAGCCCGGCGCCCTTCGGTGAAGCGCCGGTCAGGTGTTCGTCGCCACCATGCGGTCGAGGACGAGGTCGCGGGCGGCGGTGACACCGACGGCGACCGCGCCGGTGAGGACGGCGTCGGAAGCCAGGGTGGAGACCTCGATCCGTGGGGGTTGCAGCGCCACGAGGTGGCGTAGGCGGTCCTGGACCGGGCCGATCAGCAGGTCGCCGCCCTGCACGCCGACGCCGCCGCCGAGGACGATGAGCTCCAGGTCGAGCACCGCGGTCACCGCGGCCAGGGCGTGCGCGACATGGTTGACCTCGACCTCCACCGCGCGCTCGGCGATCGGATCGCCGGACCTGGCGGCGTCGAAGACCTCCTTGGCGCTGGTCGCACCCGCCCAGCCCAGCCGCTGGGCTGCCGCGACGATGCCGTCGGCCGACGCCACCGTCTCGAACATTCCGCGGCGTGCGGCGGTCGGGTCCGCCTGCAGCGGGTCGCCCTCGCCGATCGGGAGGTAGGAGATCTCGCCGGCGCAGCCCCGCGCGCCGCGGTAGAGCTTGCCGTCGATCACGATGCCCATGCCGGTGCCGGTGCCGATCGACACGTAGGCGAAGTGCGCGACCCCGCGGCCCAGACCGTAGGTCGCCTCGCCGACCGCGGCCAGGTCGACGTCGTTCTCCACGAGGTACGGCGACGAGGACACCGTCGAGAACCGGTCGACGGCGCCGGGCTGCTCCCAGCCGGGCAGGTTGGGCGCGAGGTGCAGCGCACCGGTCTCCTTGTCGTGGATGCCGGGGGTACCGAAGACGGCGAGGGTGACGTCGGCGCGGCCGATCCCGACCTCGGCGGTCAGGCGGTCGGCCAGCCTGGTCAACTGGGCGAGCAGGTCCGTCGGGTTCCGGCTGCCGGACGGGTCGTCGACGCGGGTGACGATCGTTCCCGCCAGGTTGGCCAGGACCACCCGGACGAAGGCGCGTCCTATGTCGACGGCCAGCACCCAGCCCGCCTCCGGGCGCGCCTCGTAGAGCAGCGCGGAACGGCCCGCGGGTCCCGCGCGCAGGCCGACCTCCCGCACGAGCCCGGCGCGGCCGAGGTTGGCGAGGGCGACCGAGATCGTCGGCTTGGACAGGCCGGTGGCCTGGGCGAGCTCGGGCCGCGAGACCGGGCCGAGCCGGAAGATCTCTCCGAACACCGCCCGCTCGTTCATGACCCGCAACACGCTCGTCGTGCTCGCGGTCTGGTGAGTCGCCATCGGCTCACGGTCTCACAGGCGTTCGTAAAGGTCCAATACGAATTTCGTTAGAGACCTTGCCAAATGGCTGAGGCGAGGTGCATTCTGCTGGCCTGAACCTCCGACGAGAGGTACGTCATGAGACCTAAGTGGTTCCCTGTTGTCCTACTGGCGACGACGTTGCTGGCCGCGGGCTGCGGCAGCGGGTCGGACTCCGGCTCCGGCTCCGGCACGCAGGCCGGGGATGCGCCGACGATCGCGCTGTTCCTCCCCGAGTCCAAGACCACCCGTTACGAGGCGTTCGACCGGCCACTGTTCGAGGCCAAGGTCAGGGCGCTCTGCCCGACCTGCAAGCTGCTCTACAACAACGCCGACCAGGACGCCACCAAACAGCAGCAGCAGGTCGAGGCGGCCCTCGCGCAGGGCGTCGACGTGCTGGTGCTCGACGCCGTGGACGCCAAGGCGGCCGCCTCCCTCGTCAACCAGGCCAAGCAGAAGAAGGTCCCGGTCATCGCGTACGACCGGCTGATCTCCGACATCCCGTACGAGTACTACGTGTCCTTCAACAACGTCCGCGTCGGCGAGGCCCAGGGCCAGGCCCTGCTGGACGCCCTCAACGCCAAGGGGACCGCCGACAAGGGCAAGATCGTGATGATCAACGGAGCGCCGACGGACCCCAGCTCCGCGGACTACAAGACCGGCGCGCACAACATCCTCGACGGCAAGGTCCAGATCGGACGCGAGTTCGACACTCCGGACTGGAGCCCCGACAAAGCACAGCAGCAGATGGAGCAGGCCATCACGGCGCTCGGCCGGGACAACATCGTCGGCGTGCTCTCGGCCAACGACGGCATGGCCGGGGGCGCGATCGCCGCCATGAAGCGGGCCGGCTACACCACGCTGCCGCCGATCACCGGGCAGGACGCCGAGTTGGCCGCCGTGCAGCGGATCCTGACCGGCGAGCAGTACATGACCATCTATCTGGACATTCGCAGCGAGGCCGAGAAGTCCGCCGAGCTGGCGGTCGCGCTGAGCAAGGGCGAGCAAATGGCGGCGACCACCAAGGTCAACAACGGGGCCGCCGACATCCCGTCGTTCCTGCTGGACCCGATCGCGGTGACCGCTGACAAGGTCAAGGACACCATCGTGAAGGACGGCTTCTACAAGGCGAGCGAGATCTGCACGGGCGCCGTGGCCGCCGCCTGCGCCAAGGCGGGAATCCAGTAGATGTTCGCGGCGCGAGGTGTGTCAAAACGGTACGGTGCGGTGCGCGCGCTCGACGCGGTCGACCTGGACCTGAGCGCGGGCGAGGTCGTCGCCCTGGTCGGCGACAACGGTGCCGGCAAGTCCACCCTGATCAAGGTGATCTCCGGTGCGGTGACCGCCGACGAGGGACGGCTCGAGCGCGACGGGGTGGCCGTCCAGATCAACAACCCGCACCAGGCGAGAAGCCTCGGCATCTCCACCGTCTACCAGGACCTCGCGCTCTGCGAGAACCTCAACGTCATCGGCAACCTGTTCCTCGGCTCCGAACGGCGACGCTGGTCGCTGCTTTGCAAGATCGATATGGAACGGTCGGCGCGCGCACTGCTGTCCTCACTCGACGTCCGGATCCAGGACATCCAGGTGCCGGTGGCGATGCTCTCCGGCGGCCAGCGTCAGTCCGTCGCCATCGCCCGGGCGCTGGTGGGTGAGCCGTGGCTGGTCATCCTCGACGAGCCCACCGCCGCGCTCGGTGTCGAGCAGACCGCGCAGGTGCTGGACCTGATCCGGCGCCTGCGCGACCGCGGCCTGGCCGTACTCGTCATATCGCACAACCTCGCCGACGTCCGCGCCGTGAGCGACCGCACGGTCGTGCTGCGGTTGGGCCGCAACGCCGGCGAGTTCCGCACCGCCGACACCAGCCCGGAGGCGATCGTGGCCGCTATCACCGGAGCCGCAGCGTGACCACTTCAGCCAAGGCGATCCGCTGGCCAGCACGCCTCACGGACCGCGCGAGCAGGCCCGGCGGCGTCGGCAGCTGGCCGGTCGTGGGTGGACTGATCGCCATCGCGATCGTGTTCGGCTCGCTCAACGAGCAGTTCCTGTCCGCCGAGAACCTCACCAACCTCGCGCTGCAGCTCGCGGCGACCGGCACGATCTCGCTGGGCATCATCATGGTGCTCCTGCTCGGCGAGATCGACCTGTCCGCCGGGTCGGTCAGCGGCCTGTGCGCGGCGGTCCTCGCCATCGTGCACGTCCGACACGGCCAGTCCGCCCTGCTCGCGGTCGTCATCGCCCTCGCTCTTGGTGCGGTCATCGGCCTCGTGCACGGACTGATGTTCACGCAGCTGCGCATGCCGTCGTTCGTGGTGACGCTCGCCGGCCTGATCGGCTGGCAGGGCCTGCTGCTCTACGTGCTGGGCCGGGGCGGCACCATCAACCTCCCGTTCGACGGCGTGATCGCCCGCCTCAGCGACACCTGGCTCCCGCCGTGGGCGAGCTGGCTGATCGTCGTGCTCATCGTCGGCGTCACGGCGACCAGTGGCGTGCTCAACCGGCGGCTGCGCCGGCGCGCCGCCCTGCCGTTGCCGTCGCCGCACCGCCTGGTCCTGCGCATCGCCGGGCTCGCGGTGCTGCTCGGCGCCGTCGTGCTCGTGCTGAGCGCGGACCGCGGCGTACCCCTGCTGCTGGTGATCTTCGGGGCCCTGGTCGTCTCCCTCGACCTGGTGCTGCGCAACACCGTGTTCGGGCAGTGGATCTACGCGATCGGTGGCAACGCGGAGGCGGCCCGGCGGGCCGGCATCCCGGTCACCCGGCTGCGGATCGTCGCGTTCGTCCTCGCGTCGACGTTGGCGGCGTTCGGCGGCCTGCTCGCGGCCAGCCGGCTGGCCGCGGTCAACCAGAGCTCGGGGGGCAGCGACACCCTGCTGATGGCGATCGCCGCCGCGGTCATCGGCGGTGTCTCGCTGTTCGGCGGCCGTGGCCGCCCGTACGCCGCCCTGCTCGGCATCCTCGTGATCCAGTCGATCACCAACGGCATGCTGCTGCTCAATGTGGACTCCTCGATCCGCTTCATGGTGACCGCCGTCGTGCTCGCGGCTGCCGTGGCCATCGACTCGCTGTCCCGTCGGGGCAGTGAGCAGTGACGACCGCTCATGTGCTCGGCATCGACTTCGGCGGCACGAAGGTCGCGCTGGCCACCGCCGACAGGGAATGGTCGCCCACGGTCTCCTCGACCCGGATGAGGATCCCGACGACCGGCAGTGCTGAAGAGGTGGTGCGGCAGTCCCTGGCGGCCGCCCGCGGCCTGGTCGCCGCGCCGGCCGCCGTCGGAGTGTCCACATTCGGCATCGTCCGCGACGAGCGGATCCGGCTCGCGCCCAACGTGCCCGGCTGGGAAGGCATGGAGCTGCCGCGGCTGCTCCGGGACGAGTACGGCGACACCCCGGTCGTCATCGACAACGACGTCAACGCCGCCGCCGCGGCCGAGCTGCGCTGGGGTGCGCTGCGCGGCGTCGACGTCGGCATCTACCTCAACCTCGGCACGGGCCTCGCCGCGGCGCTGGTGGTCGACGGTCGGGTGGTACGCGGCGCGCACGGCGCCGCCGGCGAGATCGGCTACCTGCTCGACCCCGCCAGCGACAACTGCTACGCGGACGGTCAAGCGCCGCTGGAGGAACTGGTGTCCGGCAGTGCGTTGGCCAGCCAGGGATCGGCTCTGGCCGGCCGCCCGGTGGCCGCCGCCGAACTGTTCACGATGGTCGGCGACGCGCGGGTGGACGCGCTCATCGACGACGCGCTGCGGAGCCTGGCCCAGGCCGTGGCCAACCTGTGCATCACACTCGACCCGGCGCGAGTGGTCGTCGGCGGCGGGATGATGGGCGCCGCCCCGCGCATCCTGCCCCGCATCGCCGCCCTGTTGCCCCGCGCGGTCCCGTTCCCGCCACAACTGGTGCCGGCGACGTTCATCGACGACGCGCCCCTGCTGGGGGCACTCGCCCTGGCCGTCGAGGCGGTCGGCGTCAAGTAGATCTCCGCCCGATGAAGGAGGAACATGATCCAACTACATCGAAAGGTATCTATCTCAACTCCAGATCGGGTCACCCTCGAGGAGGTAGTCCCCCGATGAACCGCAGACTCGCCGTTGCGGCGGCCCTGCCCGTGCTCCTTGTCAGCTCCCTGCTCACCTCTGTCCCGGCGACACCCAGCAGCGCGGCGACGGCGTCCGCCAGCGTCGAGTCCACGATCGACCTCGCCGGGAACTGGCAGGTGCAGAGCAGCACGGCCACCCCCGACACCGGCGACCTCATCTCCCGGCGCGGCTACTCGCCGACCGGTTGGCTGCCGGTGCACACCAACGACGCCAACGCGGTCGGCAGCGTGGTCGCCGCGCAGCTGCAGAACATCCCGCCGGACGACCGTTGCGGCACCGACAACATCTTCTACTCCCAGAACCTGACCGCGTGCCAGGGACCGCAGCCCGACGCGCACGGCGTGCCGAACGACCAGTACAACGTGCCGTGGTGGTTCCGGACCGAGTTCAGGGCGCACCCGCTGCCCGGCGGCTCCGACCGCAACGTGCTGCTCGAGGTCCGCGGGATCATGGGCCAGGCCGACCTGTGGGTCAACGGCGTCCAGCTCGCCACCAAGGACGTCATCCAGGGCTCCGAGCCCGAGTACACCTTCGACATCACCGACCTGGTCAACGGCAACAGCCCGAACGCGCTCGCGTTCAAGATCTACCCCAACAACCCGGGTGAGATGCTGACCCAGGACTTCAACGACTGGACGCAGGCCGCACGCGACCAGAACACCGGCATCAAGTACCCGATCAGGCTGCACCAGTCCAACACGTTCCGGCTCGACGACGTGCACGTCAACCAGGCCAACGCGGCCGACCTGAGCAGCTCCGACCTGACGGTCGAGGGCACCGTGACGAACACGTCCGACCGGTCCCGGACCGCCGACGTCAACGCGACCATCACCGATCCGCAGGGCAAGCACCCGATCGAGCTGCACAAGAAGATCACTCTGAACCCCGGTGAGACGGTCGACGTCGCGTTCGACAAGAGCACCGACTCCGCGCTGCACCTGCGGCACCCGCAGCTGTGGTGGCCGTACCAGATGGGCGATCAGCCGCTCTACAACCTGTCGATGAACGTGGCGCAGAACAAGAAGGTGTCGGACGCGGCCACGAAGACGTTCGGGATCCGCACGATCGACTCGTGGCTCTCGTCGCCCGGCAGTCAGGCGTACGCCGGCTCGCGCTGGTTCTCCGTCAACGGCAAGCCGTTCGTCTTCCGCGGCGGCGGGATGATGGACCAGGACATGTTCCTGCGCTACTCCAAGGAGAACGTGGCGCACCAGATCCAGCTCATCAAGTCGATGGGCCTCAACGGGTTGCGGCTCGAGGGAGACGACCAGCCCGACGACTTCTACGAGCAGATGGACCGGGCGGGGCTGCTCATCTACGGCGGCTTCCTGTGCTGCAACTACTGGGAAGACGCCGCGCGGTGGACCGAGAAGGACCAGGAGACGAACTACCGCACCGCGGTCGCCCTCGGCCGCCAGCAACGCAACCACCCCAGCGTCGTCTTCTTCAGCTGGAGCGACAACGTCCCCTCCGCCAGCCAGGAGGCGGGCGTGCTGCGGGGCTTCGCCGAGACCGACTTCGACGTCCCGGTCATGGCCTCGGCCGAGTACAAGTCCACCCCGACCCTCGGACCCTCGGGGATGAAGGAAGGGCCGTACAACTGGTTCCCGCCGAGCTACGCGTACAGCTCGAACTGCCGCACCAGCTCGGGGAACGCTCCGTGCACCAGCGGCGCGTTCGTCAACCGCGGCGGTGCGTGGGCGTTCCAGACCGAGTCCAGCCCCGGATCGACCATCCCGACGCAGGACTCGCTCGACCGGTTCATGACGCCGGCCGACCAGACCGCGCTGGTCACGTCGCCGAACCTCGCGCAGTTCAACTCCGGGCGGGGCGAGCAGTCCAGCGGCACCAGCTACTCGAGCTTCCAGCACGTGGGCGTGCTCGCGACCGCGATCTGCCACCGGTACGGCACCTGGACGGCCGATCCCGTCACGTGCCCGACCAACCCGCCCGGTGCCACGAACCTTTACGGCGACAACCCGAGCGTCAGTGACTTCGTGCGCAAGGCGCAGGCCATCAACTACGAGACGGTGCGTGCGCAGTTCGAGGCGTACCTCGACCACTCGACCAGAGCGGACTCGCCCTCGACCGGGCTCGTCTACTGGATGATGAACAAGCCGATGCCGAGTCTACTGTGGAACCTCTACGGCTACGACTTCGACCAGGCCGGCACGTACTTCGGCGCCAAGAAGGCCAACGAGTCCCTGCACGTCTACTACGCCCACCCGGCGCCGGAAGCCGACCCGGGCAACCGCACGGTGGGTGTGTCCAACCTGACCGGTCAGACGCAGAGCGGGCTGTCGGTGCGGGCGCGGACCTACGACATGCGCGGCAACGTACTGACCACACAGAACGCGTCCGGCATCACCATGCCCAGCCAGGGCGTGATGAACCAGCTCCTGACCATCCCGAACCCGACGCTGCCGGACGTCGACGGCAAGCCGCAGCGGACCTACTTCCTGGAGCTGACCCTCAACCGGGGCTCGCAGGTGGTCGACCGCAACGTCTACTGGCTGTCGACGATCAACGACATTCCCACCTACACCGGCAACGCGTACCCGAACCTTTCGACGTACGGCGACCTTCGCAACCTGCAGAGCCCGGCCGACGACCCGGCCAACGGCCTGCTGCCCGCGACGACGATCCAGGCGAGCGCGGCCACGCACCGGCAGTCCGGTCTCTCCGACGGGCAGGACACCGCTACGGACGTCACGCTGACCAACACGTCCGACACCGTGGCGTTCATGGTGCGGGTCGACGTGCACCGGGGGAGCGGCTCGCAGGTCGGCGGCGGTGACAGCCAGGTCAGGCCGGCCAGCTACAGCGACAACTACGTGACGTTGTGGCCTGGGCAATCACAGACGATCACCCAGACGTACGCCGCGTCACAGCTGGGCCGGCAGGATCCGGTCGTGACCATCAGTGGTTTCAACGTCGAGACCACGACCATCGCCGGCAACTGCCGTTGCGTCGCCCAGATCGGTGCGGAGAACTTCGGAACCGCCAACGGGTACGCGGCCGCGGGTAACGCGACCCCCGGCCCGGCCAACAGCCCGGAGACCATGGCCGAGCTCAAGCAGCGTGTGACGGTCCAGTAATAGCCTGACGCGGGCGCCCCGCGGTCGCGGGGCGCCCGCGTCATCAGGCCGCGAAGCGGGAACGGCGCCGGCGTCCGATCAGGTAGGCCGCGCCACCGAGGAGCAGGAGCGCACCCCCGATGCCGGCGACGATCGCGGTGTCGGCACCGGTCACGGGCAGCCCGCCGCCTTCGCCGCCTTCGCCCGGAGCGCCCAGGCTGCCGGAGGAAGAAGGGGTCGGCGCGACGGTCGTGGGGGCGCTGGGCGTGGCGCTCGGTGTCGGTGTGGGCGCAGCCGCGCAGTCAAGCGCACGCGCGTCGTACAGGCCGTTGTTCAGGTAAGCCAGGTAGGCGTCGATGGCCTCGTCGTCGAGTGCCTCCTGCGCGGCGGCCGCCACGTTGGGACCGGCGCCCGTCAGCGTCCGGTTCACCGTGAGCCGCAGATCCACCGACCAGGCGTTCTGCAGGCCCGTCTTGAGGAATGCGCGCAGATCACCCGCGGCGCCCTTCAACCGCTCCTCGATGTTGTCAGGCAGAACGGGCAAGGAGTCCGCGTTTGCCGCTTCCAGGATCCGGTAGGCCAACAGGCGTATCTCCGCATCGGTAGCGGTATCCAAGTCGAGGGTGACAAGCTCGCGGATGTCCTGGTAGACCTTGCGCTCGACCGTCTGGCAGGCCTCGTTGAGGCCGGGCTCTGCGGTTTGAGCCGCCGCCGGTGCCGCCGGAATCAAAGGGCCAGCGTCATGACGACGCCGGCCGCTATCTTCCATCGCATATCGGTATTCCTCCCCGTTGTAGAAAAACACGGAGATACTACCGTCAGCGGGCGGTGAAGCAAGGTGGGCTCCATCCACAAAGGACGAAGCGGTCAACGGACGCGGAGATCCGCTGTGGCGGCGGACCCGGAGGCACTGTCCAGCAGGGTCTCCAGTGCCTGTGAATACGGCAGGTCCGCCGCCACCTGTCCGCGCATCGTCTCGACCGCGGCCGCGGCGTCCGGCGCGAGTTCCGGCTGGCCATCGGGCGACGGGCCGGACGGCGTCCAGCCGGTGCCGGGCTTCACAAGGCTCGTGGCACCGACGGCGACCCGCTCGGTCAGCTTCGCGTAGGCAAGGCCACGGCGGTCCAGGACCTCGTGGGCGCCGGCCATCTGCTCCGGCACCGGGATGCCGCGCAGCGCGATCTGATGGTCGAGCGACGCCGCGGCGAGCACCACGTGCGCGACCGACACCCGGTTCTGGCCCGTGCGTACGGCCTGCCGGCGGGCCTCCTCCTCCAGTGCCACGAGCACGCCCGCGGCCCAGCCATCGCTGCGGCGCATCAGCTTGTTGATCGGCGCCATGATCAAGCGCACTATGGCTGGTGTCGGCGCGAGCCCGACCATCTCCAGCGAGTCGCCGCCCGGCGTCCAGCTGTTCGTGGCGTAGTGCGGGTAGCCGGACTGGATGTCGGCCAGCACCAGGGCGCGGTCGAGCCCGGCATCCTCCAGCAGTTCGGCCGCCCGGGTGTGCGCGCCGGAAAGCAGGGCCACCACCAGCTCGCGGTCCCCGGTCCGGTCGAGGCCCGCCGCGGTGGAGCGGACCGCCGCGTCGGCGAGCGCCAGGGCGACGCCGTCGGTCCAGACCGGCCAGTTGGTGACCTGGCGGCGGATGAGCGAGTAGGACCGCTCGCGAACGGTGAGCTCGCGCAGCAGGGCCTCGGCGACGAAGACCGGCTGCGCGAGCCGGCGTTCCCCCTCGATCGGCGATCCGTCCCGCTGCCCGGCGCGCCGAGGCGCGCCGGGCTTCTCCAGGGTCCGCAGCACCGGACGCTTACCACCCAGCCGGCGAGAGACCTCGAGGAGCAAGTCGTCGGTGCCGACGTCGCCGGCCTCGTCAAGCACCGCCCGCTTGTACGCCGGCGCGAGGACCGCGAGCACCGTCCAGGACGAGTAGTCGACCGTCCCGCTTAGCTGGCCGCTCATCGAGTCAGGATAATGCCGCCGATGAGTCGTCTGCCCGGGTGCTGCCGACGGCTGGTTCCTTCCGGCGGGTCACCAGGTAGCCGAACGCCGCCGCGGTGAAGAACATGACGATGCCGTACACGGCGGCCGGGATCGCGATTCGGGTGTTGTCTAGCAGCGCCGGGCTGACCGCGATGGCGATGGCGAGTGTGCTGTTGTGAATGCCGATTTCCATCCCCGCGGCGATGGACTCCGGCTTGCCCATCCCGGCCAGGCGCGGTGCGCCGTACCCGATGGCCAGGCTGATCAGGTTGAAGATCAGGACGATGGCGCCGACGGCGAGGAAGTAGTCCGCGAGATTGGCGCGCTCGTTGAGGATGGCACCGGTGATGACCGCGACCAGCAGGACCACCGAGAGGATTTTGACCGGCTTCGCGAGGCGGTCGGCGAAGCCGGGGAACCGCGACCGGATCTGCATGCCGAGCGCGACCGGGACGAGCACGATGGCGAAGACCTGGAGCACCTTGTCGACCTGGAGGCCGACGGCCTGGCTGTCGGGCCGGAAGTAGCCGGTCGACAGGTTGACGACCACCGGCAGGGTCACGACCGCCAGGACCGAGTTGACGGCGGTCAGCGTCACGTTCACCGCGACGTGGCCGCCGAAGAGGTGACTGTAGAGGTTCGCGGTGGTGCCGCCGGGTGAGGCGGCGAGCAGCATCATGCCGACGGCCAACTCCGGCTCGAGGCCGAAGACGAGGACGAGCCCGAAGCAGAACGCGGGCAGGACGACGATCTGGCAGCCGAGGGCGATGAGCATGAGCACTGGGTACGTCGCGATGCGCCGGAAGTCCGCGATCGACAGCCCGAGCCCGAGGCCGAGCATGACGATCGCCAGCGCGACCGGAAGTCCCACGGTGGTCAGCCAGGAATCCATGCGGGGATTCTGGTCGGGATGTGAGCCACGCAACATCCACTGCGCGGTTGTTGTCGGTACCCCCGTGGATACTGCCCGGCATGGCGAGCTTCAAGGACCAGGACCTGACTGATGCCGAGTTCCGCGAGTGTGACCTGACCCGCGCTCGTCTGATCGGGGTGGTGATGCAGGACGCGGTGATCGACGGGCTGGTCACCAACCTGGTGGTCAACGGGGTCGAGGTGATGTCCTACGTCGAAGCCGAGCTTGACCGCCGGCATCCGGTGCGGCTGCTGCTGCGCTCAGCCGATCCGGCGGACCTGCTGGAGGCTGTCCGCCAGCTACGGGCCGGCTGGGCCGAGACGATCGAGCGGCTGCGAGCGATGCCCGGGGGTTCGGAGCACCAGCGCGTCGGCGGCGAATGGTCGGCGGTGGAGACCCAGCGCCATCTGGTGTTCGTCCACGACTCGTGGTTCCGCCGCTGCTGTCTGGGGTCGACCGAGCCGTTCACCGCGATCGGGCTGGCGACCGAGTTCGTCCCCGACCAGGAGGAGCAGGGCCTGGACCGAGCGGCGGCCCCCGGTCTCGACGAGGTGCTGTCCGTGCGCGACGTGCAGGGGGCAGAGCTGGAGCGTTGGCTGTCGACGGTGACGGCCGATCAACTCTCGGCGCCCGCGCCGGTGCCGGCGGGCCCGGGTTGGCCGCCTTACGCCAGGGGAAGGTCGGTGCTGGAGTGCGTCCAGGTGCTGCTCAACGAGGAGTGGGCACACCACGGTTTCTGCGTTCGTGACCTCGATCTACTGCCTGGTCCGCGCCAGACTTGAGGGATGGTTGTCCAGCTGAATCACACCATCGTGCGGGTCCGCGACAAGCAAGAGTCGGCCTCGTTCGTCGCCGAGATCCTGGGGTTGGCCGAGCCCAAGCCGTTCGGGCCGTTCCTGGTCGTCGAGGTCGACAACGAGGTTTCACTGGACTTCGCCGACGACCACGGGCCGGCAAACCCGCAGCATTACGCGTTCCTGGTGAGCGAGGCGGAGTTCGACCAGATCTTCGGCCGGATCCGCGCCCGGGGTCTGTCCTACTGGGCCGACCCGGGGCGGCGTCGCCCCAGCGAGATCAACACCAATGACGGCGGGCGCGGCGTCTACTGGGAAGAGCCCAGCGGGCACTTCCTCGAGATCATTACCCGCCCGTACGGCAGTGGGGGTTAGGGCGGCGTTCCTGCTCGGCGGCGTAAGCGGCGTTCAGGCGTTCGAATGGACCCGAGCCGTCGGGGTGCTTGGGCGGGGCGTCCAGGTGGCGCACCCGGAGGTCGTCCATGAGCTCCTCGACGAAGGCCGGCCCGGCGTCACGCATGATCCGCTGCCGGATCTGCAGCTCCTCGGTGCCCGGCCGCCAGTCGAGGCCCCAGTTGCCGAGCGCGTACAGGACCGGAAGGGTCTGGATGCCCGCCTCGGTGAGGCTGTAGCGGGCGCGCTGCCCGCGCGCCGCGGTGCCGCGGGTGAGGATCCCCGCCTCGACGAGCCGCACGAGGCGGTCGGCGAGGATGTTCGAGGCGATGCCCTCGATCGACCCGGTGAGCAGCGCCCGGAAGTAGCGGCGGTCGCCGAAGATGACGTCGCGGAGCACGAGCAGCGCCCATCGGTCTCCGAGCACCTCGACGGCCGCGTTGACCGGACACCCGGACCGTGGTTCCACGACTCCTCCTTGACAGGCTTCTGGCCCTCAATATAGTGGTTGCAGATCGCAACCACTAGTGAGGAGGGACCGATGGGCCGCTTCCTGTACTGGATGAACGTGTCCCTCGATTTGCGGATCGAGCAAGTTCCCGGTGACGACGGCGCCGGCGAGTGGCTGCGCATCGACGAGGAGCTGCACCGTGAGTTCAACGCGCGGGCGCGGGCGCTCGCGGGCATGGTCCAGGGCCGGGTCATCTACGAGACGATGGAGGAGTACTGGCCGCGGGCGCGCGAGGACGCGTCGCTGCCGGACGTCATGCGGGAGTACGGCGAGATCTGGACGTCCGCGCCCAAGGTGCTCGTCTCCCGCACCCGCCACAGCGCCGATCACGGCACCCGGATCATCGGCGGGGACGACGCGATCGAGCAGTTGGCCGCCCTCAAATCCGAGACCGACGGCACCCTCGGCGTAGGCGGCGCGGCGCTCGCCACACAGATCCTCCGGGCTGGCCTTCTGGACGAACTGCTGCTCTTCACCCACCCGGCGATCCTCGGCTTCGGCCGGCCGCTGTTCGACGACTGGGACATGCCGATCGAGCTGGACCTGCTGGAGCAGAAATCGTTCAAGCAGGGCGTCACGATGCACCACTACGCGATTCGAGAGGTGAACTGATGCTGCAGCAGGTCGCGGACGGCGTGCTGGTTCACGAGAGCGAGTTCCTCAAGACCAACACCACCGTCGTGCAAGGCCGCGCCGGTGTGTTGCTCGTCGACCCCGGGTTGCAGAAGCACGAACTGGCGTGCCTCGCGAACGACCTGTCCACATCGGACCGTGGTGATGTCGTGGCGGGCTTCTCGACCCATCCGCATTGGGATCACGTGCTCTGGCACGCGCAGCTCGGCGAAGCGCCCCGCTACGGCACGGCCCGCTGCGCGGCCGCTGTCCGGGAAGAGCTGTCCGACCCGAACGCGAAGGCCCATATCGTCGAACACCTGGCCGAGACGGAAATCGCCGGGCAGGTCCCGCTGGACCTCTACGGCCTCATCACCGCCCTGCCGGCCGAGACGGCACGGATTCCCTGGGACGGCCCCGGAGTCCAGATCATCGAGCATCAAGCCCACGCACCGGGCCACGCGGCGTTGCTCGTGGAGGAGCACGGGGTCCTCGTCGCCGGCGACATGCTCTCGGACGTCCTGATCCCGATGCTCGACCTGCACGGCGCCGCCGCCGACCCGATCGAGGACTACCTCGCGGCGCTGCACGGATTGGAGAGCGTGTCGGCCGACGTCGTGGTCCCGGGCCACGGGTCGGTCGGCGGGCCCGGTCAGTTGCAGGAACGGATCGAACGAGACCGCGCGTACGTGCTCGCCTTGCGCGACGGCCGCGACCCCGACGACCCACGCATCGGCCCCTCGGCCCAGCCCGGCTGGGAGTGGGTGACGGATCTGCACCACGGGCAGACCAAGCGCCTGGCCGCTGGACGTTAGGGCTTGTATCAAAGCCGGCCCGGCTCCGAGCTGGCTGGCTCCCGCGGCCGCCGTGCCGGGCTCCGGTGCGCTGCCCTCGCAGACCACGAGCTCGGGGCTGTTCCACCAGCGTCGATGAGCTGCCGAACGTCCGGTGCGGCGTGGTCGTGACCGCCGGCATCCGGCTCGACACTCCGGCGAGCTGGATCGCTTGGAGGTCAGTGAGGCGGCGATGGCCGTTTGGGTGGCATCGACGGTACTTCCAGGGTCGGGCCATCAGCTCCTCTAGTTGCTCCTGCCGAGCGTCGCGTCGACGTCCAGCAGCGGCACCGTGACGGGCGTCGAGATGCTGCGGGAGAGCATCTCCTTAGCCGCCCGCACGCGTGGCCCTCGGTCGAGAGTTCGTCACAGACCGGGGTCGTCCGGTCACTGAGATCGACGCCCGGCATCTACACGGTGGACAGTACGGTGGCGTACTCGAAGGACGGCCGATGGGTCGCGGCGACCTACGAGAAGCCCGTCGACAATGACGCGTCCGACGCGTACCCCCAAACAGTGGTCATCGATCTTCAGCACGGGTCGGTTGTCCGCCATCCGCACACGGTGCTTTCACCGCGCGGAGACGAGTCGTGGATCCCGTCGACTGCGGTGAGCTGCGCGCTGCGCAGCGATGCGTACGGCACGCGCATGCAGAGCATCGATCTGGAGATCGGCGAGCGGACTCCGCTGCTCGATGCGAGCATGCAGCCCGTCGCGCGACTCGGGCACCGGTTCGTCATCCAGCACCTACCAGCTCACATGACCGGAGATCAGCTTCACCTTGAGACGGTGACCAACCAGGGCACCGATCGACAGCCACTATGGGCCGTCACAGATCCAGCTACGCTTTTGAGCGTTGATCGTGCTGTGCCCGGTGTCCGCCGACGTATCACGGGGTGAGAGTCGCGGGATCGGAAGATCGGTTTACCTCCACGACATCATGGTGGCGATAGCCTGCGGGTAAGCGGCCAGCATGAAGCAAAGGTCGTAGCGGCCGTGCATCCTCGGATATCCCGTCAACACGCCGGTACGGCGATCCGCCGCCAACCGCAGCCGGTCACCTGCGGCTAGCCGGAACCACCGACGCACCGCCAGCGTAAGGATGAGATACACGCGGCCAGGATCAGCACGACCACGAACCGGACGGTCATCGAGATCGTCGTCGCGCCAAGCGAATACACAATGCCCGCTGCAAGGCCCGAAGCGGAAGCGCCGCCCGGTAGTCCTGCGCCACCTCGCGTTGGCGTGCCGGCGAGCTCCACGCAGGCTGGTCATCTACGAGTTGCGGCTTGATTCAGCGTCCTGCACATCCAAGGCTCGGCGCCGGCTCCAAGCCGGGGCGTGGGGTACAGCCCTGCACGGTCGGAGCCCGTGACGCGGCCCAACCTACGCCGGTTAGCCGGGCCCGTCTCATGCGCTCGGGTGCGCATTTCGAGGCGCCAAGGTGGGGCTCGGACCTGTGCTCGATTCCCGCCCATCCTGGTCCAAGCGAGCGGAGGGCCGGCTAGACAGGCGTAACGTGTCGCCGGGCACCTCATGGCGGCGCGGCAGCGCCGAGTCGAAGCGATGGATGGGATGGGATGGGATGTGGCTAGCCGCCGGCAGGATGTCGCGGCTGCTGGATCTTGGTTCCGGTCACAGGCCGACCGCGCGGCGGGTGTAGGCGAGGCAGGTTGACTCGACGGTCTTCCACGTGACGCCGAGTGCCGTAGGTGCGGCATCGGCACCACTGGTGTCGTGGCGGACCATGGCGTCGACGAGGGCCATCAGTTTCTTGCGGCCGTAGGTGTCGTCGATGCAGCGGGCACCGTAGTACGCCAGGCCGTAGCTGGTGCTGATCTCTTCGTCGTTGGCGTTCTCGCGTGGGTACACGGTCGACAGATCGCCGTCGTATCTCGATCTGCCCAGGTAGCGACGGACCTCGTCGCGCCAGCCGTAGTCACGCACCGCCGCACCGTTTTCGCCGGCGAGCTCGGCCAGGCCTTCGTCGAGCCACCACGCTGAGCCGTCGATGTCAGTGAGCGCGGCGTTGGCTCCGGAGGCCACGTGGGTCATCTCGTGCCGTAGCAGCATGGCGCTCTCGCCGATGGGTGAGGCGTCCATCCGCAGGACAAGGTCGCTGCCCTCGATGAGGCCGGGGACGGCGTATCCGTCGTACGAGTCGTCTAAGTCGGTTTGGTACCATGTCTTCCATTCGTTCTTGCCGGCGAGGTAGACGACGTAGCGGTGCGGCTTGGTCTCACCGAGCGAGAACCGGTCGGCGACCTTGGCCGCGTCCTCGGCCAGCCGTAAGGCGGTCGGCAGGTCCTTGGCATGCGGCTTCGTGGTCGCGACGACGACCCGCTTCCCGAACCGCACGACGAGCTGGCTGACCTCCCACGGCCGCGGCCCGTCGCTGGTCTGCTCGATGTCGACGATCCGGAATCCGCCGGGCGTGTGCAGGAAAGTGGTCGCGGTCAGCGGGCCGGGCGTTCCACAACCGGGGGCGCCGAGGCAGTACGCCATCGCGATGTCAGCGGTCCACCAATCCGGCGGACCGCCGGACAACGGCCCGATAGCGATGCTCTGTTTGACGTCGGCGACCCGCAGGGCGCGCAGCGCCGTGAATCGCTGTTTGAGTACCTTCTCGACTTCCGGATAGCCGGCCGCCGGTGCCAGGAACGCGGCCAGGTCACCTTTGACAAGTGCGGCGCTCTGGGCTTGCAGCAGCGCGTCGATTCCGGCTTTGGCGGCGGCGTCCGGCGCGGTCGGACTGGGCGAGCCATTGGCGCTGGGGTCCGCGGCCGCCGTTGGGCTGCCGGCCGACGGGGTCGTCGTGCACGCAGCCAACCCGAGCAGCGCGGCGGCGACAACCGCCAGGACAACCCGGCGACCCCGTATTTCGCTCACAGCTGCCGAAGATACGGCCACTCGAGATCGATGTGATCATCCGTTCGGGCTGCCAGCAGCACGGACGTCGCGGCGAAATCGCTGGCCGGTAACGGTTCGACCGGGGATGGCGGTGCCGCCCTCGATTCCCTCAGCTACCGCAAGCGCCGTCATCCCCGCAGCCGGTTCTCGTTGTTCCCGGTGGGAAACTTCGATACGCGGTGCCAGGTCGAACTGGCTGAATGTCTGTTTTGGGTGGACACTCGGCAATGCCGTCGGCGACGACGGCCGCCGACCCGCTGCCGCCGGACTGCCGATTACGCGCCCGCCGGCCACCCCGGACGGGCGACCGGCCCGGGAGGTTGCGG
>NZ_BONC01000050.1 GCF_016862515.1 Asanoa iriomotensis
CCGAGGCGGGGATCGGGCGATCGGGTGCCGTGTTGTTGGCGGCGGACGCCCTGGCGTCGGTGGAGTTGGTCGGCTGGGCGGCAGATCTTGGTGGTTGGTAGGTGCTGTGGCAGCAACGGATTACCAACCCAGGAGCAGTCAGTGGCCGACCAGGCGGTTGATCAAGGCGGCTCGGCGTGATGAGCGACCCGTGCGGGCCTCGGCCGCGTCGGCCGACGCGGTTGCCTGCAGCGCCGCGTTGATGCCCAACCAGCGCAACGGCTCCGGCTCCCAGCGCCGCGACCGATGGCCCACCCAGGGGAGCCGCACCAGATCAGAGTCGACCCCCAGGATCAGGTGCGCCAGCGTCCGGCCCGCCAAATTGCTCGTGCCCACCCCGTCGCCCACGTAGCCGCCCGCCCAGGCCAGGCCCGTCGAGCGGTCCAGGCCCACCGACGCCGTCCAGTCGCGGGTCACCCCCAGCGGGCCGCCCCAGGCGTGTGACACCTCCGGCATCGGGCCCAGCACCGGGAAGAGTTCGCCCAGCGTCCGCCGCAGTGCCGTGAACACCGTTGGCTCCTGGTCGAAGGACGGTGAGACCGACGAGCCGAAGTGGTACGGCGCTCCGCGCCCACCAAAGGCCAGCCGCCCGTCGGCGGTGCGCTGCCCGTAGATGATCAGGTGCCGGAAGTCCGAGAACGTCTCCCTGTCCGCCAGCCCGATCTCGTCCCACGCCGACGGCGGCAGCGGCGGTGTCGCCACCATCAGCGAGTAGATCGGCGCCACCGCACGGCCGAAGCCCGGCAACCCCGCCGTGTAGCCCTCCGTCGCCCGCACCACCACCGGCGCCCGGACCGTCCCGTGCGGTGTGACCGCCACCCCCGGCCGCAGCGAGGTCACCGGCGTGCCCTCGTAGACCGCCACGCCTCGCGCCGCGACCACCGACGCCAGCCCCCGCACCAGCGACGCCGGCTGGATGGCCGCGCAGTGCGGCGTGTAAACCCCGCCCAGCACCGACGTCGCGCCCAGCCGGGCCGACGCCTCCGCGGCCGTCAGCAGCGACACCTCGGGGAAGCCGAACGACGCCATCGAGTCGACCTCGGCCGCCGCCCGGGCCACCTGTGCCGGTGACCGGGCGACGACCACCGTGCCGCCCTTGTGGAAGTCGCAGGCGATCCCTTCGACCGCGCACACCCGGCCGACCTCGTCGACCGTCTCGTTCATAGATCGTTGCAAGGACAGAGCCGCCGGCCGGCCGTGGCGCCGGGCCAACGCCGGCAGCGACGTCGGCAGCAGCGCCGAGCACCACCCGCCGTTGCGGCCCGACGCGCCGAAGCCCGCGTACGACTGCTCCAGCACCACCACCCGCAGCGTCGGGTCGGCCACGCTCAGGTAGTACGCCGTCCACAAGCCCGTGAACCCCGCGCCCACGATCGCGACGTCCGCCGACAGCGAGCCCGGCAGCGGCGCGCGCAGCGCCGGCGGCGGCCCCATCCAGAACGAGATCACAGGCGCTGCCACGCCTCCGTCAGCACGGCGCGCAGGATCTGCTCCATCTCGTCGAACTGGGCCTGCTCGCAGATCAGCGGCGGCGCCAACTGCACCACCGGGTCGCCGCGGTCGTCGGCCCGGCAGTAGAGACCCGCCTGGAACAGCGCCGTCGACAGGAACCCGCGCAGCAGCCGCTCCGACTCCGCCTCGTCGAACGTCGCCCGGGTCGCCTTGTCCTTGACCAGTTCGATCCCGTAGAAGTACCCGTCACCGCGCACGTCGCCCACGATCGGCAGGTCCAGCAGCTTCTCCAACGTGGACCGGAAGGCATCCTCGGTGGCGCGCACGTGGCCGGTCAGGTCCTCGCGGGCGAACACGTCGAGGTTCGCCAGCGCCACCGCGCACGACACCGGATGCCCGCCGAACGTGATGCCGTGCGCGAACATCCCGGTCTCCGACAGGAACGGCTCGATCAGCTCGTCCCGCGCGATCATCGCGCCCAGCGGCGCGTACCCGGAGGTCAGTCCCTTGGCGGTGGTGATGATGTCCGGCTGGTAGCCATATCGTTCGGCGCCGAAGTAATGGCCGAGCCGACCCCAGGCGCAGATCACCTCGTCGGACACGAGCAACACGTCGTACGCGTCGCAGATCTCCCGAACCCGCTCGAAGTAACCAGGCGGCGGCGGGAAGCACCCGCCCGAGTTCTGCACCGGCTCGAGGAACACCGCGGCGACGGTGTCCGGCCCCTCCCGCTCGATCGCCCGCGCGATCTCCTCGGCCGCCCAGCGCCCGAAGTCCTCAACCGACGAGCCATGCTCCGGCGCCCGGTAGAAGTTGGTGTTCGGCACCTTGATCCCGCCGGGCACCAGCGGCTCGAAGTCCGACTTGATCCCCGGCAGCCCGGTGATCGACAACGCACCCATCGACGTGCCGTGATAGGCGATGTGCCGGCTGACCACCTTGTGCTTGTTGGGCTTGCCCACCCGCTTGAAGTAGGCCCGCGCCAGCTTCCACGCCGACTCCACCGCCTCGGACCCACCGGTCGTGAAGAAGACCCGGTTGAGGTCGCCCGGCGTCAGCGAAGCGATCCGCGACGCCAACTCCACCGCCGTCGGATGCGCGTAGGACCAGAGCGGGAAGAACGCCAACTCGGCGGCCTGCTTGGCCGCCGCCTCGGCCAGCTCGGTGCGCCCGTGCCCGGCGTTGACCACGAACAGGCCGGAGAGCCCGTCGAGGTAGCGCCGACCCTGCGCGTCCCAGACGTAGGCACCCTCGCCACGGACGATCGTTGGCACCTCGCCGTCGCGGTAGCTGGACATCCGGGTGAAATGCATCCAGAGGTGATCCGTGGCGTTGGCCATCGTGTTGCCCCATCGGTTCGTCGTGCGCGCGCCGGTGTGCGCCCGCACTACCTGCCACGGTTATCGCACGAGATCGGGGCCAGAGGCAAGGGTTTTCGGCGGTCGATGCCGCACAACGCGACGAAATCCGTAGTTACGCCGTACCCCATGAATAGGTCTGCTTGCGCAGTTTGAGGTAGACGAACGCCTCGGTGGAGACCACGCCCTCGACGGCCCGGAGCCGTTTGAGGATCTCCAGCAGGTGGTCGTCGTCGCGGCAGACCACCTCGCACAGCAGGTCGAACGAGCCCGCGGTGATCACCACGTAGTCGACCTCGTCGAACAGGGCCAGCCGGTCGGCCACCTGCTCGAGGTCGCCGGAGATGCGCAGGCCGATCATCGCCTGCCGCGGGAAGCCGAGCTGGAGCGGGTCGGTCACCGCGACGATCTGCATCACGCCGGCGTCGAGCAGCCGCTGCACCCGTTGCCGGACCGCCGCCTCGGACAGGCCGACAGCCTTTCCGATCGACGCGTACGGCCGCCGCCCGTCCTCCTGCAACTGCTCGATGATCTGTTTGGCGACGTCGTCGAGCAGCGCGTGACTTGTCCCGTCCCGCACCAGCACCCGGCGCACCCCAGGACCTGCCCCGTTGCCCGACATGCCCATACCGGGTCCTCCTCACCTAGCGATTTCGACCGCAAGTCTTCCGCATTTCGTCGTGAATCACGAGTGCCGCAACGGAATCCCTTGTGACAAGGGTTTCCGCATGTCAGGATCGGTCGTCGTCTAGCTATCCCCCCAACTAGGCCACTCCGGGAGCCCCTCGATGCGCAATCGCTCGCAACCCCCGCTGTCGCCCGAGGCCGCGGCCTTGCTTTCGTTCACGCGTTCCTCCTTGTCTCGCCGCACGCTCATGCGCGGTGCACTGGCCTCCGGCGCGCTGGCCGTTTCCGGCAGCGCGCTCGTGGCCTGCGGCACCAAGGGTGCGGCGCAGACCGAGGACACCTGCGTCAGTGAAGACCTCTCCGGCACGGAGAAGACGCTCACCGTCTCCAACTGGCCGCAATATATCGACGTCGACGAGAAGGACGAGTCGAAGCGTCCGTCCCTCATCGCGTTCGAGCAGAAGAGCGGCATCGCCGTCAGCTACACGGAAGACATCAACGACAACAACGAGTTCTTCGGCAAGGTGCAGAACCAGCTGACCGCGTGCCAGCCGACCGACCGTGACGTCATCGTGCTGACCGACTGGATGACCGCGCGGATGATCCGGCTCGGCTGGTTCCAGAAGCTCGACACCGCGAAGATGCCGAACTTCCAGAAGAACCTGCTGCCCTCGCTCAAGGGCCGGCCGTTCGACAAGAACACCGAGTACGCGGTGCCGTGGCAGTCGGGCCTGGCCGGCCTCGCGTTCAACGGCAACGTCGCCAAGGAGATCCGCACCGTCGACGAGTTGCTCACCCGCCCTGACCTCAAGGGCAAGGTGACCGCGCTGACGGAGATGCGCGACACGATGGGCCTGATCCTGCTCTCCAACGGGCACGACCCGTCCAACTTCACCAAGGCGCAGTTCGACGACGCGATCAACAAGCTGCAGAAGGCGGTCGACGCCGGGCAGATCCGCCGGTTCACCGGCAACGACTACGCGCCGGAGCTGGCCAAGGGCGACATCGCCGCGTGCATCGGCTGGTCCGGCGACATCATCCAGCTCGGCCTGGAGGACGAGAAGATCCAGTTCGTTGCGCCCGACGCCGGCGTGATGCTGTTCTCCGACAACTCGTCGATCCCCAACAAGGCCTCGCACAAGGCCAACGCGGAGCAGTTCCTCGACTACTACTACGACCCGGCGGTGGCCGCCGAGCTCGCCGCGTACGTCAACTACATCTGCCCGGTCGCCGGTGCCAAGGAGGCGATGGAGAAGATCGACCCCGACCTGGCCGCAAACCCGCTGATCTTCCCGGACGACGCGCTGCTCGGCAAGGCGAAGGTCTTCAAGGCCCTGACCGAGGCGGAAGAGCGGGAGTACGAGTCGGCGTTCCAGAAGGTCATCGGTGCCTGAAATGGAAAGCACCGCCGGCGACCTGCACATCGCCAACGTCACCAAGCGGTTCGGCATCTTCACCGCGGTCGACGACCTGACCCTGACCATCCCGCAGGGCGCGTTCTTCGCCCTGCTCGGCGCCTCCGGCTGCGGCAAGACCACCACGTTGCGGATGGTGGCCGGGCTGGAGGAGCCGACCGCGGGCCAGGTCCGGCTAGGCGATCGTGACATCACCCGGCTGCGGCCTTACCAGCGTCCGGTCAACACGGTGTTCCAGAGCTACGCGCTCTTCCCGCACCTGGACGTGTTCGAGAACGTGGCGTTCGGGCTGCGCCGCCGCAAGGTGCGCCAGGTGGCATCGCAGGTCGAGCGGATGCTCGCGCTCGTGCAGCTCGAGGGGTTCACCAAGCGCCGCCCGGCCGAGCTGTCGGGCGGCCAGCAGCAGCGGGTCGCCCTGGCCCGCGCGTTGATCAACCACCCGCAGGTGCTGTTGCTCGACGAGCCGCTCGGTGCCCTCGACCTCAAGCTGCGCCGGCAGATGCAGATCGAGCTCAAGCGCATCCAGACCGAGGTCGGCATCACGTTCGTGCACGTCACGCACGACCAGGAAGAGGCCATGACGATGGCCGACACGGTCGCGGTGATGAACGCCGGTCGGATCGAGCAGCTCGGCCGGCCGGCGGAGATCTACGAATACCCGGCGACCGCGTTCGTCGCCAACTTCCTCGGCCAGTCCAACCTGCTGGCCGGGGAGGCCGCCGGGCTCTCCGGCGGCGATGTCCTGGTCTCGGCGTACGAGCAGCGGTTCGCCGTGCCCGCGGTCCGGGCACGCGCCGACCAGGGTCCGGTCTTCCTCGGCGTACGCCCGGAGAAGCTGGCCCTGGTCGCGGACGGCGCGGCGGTGCCGGCCGGGCACCAGTCCGTGGCCGGCGTGGTCACCGACTCGTCCTACGTCGGCGTCAGCACGCAATATCTGGTGCGCACCGGCTGGGGCACCGAGCTCGCGGTGTTCGCACCCAACTCCGGCACCGCGGCACCGCTGGCACTCGGCGCCCGGGTCACCGCGCACTGGGACCCCCGGCACGCGTTCATCCTGCGACGCGAGCCGGGCGAGGGCGACCGCACGACCCCGGTGCTCGACGAACCCGACGCCGTCGGGGCGGTCTCATGACGCTTATGACCGGGATCGGCGCGGCGCCGGCCGGGTCGGCGCGGCCGGCGCGCAAGTCAGGGCGTCGCTGGCTGCCTTACCTCCTGCTGCTCCCGGGCACCCTCTGGCTGGTGGTCTTCTTCTTCGGGCCGATGCTCACGCTCGGCGCGGCGAGCCTGTGGGACCCGGCCGGCTCGTTGCAGACCGGCTACGCGCAGACGCTGTCGTTCGGCAACTACGTCGACGCGGTCCGGGACGCGGGGCCCCAGCTGCTGCGCTCGTTCTGGTACGCCGCGATCGCCACGCTGATCGGCGTGATCATCGGCTACCCACTGGCGTACGCCATCGCGCTCAAGGCCGGCCGCTGGAAGTACCTGCTGCTGGTCGCCGTCGTCGCGCCGATGTTCACCAGCTTCCTCGTGCGTACCCTCGCCTGGAAGACGATCCTCTCCGACAACGGCGCCCTGGTCGGCCTGCTCCGCGACATCGGCATCCTCGGCGCCGACGGCCGGCTGCTGGCCACACCGATCGCCGTCGTGCTCGGTCTGACCTACAACTTCCTGCCGTTCCTGGTGCTGCCGCTCTATGCCAGCCTCGAACGCCTCGACCGGCGGCTGCTGGAGGCGGCGGGCGACCTCTACGCCAGCCCGGCCCGGTCGTTCGTCAAGATCACGCTGCCGCTGTCGATGCCCGGACTGGTCGCCGGCACGCTGCTGTTCTTCATCCCGGCGGTCGGCGACTACATCAACGCCGAACTGCTCGGCAACCCCAACACCTACATGGTCGGCAACGTCATCGACTCGGCGTTCCTCGTCCGGCTCGACTACCCGCACGGTGCGGCGCTGTCGTTCGCGCTGATGTTCCTGATCCTGATCATCGTGATGGTCTATCTGTTCAGGTCGGGAACGGACGAGGTGGTTTAGATGAACTACCGGATCGGTCGGTGGATCGCCGACCGCTGGGTCATGGGTGTCGGGCTGCTGGTGCTCGCCTACCTGGCCCTGCCGATCATCGTGGTCGCCGGGTTGTCGTTCAACCGGCCGTCGAACCGCCTGTCCTACGACTTCAACGAGTTCACGCTCGACAACTGGACCAACGTCTGCGGCCCGGCCGGCCTCTGCGACGCGGTGCTGCGCTCGGTGCAGATCGGCTTCCTGGCCACGGTGTTCGCCACCGTGCTCGGCACGCTGATGGCGTTCGCGCTGGCCCGGCACAAGTTCTTCGCGAGGCCCGCGGTCAACGTGATCATCTTCCTGCCGATGGCGACGCCGGAGCTGGTCATGGGCACGTCGCTGCTCGCACTGTTCGTCACGGGAAGCGTCGCGCTGGGCTTCTGGACGATCCTGATCGCGCACGTGATGTTCTGCATCTCGTTCGTGGTGGTGACCGTCAAGGCGCGGCTCGCGGGCATGGACGCCCGGCTCGAAGAAGCGGCGATGGACCTCTACGCGACGCCGTTCCAGACCTTCCGGCGGGTCACGCTGCCGCTCGCCCTGCCGGGCATCGTCGCCGCCGCGTTGCTCTCGTTCTCGTTGTCGTTCGACGACTTCATCATCACGAACTTCAACTCGGGCACCACGGTGACCTTCCCGATGTACGTTTGGGGAGCCAATCAGCGGGGCGTCCCGCCGCAGGTCAACGTCATCGGCACGGCCATGTTCGCGATCGCGCTGCTGCTGGTGCTGGCGACCAACGTACGGCGGCGTCGGGGGGCGCGAGTGGCATGAACGTCGGTCGGGCGCTCGCGGACGCCCAGCCCCGGGTCTTCTGGCTTGACCGTCCCGAGCGCCCCGACCCCCTGCCACCGCTGGCCGGCGACACGTCGGCCGACCTGCTGGTGATCGGTGGCGGCTACTCGGGACTCTGGGCGGCGCTGCAAGCCAAGCAGGACGACCCCGGCCGGGACGTGGTGCTGGTCGAGGCGGGCACGTGCGGTTGGGCGGCGTCGGGTCGCAACGGCGGCTTCTGCGCCTCCTCGCTGACCCACGGGCTGGCCAACGGTGCGGCCCGGTTCCCTGACGAGATCGCGATGCTGGAGATGCTCGGTCAGGCCAACCTCGACGCCCTGCTGGCCACCCTCTCGCTGTTCGACATCCGCTGCGACGTCGAGCGCACCGGCGAGATCGAGTTGGCCACCGCCGGGCATCAGGTGGCCGACCTGGCGGAGGGTGCGGCGCTGGCCCGCCGGTTCGGGCACGACGTGCTGGTGCTGGGCCGTGACGAGGTGCGGGCCGAGGTCGACTCGCCCACCTACGTCGGTGGCGTCTGGCATCGCGACCGGACGGTCATGCTGGATCCGGCCCGGCTGGCCTGGGGCTTGCGCGAGGCCTGCCGCTCGCTCGGGGTGCGGATCTTCGAGCACACGCGAGTCACGCGGTTGTCGGCTTCCGGGGCGGGCGTGGTGGCGCACATCGTCGGCGGGTCCGTGCGAGCCCGCGGCGTCGTGCTCGCGGCCAACGCGTTCCCGCCGTTGCTGCGCCGGTTGCGGGCGTTCGTGGTGCCGGTCTACGACTACGCGCTGGTCACCAGGCCGTTGTCGGCCGACGAGCTGGCGTCGATCGGCTGGCGGCACCGCCAGGGTCTGGCCGACTCGGGCAACCAGTTCCACTACTACCGGCTGACGGCCGACGACCGGATCCTGTTCGGCGGCTACGACGCCGTCTACCACTTCGGCAACCGGATGGCGCCGTCGCTCGCCAGGGAGGCACCAACGTTCCGCACGCTGGCTCGACACTTCTTCGAGACCTTCCCGCAGCTCGCGGACGTGACGTTCACGCATCGCTGGGGTGGGGTGGTCGACACCTGCTCCCGGTTCTGTGCGTTCTTCGGCACGGCGTTGCGGGGGCGGCTGGCGTACGCGGCCGGGTTCACGGGCCTGGGCGTCGGTGCCAGCCGGTTCGGTGCCCGGGTGGCGCTGGATCTGCTGTCCGGGGCGGAAACGCCTCTGACCACATTGGATTTCGTACGCAGCCGCCCGGTGCCGTTTCCGCCGGAGCCGCTGCGTGCCCTGGTCATCAACGCGACCCGCTGGTCCATGGCGCACGCTGACGCGCACGAGGGCCGGCGCAACCTGTGGTTGCGTACGCTCGACAGATTTGGTTTGGGGTTCGATTCCTGATGCGTGTCCTGCAAATCGGTGCCGGCGGCGTCGGCGCCGCGGCCGCGGCGATCGCCGCCCGTCGCTCGTTCTTCTCCTCGTGGGTGGTCGCGGACTACTCGCTGTCCCGCGCGCAGAGCGTCGTCGACGCTCTGGACGACCCGCGCTTTTCCGCGGCGCGGGTCGACGCCTCGTCCTCGACCGAGGTGCGGGACCTGGCGGCGGGCGCCACCCACGTCTTCAACGCGGTGGACCCGCGGTTCGTGATGTCCATATTCGACGGTGCCTTCGCGGCGGGCGCCGACTACCTCGACATGGCGATGTCGCTGTCGCAGCCGCACCCGACGTCGCCGTACTCGTCGACCGGTGTGCTGCTCGGCGCGGCGCAGTTCGAAACCGCGACCCTGTGGGAGGAGTCGGGCCGGCTGGCGCTGGTCGGGATCGGCGTCGAGCCGGGTCTGTCCGATGTGTTCGCTCGCTACGCGGCCGACGAGCTGTTCAGCTCGATCGACGAGATCGGCGTGCGGGACGGCTCGAACCTCGTCGTCGACGGCTCCTCGTTCGCGCCGTCGTTCTCGATCTGGACGACGATCGAGGAATGCCTGAACCCGCCGGTCGTCTACGAGAAGGGTCGGGGCTGGTTCACCACCGAGCCCTTCTCGGAGCCGGAAGTGTTCGACTTCCCGGCGGGCATCGGGCCGGTCGAGTGCGTGAACGTCGAGCACGAGGAGGTGCTGCTGATCCCGCGGTGGGTCGACGCGGGCCGGGTGACGTTCAAGTACGGCCTGGGCGCCGAGTTCATCTCGGTGCTGCGCACCCTGCACCTGCTGGGCCTGGACTCGACGGTCCCGGTGAAGGTCGGCGACGTGTCGGTCGCGCCGCGCGACGTGGTGGCGGCCTGCCTGCCGGACCCGGCGACGCTTGGTCCGCGGATGCGCGGCAAGACGTGCGCCGGCACGTGGGTCAAGGGCACGGGCCTCGACGGCGCGCCGCGCGAGGTCTACCTCTACCACGTGGTCGACAACGAATGGTCGATGCGGGAGTACGGCCACCAGGCGGTGGTCTGGCAGACCGCGATCAACCCGGTGGTGGCACTGGAGTTGCTGGCCGGCGGCGGTTGGTCGGGCGTCGGCGTGCTGGGCCCGGAGGCGTTGCCGCCGAAGCCGTTCCTGGACCTGCTGACCGCTTACGGTTCGCCCTGGGCGATGCGCTGAACCTCCTAGGGGCAGGGGTGGGGGACCCTGCCCCTAGCAGGTGCTAGGCCTCGCCGGCGTTGGGGCCGCGGCGGCGGAGTTCGTCGACCGCGCCCATGGCGTCGCGGAGCTCGCCGAGCCACTGGTCCGCGTGCTGGCCGACGAGCCGGACGCACCAGGCCAGTGCCTCGGAGCGGCTGCGCGCCACGCCCGCGTCGACCAGGGTGTCGAGGACCTGGCGGTCCGTCTGGCGCAGGCGGGTCATCACCGGCGCCGAGAACGTGGTGAACAGGGCCTCCGTGTCGCCGCAGGTGGCACCCCAGCTGACCTTGCGGCGCCAGCGGTGCTCGATCTGCTGTGCGATCCGGATGCGCTGTTCGCGGGTGTCCTCGCGGTGCTGGGCGATCCGGCCCTGCTCGGCCGACGCGCGGTCGGCGTCGGTCGCGTCGGCACCCAGCTGCGGAGACGGCAGGTTGCCGATGATCATGACTTCGTCACGGTCGATGGTGACCTTGGCCGGCTCGGTGAACCAGCCGTCCGGCACCGCGCCGGTCACCCATGCCGCCAGGCCTTCTGACGGCGGCGGCTCCGCCCGCCCGCCGCGCGGTCCCGCTTCCCATGGGCCTCTGAAACCTCTCATGGCGCACCTCCCGCTGGTCGCTTACGCCGTTACTTGATTACAGCATTACACCGTTGCAGGCGTACGGACACAGTGCGGCACTTCGCTGAAAGCGAAAAGGGTCAGCCCAGCGCTGAAAGCGAAAAGGGTCAGCTCAGCGCTGAAAGCGAAAAGGTCAGCTCAGCGCTGAAAGCGAAAGAGCCGGCTCAGCCGGCCGAGAGGTGTGCGACCAGGCGGTCGACGAACTCCGCCTGGGCGGGGACGAGCTTCTGCCGGGCGGTGGCCAGGTCGAACCACTCCGCGCGGTCGACCTCCGGGAACTCGCGCCGCGTGCCCGACCGCGGCGGCCACTCGATCTCGAACGTGTTGCTGCGCAGCCGCGCCGGGTCGAAGTCGGCCGCGACGGCCCACGCCGCCACGACCTTGCCGCCCTTCTGCTTCACCGAACCCAGCGGCACGCAGTCCGCGGCCGCGACCTCGAGGGACGTCTCCTCCGCCAACTCCCGCAGCGCCGACTCCAGCGGGTCGGCGGGGTCCTCGTACTCACCCTTGGGGATCGACCAGGCCCCGAGATCCTTGCGGGCCCAGAACGGCCCGCCCGGGTGCACCAGCAGGACCCGCACCGAGCCGTCGACAACCTTGAACGCGAGGATTCCGGCGCTTTGCTTGGCCACGCCGCACGATACCTACAGGTCGAGGTCGGTCAGCACCATGACGCGCGGTTCGGTGTAGTCGTCGATCGCGCTGCGCAGGCCCTCGCGGCCCACGCCGGAGCCCTTCACGCCGCCGTAGGGCATCTGGTCGGCCCGGTACGACGGCACGTCGCCCACGATCACGCCGCCGACCTCCAGGGTGCGGTGCGCCGCGAAGGCCGTCTGCAGGTTGCGGGTGAACACGCCCGCCTGCAGCCCGTACGCCGAGTCGTTGATCGCGGCGAAGCCCGCCGTGTCGGACGCGACCGGCTCGACCACCAGCACCGGGCCGAACACCTCCTCGCGGCTCACCTTCGCGGACTTCGGCACCCGGGACAGCACCGTCGGGGGATAGGTGGCACCGGCGCGCAGGCCGCCCGCCTCGATCGTGGCGCCGCCGGCCACCGCCTCGTCCACCCACGACTCGACCCGCTCGGCCGCCGCCTCCGAGATCAGCGGGCCGACGTCCGTGGCCTCGTCGCGCGGGTCGCCGGTGCGCAACGCCGCCACGGCGTCGATCAGCCGCGGCAGGAAGCCGTCGTAGACCCACTCGTGGACGAACACCCGCTGCACCGCGATGCAGCTCTGCCCCGCCTGGTAGTTGGAGAACGTCGCGATCCGCGACGCCGCGAAGTTCAGGTCGGCGTCCGCGGTCCAGTCCTCACAGAGCAGCACCGCCGCGTTGCCGCCGAGTTCGAGCGTCACGTGCTTGTCGGGCACCGCGCGACGGATCGCCGCACCCACCGGGCCCGAGCCGGTGAAGCTGACCACCGGCAGGCGAGGGTCCGACACCAGCGCGGCCGCCCGCTCGTTGGGCAGCGGCAGCACGGAGAACATGCCCTCCGGCAGGTCCGTCTCCGCCAGGATCTCGCCCAGCAGCAGGGCGCTCAGCGGCGTCGCCGGCGCGGGCTTGACCACGATCGGCGCGCCCGCCGCGATCGCCGGCGCGACCTTGTGCGCCACCAGGTTGAGCGGGAAGTTGAACGGCGAGATGCCGAGCACCGGGCCGCGCGGGAACCGCCGCACCACCGCCATGCGGCCCGTCGCCGCCGGGTCCGTGTCGAGGCGCTGCAGGGAGCCGGCGAACCGTCGCGCCTCCTCGGCCGCCCAACGGAACGTCGACACGGCCCGGGCCGCCTCGGCCCGCGCCCACTTGAGCGGCTTGCCGTTCTCGGCGGTGATCAGCCGGGCCACCTCGTCGGCGCGCTCCTTGAGCCGGGCCGAGACGTGGTCGAGGGCCGCGGCCCGGGCGTGCGCGGGCAGGGCCTGCGCCGGGCCGGCCGCCGCCGCGGCCGCGCTGACCGCCCGCTCGACCTGCTCGGGTGTGGCGGTGGTGGTGCTGCCGACGGCGTGGCCGTCGTAGGGGTGCCGGATCGTCACGGGGTCGGCCCCGTGCTCGGGCCGGCCGGCTACGTAGAAGGCGCGCTCGTCCACGGTCCGGAGCCTAACCCAGCCCCTAACCTCGCGGAAACCGTGGCGATGGACCTTGTCAGCTACGGATTCGGTCGCGAAGATGGCGTGAGGGTTGCGAATACAACAGCCCGGCCCCCCACGCCTGGAGACCCCCCGATGAGCGACAAGCAGCAACTGCGCAACTTCGTCAACGGTGAGTACGTCGACCCGGTCGACGGCAACTTCAGCGACCTGGTCGATCCGACCACCGGTGAGGTCTTCGCGCACGCGCCGATCTCCGGTGCCGCCGACGTCGACAAGGCCATGACGGCCGCCGCGACGGCGTTCGAGAGCTGGCGCGACGTGACCCCGGCGCAGCGGCAGCTGGCCCTGCTCAAGTTCGCCGACGCGGTCGAGTCCCGCGCGGCCGAGCTGGTCGACGCCGAGGTGCGCAACACCGGCAAGCCGCGCCAGCTGACCACCGACGAGGAACTGCCGCCGGCCGTCGACGAGCTGCGCTTCTTCGCGGGCGCCGCGCGCATGCTGGAGGGCCGCTCGGCGGGTGAGTACATGGCGGGACACACCTCGTACGTCCGCCGCGAGCCGCTCGGCGTCGTGGGCCAGGTGACGCCGTGGAACTACCCGCTGATGATGGCCATCTGGAAGATCGCCCCGGCGCTGGCGGCCGGCAACTGCGTCGTGCTGAAGCCGTCGGACACGACGCCGGTCAGCACGCTGCTGCTCGCCGAGATCGCGTCCGAGTTCTTCCCGGCCGGCGTCTTCAACGTGATCTGCGGCGACCGGGACACCGGCCGGGCCGTCGTGGCGCACCCCGTACCCGAGCTGGTCTCGATCACCGGCTCGACCCGCGCGGGCATGGAGGTCGCCGCGGCGGCCGCGCCCGACCTCAAGCGCACCCACCTCGAGCTCGGCGGCAAGGCGCCGGTCGTGCTCTTCGACGACGCCGACGTGGCGGCGGCGGCCGAGGCGATCGCGGTCGGCGGCTACTTCAACGCGGGCCAGGACTGCACCGCCGCGACCCGGGTGCTGGCCGGCCCCGGCGTCCACGACGACTTCCTCGCGGCGCTCGTCGAGCAGGCCCGGGGCACGAAGACCGGCGGGCCCGACGAGGAGGACGTGCTCTACGGTCCGCTCAACAACGCCAACCAGCTCGGCCGGGTCACGGGGTTCGTCGACCGGCTGCCCGACCACGCCTCGCTGGAGATCGGTGGCGCCCGGGTCGGCGAGCGCGGCTTCTTCTACGCGCCGACGGTGGTCTCCGGCGTGCGCCAGCAGGACGAGATCATCCAGGACGAGGTGTTCGGCCCGGTGATCACCGTGCAGCGGTTCACCGACGAGGACGAGGCGGTCCGCTGGGCCAACGGCGTCGAATACGGGCTCTCCGCCTCGGTCTGGACCCGCGACCACGGCCGCGCGATGCGGATGACCCGCCGGCTCGACTTCGGCTGCGTCTGGGTCAACACGCACATCCCGTTCGTGTCCGAGATGCCGCACGGCGGCTTCAAGCACTCGGGGCACGGCAAGGATCTGTCGGTCTACAGCCTCGAGGACTACACCCGCATCAAGCACGTCATGCACAACCTGGAGGGCTGATGGCCTCGCTCGACCTGCACAAGCGGCGCACGGCGGCGGTGGCCCGGGGCGTCAGCTCGGTGATCAGCTCCTATGTGGACCACGCGGGCGGCGGCACGCTGACCGATGTCGACGGCAACGAGTGGGTCGACTTCGCCTCCGGGATCGCGGTGACCTCGGTCGGCAACTCGGCGCCGCGCGTCGTGGCGGCCGTGCGCGAGCAGGTCGAGCGGTTCACGCACACGTGCTTCATGGTCGCGCCCTACGAGTTGTACGTGTCGGTCTGCGAGTCGCTCAACGCGCTGACCCCCGGCGACTTCGAGAAGCGGTCGATGCTGGTCAACTCCGGCGCCGAGGCGGTGGAGAACGCGGTGAAGATCGCCCGGCACGCGACCGGGCGCACCGCGGTGGTGGTGTTCGACCACGCGTACCACGGCCGGACCAACCTGACCATGGCGCTGACCGCGAAGAACATGCCCTACAAGCACCGCTTCGGCCCGTTCGCGGGCGAGGTCTACCGGGTGCCGATGTCCTATCCGCTGCGCGACGGTGGGCTCTCCGGCGCGGACGCCGCCGCCCGGGCGCTCGACCTGGTCAACGCGCAGATCGGGGCGACCAACGTCGCCGCGGTGCTGATCGAGCCCATCCAGGGCGAGGGCGGCTTCGTGGTGCCGGCGCCCGGCTTCCTGCCTGCGCTGTCCGCGTGGGCGCGCGAGGCGGGCGCGGTGTTCATCGCCGACGAGATCCAGACCGGCTTCTGCCGCACGGGCGACTGGTTCGCGTCGACGCACGAGCGCGTCGTGCCCGACCTGATCACGCTGGCCAAGGGCATCGCCGGGGGGTTGCCGCTGGGTGCGGTCACCGGCCGGGCCGACATCATGGACGCGGTGCATCCGGGCGGGCTCGGCGGCACCTACGGCGGCAACCCGCTGGCATGTGCGGCCGCGCTCGCCTCGATCGAGACGATGCGCGAGCTCGACCTGGTCACCTCGGCCAGGCGGATCGGGCTGATGCTCGGCGGCCGGCTCGGTGACCTCGCCGCCGCGGACCCCAGGATCGCGGAGGTACGCGGCCGCGGCGCGATGCAGGCGATCGAGATCGTCCAGCCCGGCACGCTGACGCCCGATCCGGCGACCGCGAGCGCGGTGTCGACGGAGTGCCACCGCCGTGGGCTGTTGACGCTGACCTGCGGCACGTACGGCAATGTGCTGCGTTTCCTGCCGCCATTGGTGATCGACGACCGCACACTCGAGCGGGGGCTCAACATCCTTTCCGACGCCTTCCAGGCCGTGTAGACCTTTTCTTGATTGACGCCACGATTCGGTGGTTGGCCCTATCGGCCAACCATCGGATTGGCGACACGTCCGAAGGGCAGCGGGGTCCGATCGACTGATTACGCCCAACCGAGCGACGTCACACGATGAGTGACATCAATGCGGCCAATGTGGTCGGACGGCGCGCGGAGGGTTCGGATGACGCAGCAGGCGCTCCGCCGGAATGGTTCGAGCACTCGATACCGGCGGATGGTGCTGCCGCACGAGAGTTCAGGGTGGCGTTCCGAGGACAAGCGACCGGTCGCCCTGGAGCAGCCGGTTTCCGACTACCTCGCCCGGGTCGCGCAGGGTGTCGAGCCCGCGTTCCGCTGCATCGCCGTCGGCGCTGCCCGCCACGACGGCGTGACCTGGGCGCGTGAGGACGTCGAGCAGGCCATCGCCGAGCACGACGGCCACCCCCGGCCACGCCTGACCACGCTCGCCGGCGCGCCGTCCGAGGGCGGGCTGCCGAAGATATTCGACCTGTTCCGTGAGCGCACCGTGGCGCGCGCGGCCCGGCGGGCGGGCGCCGCCAATGTGCACAGCCGGATCCGCTCCTGGCTCACGTTGCTGATTATCGCGGTGGCGATCGTGATTACCGCGGTGATTTCGCTGTTCACTCCCGAGAAAGACCCTGGGGCATCCGGCAATTCCGCCGCGGCGTCGCTTCTGGAGACCAGCACGTTGGTCAACGCTTTGATCCTCGCGGCCCTGGGTGTGGCGGCCCAGGTGCTGATCGCATTTGTCAAGCCGGCTAAACGGGTGTCACGAAGCCAGCGGATCGTCGAGTGGATCGAGCGTGAACAGGGCAGTCGGCGCTATCAGCAGTTCGTCGACCAGCTCGCGGCCGAGTTCGCGAATATCGCGTCGCTGCGGTGCCTGGTGGTCGACGACTTCGGGCTGCTCGACAAGCCGACGCGGGACCTGCTGGTCGCCTACCTCGGCGACGGCCACGCCAGCGACCGGCGACCCGAGCTGTGGGTGGTGTTCGACCCGTCCGACGACCCGGCGACCAGGCTGTTCCGCGGCGAGCTCGCCCGGCTCAAGCAGGCGTCCCGGGTGGCCGGCGAGCGGCGGGCGCCGTACGGGGTGCGCCGCACCCTGCACTACGAGCTGGCCGCGCTCACCGACGACCAGCGCCACGAGCTGGCCCACCGGGCGGGCCGGCCGGAGCGGGCCGGCTACCGCACCGTCAAGGCGATCCTGACCGAGACCGACGACACGCTGACCGCCTACTTCGAGCAGCAGATACCGCCGGCCCACCCGCAGCAGGATCCCGAGCGGTACGGCGCGTTCCAGCTGCTCTACCTGCTCGGCCAGGCCAACTCCTGGAGCGGCGCCGTCGAGCTGCCCGAGGCCCAGCTGATCAAGAAGCTCGCCGAGCACCGGCAGCGGTCCCGGGTGCTGCGCGAGGTGCTGACCGGCCCGAGCCTGAGCCGCAACGAGCTGACCCGCCGGTTGAAGGCGATGCGCACCCACTTCGCCCGCGTCGTCACCGAGATCCGGCAGCACGCCGAGCTGCGCCTGGCGGTGTCGGTCGAGGCCGGCGAGACGCTCGAGCGGGTCTCCGGCCGGTTCCGGCTCGCCAGCGCCGACCTGGGGCACCTGTTCTGGGCTTTGTATCGCGACGACAACCGGGCCATGACCGCCGACGACCCGTTCTGGCTGGGCAAGCTGGCGCAGCACCTGCAGCGGGCCGCCGCGCCGCGCGACCGTGCCGACATCTTCGGCGCCGACGCGGAGGCGCTCGAGGACCGGCTGTTCCAGGCGATCCTGCACGCGATCGACGACAGCCTGCGGTTGGGGCAGTTGCGACTAGTACCCGATCTGTTGCAACGGGCTCTTGACCTGCTCGACGAGGAGGACGCCAAGAACCGGGCAAGCCTGGCCGCACGGGCCCGCGACGCGTACGCGGTGATGGCCGACGACGTCGTCCTGCAGATCTTGTTGGAGCTGCGGACGTTCGACGGCTCCGGTCCGCCGCTGGCGGTCGACGACGACGAGCCCGACGCCACCTCGCCGCTCGGGCTGTTCGCGCTCGCCTCGACCGGCGGTGCGCAGCAGCAGAAGTTGCTGGCGGCGCTGGCGCCCAGTCCGGGCCGGGCCGACCTGCACACCGACGCCGCGCTGCGCGGGAGCTGGCTGGCCCTCTCGCTGCTGCCGTTCGTGCAGGCCGAGACGCCGCAGCTGTTCGTGGCCGCGATCCGCGGCCAGTTCGAGGTGGCGTCCCTGACGAAGCCGATCCTCGACGCCCGCAGCGCCGAGCCCCGCGCGCCGCACGTGGCCGACCTGGTCAACCTCTCGCTCGGCCTGTGGTGCTGGGCGCTGGCCGGCGCGCAGGGCGGTTTCCCGGGTGCGAGCCTGGTCGAGGAGATCATCGACGCGCTGGAGACCAGCTCCTTCATCGCGAGCGAACTGCGGACCGGCTCGCCGCGCGGGACCGTCGACCTGGTCCGCGAGTGCCTGGCCGAGGAGCTGTTCACGGTCACCGCGGCGGCCGCCCTGCTGGTGCGGGCCGGCTGGCCCAACGTCCGCGCCGACGTGAAACCCAAGCTGGACGAGGTGGTCCGGTACGCCGTCGACGAGCTCGGCATCGACGCCCGCCGGCTGACCCGCCGTGGCGGCTTCTCCCTGGACGGGGCCGCCGGGGAGCTGTTCGACCGGATGACGCTGCTGCAGATGACCTGGCGGGTGCTGGGCTACGCGCAGCTCGCCACCGTGCTCAACATCCGGCGTGTGCAGTTCGCGGCGCTGCTGCCCGCGGCCAACCGGCCCCGGTCATCGGCCGAGGGGGCCGAACGCAGCCTGATCGAGGACCGCGACCGCAGCGACCTGCTCGGGCTGCTCGCCAACCTGGCGGCCGCGGCGCGCGCGGTGCCCGGCAAGGAGGCGGCGGCCGAGGCCTTCGCGCACGGCGTGACGGCGGCGCTGGTCGGCCGGGCCAGCGAGGAGCTGCTCTCGCAACTGTGCCTGCTCGCCGTGGCACAGGCGCACGCGTTCGAGACCGAGCTGGGTCCGCAGATCGAATACCTGCTGGGCGGCTCCGCCGGCGGCGGCAGCCGCTTGGACGAGCTGCTGAGCACGGTCGACGACGCGCAGTTGCCGACCGTCTCGCTGTGGCTGTTCAACATCGCGCGGCGGTCCGACGCCGCTGGTCTGGCGGTGGTGACGGCGCTGATGCGGCGCGGCGAGGCGGTCACCGACGAGGAGGTCCTGGCTCAGCTCCGCGACCGGCACCAGATCTTCGACCTGGTCGGCAGGCAGAGCTCGGGCGAGGCGGTCGACGTCGACCAGGTGCTCGACCTCTGGGAAAACCGCGACAGCACCAGCTATCCGTTCCTGCTCTACCGGCTGGTGGGCCGGTCCGACGGTCCGCTGCCGGCCCGGTTGCGCACCGAGGTGGCCGAGGTGCTGGCGGACTATGAGTCCTATCTGTCGACGACCGGGGTGGTGCTGCTCGCGGCGCTGGTCGCACAGCGGTCCAAGCGGCGTGGGCCCGCCGAGTTCGACGAGGCCCAACTGGTCACCGTGCTGCGGCGGGGGCGGGCCGAGCTGTCGAGCCTGCTGACGGTGGAGACCAACATCGAGATCCTGGAGTACCTGCGCGGGCGGGACATCTCGCACGGCTCGGAATACACCAAGCAACTGACGTTGTGGCGGCAGGAGCGGCTGCGGCTGCTGGAGGAGCGGCAGCTCACCCAACTGCTCATGGCCGGCCGGTACGCGATGCTGCTGCTGACGTACCTCGAGATTCTCGAGGACTACGGCCTGCCGACCGGTGATCCGGACGACGAGGGGGACGCCGAGCCGTTCCTGACCGTGCAGGGGCGCACGGTGCTCAACTCGCGGTTCGTCGCCGAGGCGCGGGCCCTGTTCGACCCGTCGTCAGCGCTGGAGGGCGGGCACACCGAGGCGCACAACGACCTGGACGACGCGGCCCGGGAGGCGTTGCCGCAACTGTTCGCGTTCCTGGTCGACCTGGACGGCGTACCCGAGCCGATCCGGGTGATTCTCCGTCGGCACCGGGACGTGGTGCACGAGCGGCTCACGAAACCCGTCCGCACCGACCCGTCGATGCATCTCTAGAGGCCGGCGCTGCCTCTCAGCGTCTCCAGCGCGGCGCGCAGGGCGTCGGGGTCGACCGCGAATCCCCGGCTGTAGGGCAGCTCGACCTGGTAGAGGACGAACAGCATCAGCGCGACCATGCCGCCGAGGGTGGCGAACATGAGGCCGTTGGGTACGGTCCGGCGCAGGCCGAACAGGTAGAGGAAGGCGACGCTGACCAGGCCGCCGCCGAGCAGGATCGGCCATAGTGGAGCCGGCATCCGGGCGTCGGCGTCGCCGATCCGGGCCCGCCGGGCGGTGGCGGCGGCGCTCACCTGGCCGGCGAGCATCTGGTGGGCGGCCTGCTCGGTTTCGGTGGCCGGGCGGATCGCGTCGACCCGCTCGCGCAACTCGGTCGACAGGTTCTCGGCGGTCATCGTGCCGGAATGCGCGGTGCGCAGGTGATCCCATTCGCTGCCGCCGGCGACCTGGAGGTATCCGACGATTCTCTGCTGCACGTCGTCGCGGTCCGGTGGGGCCAGACGGTTGGCCGACCAGTAGGCCTCGACCAGGCTGCTGGCCTCGGTTTCGGTGTTGCCGCCGACGTCGGAGCGCGGTTCCCAGACGGCGATGGCGGCGATCGCGATGAGGATCGCGTACACCATCGCGATCGTCGAATAGACCGTGCTGGCCGCGTCACCGTCGGCGACCCGCCAGCGCCGCGGCACCCAGCGGGACACGACCGTGAACCCGATGACGGACGCGAAGGCCGCGGCGAGCACCACGGCGATCCCGGCGAGCAGCGTGTTCATCGACTTCCTCTCTTGGCGGCCGCCCGGGCGGCGACGGACGCGGCGGGTACGAGCAGCCCGACGAAGACCGACCACGTCAGCGGGAGGCGGTCGGGCTTGTTCGGTGCGGTGCTGGCGACGGGTTGGCGCAGTCGTTCGCGGGCGGGCAGGGGCACCGGTGGCGCACCCGGGTCGGGGATCGCCGCCGGCGGCCCGGCGAGGTCGCGGAGGTCGAGCGGCTCGTCGGTGGCGGCGGCTCGGGGCTTTGCCGGGCGCACCGTGATCGGGTGGTCCTCGACCTCGCCGGTGCCGCCAGGTCCGGTCGGTTCGGGCGTGGGTGGGGGATAGCCGGTGGGGCCGCCGTAGAGGCGGATGCGCAGGGTGGCGGGTACCGGTTTGTTGGTCTTGGGCCAGGTCAGGGTGACCGTGCGTGGTGTGGTGCCGGGTCTGACGGTGGCGGTGCGCAGGTCCCGCTCGTCGAAGCGGCCGTTGCCGTCGAGGTCGTGCCATGCGGCGAGGAGAGCCTTGTGCGCGGTGGCGTTGGTGACGGTGACCCGCACCGTGAGCGCGCCGTCGTCGGTGGCTTCCGCCGGCTCGGCCAGGGCGTCGTCGCTGTCCCGCTTGGCGGCGTCGGTTTCCGGGGTGACCGTCCGGCCGAGGGAGAGGCCCGCGGTGATCAGATGCCGGGGACCGTCGGCCGCGCGGCGGGTGGGGTAGGGCGCCGGGGCGTCGCCGTAGTCCCAGCCCGGTGGGCAGCTCGCGGCGTCCGACCGGACGGCCTTGGCCTTGCCGACGGTCGTGGTCGTCACCGGTGTGGTGGGGTCCGCGAGCGTGACCTGGTAGAGCCGGCCCGTCTGGTCGTGCAGGGCGCGGAGCGTCCCTTGTGGATCGATGGCGACGGCGCCGAAGGTGCCGGTCATGGGTAGCCCCGGCGGTCGGGCGACCGGGGTTGCGATGCCGGTGTGCGGGTCGACGCGGGTGAGCCAGCCGGCCACGATCGTGTAGAGCTGTCCGTCGCTGATGTCCCAGTCGGCGATCAGGGGCCGGAGCAGGATGTCGGCGCCAGGCCCGGTCAGGGTGTGCCGCGCGACCTCCTTGAGGGCAGGCATCCGGTAGGTGACCACCTCGCGCCCGGTGCGAACGATCCACCGGTCACCGCTGCCGGCACCGGCACCGGTGCCGCCGCTCGCGGCGGTGATGGGGTCGGTGGGGATGAGCGCGGGTGGTTTGGGCGTGCGCTTGACGACGCGGCCGGTCTGGTCGAAGCCAATTACGTGCTCGCCGCTGAGGGCCCAGAAGGCGTGGGTCTCGGGCACGTACGCGACCGCGTCCAGCGGCGCGTCGAACTCGGCGACCGGCGTCGGCTCGGCGTCCTCGCCGCTGCCGTCAAGCCGCAGCAGCGTGTCGTCGCGGGTCAGGTACACGGCGTTGGAGCAAGGGATCGGCGCCCGCGGTGCGCCCTCGGCAGGACCCGGCACGAGCAGCAGCGCCGCGGCCGAGACCGCGGCGGCGAAGCGGAGAATCACGACGCGGCCCCACCCGGGATCGGCATGTGCGGGCGCGCGGCCTTGGCGGCCTTGGCGGTGAAGCGGTGGGTCACCGGTCTCGGTCACCGGCCAGCCGGGCGATGGTGCGGAGGTCCTGCCCGCGCTCGGCGGTGATGCCGGGCTCGAGTTGGTCCAGCGCCGCGCGCAGGTGCCGGTCGGCCTCGCGGCCGCACCAGTCGCGCCAGCCGTCGGCGTCCAGGGACTCGGCCAGCTCTCGGGCCTCTACATCGGACATCTCGTGTTCCGCGGTGTACGCCGGCACGATGCGCTCCGCGCTCGGCGAGCCCGCCGCGAGCGCGGCGACTATCGGCAGGGAGCGCCGGCGGTGCCGCAGGTCGGAGTATGCCGGCTTGCTGGCGCCGCCCCAGATGCCGAGCTGGTCGTCGGACAGTTGGACGGCGAGGCCCAGCTCGGCGCCGAAGCCGCGGAGGGCCGCGATCTGGGCGGGGGTGCCGCCCCCCAGCAGCCCGCCCAGGCCGGCGCTGCACTCCAGCAGGGCGCCGGTCTTGCGCCGGGTCGCACGGAAGCATTCCTCGAGACTCACGTCGGCGCCGCGGCCGACGGCGTGGCCCTCGGCGAGCTGCGCGACGGTGGCGCTGAGCATCCGCGCGGCGGTCGGTGCCGCCGGGTGGGTGAGCCCCGCGAGCACGTCGAACGCGAGCGCGAGCAGTGCGTCGCCGGCCAGGATCGCGGCGCCGGCGCCGAACTCCTGCCACACGGTCGGCCGGTGGCGGCGCGGGCCGGCGCTGTCGAGGACGTCGTCGTGCAGCAGCGAGAAGTTGTGCACCAGCTCGACCGCGACGGCGGCCGGGATCGCGGCGGGCACCGCCGCCACCGCGGCCATGCCCACCGGAGTGCCGCCGACCGCTTCCGCGGCCACCAGCACGAGCGCCGGGCGCACCGCCTTGGCGGCCGTGCCCCGCCGGTCGTTGCCTTTGCTGTCCCACCACCCGAAGTGGTAGCCGACCGCGCGCCGCGTCGTCGGCGGCAAGCTGTCGACGGCCGACCGCAGTGCCGGCTCCGTGACTGTCCGGGCCCGCTCGAAGACCCCGGACCCACGGCGGGGCGCCGGGATCGCGGATCGGTTGCCCAGGGTGACAGTCACGTCTGCACCGTCCAATCTGCACACGTTGGCTCCGGCGGCTGCTGGTTTGGGCACATGAGATCAGTGCGCCCACGCACACGCCAAGACCCCGTACGCGGGCTTGACCTGGGGTTTCACCCTTCAGGTGGGCCAGCTCCCGGTTCAACGCGCGGCAGCGGGCGCGAGACGCGGCCGACCGCCGGAAAGTTCGCGTCCGGGGGACGACATCGATCGATGTCGTCGGGTATCGCCCGTGTGACACACGGTCATCTCGGCCTGTTCGCGCCGGCATGCGCAGCCGCAGCGTCAGGAAGATGACAACGCGGGCTGTCGCCGGCCGATCACGTGGCGTTGAACTAGGGGTCGTCTTCGGTCGGGGTGTCAAGCGGCACCGGGTACCGTGTCGCCCGGGTGGGGGAACGCGACATGGGAGATGGTGATGATGGCGGGTCGGCGCGGTGGGCGTCGGGCGGCGGCGCTGCTGGCGATCGGTGTCGGGCTGGTCGGCGCGATCGGCATCGGGCTCGTGGTCTCCGCGGGTCCGGCCAGCGCCGCGGACGAGCGGGTCGACCTGCGGGCGGCGCGCACCTTCACCGCAGGCGGTGGCGCCGGGTCCGCGTCCGTCAGCGTGGAGCGGCGTGATCGCGGCTGCATCAACGTGCGCACCGGGCTCGGGATCCGGCTCGCCGACGGCATGAGCCCCAACCAGGTGCGCGTCGAGACGCAGAACGGTGGGCAGTGGCGGCCGGTCATCGTGGCGGACGCCGGCGGTGGCACCGTGGTCACCGAGCGCACCGCACCGGACCGCGCGTCGATCTGCGACCGGCAGACCGCGGTCGGCAGGTATCGGGTCAGCTTCGCTCAGGGCACCCCCGGCGGCAGCGTGACGATCATCGGCCAGGCGTTCAACGGCCGAGGCGAGCTCCTCGGCAGCGAGTCGGCGGCCGCCAAGGTCAACGGGGTCAAGCCCACGCCGAGCAAATCCGCCAAGAAGCCCAGCAAGAGCCCCACGCCCACCCCCGGGGTGACCGTGGACCCGGAGACCGCCGCACCCTTCGACGACCCAGCCAATAGCCCGGTCGCGATCGGCGTGCCGATCCCGCCGCACGACTCGGGCAAGGGCGGCTTTCTCGGGATGAGCGGTCTCGTCATGGCCGGCGGGCTGGTGCTGGTCGGCGTGGGTGCGGGTCTGATCGTGTTCCTGGTGCGCCAGTTGCGTGCCGACCGGGCCGGAAAAGCCCCGGCAAGCAACGATTCGCAGACCATCTTCCTGCCTCCTGTGCGTCCGGCGGCGGGCCCGGGAGTGGACCAGCCGACGGTGATTTTGCCGCGCGTCGAGGACTGAGAATCGGGTTATCCACAGGCCTCGGTTATCCACAGGCCGCGAGAGCCTTCGACGCCCGGCCCGACGCGCTCCGTTACGCTCGGCGGCGATAAGCTGGCATCGTTCGAGGAGCGAGTGCGTTGTCCGACCTGTCCCAGATCGTCAAGGCATACGACATCCGCGGAGTCGTCCCCGACCAGTGGGACGAGCGGACCGCGGAGGCACTCGGCGCTGGCTTCGCGCAGTTCCTCAGGTCGAGCCACCCGGGCACCACACGCATCGTCACCGCCCACGACATGCGGGCGTCCTCGCCTGGGCTTTCTGCCGCGTTCGCCCGCGGCGTGCTCAGCGAGGGCCTCGGCGTGGTCGAGGCGGGCCTGGGCTCGACCGACATGCTCTACTTCGCGGCCGGCTCGCTCGGCCTGCCGGGCGCGATGTTCACGGCCAGTCACAACCCGGCGCAATACAACGGCATCAAGCTCTGCCTGGCCGGCGCCAAGCCGGTCGGCCAGGAGTCCGGTCTCGCCGAGATCAAGACCAACGCACAGCGCATCCTCGACGGCACGGCCCCGTGGCCGGCCCCGGCACCCGACGCGCGCCCGGAGCAGCAGGACGTGCTCACCGAATACGCCCGCCACCTGCGCACGCTGGTCGACCTCGGCAAGATCCGCCCGCTGAAGCTGGTCGTCGACGCCGGCAACGGGATGGGCGGCTACACGGTCCCGGCGGTGCTCGGCGACCAGGCGCTCGAGGCGCTGCCGCTGACGATCGTCCCGCTCTACTTCGAGCTCGACGGCTCGTTCCCCAACCACGAGGCCAACCCGCTGGAGCCGAAGAACCTGGTCGACCTGCAGCACGCGGTCGTGCAGCACGGCGCCGACCTCGGCCTCGCCTTCGATGGCGACGCCGACCGCTGCTTCGTCATCGACGAGCGGGGCGAGCCGGTCAGCCCCAGCGCGATCACCGCGCTGGTCGCCGCCCGCGAGCTGGCGAAACACCCGGGCGACACGATCATCTACAACCTGATCACGTCCAACGCCGTCCCCGAGATCGTCGCGGAGCACGGTGGCACGCCGGTGCGCAGCCGGGTCGGCCACTCGTTCATCAAGTCCGAGATGGCCCGCACCAACGCGGTGTTCGGCGGCGAGCACTCGGCGCACTACTACTTCCGCGACTTCTGGTTCGCCGACACCGGCATGCTCGCCGCCATGCACGTGCTCGCCGCCCTCGGCGGCCAGCCTGAGCCTTTGTCGGTGCTCGGCAGCGACTTCGAGCGCTACGTGGCCTCCGGCGAGATCAACTCGACCGTGCCGGACCAGCGCGCCAAGCAGCAGGAGGTCCGCGCCGCCTACCCCGACGCCGTGGTCGACGAGCTCGACGGCCTGACGCTGACCTTCCCCGACGGCGCCTGGCTCAACCTGCGCGCTTCCAACACCGAGCCCCTGCTCCGGCTCAACGTCGAAGCGCCGACCGCGACGCGCATGGCCGCACTGCGCGACGAAGTGCTCGGTCTCGTCCGCCGTTAAGATCGTCGCCGGACGGCCCGCCGCCCGCCTCTGGAAGGAGCCGCACGATGGCCCTGGATCAGCAATTGCTGGACATTCTCGCCTGTCCGGACACACACCACGCGCCGCTCACCTACGACGCGGAGGCGCAGACGCTCACCTGCACCGAGTGCCACCGGGTGTTCGAGGTCCGCGACGACATCCCGATCCTGCTCCTCGACGAGGCCCGGCAGGAGCAGAGCTGATGGACAGCCCAGTAGGGGGTGCCGCGGGCCTGCGTGGTCAGCGGGTGGCCGACGAGGCCCTCCTCGACAACCAGGCGGCCATGGCCGAGAACGACCCCGGCGGCATGCTGCGCATGGCAGCCTCCGCGGGGGCCCAGGTCCGCGAGTCCGCGGCCCTGGCGGCCGAGGTCAACCTCTCGGCGCTCGAAGACGACGGGCTGCCGCGCGCCGTCGTGATCGCCGGCGCCGGCACCGCGGCCCGCACGGGCGAGATCCTCGCCATGGCCGCCGGCCCCCGGTCCCGCGCGCCCGTCATCGCCCATCGCAGCGCCGGCGTGCCCGGCTGGGTCGGTGCCGCCGACGTGGTGATCGCGATCAGCGCGTCCGGCCACAGCCCCGAGGCGCTGGCCGCCGCCGACGCCGCCGCCCGGCGCGGCGCGCGCCTGGTCGGCATCGGTGCGCCCGACTCCGAGCTCCAGTCGGTGGTCGAGCGGTCGCGTTCCCCGTTCATCCCGGTGCCGCGCCGCGCCCCCGCGCGGGCCAGCCTCTGGGCGCTGACGGTGCCGGTGCTGCTCGCCGCGCGCACCCTCGGCCTGGTCAAGGTCAACGAGGCCGACTTCGCGGAGACCGCGACCCGGCTCGACGCCGACGCCGAGCGGTGCCGGCCCAGCGCCGAGTCGTTCGTCAATCCGGCGAAGTCGCTGGCCCTCGGCCTGGCCGGCTCGGTGCCGATCGTCTGGGGCTCGTCGCCCCTGGCGACCGTCGCCGCCCGGCGGTTCGCCGACACGCTGTCGGCCAACGCCCGCTACCCGGTCGTGGCCGGGGCGCTCGGCGAGGCCGGACGCGGCCGGGTCGGCCTCCTCGACGGCGTCTTCGGCGGCCTGGTCGAGTCCGACCGCGACATCTTCGCCGACCCGTTCGACGACGAGGGCCAGTTGGCCAGCCGGCTGCGCGTCGTGCTGATGCGCGACGGCGGGCTCAACGCCGACGACGACACCGACGAGCCCCACGCGGTCGAGGAACGCCGTGCCGACGCGATCCAGACGTTGGCCGAGCGGCGCGGCGTGCGCTGCGACGTGATCACCGCCGAGGGCGGTTCGGCGCTGGAGCGGTTGGCGTCCCTGGTCGCCGTGCCCGACTTCGCTTCGGTTTATCTCGCACTCGCACACGGTCTCGACCCCATGGCGGTTCCCGCCGTCTCGGAGATGAAGGAGCTCTCCAACCCATGAGCGACGTGACATGAGTGCCGGCGGCGGCACTCGGGCGATCATCGCGGCGCTCGCGGCCAACCTCGGCATCGCGGTCACCAAGTTCCTGGCTTTCGTCCTGACCGGTTCGTCGTCGATGCTCGCCGAGGCAATCCACTCGGTCGCCGACTCGGGCAACCAGGTGCTCCTGCTGCTCGGCGGCCGGCGCTCGACCCGGAAGGCGACACCCGACCACCCCTTCGGATACGGGCGTGAGCGCTACATCTACGCGTTCATCGTCTCGATCATCCTGTTCAGCGTCGGTGGCCTCTTCGCGCTCTACGAGGCCTGGCACAAGTTCCAGGACCCGCACGGCATCACCGAGTGGCAGTGGGTCCCGATCACGGTGCTGGTCATCGCGATCGGGCTCGAGTCCTACTCGTTGCGCACCGCGGTCCGCGAGTCCAACACGGTCCGGGGCAAGGCTTCCTGGGTCAGCTTCGTCCGCCGGGCGAAGGCACCGGAGCTGCCGGTCGTGCTGCTCGAAGACACCGGCGCCCTGCTGGGTCTCGTCTTCGCGCTGTTCGGTGTCTCGATGACGCTGGCCACCGGCGACGGCGAGTGGGACGCGCTGGGCACCGCCATGATCGGCCTGCTGCTGGTCGCGATCGCCGTGATCCTGGCGATCGAGACCAAGAGCCTCCTGCTGGGCGAGGGCGCCAGCCCGGAAAACGTCCGCTCGATCGAGAGGGCGCTGGTCGGCAACGGCATCGACCGCGTCATCCACATGAAGACGCTGCACCTCGGCCCCGAGGAGCTGCTGGTCGCCGCGAAGATCGGGGTGACGGCCAACGCGTCCGCCGAAGAGGTCGCCCGCGCGATCAACGCGGCGGAGGCCCGGGTCCGCGACGCGGTGCCCATCGCCCGGGTCATCTACCTCGAGCCGGACATCTTCAGCAACCGTGCGGCCGCCGCGGGCGACGGCGCCGCCGCGGAAACCGCCGAAGGCGTCACCACCCGTTGACCCTGTCGCCGCGCCCGCGCCGCCGGCCCCACATGGAGCCGGCGCGACACAGTGCCGGGCGCCGATTGCCACCGGCCCAGGGCGGTGTCGGGTGAGTCACCGGGATCCGGCGCAGGGGCAGCCCCGCACGCCGCCATCGGCGATGATCGGCCGGATCGCACGTGTCAGACACCCACGCCTACCCCGGGACCGGCCACAGTGGAACTCCTGACCAACCCCATCCGCGACTACGCCTGGGGATCCCGCACGGTGCTGGCCACGATGCAGGGCCGGCCGTCGCCCAGCGCCGGTCCTGAGGCCGAGCTGTGGGTCGGCGCGCACCACGCGGCGCCCTCGACGCTCGACGGCGAGGACGGTCCGGTCAGCCTCGCCGAGACGATCGGGGCCGCGCCCACTGGCTGGCTCGGCGCCGACACGGTCGCGAGGTTCGGCCCCCGCCTGCCGTTCCTGCTCAAGCTGCTCGCCGCCGAGGCGCCGCTGTCCCTCCAGGCCCACCCCGACCTCGAACGTGCCCGCGAGCGGTTCACCGCCGGCGACCCCAACTACGTCGACGCCAACCACAAGCCCGAGCTCCTGGTCGCGATCGAGCCCTTCGACGCGCTCTGCGGCTTCCGTGACCCGCGCCGCTCCGCCGACGTGCTCGAAGCGCTCGCCGGCGACGCGCTGGCGCCCGTGGTCCAGCACCTCCGGCGCGGCGAGCTGGCCGACGCCGTCGAGCTCCTGCTCACCTGGCCCGGCAAGCGCGCCGACCTGGTCACGCTGGTCACCCAGGGCAACGGCGACGAGGAGTTCGCCGATGATCTGGCGCTCGTGCGCCGGCTCGCGGCCCACTACCCGAGCGACACCGGCGTCCTGGTCGCCCTCCTGCTCAACTCCGTGCGCCTCGCGCCCGGCGACGCCGTCTGGATGCCGGCCGGCAACCTGCACTCGTACCTCGGTGGCACCGGGATCGAGGTCATGGCGGCCAGCGACAACGTCCTCCGCGGCGGCCTGACCCCGAAACGGGTCGACGTCGGCGAGCTGCTCCAGGTGCTCCGCTTCGAGGTGCTCGAGGAACCGGTGGTCAAGCCGATCGAGGCCGCACCCGGCGTGACGACCTGGCCCGTGCCGGTCGACGATTTCGCGCTGCATCGCGTCACCAGCCCGGCCGAGCTGACCCTCGACGGTCCCGTTCTCGCCCTCTGCACGGCGGGCGAGGTCGCCATCGGCGACGCCACGGGCGTGGTCTCGCTCACTCCGGGACGCGCGGCGGTGGGGCCGGCGGGGGCCGGCCCGCTCATGATCGCCGGTGCGGGTGAGGTCTTTGTCGCCTCGCTGGGTCACTGACACCGCACACCGGTCCCAACCAGCAAAGCCGCCACAGCGGAAACAGAGCCGCCGGAGAGGCGGCGGACCCCACGCGCCCAGAGAACAGATCAGGAAATATCCGCATTCTCTTGACAGGGGTGATCGCGTGGTGTGACTCTATAACCACGCAGCGTTATCGCGACGAAGGTCCGAGTCACGCGCGGGGGAACCAAACCGGGGGGATGCACGGGGCGGTGAGGAGTCGAGCGGTTTACCCGCCGACTACCCGCCGCCCCGTGCGCTATGCGCGAACGGGGGTCTCCGGTTCGGCCAAACCGCACTGCGCTAAGGCCCGCCGGGGTAGCGCTGCTTCACGTGACCCCCGCCGCTGCCGAGGCGAGTCGCCTTCGGGCCACCGCGTAAGCTCGAAGGTCGCGATCAGCCGCATGAGCCCGAGACGCGACCGACTAGGAGCTTTCATGACCAGCACCCTTCCGGCGCATGGTGCGTCGACCGGGGACCGTCCGCGCACCCTCGCCGAAGGCGACTTCAAGGTGGCCGACCTCTCCCTCGCCGCCTTCGGCCGTAAGGAGATCCAGCTCGCCGAGCACGAGATGCCCGGCCTGATGTCGCTCCGGCGCGAGTTCGCCGCGACCCAGCCGCTGCGGGGCGCCCGCATCACCGGCTCGCTGCACATGACCATCCAGACCGCGGTGCTCATCGAAACCCTCACCGCGCTCGGCGCGCAGGTCCGCTGGGCGTCCTGCAACATCTTCTCGACCCAGGACCACGCCGCCGCGGCGATCGTCGTCGGGGCCGCCGGCACCCCGGAGGCGCCGGCGGGCGTCCCGGTGTACGCGTGGAAGGGCGAGACCCTCGAGGAGTACTGGTGGTGCACCGAGCAGGTGCTCCTCTGGCCCGACGGCGAGGGCCCCAACATGATCCTCGACGACGGCGGTGACGCCACGCTGCTCGTACACAAGGGTGCCGAGTTCGAAGGTCTTGGCGCCGTCCCGTCCGTCGACACCGCCGACAGCGAGGAGTACGCCGTCATCCTCGGCCTGCTCAACCGCTCGCTCCAGGAGGACAACCGCCGCTGGACCCGGGTCGCCGCCGGCATCAAGGGTGTCACCGAGGAGACCACCACCGGCGTCCACCGCCTCTACGAGATGCAGCAGACCGGCAGCCTGCTCTTCCCGGCGATCAACGTCAACGACTCGGTCACCAAGTCGAAGTTCGACAACAAGTACGGCTGCCGCCACTCGCTGATCGACGGCATCAACCGGGCCACCGACGTGCTGATCGGCGGCAAGGTCGCGGTCGTCGCGGGCTACGGCGACGTCGGCAAGGGCTGCGCGGAGAGCCTCCGCGGCCAGGGCGCCCGGGTGATCGTCACCGAGATCGACCCGATCTGCGCGCTGCAGGCGGCGATGGACGGCTACCAGGTCGCGACCCTCGACGACGTGGTCGAAACCGCCGACATCTTCGTGACGGCGACCGGCTGCTTCAACGTGATCACCAACGAGCACATGGCCCGGATGAAGCACCAGGCGATCGTCGGCAACATCGGCCACTTCGACAACGAGATCGACATGGCCGGCCTGGCGAAGCGCGGCGACACGACCCGGATCAACATCAAGCCGCAGGTCGACGAGTGGCGCTTCGAGGACGGCCACTCGGTGATCGTGCTGTCCGAGGGCCGCCTCCTCAACCTGGGCAACGCGACCGGCCACCCGAGCTTCGTGATGTCCAACAGCTTCAGCAACCAGACGATCGCCCAGATCGAGCTGTTCACCAAGCTCGACCAGTACCCGGTCGGCGTCTACACCCTGCCGAAGCACCTCGACGAGAAGGTCGCCCGCCTGCACCTCGACGCGCTCGGCGTGCACCTGACCGAGCTGTCCAAGGAACAGGCCAGCTACCTCGGCGTCGCGGTCGAGGGTCCCTACAAGCCGGACCACTACCGCTACTGATCAAAATCAAGGACGATGGCCCTCCGCCGGTACGCCGGCGGAGGGCCATCGTCTATCCGGGGAACCGCACATGCTCACGGACGCCGCCTTCACACTCGGCGGAACGCCCACCACGTGGGCCGAACTTCTCGGGTTCCTCACCGGCGTGCTGAACGTCTGGCTGGTCGCCCGCCAGCGGATCAGCAACTGGCCGGTCGGCATCGTCAACGTCGCCCTGCTCATGCTGGTCTTCTGGACCTCGGGACTGTACGCCGACGCCGGCCTGCAGATCCTTTACGTCCTGCTCGGCCTCTACGGCTGGTGGTCGTGGCTCTACGGCGGCCAGCACCGCACCCGGCTCGTGGTCACCGGCACCAGCGGCGCCGAGTGGGCGGCGCTCGCGATCTCCGGCCTCGCCCTCACCGCCGCCCTCTGGCTCTTCCTTGACCGCGCCACGGACTCCACGGTCCCGTTCCCCGACGCCGTGACCACCGCGTTGAGCCTGCTCGCCACCTACGGGCAGACTCGCAAGCGCTGGGAGAGTTGGTGGATCTGGATCGCCGCGGACCTGATCTACATCCCGCTGTACGCGTACAAAGGCCTCTATCTGACCGCCGCGCTCTATCTGATCTTCCTGACCCTCTGCGTCTTCGGCCTGCGACAGTGGCGCGCGGCCCGGACCAGCCCGGCCCTGGTCGCGGCGTGACCTTCCGGCACGGGCTCGTCGTCGGCAAGTTCTACCCGCCGCATGCCGGTCACCACGCGCTGATCGAACACGCGGCCGCGCGATGCGCCGCGGTCACCGTGGTGGTCGCGCCGTCGAGCCGGGAGTCGATCCCGCTCGACCTGCGGGTCGCCTGGCTCCGGGAGGCCCACGCGGCCACCCCGCACGTCCGGTTCGTCGGTCGCTACGACGACCACCCGATCGACTACGCCGACCCCGAGGTGTGGGACGCGCACTGCACGCTGTTCCGCGAGGCCGCCGGCGACGTGGACATCGACGCCGTCGTCTCCTCGGAGGAGTACGGCGCCGAGTTGGCTCGCAGGTTCGGCGCCGCGAACGTGCCGTTCGATCTGGACCGTGCGGCGTTCCCCGTCTCCGGCACCGCCGTCCGCGCGGATCCCGCCGGCCACTGGTGGGCGCTGGCCCCGCAGGTCCGCGCCTGGTTCGTCCGCCGCGTCGTCGTGGTCGGCGCCGAATCCACCGGCACCACCACCGTCGCCCGTGACCTGGCCGCACATTTCGGCACCACCTGGGTTCCCGAGTACGGCCGTGAGCTCACCGAGCGCAAGCTGGCCGCCCTCGGACCGGGCGCGACCATCTTCTCCGTCACCTGGGAAAGGGCGGACTTCGTCGAGGTCGCCCACCGCCAGGAGGCCGCCGCCGACCACGCCGCGAGATCAAGCGGCCCGTTGCTGTTCTGCGACACCGATGCGCGCGCCACCGCGATCTGGGAAGAGCGATACCTCGGCCAGTCCTCCGACGAGGTGCGGGCCGCCGCGCGCTGGCCCGATCTCTACCTGCTGACGGATCACGTCGGAGTCCCGTTCGAGCAGGACGGCCTGCGCGACGGCGAGCACGTGCGGGAGTGGATGACCGGTCGGTTTCGCGACACTCTGGCCGGCGCCCCGGTGCCGGTGGTCGAGCTGACGGGATCGCGCGCGGACCGACTCGCCACCGCGGTCGCGGCCTGCGACAAGCTCCTCGCCGCCGGGTGGACCCTCGCCTAGTCCGCCCGGGTTTGTGAGCGTTTCGGGCGCACCCAGGTCCACACGCAATAGATCAGCCAACCCACCGCGAGCGCCGTGGCGAGCGGGCGCAGGCGCAGGGCGTTGAGCGCGATCACCAGCGCCAGCACGGTCAGCCACGGAACGAAGGCCTTCACCCGCAGGACGTTACCTATCCAACGTGAACTTGACTTCCCGGTGCGCCGGAGAGAAGGTATGGCTGCCCTTACTTAGGTGCACCTATCACCTAGTGTGACCGGAGCCCAACCCATGTTCGCCACGTACCTGATCGGCCTGCGCGAAGGACTGGAAGCGACCCTCGTCGTCAGCATCCTCGTCGCGTTCCTGGTCAAATCCCAGCGCAAGGACCGGCTGATCCAGGTCTGGACCGGCGTCGCGCTCGCGGTCGCCCTGTCCGTCCTGTTCGGTTGGTTGCTCACCTACACCAGCACCTCGCTGCTCGCCGACTACCAGGACCGCGAGCTGTTCGAGGCGATCACGTCGCTGGCCGCGGTCGTGTTCGTCACCTGGATGATCTTCTGGATGCGCAAGGCCGCCCGGTCGATCGCCGGGGAGTTGCGCACCAAGCTCACGGACGCGCTCGCGGTCGGGTCGATCGCGGTCGCCGTGATGGCGTTCCTCGCCGTCGTCCGCGAGGGCCTGGAGACCGCGCTGATCTTCTACTCCGCGGTGCAGGGCGTCCGGACCGACGGCGGCCCGCTCTACGCGCTGATCGGCGGCGTGGCCACGGCCGTCGTCATCGGCATCCTGCTCTACAGCACGGCGGTGCGGATCAACCTCGGCAAGTTCTTCACCTGGACCGGCGCCCTGCTGATCCTGGTCGCCGCCGGCATCCTCAAGTACGCCGTGCACGACTTCCAGGAGGCCGGCGTGCTGCCGGGCCTCAACACCCTCGCCTTCGACATCAGCGGCACGCTCGACCCCGGCTCCTGGTACGGGAGCCTGCTCGCCGGCATGTTCAACATCACCCCGGCGCCGACGGTCCTGGAGACGATCGCCTGGGTCGCGTACGGCGTACCCGTGCTCGCGATCTTCCTGAAGCCGGCGAAGCCGAAACCCAAGCCGGCGCCTACCGAAACCCCCACCTCGGCGTCCGCGCCGCAGGCCTGAGCAGGAGTCCTTGATGCGCAGCAGATACCTCGCGACCGTCGCGGTCGCCCTGTTGGCCGGCGGCCTGGCTGCCTGCTCGGGCAGCGACGACCAGGCCGACGCCGGCGCCGCCAAGGGCGGCCCGATCACGGTCAACGCGAGCGACACCGGGTGCGAGGTCGGCCTCACCGACGTCGACGCGGGCACGGTCCAGTTCAAGGTCACCAACAAGGGCGGCAAGGTCACCGAGTTCTACGTGTACGCGGCCGGCGACCGCGTCATGGGCGAGGTCGAGAACATCGCGCCGGGCCTGAGCCGGGACCTGCACGTGGAGCTGCCCGCCGGCACGTACGAGACGGCCTGCAAGCCCGGCATGATCGGCAAGGGCATCCGCGGCCCGCTGAAGGTCAACGGCTCCGCCGCGCCGCTGACGGAGGACGCCGCGCTCAAGGACGCCACCACGAGCTACTCGCGGTACGTGAAGAGCCAGACCGACGCGCTGCTCCAGAAGACGCAGGAGTTCGTCGACGCGGTCAAGGCCGGCGACGTCGCGAAGGCCAAGGGGCTGTACCCGGTCGCCCGCACCTACTGGGAGCGGATCGAGCCCGTGGCCGAGATCTTCGGTGACCTCGACCCCAAGATCGACGGCCGCGAGGAGGTCATCGAGGAGGGCATGCCGTTCACCGGGTTCCACGCGATCGAGCGCGACCTGTGGCAGAAGAACGACATCTCGAACTCGGGCCCGATGGCCGACGAGCTGATGGTCAACATCAAGGAGATCGTCGCCAAGGCCAACGCCGAGCAGCTCTCGCCGCTGCAGCTCGCCAACGGCGCCAAGGAGCTCCTCGACGAGGTCGCGACGGGCAAGATCACGGGCGAGGAGGACCGCTACTCGCACACCGACCTGTGGGACTTCAACGCCAACGTCGAAGGCTCCAAGGCGGCGATCTCCGCACTCCGGCCGGCCCTCGAGCAGCGCAACGCCGACCTGGTCAAGCAGCTCGACACCGAGTTCGCCAACGTGGACACGGCCCTGTCGAAGCACCGCGCGGGCGACGGCTGGAAGCTGCACACGGAGCTGGCCCAGCCGGAGCTCAAGGAGCTGTCGGACGCGATCAACGCGCTGGCGGAACCGATCAGCAAGGTCGCCGCGGTCGTGGCGGGCTGACCATGAACATCACGCGCCGTCAGGCGATGACGATCGCGAGTGTCGGGGTGGCCGGCATCGCGGGCGCGGCTGCCGGCGCGTCGGCTGTGCTGGCCGCGGACTCGGAGCCGGCGGCTCCGGTGTCGGCGGCCAGCGGTGCCGTCCCCTTCTACGGCCACAACCAGGCGGGGATCATCACGCCCGCGCAGGATCGGCTGCACTTCGTCGCGTTCGACGTGATCACCAAGGACCGCGACCGCCTGGTGACGATGTTGCAGGACTGGACGGCGGCGGCCGCCCGGATGACACAGGGCCAGGACGCCGGGGCGATCGGCGCCGTCGACGGGATCCCGGAGGCGCCGCCGGACGACACCGGCGAGGCGCTCGACCTGCCGCCGGCCGGGCTGACGCTGACGATCGGCTTCGGCCCGACGCTGTTCCGCGACGCGACCGGCGCCGACCGGTTCGGCATCGCCGCGAAACGCCCGCCCGCGCTGGCGGACCTGCCGAAGTTCCCGGGCGACGCGCTGCAGCCCGAGATCTCCGGCGGCGACCTCTGCGTGCAGGCGTGCGCCAACGACCCGCAGGTGGCGGTGCACGCGATCCGCAACCTGGCCCGGATCGGCATGGGCGTGGTGAGCGTGCGCTGGTCGCAGCTCGGCTTCGGCCGCACCTCGTCGACCTCGCGCGACCAGGCGACCCCGCGCAACCTGTTCGGCTTCAAGGACGGCACCGCCAACCTCAAGGCCGAGGACACCGCCCTGCTCGACGAGCACCTGTGGGCCCGCGCGGGCGATGGACCGTCCTGGATGGACGGCGGCTCCTACCTGGTGGCCCGGAAGATCCGGATGGTCATCGAGACCTGGGACCGCACGTCGCTGGGCGAGCAGGAGGAGATCGTCGGCCGCACCAAGGGCAGCGGCGCACCGTTGGGGCAGCAGAAGGAGTTCGACGAGCTCGACTTCACGATCAAGGGCGCCGACGGCGAGCCGGCGATCGCCGACGTCGCGCACGTGAAGCTCGCGCACCACAGCCAGAACGGCGGTGCCCGGATGCTGCGCCGGGGCTACAACTTCGTCGACGGCTCCGACGGCCTCGGCCGCCTCAACGCGGGCCTGTTCTTCATCTCGTTCCAGCGTGACGCGCACAAGCAGTTCGTGCCGATCCAGCTCCAACTCGCCCGGCACGACGTGATGAACGAATACATCCGCCACGTGTCGAGCGCCCTCTTCGCCTGCCCGCCCGGCGTCCCGGACGCCGGCGACTACTGGGGGCGCGCGCTCTTCAGCTAGGTCCTGACCGGGCTGCGGCGGACCCGGGCGCCGCCTGGAACGACACCGGATACGACACCGGTATCCGGCCGCGCCCGGCGCGGCCCCAGCCGACGCCTGGGCCTCGCCTCGGTCCGGTCAGGACTTCGAGACAGACCCCGCCGCGGACCCGGCAGGGACGGGCCCCCTGGGGCCCGGCCCGGGGTCTGGCGGGAGCGACGGTCGTGCCGCCGGCGGACCCGAGTGCATGGTCGGAAGTTCCAATGTCGACAGGCCCAGCGCCCGATCGGCGCCGGCCAGCAACGCCTCCCGCTGCGCCGCCTCCGCTGCCGCCGCGCGGGCCCGGGCCGCGTGCGCCGCCGCCGAGCCGAAGACCATCACGTAGCCCAGGAAGCCCAGCCAGGCGAGTGCGCCGATGCCGACCCTGATCGCCGCCGGCAGCGGCGACGGTGTGACGAAGGCTTCGATCACGCCCGAGACGGCGAAGAGGAAGACCAGCCCGATCGCGACCAGCAGGCCCTCGCGGCCGGCCGCGGCGACCGAGCGGGTGCGGGTCAGGTGGCGTGGCGGGCGGATCCAGGCGCCGGCGATGCGCAGGCCGACGCCCGCCGCGACGAACACACCCGTCAGCTCCAGCAGGCCGTGCGGCGTGATCAGGGTGAAGAACTGCTCGGCCTCGCCGTACTGGATCATCACGCCGCCGCTGAGGCCCACGTTGAGTGCGTTGTTCCACAGCAGCCAGAGGACCGGCACGATCAGCACGCCCGAGGCCAGGCACTGCACGGACAGCCACGCGTTGTGTGTCCACAGTGAGAACGCGAAAGTCTGCGGCGAATATTCTGAGTAGTAGGCCGCGAACTCGGTCTCGGCCAGCCGGCGCGCCGCCTCGTCGCCGATCAGCGTGGCCGCCACCTCCGGGTGACCCGCGGTATAGAACATGAGGAAGAAGCTCAGCGCCGTGAAGCTGGTCGCGACCGCGCACCACCACGGCCACGCGCGGTAGGCGGCCAGCGGGAAGCCCACCGTGAAGAACCGCCCGACGTCGGCGAGCCGCAGTCGTGGGCCCGGTGAGATCGCCGAGCGGCTGGCCAGCACGAGCCGGGACAGCCGGGCGACCAGTGCGGGATCAGGGGTACGGCTGCGCACGACCGACAGATGCGTGGCGGTGCGCTGGTAGAGCGTGACCAGCTCGTCGATCTCGGCGGCGGCGAGCTTCCGCCGGCCGGAAAGCTGTTCGAGCCGGCGCCATTCGGCGTCGTGCTCGGCTACGTAGGCGTCGAGATCCACGCGCTCATAGTGTTCACTGTCCGGGTGACCGCGCAACCTCACTCCACCGACCGGCTCGTCACGGGCGAGGCCGTCGAGCTCGAGGTGCGCGCGGCGCGGGCGGGTTCGCGGATCTCCGCGCTGCTGCTCGACCTGATCGCGATGGTCGCCATCGGGCTGGTGCTGACCCTGGCCGGCTCGATGTTGATGTCCACCCTGCCGGTCGACTTCGACGCGGCCACCCTGCAGGGCATCTCGGTGGTCGCCACGGTCCTGCTGCTGGTCGGCTACCCGGTGACCTGCGAGACGCTGTTCCGCGGGCGGACGCTCGGCAAGGCCGCGCTGGGCCTGCGGGTGGTCCGCGACGACGGTGGCCCGGTGCGGCTGCGGCACGCGCTGACCCGCAGCCTGGTCGGCGTCGCCACCGAGTGGCCGGGCGTGCTGCTGCCGCCGGTCACCTGGCTGGCCGCGCTCACCACCATGCTCAGCAACCCGCGCGGCAAGCGCCTCGGCGACCTGGTCGCCGGCACGATGGTGCTGCACGAGCGCACGCCGGCGAGCTGGGGCTGGGTCCCCGGCATGCCGGAGCCGCTCGCCGGCTGGGCGCGCACGCTCGACCTGACCAACGTCTCCGACGAGCTGGCCCTGTCGGTGCGACACTTCCTGGCCCGGGGCCGCGAGCTGCGCGAGCCGGCCCGCACGGAGCTCGGCCGGGCGTTGGCCGCCGAGCTGGCCGCGGTCACGACGCCGCCGCCACCGCCCGGGGTGCCGGGGTGGGCCTATCTGGCCGCGGTGATCGCCGAACGGCACCGGCGGGCCCGGTTCCGCCTGAGCCGGGCGCGCGCGGTGAGCGCCGCGATCTGGCCCGACCTCGCGCCGCGCCCGGTCGAGGTGCCACCGCAGACCGCGGTGGCCTTCCAGCCGCTCGTGCGCTCCGCCTTGCCGTCCAATGCGGACACGCCACCGCTGGGCTGGCCGACCACCGGCTTCTAGAGGCGCGCCAGCGCCTTCAACGTGAGGTACGCGTCGGCGACCGCGCCCGCGAACTCGGTTGCCGGTGCGTCGACCACCTCGACGCCGCCCCGGCGCAGCGCGGCCGCCACCCGGTCGCGTTCGGCGAGCGCGCGGTGCCCCGCCGCCGCGGCGTAGACGTCCGCGGCCGTCGCCGGCTTCCGGGTGGTCAGGTCGCGCAGCACCGGGTCGTGGGTGGCCGCCACGATCACCTTGTGCCGGGCCACCAGCCTGGGCAGCACCGGCAGCAGGCCCTCGCCGAGCGCGCCCGGCTCGAGCGCGGTGAACAGCACGATCAGCGCCCGCTTCCGCTCCCGCCGCAGCACCTCGCCGACAACCAGTTCGAAGTCGGTCTCGACCAGGGCGGGCTGCAACGGTGCGAGCGCGTTGACCAGCCGGGCGAGCAGCACCTGGCGGCCGCTGCCGGCGACGGACGCCCGCACGGCGGTGTCCACGGCCAGCAGGTCCACCTGGTCGCCGGCCCGGGACGCCAGCGTGGCCAGCAGCAGCGCCGCGTCCATCGCGGCGTCCAGCCGGGGCTCGTCGCCGATCCGGACGGCGGAGGTGCGGCCCGTGTCGAGCACGCAGACGACCCGGCGGTCGCGCTCGGGCCGCCAGGTGCGGACCATGACGTCCGTGCGGCGGGCGCTGGCCCGCCAGTCGATCGAGCGGACGTCGTCGCCGATCACGTACTCGCGCAGCGCGTCGAACTCCGTGCCCTGGCCCCGGCCGCGGGTCACGATCGTGCCGTCGAGCACGCGCAGCCGCGCGGTCTTCTCCGGCAGCAGCACCCGGGACGCGAACCGGGGCAGCACCCGCACCCGCCAGGGCGGTGTCGCCGGTCGCCCGGCGAGCTGGCGGAACGCCAGGCCGAGCGGGCCGTGCGAGCGCACCGTGACCCGGACCGCCGGCCGGTCGCCACGCCTGCTCGGGGTCAGCACGGCGTCCAGGGTCACGCTGCTGGCCGGCGGCACGGTCACCCGCCCGGCGGGAGTCACGGCGCCGGCCGAGGGCACCCAGGCGTCGCGGACGTCGGCGCGCAGCGTGCGCGCGCCGTTGTTGCGCACCCGCAGCCGCACGGTCGCCGACTGTCCTAACCGGACCGTCGCGTCGCCGCTGCGGGCCAGGGCGACGTCCCGCAGCGACGCGGCGAGGGCGAAGTCGACGCCCGCCGCGGCGAGCACGAGGAAGCCGGCGACCGCGGCGGCCCACCACGGCGCCGCCCACAGCGGCATGGTGAGCGCGGCGACGCCGAGCAGCAGGGCCGTCCGCCAACTGACCATCAGCGCGGCGTGGGCACGGTGCCGAGCACCGCGTCGAGGATCTGGTCGACGGTCACGCCCTCGAGCTCGGCCTCGGGCCGCAGCCGCACCCGGTGGCGCAGCGTCGACCGGGTGACGGCCTTGACGTCGTCCGGCGTGACGTATTCCCGGCCGGCGAGCCAGGACCACGCCTTGGCCGCGCCGAGCAGCGCGGTGGCGCCGCGCGGCGACGCGCCCAGCTCGAGCGACGGGGAGATCCGGGTGGCCCGGCACAGGTCGACGATGTAGCCCAGCACCATGTCGACCACGCCGACCTGGCCGACCGCCTCGCGCGCGGCCGCCAGGTCCGCCGCGGTGGCCACCGGCTTGATCCCGGCGGCGGCCAGGTCGCGGGGGTTGAAGCCCTGGTGGTGCGCGCGCAGCACACCGAGCTCGTCGTCCCGGCTCGGCAGCGGCACGGCCAGCTTGAGCAGGAACCGGTCGAGCTGCGCCTCGGGGAGCGGGTAGGTGCCCTCGTACTCGATCGGGTTCTGGGTCGCGATCACCAGGAACGGCTCGGGCAGGGCCCGCGGCGCGCCCTCGACCGACACCTGGCGCTCCTCCATCGCTTCGAGCAGCGCCGACTGGGTCTTCGGCGGTGTCCGGTTGATCTCGTCGGCCAGCAGCAGGTTGGTGAACACGGGACCCTGGCGGAACGTGAACGCGGCGCCGTGCGGGTCGTAGATCAGCGAGCCGGTCACGTCACCGGGCATGAGGTCGGGCGTGAACTGCAGGCGCTTCATGTCGAGGTCGAGCGCCGCGGCGAACGACCGCACGAGCAGGGTCTTGGCGACACCTGGCACGCCTTCGAGCAGCACGTGCCCGCGGCAGAGCAGGCCGATCAGCAACCCGGTGACGATCGCGTCCTGCCCGACCACCGCCTTGGCGACCTCGGCGCGCAGCCGATGCAGGGCCACCCGGGGATCGGTCTCGGCGGTCGGTCCGGCGGCGAGGGTCACCGTGCTTCTCCTTGGTCGGGCCCGGTGCTCCCGGGCTGGGTGTCGCGGGATGGGACTCCGCCGACCTCGTCGGCGACCGCGTCGAGGCCGCGGGCGAGGTCGAGCAGGTCGTCGTCGTGGGTGGGCTCGGGGCCGTAGAGCAGCCGGTCGACCTGGTCCGCGTCGCGCCCGGTGCGCTGCGCGACGGCGGCGACCACCTCGGGCCGGGTGTGCTCGGGCTCCAGCCCGAGCGCCGGCTCGATCCGCCGCAGCGCGGCCTGCCGGAGCACGTCGGCGACCGGGCCGCGGGCCTTGGCCCGCTGGTAGAGGCGGCCGCGGCCGAGCACGGTCTCGCCGGAGCGCACCTCCACGGGCAGCGGCTCGCTGACCGCCGGCCCGAGCCGCCGGCCGGACCAGAGCAGCAGCAGGAGCAGCGCACCGGCGAAGGTCGCCAGCATCGCCCAGAGCCACGGTGGGAACGCGTCGCCCAACGGGTTGCCGGCGGCATCGCTGGGGCGCTCGCCGCCGTCGTCGCTGCCCGGAGCGCCGCCCTGGGGCCGCCCCGAGTCGCCCGGGTCGCCGCCGCCGTCGTCCCACTCGTAGGTCTCGTCGGCGGTCGGGTCGGGCGAGTCGGTGACGGGCGGCTTCGGTGGTTCGTAGCGCTCGTGCAGGTCGAGCCAGACGAGCCGGGTCCTGGTGGCCAACAGGCCGGCGGCGAACGCGCGGTTGTCGTGCTCGTCGCCGCGGTCGTTGCGGAACGCGTCGGCCGCGCCGACGACCACGAGCTCCGTCGGGGACGTCAGCCGCACCACGCCACTGGCGTAGCAGGCGTCGCGCTGGCCGCCGAAGGCCGGGTCGAAGCCGTACGCCTGGCGCCGGGCGGCCGCGTCGCCGGTCTCGACGATGCCGGGTATCGCGCAGCCGCCGGAGGACACGGATTGGGTGGCCCAGCGCCGCTGCCCGCGGGCCAGCGGCGCTCCGATGCCGCGCAAGGCCCGCGCCGGCGGATCCACCAACACCACCCGGGTGTACGGCGACAGCGAGTCGATGGCGTTGAGGGTCTGCGGATCGAGGAACTCGGCGGCCGGCACGAACAGCGTGGCGCCGTCGGCGTCGGCGAGGGCGGCGCGCGGGTCGGTGTGCCGGATCACCTCGACGCCGCGGTTGCGCACCACCTCGGCCAGGCGGGCGGAGCCGATCGGCGCGTCGCTGGCCGGCGAGAGGAAGTCGGTGTCGCCGGTGTCGGGCGTGTCGACGGCGTGCGCCACGAGCGTGACGACGAGCAACAGGGCGACCACACCGAACGGGATGAACACGCGCCGCCCGCGTCGCCAGCCCCGGCGCAGCGCCGCGACGCGCCCGCCTCGTGCGTCGGTCGTCGTCGCCGTCATGACTCACCCCGCCGGCTGGCGGGGACCCGAGCGCCGGACATCGCCCGGTCCACATCGGACGCGAAGCCCTTCATCGCGGCGTCGTCGTCGGCGGTGGCCGGCTTCTGCCCGTACCAGATGTCGGAGAAGACCGTGCCCGCTCCGCTGAGCGGCCGGTCGGTGGCCGGCGCGTTGTGGCCGGCCGCGGCCGCCAGCTCCGTGACCGTCCATCCTGGATGGTGATCGATCACCCGGCGGTCGACGAGCGACCGCACCATGGCGCGCAACCGTTCGCGTACGGCCTCGGCCCAGCGGCCCTGGGCGGCGAACTGGTCGGCGCGGGACACGAACGTCGCCGCCGGCAGGTCGGGCAGCACGTCGGGCTCCAGCGGCTCGGGCTCGGCCGCGGACTCGTCGGGATCGGTCGTCGCGGTCCGGCGGCGGCGCCGGGGCCACCGGAGCCGCAGCGTCCGCAACCGGGCCCACTGGGTCCAGACGACCGAGGCGAGCGCGGCCAGCAACAGGAGGATCAGCAGGAGCCAGCCGGGCGGCACGAGGTCGCCGACCGCCGCGACGGCCTCGGTCCACCAGCGGCTCATCGCCGCACCGCCAGCGGGTCGGCGGCGGCGCCGTAGCCGCGGCCGAGCGCGATGTCGAGACCCTCGGTGCGGAACCGGGTCTCCAGGTGCAGGGTCGCGGCGAGACAGGCGAGCGCGGCATAGGCCAGCGTGTTGACCGCCACCCGCATCCCGAAGAGCAGCACGCCCAGCGCCTCAGGGTGCAGCGGCACGAGTTGGTGGAGCAGGTTGCCGCCCAGAGTGCCGACCAACGTCCGGATCAGCCACCAGGTGAAGTAGGCGACCAGCAGGATCCACAGGCCGCGGCCGCCGGAGCGGCCGGCCAGCACGACACCCCGCCCGATCGCGCGGAACGGGTTGACCCGGTCGACGACCAGGGCCGGCACGGCCAGCGCGGTGAAGCCGAAGGCGAATGCCCAGAGTGGGCCGGCGAAGGACAGGGTCGCGACGACCACGCCGGCGAACAGCGCCAGCGCGACCGTGGCGACCGGGCGCAGGCCGCGCGGGTCGAGCGCGGCGCGGTTGTCCAGCGGGCGGCCGACCAGCAGGGCGCCCGCCGCCCGGGCCGCCGGCGCGGCCAGCAAGGCGATGATCACCGCCTCGAAGCCGGCACCGATGCACAGCACGGTCCAGGTCTGTGGAAAGTCGCGGTCCAGGTAGCGGAACGGGTCGGCCACGTCGAGCGACGCCCAGTCGCGCAGCGGCGCGAGGAGGAACTGCTCGCCGACCGCGAGGGCGGCCGCCACGGGCAGCAGGGCCGCCGCGTGCGCCCGCAGCACCAGCAGGGCGGCATCCAGCAGCTCACCCACCGTGAGGGGGCGCCGGGGGATGGCGGACGTGTCCAGGGTCGGCTCCGTGGAGGCTGCGGGATAGCGGTCATCGTGGCATGGCGCACGTCACGCCCGGGGACCGGACTGGCGGATATTGCGTACCTCCCGGCCCGGAAGCATGGGAAAAGACCGATTTGTAGGGACCCGTGACCGGGTCGGTGTCGATATTCCGCCGGCCGGCCGGTCACACCGCGATGAACCCGGATGGAATATTGGTGTCATGAGAGCCCGGGTTCTGGTTGTGGACGACGATCCCGCGTTGGCGGAGATGCTCGGCATCGTGCTGCGCAGCGAGGGTTTCCTGCCCTCGTTCGTGGCCGACGGCGAGCGTGCCCTGTCGGCGTTCCGGGAGAGTCGGCCCGACATCGTGCTGCTCGACCTGATGCTGCCTGGCATGAGCGGCATCGACGTCGCCAGGTCGATCCGGTCGGAGTCCGGTGTCCCGATCGTCATGCTGACCGCCAAGAGCGACACCGTCGACGTGGTGCTCGGGCTCGAGTCAGGCGCCGACGACTACGTGGTCAAGCCGTTCAAGCCCAAGGAGCTGGTCGCCCGGATGCGGGCCCGGCTGCGCCGGGGCGAGGACGCCGCGCCCGAGATGTTGACCATCGGGCCGCCCGGCAACCAGATCACCATCGACGTGCCGGCGCACACCGTGACCCGCGACGGCGACGAGGTCAAGCTCACCCCGCTCGAGTTCGACCTGCTGGTCGCGCTGGCCCGCAAGCCCCGCCAGGTGTTCACCCGCGAGGTCCTGCTGGAGCAGGTCTGGGGCTACCGGCACGCGGCCGACACCCGCCTGGTCAACGTGCACGTCCAGCGATTGCGCGCCAAGATCGAGCCCGACCCGGAACGGCCCGAGATCATCCTCACCGTGCGCGGCGTCGGCTACAAGGCTGGCACCGGATAATCTGGGCGTCACTGTGAGCGCAGCGTCACTCGGCGAGCACCTTCGATCGGCCCGGGCCCGTGCCCGGGTCCTTTGGGGTCGGCTCCTTCGGCAGGTGACGCTGCTGCTGGTGACCGCCGAGCACACCTGGCGCCGCTCGCTCCAGGTCCGCGTGGTCACCCTGACCCTGGTGGTGTCCAGCCTGCTGGTCGCGGTCTTCGCCTACGTGGTGGCTTACCGCAGCTCGTCGATCCTGCTCGAGCGGGCGAAGCAGTCGGTGACGGCGCAGATGGAGTTCGGCCGCGGCTACACCGAGGAACAGCTGGCCGTTTTCGGCAAGCCCTACGAGCCCAACGTCCAGGGCACGCTCCAGGACATCGTCTTCTATCTCGGTGGTGGCGACGCGCAGGACCCGGGCTCCGGGCTGGTCGTGGTGCAGGCCGAGGACGTCGTCGAGCTGCGGCCCGAGAAGTCCCGCAACGTCGACATGAGCGTCGTCGACCAGGTGCTCGGCCCCGACATCACCAGCGCGGTCGACGGCGGCGGGGTGGCGACCGCGATCCGGTCGGCCGACCTGGGTGCGGGCCAGGCGAAATACCTGGTCATGGGCACGCCCGTGGGCACCAAGTTCGGGCACGTCGAGCTCTACTACATCGAGCCGCTGACCACCCAGGACTCGGCGGCGACCCAGATCCGCACCACCGTGCTGGCCACCGGCGCGACGCTGGTGCTGCTGCTCGGGCTGCTCGCCGCGCTGGTGACACGGCTGGTCGTGCGCCCGGTCCGGGTCGCCGCGCGCACCGCGCAGCGGCTCTCGGCCGGCCTCCTCGACCAGCGCATGGCGGTCACCGGCGAGGACGACCTCGCGCTGCTCGCGGCCTCGTTCAACCAGATGGCGGCCAACCTGCAACGCCAGATCGTCCGGCTGGAAGACATGTCCCGCCTGCAGCGGCGGTTCACCTCCGACGTGTCGCACGAGCTGCGTACGCCCCTGACCACCGTCCGGATGGCGGCCGACCTGATCTTCGCCGAGCGCGACCGGTTCCCCGCCGACGTCTCCCGCACCGCCGAGATCCTGCAGACCGAGCTGGACAGGTTCGAGAGCCTGCTCACCGACCTGCTGGAGATCAGCCGCTACGACGCCGGCTTCGCCATGCTCGACGCCGAGCCGACCGACCTCGTGCCGCTGGTGCACAGGGCGGTCGAGCCGCTGCGCGGCCTGGCCGACCGGTGCGGTGTCGAGCTGCGGGTCGAGGTGCCGGCCGATCCGGTGATCGCCGACGTCGACCCGCGCCGGGTCGAGCGCATCCTGCGCAACCTGGTCGGCAACGCGGTCGAGCACGCCGAGCACCGGCCGGTCGACGTCCGTCTGGTGTCCGACGGGGTGGCGGCCGCGGTGGCGGTCCGCGACCGCGGAGTGGGGCTCAAGCCCGGCGAGGAGAAGCTGGTCTTCAACCGGTTCTGGCGGGCCGACCCGTCGCGGGCCCGGCAGACCGGCGGCACGGGGCTCGGCCTCTCGATCAGCATCGAGGACGCCCGCCTGCACGGCGGTTGGCTCGAGGCCTGGGGCGCGCCCGGTCAGGGCGCCCAGTTCCGGTTGACCCTCCCGGTCCGCGCCGGCGACCGGCTCACGGGCTCGCCGCTGCGGCTGGTGCCCGACGACGCCGACCTGCCCGCGTTGACGCCGCCGGTGCAGCCGCGCGCCATCGCACAGGCGCCCGCGGAGGTGCCCCGATGAGCGAGCGGGGTCAGCTGCGTCGCTTCGCCGGGTTGGTCGTCGCGAGTGGCTTGGTCGCGGGGCTGGTCGCCGGGTGCGGGATCCCTGACTACACCGAGGTCAAGGTCGACCGGGCCGGCCCGGTGTCCGGTTCCGACCAGCAGGCCGACCCGGAACTGGTGCCGCCGGACCGGCTGGCGGCGGCCGACATCCAGGGGTTCGTCGCCAACTACCTCACCGCGGCGGCCGGGGAGTTCGCTCCCGGTGGCAAGAGGGAACAGCGCGTCAGGGACTTCGTGGCCGGTGCGGCTCCCTCGCTCGACAACGTCAACGTGGTCGAGGTGCAGAGCATCGTCGTCAAGCCCAACGACACCGATGTCGAGCTCACGGTGCGGCATCTCGGCCGGCTCGACGGCCAGGGCAAGATCAGTCCGCCGGATGAGGGCACGACCCGCTACCAACTGCAGGTGAAGGCCGAGGAAGACGGCCGCTGGCGACTGACGAAGGTGCCGCCGGAAGCGTTGCTCGACTTCGACGCGCTGACCACCTACTACACCGAGCGCACGCTCTACTTCTGGAACCCCGACCATTCCGCCCTCGTGCCCGACCTGCGCTGGTTGCCGCGCGAGGTGCCGAACTCGCGGGTGCCGACCGAGTTGCTGGAGATGATCGAGGGCGGCCCGTCGCCCTGGCTCGGCAACGCGGTGTTGGGGCTGCCGGCCGACAGCAAGCTGCTGACCAACGCGCCGATCGACAACGACCTGCTGACCATGAACTGGTCGCCGGCGGTGGGCAATGACGAGCATGACTACCTCGCCCAGCAGGTGGCCTGGACCATGCGTGGGTCGGGCCTGAGCCCGCGCTGGCTGCAAATCAAGATCAACGGGCAGGCCCAGGCGAAGCAGGACGTCAACGATCTGCTCCGCCGCACGCCCTACCCGATCGACGCGGAGCCGCACGCCTACGCGATCCTCGACAAAAAGGTGAGCGCGCTGACCGAGCCAGCCGGCACGCCGGCGCCGGTCCCGCTGGCCGCCGCCCTCAATCAGAACGTGCGGTGGGCCGCGTTCAACCGCACCGCGAACGGGTACGACGCCGCGATCGTCAAGGGCGACAAGCTGCAGGTCGGTTCCGGGGCCGGCGCGGTTACCGAGCTGACCGAGGTGCCCGGTGTCGCGGCGGCCTCCCCGCCCGTCTGGCTGCCCAACTCCCGCATGGGCCTGGTGGTCGGCACCGACAAGCGGCTCTACGTCTTCGACGTCGACCGCACGGCGCGGAGGCTCGCGCCGACGGGTCTGCGCGACATCACCGCGGTGGCGGCGGCCCCTGACGGCCAGCGCATCGCGGTGATCGCCGGCGGCCGGGTCTACGTCCTGCCCCTCTCGATCACGGCGGAGGGGCTGAAACTCGTCGCGCCGCGCTCGGTGATCGCGCCGTTGCGCGACCTGAAAGCGGTCGCCTGGAGCGGCGAGAACTCGCTGTCGATCGCCGGCACCGACGGCTCCGAACGCCTGTCGATCATCGATGTCACGGTCGACAGCGCGCGACGCACCCCGCGCATCTACGACGCGCACGGCGACGTTGAAATGATCGCCGCCTACCCGGAGACGACCGCTCTCGGGCGCACCTCCAGCACGCTGCTCTACCAGGCGGACGGTGCGACGTGGCTCGCGCTCGGCACCTCGACCAAGTTGGGGCGTTCGGCGCTGGACGGGCCTGCGCCCACGCCGTCGGCGAGTTCCGACGGGCAGCCCCAGACCGAGCCGATCGCGCCGTTCTTCGTCTACTGACCATGTTCGCCGCGCTCGCCGACCTGGTGCTGCCGGCCGAGTGCGCGGGCTGCCGCACCCCGCACGTGCCCCTGCGCCGCGGCGCCTGTGCCGCCTGCGCGTCCGTTCTCGACGCCCTGCGACCCCGCTCGGTCCGCCCGGACCCGGCGCCGCGCGGGCTGCCGCCCTGCGTCGCGGCGGGCGAGTACGCCGGCCCGCTGCGCGAGACACTGCTCGCCTACAAGGAACGCGGCCGCGCCTCGCTCGCCACTCCGCTGGGCGCACTGCTCGCCGAGGCCGTGGCGACGGCCGCCGGCGGCACCCGCCGCCCGGTGCTCCTGGTGCCCGTCCCGTCGACGGCGGCCGCGATCCGCGAACGGCACGGCGACCACGTCCGCCGCCTCGCCGACCGCGCGGCGCGCACATTGCGCAGGGCCGGTTGGCCCGCGGCGGTGATTCGACCGGTGCGCGCGTTGCCCAAGCCGGACGCCACCCACCTCGACAGTGCGCAACGCGCAATTGCCGCAGCCGCAGCGTTCCAGCCTCAATCGACGCGATTGCCGCGCGCCCGCCGGGCCGCCGCGGGCCGCACAGTGGTCATCGTCGACGACATCGTGACGACCGGCGCGACACTCGCCGCGTTGGCCGCGATCCTGGCGCGCGCCGAGATTCCCGTGAACGCCGCCGCCCTAATCGCAGCGACACGCAAACGTCACCCTCAGTAGATCCGTTTTCACCCGATCGCGCCTACTGGGCGAAACTTCTCCGAACCCTCGGCCTGACAGGGGGTGACTGAAACGCCAACCGGCGTTAGCGTGAAATTCACCGGGGTAGGACTGTGGTCCAAGCCCCGAGGGGATCCGCATCCGAAAGGAGGCGCACCGTCAGGTCGGTCGACGCCCAGGGTCCGAAAGCCGCGGCGTTGCCGACCTCTCATTCACTCCGCAATCAGCTCAGATCGTTGTGGGAGGTAACGCGTGGACATCGTCGTCAAGGGCCGAAACGTTGAGGTGCCCGATCATTTCCGGATTCATGTCGCCGACAAGCTGGCGAAGGTCGAGCGCTACGACCAGAAGTTGATCCGGGTCGACGTCGAACTATTCCACGAGCGCAATCCGCGCCAGTCCGACCACTGTCAGCGCGTGGAGATCACGTGCGCGTCCCGTGGACCGGTGGTCCGGGCCGAGGCTTGCGCCTCCGACTTCTACGCCGCGCTGGACCTGGCCATCACCCGGCTGGACAGCCGCCTGCGCCGAGCCGCCGACCGGCGGCGCGTACACCGGGGTCGCACTCCGGTTTCCGTCGCGGAGCACACGGCCGGTCTCCCGTCAGCCAACCCAGGCGTTCCCGCGGCACGGCGGTCGCGCACGGCCGTGCTCGAGGACGCGGCCGACCGCTACGCGGTGCCGGAGGACGAACAGGACGACCAGCCCTGGCACATCGCGCGGGTCAAGGAGCACCCGGGCGAGCCGATGACGGTCGACGACGCGCTCTTCCAGATGGAGCTCGTCGGACACGACTTCTATCTCTTCCACGACAAGGAAAGCGGTCAGCCCAGCGTGGTCTACCGCCGCAAGGGATACGACTACGGGATCATCTCGCTACAGGTGTGACCCGATCGTGTGCGGGACGAAGTGGGCGTCGTCGCGGGTGATCAGCCCGTCGACGCCCACGCCCTCCCGGATGCCCATGCCCGCCGGCTCGCCGTCGACCATCCAGACGCCGAGCACGGGGTGGCACCCGCCCTCGGCCGCCGGGTAGGACGGCAGCTCGCACAATTCCTGATAGACGAAGCCCTCGGCGCCGTAGTCACCCGTGTTGGCGACCAGCGGCACGTTGTCGCGCACGAGCTCGATGTTGGCTCCCTCGCGAGACCAGATCGGCTTCTTCGCGTACGAGGTGAGCGAGGCGGGCTTCTCGAAGTAGGCCGGCAGCAACAGCTCGCCTTCGGGCTTGTCCCCGAACAGCTCCCAGAGCACCGGCAGCAGGCCCTTGTTGGACCACAGGGCGGCCGTGTACGGCGGCTCGATCCAGACCGTGCCGCGCTTGCTCGGGTCGGCCATGTTCCGGAAGATCGGCCGGCCGCCCTCCTCGTGCCAGAGCCATTCCCACGGGTAGAGGATGAAGATCACGTCGATCTGCGCACCGACCTCGAACTGCGCGCGCTGGAACCGGATGCTGCCGTCGACCTCGTCGACGCCGATCTGGCTCATCGCGATCAGCTCGGTCGGGAAGCCGGCCTGGTGCGCCGTCTCCATCAGGTAGGCGACGTTCATCCGGTCCTCGCCGGAGGTCTCGCTGGTCTCGTACGCGAAGTAGATCGTCGGTCGCTCCGGCAGCCACGGTCGCGCCGCGCGCAGCTCCGCCATGTTGCGCTGCCACGCCTGCACAAGCTGCTCGTGCACGGCGTTCCACTGCCGTTCGGGGTGGTGGGTCTGCGCGGTCTGCTCCAGCCACGACCACTGGATCACGGCGCTCTCGAGCAGGGCGGTCGGCGTCTGCGCGTTGAACTCCAGGAGCTTCGGCTTGCTGCCCTTGCCCGCGTACCAGAGGTCGAACCGCCCGTAGACGCTCGGCGAGTAGTCCGGGCCCTGCGGCGTGTGCGCGTGCGTGCCGAACAGGTCCTTGTCGGCGTGGGTCCACGCTTCCTTGTCACCGTCGAACCAGGTGCGGATCACCTGCTCGTGCACGTACTCCGGAATGCCGATCTTCGCCATGAGGCAGGTGTCCGGCCAGCACTCGGCGGACAGGTAGGCCTCCCGGCGCACCGCCCGGTCCCGGCGCGGGCAGCCGGCGACGATGTGGTCGCCCGCCTCCACGCACATCCGGTGCAGGGTGGCCGCCGCCTGCTCGAGCTCGAGGATCTCGTCGAGGTCGAAGTCGTAGAACGGACCCTCGCGCCAGTACGACAGCGTGCGGCCGTCGGCCAGCGGAGTGGCGTTGTAGGTCAGCCCGAGGGCAGCGTTGCTCTGCTCCCAAGCCGGCCGCTGGACACCATGCGCGACCCGCCGCACCTCAGCCGCCGGACGACTTGCTGCCGCCGCTGCTGCTGCCGCCGCCCTTGCCGACCACGCTGGACTTCACCGTGCCGTTGCTGACCCGGCCGGTGGCCGGCAGGCCCCACGCGGTGCGCTGCGCGGCGTCGTTGTAGGCGAACTTCGAGCCGCCCGAGGGCAGCTTCGCGCCGGGCTTGAGGCCCTTCTTGTAGTTCGGCGAGTGCGCCCAGAAGAAGAAACCGCCACGGCCGTCGCCGTCGTCGTCGCAGTCGTCCTCGTCGACGATGTTGTCGTTCTGGTCGACGCAGTAGAACGTGTGGTCGTCGTCGGCCGAGTCGCAGGCGGCCAGGCCACCCGCGGCCAGGCCGAGGAACGCGGCGCCCAGCACGACGCGCGCGGTGTTGCGCCGCCGAGCAGTCATCATCATCTCCCAGGTCCCCGCTGCAAGTGGGCTCACCTTAATAGACGCCCGCAACCATGGGGATGTCCGTTCAGCTGGTCTCGCGGAGATCACCGGGCAGGAGCGCCCAGAGGATGTCGTCGATCCGGCCGCCGGCGATGCCTGGGAGGCGGTTGCGCTGGTAGCCCTCGCGCAGGAAGCCGGCCGACTCCAGCACCTTCTGGGAGCCGGCGTTGGCCGGGTTGGTGCCGGCGATCAGCCGCGCGATCGCGGTGTTGTCGAACGCCCACCGGGCCACCAGTGCGGTCGCCCGGCGGGCGAAGCCGCGGCCGCGGAACGCCGGGAGCACGCAGTAGCCGATCATCGCCTGGGCGGTCGGCGGCTCCTGGTAGTAGAGCCCGATGTCGCCGGCCGGCGCGCCGGTGGCGGCGTCCACCATCACCAGGTCGGCCCGCTCGCCGAGCAGCCAGCGGCTCTGTGCCCGGGCGCAGCGGAGCTCGATCTCCTCGCGGTCGGGCACCAGCGGCGGCACGTGCGACGCGACGATGTCCGGGGTGCTCATCAGCTCGAGATAGAAGTCGACGTCGTCCGGCGCGGCCGGGCGCAGGGCGAGGACGCCGTCGGTGAGCCGGCCGTCCGGCAGGTCGGGCAGCGCGCGGGCGACCGGCCCGGCGGGGTCGCCGGCCAGTCGCGCGAAGACCGCCACGTCGCGGCGCGAACCGTCGCTGTTGAACGCGGCGCCCCGGCGGGCACCCTCGGGTCCGAAGCCGGCGGCCAGCGCGATGCGTACGCTCTTCGGATTCGCCCAGTCGGCCAGGATCTCGAGCCGGTGGAACCCGTCGGCGAACGCGTGCTCGGCGAGCAACCGCGTCGCGGCCGTGGTGACGCCTCGGCCCCGCGCCCAGGGCGCCGCCCAGTAGCCGAGCTCACCCTGGGCCCGGTCGGCGTCGACGTGGCTCAGGCCGATCGTGCCGAGCAGCCGGTCGCTCGCCGGGTCGGCGATCGCGTAGTTGGCGCCGCCCGCCGCCCAGGCCGCCGGCTCCGCGTCGCGCAGCCAGGCCAGCGCGTCGTCGCGGGTGTAGGGCCGGGGCAGCCGCGGCAGGAACCGCTGGGTCTCCGGGTCGGCACAGGCGGCCGCGATGTCGTCGGCGTCGTCTTCGCGGAAGGGGCGCAGCCGTACGCCCGCCGCCTCGATGGTTTCGGGTTTCATGCCGTTGCCTTCCCGTTGAACGGCACATCGGACGCTAACAGCGCGGCCGTCCACGCGTCGATCCGCTCACCCCGGTGGTCCAGGTAGGCCCGGTTGGTGCCCTCGAACGTGAAGCCCGCCTTCTCGGCGACCCGCCGGGACGCCTCGTTGCCGACATTGGCCCACCAGCCGATCCGGTGGACGCCGAGCGCGGTGAAGCCCCACGCGCAGACCGCGGCGAGGGCGGCGGACGCGAAACCACGACCGCGGGCCTGCGGCGGCACCACGAACCCGACGTCGGCCAGCGCGGCGCGGGTGGGGTGCAGGCGCAGTTCCATCAGGCCGGCGTACGCGTCGTCCACCGGATCGCCGATCGCGAAGAGCGCACCGGCGCCGCGCAGCCACACGCCGGTGGCGTAGTCGCGGACGAAGCCCTCGCCGTGGTCCCGGCGGTAGGGGTGCGGGATGGTGGTCCAACGAACCGTCTCCGGGTCGTTGGACGTCGCGGTGATCGGGTCGATGTCGCGCTCCTCGAGCGGGCGCAGCTTGATCTCGCCGGTGGGTGTGGCGGCGAACAGGTCGGGCTGGGGGCGGCTGAACGCGGCGGCACGGCGGGCCTCGGGAGAGCCGGGGCCGGCCACGCCGGGGTCGGTCGGGTCGCCGGAGAGCAGCGAGCCGACCCAGGAGTCCCGGCGGCCTCCGTCGCGGTCCTGAACGTCGTGGCGGGCGGTGCCCTCCATCGTGAAGCCGCAGCGCAGCGCGACCAGGCGGGACGCGTGGTTGCCGACCTCGGCGCGCCAGACGAGCCGGCGTACGCCCAACTCTTCGATCGCCCACCGGGCCACCGCGCGGGTGGCGGCGGTGGCCGACCCCCGACCGCGCGCCCAGGGTGCGGTCCAGTAGCCGATCTCGGCGATGGCGCGGTCGGCGCTCAGCGCGATCAAACCGGACGAACCGACCAACTCGCCGGTGGCCTGGTCGAACACGCCGAGCGGCGCGCCGGTGCCGTTCTTCCAGTGGGCGGGTGCAAGCTCGGAGACGAAGAAGTCGGCGTGCTCGCGGCGGTACGGCACCGGAACGGAGGTCCAGCGCTGGATGTCGGGATCCTGGCAGGCCCGCTCCACCTCGGCGGCGTCCTGCGGGCGCCAGGCGCGGATGACCAAACCGTCTTCGCTGATCTTCGGCGCTTCCACGCGGTCATCCTGCCGGACGCTTCTCCCAGGGCATAACCGGATTTCTTCCTGCGTTAGCTTCGTTATGTCCGGTATAACCTGCTCGTCGGGAACCGCCCCTGACAGTCACCCACGAGGAGCGCCTACCATAGTTCGGCAGACCGTCTAGGGGAGCGTTGATCCGTGTCGATTCTGGAAAAGTTCCTTCGTGCGGGCGAAGGACGCATGCTGCGCCGCCTCAAGGCCATCGCGGCTGCGGTCAACTCGATCGAGGACGACTACGTCAACCTCACCGATGAAGAGCTCCGCGACCTGACCTTCCAATACCGGGAGCGGTTGGCCGAGGGTGAGACCCTCGACGACCTGCTGCCCGAAGCTTTCGCGACCGCCCGTGAGGCGGCCGCCCGGGTGCTGGGCCAGCGCGCCTACGACGTGCAGATCATGGGCGGCGCCGCGTTGCACTTCGGCAACATCTCGGAGATGAAGACCGGTGAGGGCAAGACCCTGACCGGCGTCTTCCCCGCCTACCTCAACGGCCTCTCCGGCAACGGCGTGCACGTCATCACCGTCAACGACTACCTGGCGCAACGTGACGCCGAGTGGGTCGGGCGGGTGCACGAGTTCCTCGGCCTGACGGTGGGCGTCGTGCTGCCCAACCGGCCGTCGACCGAGCACCGGGCCGCCTATGAGTGCGACATCACCTACGGCACCAACAACGAGTTCGGCTTCGACTACCTGCGCGACAACATGGCGTGGTCCAAGGACGAGCTGGTGCAGCGGGGCCACAACTTCGCGATCGTCGACGAGGTCGACTCGATCCTGATCGACGAGGCGCGCACGCCGCTGATCATCTCCGGCCCGGCCGAGCACTCGGCCCGCTGGTACTCCGAGTTCTCCGCGGTCGTCAACCGGCTCCAGGTCGGCAAGGACGGCGAGGGCGACTACGAGGTCGACTACGCCAAGCGCACGATCGCGATCACCGAGCGCGGCGTGGCCAAGGTCGAGGACCGCCTCGGCATCGACAACCTCTACGAGTCGGTCAACACGCCGCTCGTCGGCTACCTCAACAACGCGATCAAGGCCAAGGAGCTCTACAAGCGCGACAAGGACTACATCGTCAACGACGGCGAGGTCCTGATCGTCGACGAGTTCACCGGCCGCATCCTGCACGGCCGTCGCTACAACGAGGGCATGCACCAGGCGATCGAGGCCAAGGAAGGCGTCGAGATCAAGCAGGAGAACCAGACTCTTGCCACGATCACGCTCCAGAACTACTTCCGGCTGTACGAGAAGCTGGCGGGCATGACCGGCACGGCGCAGACCGAGGCCGGCGAGTTCAACAAGGTCTACAACGTCGGCGTGGTCTCGATCCCGACCCACCGCCCGATGGTCCGCGTCGACCGCCCCGACGTCATCTACAAGACCGAGAAGGCCAAGTTCAACGCGGTCGTCGAGGACATCGCCGAGCGGCACGCGCTGGGCCAGCCGATCCTGGTCGGCACAGTCTCGGTGGAAAACTCCGAGATCCTGTCGCAGCTCCTGCGCCGCCGCGGCATCCCGCACTCGGTCCTCAACGCGAAGTTCCACGCCAAGGAAGCCGAGATCATCGCGCAGGCGGGCCGCCGCGGCGCGGTGACGGTCGCGACGAACATGGCCGGCCGAGGCACCGACATCCTACTCGGCGGCAGCGCCGAGCACCTGGCCGCGGCCGAGCTGACCCAGCGGGGCCTCGACCCGGTCGAGCACGAGGACGACTACGCCAAGGCGTTCGAGGAGATCCTGCCGCGCTGGAAGCAGCACTGCGACTCCGAGGCCGACGAGGTGGTCGACGCCGGCGGCCTCTACGTGCTCGGCACCGAGCGCCACGAGTCGCGCCGCATCGACAACCAGCTCCGCGGCCGTTCCGGCCGGCAGGGCGACCCGGGCGAGTCCCGGTTCTACCTGTCGCTGCAGGACGAGCTCATGCGCCGCTTCCGCGCGGGCGCGGTCGAGGCCGTCATGGAGCGGTTCAACATCCCCGAGGACGTGCCGATCGAGTCGAAGATGGTGACCCGGCAGATCCGCAGCGCGCAGGCGCAGATCGAGGGCCAGAACGCCGAGATCCGCAAGAACGTCCTCAAGTACGACGAGGTGCTCAACAAGCAGCGCCAGGTCATCTACGCCGAGCGCAAGCGCGTCCTCGACGGTGAGGACCTGCACGAGCAGGTCCGCCACATGATCGACGACGTGACCGAGGCCTACGTCATGGGCGCGACCGCCGACGGCTACGCCGAGGACTGGGACCTCGACCAGCTCTGGTCCTCGCTGAAGCAGCTCTACCCGGTCGGCGTCACGATCGAGGACGTCGAGGAAGAGGCCGGTGGCGAGCGCAACAGCATCGACGCCGACTTCCTGCTCTCACGGATGAAGGACGACGCGCACAACGCGTACGACCGCCGCGAGGAAGAGCTCGGCACCGGCGCGGTCCGCCAGCTCGAGCGGATGGTGCTGCTCCAGGTCATCGACCGGAAGTGGCGCGAGCACCTCTACGAGATGGACTACCTGCAGGAGGGCATCAGCCTGCGGGCCTACGCGCAACGCGACCCGGTCGTCGAATACCAGCGCGAGGGCTTCGAGATGTTCGCGACGATGATGGACGGCATCAAGGAGGAGACGGTCGGTTTCCTCTACAACGTCGACGTCCAGGTCGAAGAGAAGCCGGCCCCGGAGCCGGCCGAGGGCGGCGCCCTCCCGATGCCGAGCGACGCCACGATCGAGATCAAGGGCAAGGGCCTTGGCCGCGCATCCCGCTCGCAGAGCGGCCTGCAATATTCGGCCCCCACAATCGACGGCGCCGCCGGCGGCGGCGGGGTAGCGGTCCAGCACACCCAGCCCCAGCCGCCGATGCAGCACGCACCGGCCCTGGGCGTGGGCGTCCCGGCTCCGACGACCGGCGACGACCGGCCGCGCCCATCGCCGGGCCGCCGCCCGTCCCCGGGCCGCGCGGCAGCACAGCCGAGCAACGGCCCGTCCCGCAACGCCCCGTGCCCGTGCGGCTCAGGCAAGAAGTACAAGCGCTGCCACGGCGCACCCACCGCCGGCTGACCCGCGCTGAGCTGATTCGAAAGCCCGCCCCCTTCCCGGGGGCGGGCTTTTCGATGCCGACCTCCTCCCTGTTGATGACATTGGCCCCGCTCTGCGGTCCCTGCGCAGCGGGCGCGCCGTTTCCTGCCTGCCGTCGACAACAGCCGGCGCCCACCGGCGGCAGGCTCCAACCCGGTTCCGCAGTGGTTTGGGTGGTTGTCCAATGGGGCGCGGATGGGCGGTGCCCGGTTGTTCTCCGTGGCGTAGGTCGGTGACGGTCCGTGCGTCGCTCGGCTTGGGTTCTGGTCCATGCGTCGCGCGGCTTGGGCTCTAGATGATCTATTCCAAGGGGATTGCGGGAGATTTGGGTGGCCGGTTGACCCTCTGCGTCTCGGGCTGTTCCGCTTCGGGTTGTCCGGGTCTGATCATGTGTGGCTGGTCAGCCCGGGATGGTGCGCGTCGAATGATCCGGTGCGGTTGGTCTGCGGGACACGCCGCCGGGTTACCTGATCCCGTACACCTGATCAGGTCGGTGGGGTTCTCGTGATCCGGTGATGTTCACACGATCATGGCCGGCG
>NZ_BONC01000051.1 GCF_016862515.1 Asanoa iriomotensis
CCGACACCAAGGCCGACCGGGTGCGGGCGCGCGAGGAGACCGCGGACCTGCGGCCGGCCGTCGAGCGACGCCTGGCGGGGCGGGCCAGCGGGAAGGCGACCGTTCCGGCACCCGACGCGGGCCCGGTGTTCGGCCGGGTCGAGGTCGCCGACGCGGTGGCCTGGCGGCCGCTCGTGCTGCTCGGGCACCAGCCGCCCGCGACCGCCGGCGGGCGCCGCAGCCGGTTGAGCGCCACCCGCCTGCTGCACCCGGACCTGCGGGCGCCGCTGGCCGGCCTGCCGGCCACGCTGGTCGCGTCGCTGGCCAGTGACCAGCCGGGCCGGCGCCCCTCGCCGGTCAGCGCGATCGCGATCGCCGCCGACCACGCGGTGCTGGCGGGCCTGCAGGACACCCTCGAGGTGCTGGCCAGCCAGGCGGCGCTGGCCCTGCGCCGGGTCGGCCACACGGTCGAGACGAGCCGGCGGGAGCGCGACGCCTACCTGAGCGCGGTCAGCGAGCGCACGGCCGACGTGGTGATCCTGCTCGACGCCGACGAGTGGATCCGCTACGCGAGCCCGTCGATGGCCGACATGCTCAAGGTCTCCGTGCCGATCCTGTCGACCTGGCGCGACATCATCCACCGCGACGACCACGGCCAGGTCGAGAACACGCTCGACCGCGCCCGGTCGGCCATGGACGGCAGCGGCGTCAACACCGAGTGGACGCTGCGCCGCGCCGACGGCTCCTGGATCCAGGTCGAGGTCAACTGCCGCGACCTGCGCAACCACCCGGCCGTGCAGGGCCTGGTGCTGACCCTGCACGACGTCACACCGGACCGCCGGGTCGACCTACCGTCGACGCTGCGCCGCCTCGACCGCTCCGCACCGGGCCGCAACCGCCGCAGCGTCTGGCGCCGGTTCGGCTAAGGCCTCGTGGGGTCGCGCCAAGGACCAGTAGGTAGGGCTGGGACTCCCTCGTCGTCCTCGACCATGCACAACGGCAGCCGTTCGCCGAGGTAGCGCAGGAACAGCGAGCCGATCACCGCCGCCACCGCCGAGCCGACCAGCACGCCCAGCTTGGCGTCGGCGATCACCACCGGGTCGTCGAACGCCAGGTCCGTGATGAACAGGCTGATCGTGAACCCGATCCCGGCGAGCGCGGCGCCGCCGATCAGGTGGCCGTAGCGCACCCGGCCGGGCAGCTCGCCGAGCTTGGTCCAGAGCGCGACGGCCGTGCCGAGCGAGATGCCGACGGTCTTGCCGACCACCAGGCCGACGAACACGCCGATCGTGACCGACGACTGTACGGCCCGGGACAGGCTCTCCTGGTTGATCACCACGCCCGCGTTGGCGAGGGCGAAGATCGGCACGATGACGTACGCGCTGAAGGGGTGCAGGGCGTCCTGCATCCGGTCGTTGGCCGGCACGGTCGCGCGGGCGGCCAGCACCGTCAGCCGGGCCCGCGCGGCGTCCGCCCGCTCGATCAGCCCGCGGCCGTAGAAGCGCAGGAACTCGAGAAACCGCGGGTCGACCGGCGTGGCCGGCACGATCAGGCCGATCACGACACCCGCCAGCGTCGGGTGGATGCCGGACTCGTAGACCGCGAACCACAGCACGATGCCGACGAGCGCGTACCACCGGAGCTGCCAGACCCCGGCCCAGCGCAGCAGGATCAGCACACCCGTCAGCGCCACGGCGACGATCAGCGGCACCATCGAGAGTGCCGGCGTGTAGAAGATGGCCATCACCACGATCGCGACGATGTCGTCGACGATCGCGAGCGTGAGGAAGAACAGCCGGAGCTGGTCGGGGCAGCGCGGGCCGAAGAGGGCCAGGATGCCGAGCAGGAACGCGGTGTCGGTGGAGATCGGGATGCCCCAGCCGTGCTCGGCCGGCGTGCCCGCGTTGAACGCGTAGTAGATCAGCGCCGGCACGATGACCCCGCCGGCGGCGCCGAAGATGGGCGTCAGCACGTACCGGCCGCGGCGCAGCTCCCCGACCGTGATCTCCCGGTTGATCTCCAGACCCACGGTGAGGAAGAAGATCGCCATGGCCGCGTCGTTGACCCAGTGGCGCAGGTCGAGCGTTATCCCCCACTCGCCGAGCCGGATCGACGCGGTCGTCTCCCAGACCGTCTCGTAGCTGTCGCCCGGCACGTTGGCCCAGATCAGCGCCGCGATGGCGGCGGCCAGCAGGAGGAAGCCGCTGCCGGCCTCGGTGACGAGGAACCGGGTGACCGGCTGCGGCACCAGCGGCAACGCGCTCGCCAGCCGGGTCCGCGGCCCGGGCCGCGGCGGCAACGACGCGGTGCTCACCCGGCGCCTAGCGACCGAGCCCGAGGGTGCTGCGCAACGGACCGAGCTCGACCCGGCCCGAGTAGAGGCGGCCGTCGACGAACAGGGTGGGCGTGCCGCGCACGCCGTCGGACACCCCGGTCGTGTAGTCGCGTTCCACCGCCGGCCGGGAGGCCTGTGCCGCGTCGCCGATCACGGACTCCGGGTCGGGCACACCGGCCTCGGCGGCGTAGGCGACCAGGTCCGGGTCGGTCAGCCGGGCCTGGTGCTTGAAGAGCTGGTCGTGCATGGCCCAGAAGTGCTCGCCCGACGCTTCGGCGGCCAGCGCCGCGGTCAGCGCGTACGGGTGCTTGGTGAACACCGGGAAATGCCGGTAGACGAGCCTGACCCGGCCGTCCGCACCGTCGATCAGCTTGCGCAGCACGGGGAACGCCGCGCCGCAGTAGGGGCACTCGAAGTCGCCGTACTCCACGATGGTGATCGCCGCGCCGGGATCGCCGTACACGTGCCGGTCGGGGTCGATGGCGTCACTCACCCGTTCGATCGTGCCATCCGGACGGGCGCCCGGTGCGAAGATCGAAGATCCTCGGTTACCGTCAGCCGGTGGTCGACCGGTCGCTGGGTCCGGCGTTCTGGCGGTTCTGGGGCGCGTCCGCGCTCGCCAACCTCGGCGACGGCATCCGCGTCGCGGCCTTCCCGCTGCTCGCGGCGGCGTTGACCACCTCGCCGGTCGGCGTGGCCGCGGTGGCCTCCGCGCAATTCCTCCCGTGGCTGGTGACCGGCCTGTGGGCCGGCGCGCTGGCCGACCGGCGCGGCGCCCGCCAGCTCATCGTCGCCGCCGACCTCGCCCGGGTGGCCGTGCTGCTCGCCCTGGTCGTCGCGGTCGCGGCCGGCCGGGCGACGGTCGCGGTGGTGGCCGTGGCCGCGTTCCTGCTCGGCGTGGGCGAGACGGTCCGCGACACGGCGGCACAGACCGCGATCCCCCGCCTGGTCCACGACAGCCAGTTGGAGCGGGCCAACGGCCGGCTGCTGGCCGGCGAGATCGTCGGCAACGACTTCGTCGGCCCGCCGGTCGGCGCGCTGCTGTTCGTCGCCGGCGCCGCGCTGCCGTTCGCGGTCAACGGCGCCACCCTGGCCCTGGCGGTGATGCTGATGCTGTCGCTGCCACTGACCCTGGCACGGGCGGCGGCCGTCACGGCGGCGACGGCGGCGGCGGCAGGACAGCGACCCGGCGTGCTCGCGGGCCTGCGCTGGCTCCTGCGCAACCCGATGCTGCGCACGCTGATCGCGGTCGCCGGGGCCGTGGGCGCCGCGGACAGCGCCTGGCTCGCCACGTTCGTCCTCTACGCCCGCGACAGCCTCGGCCTCGGTGCCGTCGGCTTCGGCCTGCTGCTCGCCACCGGCGCCGGTGGCGGCCTGCTGGGCGCGTTCGCCGCCGACCGGCTGATCGCCCGGCACGGGCACCGCGCGGTGCTCGCGTGGTCGCTGCCGCTCACCGCAGGCACACCGGCCCTGCTGGTGGTCGCGCCCGATCGGTGGGCCGCGGCCACCGTCGTGGTCACGACCAGCGCCTCGTTCGCCGTGCTCAACGTGACGGCGCGGGCCGTGCGCCAGCGGTCCGTGCCGCCGGAGCTGATGGGCCGCGTGGTCGCGGCCGTCCGCACCCTCAGCTGTGGCTGCGCGGCCCTGGGCGCGCTCCTGGGCGGCGCGCTGGCGAGCACCCTGGGTGCCGACGCCCCGTTCCTGTTCAGCGCGGTCGTGGCCGCTCTGGCCACAGTGGCGTGGTGGACGGCCTCGCACCCGGAGGCGCGGCCGGCCTAGAACCATCGACATCGCACGGGTACGGTCACCCGATGGTCGACCGGTCACTGGGCACGGCGTTCTGGCGGTTCTGGGGCGCGTCGGCGCTCGCCAACCTCGGCGACGGCATCCGCGTCGCCGCCTTCCCCCTGCTCGCCGCGGCACTGACCGCGTCACCGGTCGGCGTGGCCGCGGTCGCGGCGGCCCAGGTGCTGCCCTGGCTGGTGACCGGCCTCTGGGCCGGCGCGCTGGCCGACCGGCGCGGCGCCCGCCAGCTCATCGTCGCGGCCGACCTCGCCCGGGTCGCCGTGCTGCTGACCCTCGTCGTGGCGGTCGCGACCGGCTGGGCGACGGTCGCGCTCGTGGTCGCGGCCGCGTTCCTGCTCGGCGTCGGGGAGACGGTCCGCGACACCGCGGCACAGACCGCGATCCCCCGCCTGGTCCACGACAGCCAGTTGGAGCGGGCCAACGGCCGCCTGGTGGCAGGCGAGATCGTGGGCAACGAGTTCGTCGGCCCGCCGGTCGGCGCCCTGCTGTTCGTCGCGGGCGCCGCGCTGCCGTTCGCGGTCAACGGCGCGACGCTGGCCCTGGCCGTGATGCTCGTGCTGTCGCTGCCACTGAGCCTGACCCGCCGCCCGGCCCCGGCGGCGGCCACATCCGAGCGACCGGGCGACCTGGCCGGAATGCGCTGGCTGCTGCGCCACCCCATGCTGCGCACGCTGGTCCTGGTCAGCGCCGCGGTGGGCGCGGCCGACAGCGCCTGGTTCGCCATCTTCGTGCTCTACGCCCGCGACAGCCTGGGCCTGGGCGCCGTCGGCTTCGGCCTGCTGCTCGCCACCGGCGCCGGCGGCGGCCTGCTCGGCTCGTTCGCCGCGGACCGGCTGATCGCCCGCTTCCGCCACCGCACGGTGCTGACCTGGTCGCTGGCCCTCACGGCGGGCACGCCGGCGCTGCTGGTGATCGCTCCTGACCGCTGGGCGGCGGCCACGGTGGTCGTCGTGACCAGCGCGTCGTTCGCGGTCCTCAACGTGACCGCTCTGGCCATCCGCCAGCGCACGGTCCCGGCGGACCTGCTGGGCCGGGTGGTCGCCGCCTCCCGCACGCTCACCTACGGCTGCGCGGCCCTGGGCGCGCTCCTCGGCGGCGCGCTCGCCGGCTCGCTGGGCGCCCACGCGCCGTTCCTGTTCAGCGCCGCCGTGGCCGTCCTGGCCACGGCGGCTTGGTGGTCCGCCTCCCGCCCCGACACGCGGACGGCTTAGAACCCTTCCGAGTCACGCGGGGTGTAGTGCTCTTCCAGAAGCGCGATCTCGTCTTCGGTGAGGTCCAGGTCCAGCGCGGCGATCGCGTCGGTGAGGTGGTGTTCCTTGGTCACGCCGACGATCGGTGCGGTGACCGTGTCCTTGGCAAGCACCCACGCCAGCGCCACCGCGGCGCGGGACACGCCGCGCTTGTCGGCTAGCGTGCCGACCGCCTCGACGATCCGGCGGTCCGCGTCCCGCGACTGCTGGTAGAGGGTCGCGCCGAAGCGGTCCGTGCCGCTGCGGTCCGTGGTGGTGGCCCAGTCGCGGGTCAGCTTGCCGCGGGCCAGCGGGCTCCACGGGATCACGCCCACGCCCTGGTCGAGGCAGTACGGGAGCATCTCCCGCTCCTCCTCGCGCATCAGCAGGTTGTAGTGGTTCTGCATGGACACGAAGCGGGTCCAGCCGCCCAGGTCGGCCGCGTGCTGCAGCTGCGCGAACTGCCAGGTCCACATCGACGAGGCGCCCAGGTAGCGGACCTTGCCCGCGCGGACCAGGTCGTGCAGCGCCTCCATCGTCTCCTCGACCGGGGTGTTCGGGTCGAAGCGGTGGATCTGATAGAGGTCGATGTAGTCGGTGCGCAGCCGGCGCAGGCTGGCCTCGACCTGCGTCATGATGGCGCCGCGGGACAGGCCCGAGCCGTTGGGGCCGTCGCCCATCCGGCCGTGCACCTTGGTGGCGATGACGACCTCGTCGCGGCGGGCCAGCTCGCCGATCACCTGGCCGACGATCTCCTCGCTCGAGCCGAGGGCGTACACGTTGGCGGTGTCGAACGTGGTCACGCCCGCCTCGAGGGCCGCTCGGATGAGCGGCCGGGACGCGTCGAGCCGCAAGCTCCACGCGTGGTGGCCGCGGCTCGGGTCGCCGAAGCCCATGCATCCGACGACGACTTTCGAGATGACGAGGCCGGACGAGCCCAGGCGCGTGTATTCCATGGGGGCGCTCCGTTCAGCGAGGGGGTTCGCCACTGGAGGCTACGCCGGGCACGCGGATGCCCGCGCGGCGCATGAGGCCGCGCGGGCTTCCGTCAGAGCCGACTCAGTGCACCGGCACGTAGTCGGAGCTGTTGTTGCCGGACTCGTCGGCGGTCAGCGGCTGGCCGACCGTGCGCCCGATGCCCTCGTAGACGTCGGGCCGCGACGACTTCAGGATCGCGCCCCAGATGATGCCGATGAGCGCCGCCGCACCGATCAGGCCGGGCAGCAGCCAGCGCAGGTAGGACGGGTTGGTCGGCGCCAGCAGGCTGTTGAAGTTGCCGACCAGCGTGATCAGCAGCGCGGTCAGCAGGATCGTCGCCAGGGCCGGGGCGACCTGACCCTGCCAGGTCGACTCGTCGGCCCGGCGGACCCGGAAGTAGCCGACGACCGCCGCCGAGGTGGCCGCCATCAGCAGCACGACGCCGACCGCGGACACACCGGACAGCCAGGTGAACAGGTCGAGCACCGGGTCCTTGCCGGCGGCGATGAAGCCGACCAGCACGACGATCGCGATGACGGACTGCGACAGCGAGCCGGCGATCGGCGCCATCGTCCGGCGGCTGGTGCGGCCGAGGAACTGCGGCAGCACCCGCTCACGACCGAGCGCGAACAGGTAGCGCGCCACTCCATTGTGGAACGAGAGCAGAGCGGCGAACACGCTGGTGAAGAACAGCACGACCGCGATGTCGGCGATCGTGGCGTTGGTGTGCTCGGCCAGGGTGCCGAACACGACACCGGGGCCGGCCTCGGTCGCGGCCTGCTGCACGTTGTCGGGGCCGACCACGACGGTCATCGCCCACGCCGAGACGGCGTAGAAGAGGCCGGTGAACAGCACGGCGAAGAAGGTGGCCCGGGCGACCGTGTGGCGGGGGTCCTTGACCTCCTCGCTGTAGATGGCGCCGGACTCGAAGCCGGTGAAGGCCGCGATGCCTAGTGCGAACACCGCGCCGACCCCGCTGGCGAACAGGTTGCCGAAGTCCCAGCCGGCCATCGAGACGCTGCCGCCGGCCGGGTTGGTCAGGCCGATGATGTCGAACAGGGCGGTCGCCAGGATCTCGAGGATCAGCAGCACCGCGAGGACGGTGGCGTTGAGGTCGACGCGGAGCATGCCCAGGATGCCGATCAGCACCCACGCCGCGATGGACCAGACCCACCACTGCATGTCGACGCTGAACTTGGTGTTCATGAAGTCGGCGAAGATGAAGCCGAAGAGGCCGTAGAGGCCGATCTGGATCGCGTTGTACGCGGTCAGCGCGACGAACGAGCCGCCGACGCCGGCGGGGCGGCCGATGCCTTGGGCGATGTACGAGTAAAAGGCGCCCGCGTTGGCGACGTGGCGGCTCATTGCCGCGTAGCCGACCGCGAAGATGCCCAGGATCACGGCGAGCACCAGGAAGGACAGCGGAACGCCCTTCGAGCCGGTGACGGCGAAGGTCGTGGTGACGCCGCCACCGAGCACGGTCAGCGGCGCCGACGCCGCCACGACGAAGAAGAACAGGTGTACTACGCCGAGGCGTCGCCTGGCGAGAGTTCCTGCGAGCTGTTCGGACACTGGGGGGTTCCTCGATTCAGAGGTGTTTGATCGGTTTCGCGACGCCCGATCGTACGACCACGATCTCCACCACTCAAGACTGTGGAGGGTCCTTATCGAAGGATCACAACGGTTGAATGCGGGCCAAGATCGGCGTACAGTTTGCCCCGCACAAAATCGGCGCCCCCATCCCACCGCCGGTGATCTCATCGACTCCGACTCCGCCTGAGGTTATGAGCGACTTAGGGCTTGCCGACGAACTTTTCCTTGCCGGCCACAACGAATACACCGGCAAGACGGTCATCAACCAGGAGATGCTGGATGCCGGCCTGGCCGGCGCCGCGCTATGCGAGCTGATCCTGCAGAGACGCGTGACCGTCATGGCCACCAAGGTGGCCGTCGACGATCCGCGCCCCTGGGGTGACCCGGTCACCGACGTGGTCCTGCGCGAGATCCACAGCAGAGGCAACGAGTTCGTCCCCCGCGCCTGGGTGGAACACCTCCGCGGCAACGTCGGCGAGGTCGTGGCACAGCGGGCCGTCGCCGCGGGGATGGTCCGTCGCGACGAGCAGCGTTCTGGGCTGTCCAGGAAGATCACTGTGCGTTACCCGGCGGTCAACGCGCTGACGGCGACCCGGCCGCTCGTGCGACTGTCCTACTACCTACAGCGACCGGCGCAGATCGATGCGCAGACAGCCACGCTCGCCGCCCTGATCAAGGCCACTGGCCTCGAACAACGCATCATGCTGGAGTGGACCCGGCAAGAGGTGACCGACAGCATCGGGGCGATCGTCGCGCGCCTTCCCGCTCCGCTGCGTGATTGCATCCAGGGCGTCGAAGGCGCGGTCGCGGCCATGGCCGTCATTACTCGCCGTTAATATTCACAAAATACATTCTGGGGTACGTCCGTCGGACGTACCCCAGAATCGGTATTAATGGCAGTGTTTTGCCGTGCTGGCCGGAACGTCCAACGTGGGGTTCCGGTCGAAGAATCCCACGGGTCGCAGCGTGAATCCGGCGCGGTCGACAGGCATCACGGGCCAGTCCTCGACCCGCGGGAAATGTGTGCTGCCGAAGGTGTGCCAGACAACAATATCTTCGCCGTCGATCGACTCGTCGTCGGCGACGAACGCGGGCAGGCCGGCGCCGCCCGGGTGCTGGTTGACGTACTCGCCGGCGGGGTAACGCTCGTCGGCCGCGTAACGGGTGACCCACAGGTGCTTGCGGGCGAACGCGGCACGCCGCGCGATCGACGAGCTCTCGTCGGCCAGCAACGCCGGCTGGCCCTCGGGACGCAGCACGTAGGCGACGGGCTGCCCGAACCGGTTGGTCTTCGTCGGGTTCGAGATCCGCCACACCCGGCCGACGCTGTTGTCGGCGCTGCGGGCCCCCTGCGACTCGGTGGCCAGGCGGGTCGCGGTGCGGGTGAAGGCGTTGCCGTGCGGGTTCGCCTCGCTGACCGGCAGCCGCCGCACGTCGAGTTCGTCGACCGCGTTGCCGACACCGTCCACCGTCATGTCCAGCCGGGCGTTGAAGAGGTGCTGGTGGTACGGCGCACCCAGACCCGGCGCGACCTCGACGGCGAACTCGCTGCCCTCGACGTACGACGAGGTGAACACGACGCCACTCGTCTTGACCTCCATCTCGACCGCGCCGTCGAGGTAGAGGTACCAGAAGAAGCCGTAGTCGTAGTTGCCGACCGTGGCCCAGTACGAGATGACCAGGCGGCGCTGCCGGCGGGTCTCGGCCGCCTCGGTGAACAGGTCGCTGTGCTTCCACAGCACACCGAAATCCTCTTCGTGCAGGCAGATGGCATTGGCCACCGTGCGCGGGTTGCCGTCGCCGTCGGCCAGCACCGCGTCGAAATAGCGGATCTCACCGAGGCAGTCGCAGCCGAGCACGAGGGAGTTGGCCTGCTGGCCGAGTAGGTATTCGCCCGCGTCGAAGTAGTTCTGCCAGAACCGGGCCGGGCTCGGGTCGGCGTACGGGACCACCATCTCGGCGATCGACGCGCGGTAGATCAGCGGGCGGTCCGCGATGGAGAGCTGGTGCAGGACCAGGCCTTCGCGGGGGTCGAAGCCGATCCGGAACCGCCAGCCCTCCCAGGTCACCTCGTCGCCGTCGACCTGGAAGCTCGGGCCGTCCGGCTGGGTGATCTCCAGCGGCTTGAGCGTCGCGCGGGGCGGTCCGGTGAACGCCGGGTCGTCGTAGTTGCCCTCCTCGGTCGGCACCGGCAGCAGCGCGCTGTCGACGAGCTGGACGACCTTCTTCTCGATCAGGTCGACGTACGCGACGACGCCGTCGATCGGGTGTGCCCAGCAGTGGTCCTCGGGCCGGTTGGCCACGAACGACAGCACCCGCAGGAGGCGGCGGCCGCGCTCGCCGGGGATGTCGTAGTTGCCCGCCGAGAGCGGGCAGGGCCGGACCAGGTCGAACTCGGTGATGCCGCGGCGCTCGATGGCGGCGCGCCACTCGGGGTCGGCCTTGACGATCTCGTCGACCGCGATGAACTCGTCGAGCAGGACCGGCGGCTGGCCGTCGACCGCCGGGTCGACCTCGACCGCCTCGTCGACCTCCTCGCGGGTCACCGACGCGATCACCCGGCGGACCTGGCCGGTGGCCACGTCGAGCAGGGTGGCGTTCACCCGGCGGTCGAGGGGGTCGCCCGGCCGCCAGGCGAGCACCGCGTCCTTCGGCGGCTCCTCGAGGCCGAGCACCGCGAACCGGGTGGTCGGTGTGAGCAGGTCGTTCTTCTGGAAGAGCGTGCGTGCGGCATCGATCTCGGCGGCGCTCAGCCGCTCGAGGGGATGACCGGCCGTCATCGGATCACCTCGTCGAAAGGGGGGTTGCGACGATCGTCAAGCTAGTGCGCGAACGTGAGCGGCGTCTACAGTGCAGCGCGGGCCGGGGTGATCGGCAGCTCGCGCTGGCGCACGCCGGTCGCGTGCCAGACCGCGTTGGCGATGGCGGCCGGCACGCCGACGATGCCGATCTCGCCGAGACCCTTCACGCCGGAGGGGTTCAGCTCGTCGTCCGGGTCGTCGACGACCGCCACGTCCAGCTCGCCGACGTCGGGATTGGTCGCCACGTGGTAGTCGGCCAGGTTGTGGTTGACGTAGTCGCCGAACCGGCCGTCCATGATGGACTCTTCGAGCAGCGCCGTGGACAGGCCCATCGTCATGCCGCCGAGCAGCTGCGACCGGGCGGTGAGCGGGTTGACCACGCGGCCGACCGCGTAGACGCCGGTGAGCCGGGGCACCCGCACCTCGCCCGTGGTCACGTCGACGGCGACCTCGGCGAAGTGCGCGCCCCACGCGTACCGGGCGAGCTCGTGCCGCGCACGGACCGCGTCGGTGGAGTCGAACGTGCTGGTCAGCCCGTGCGGCGGCACGGCCTCGCCGGAGGCCAGCCGGTGGGCCAGGTCGCGGCACGCGGTGACCACCGGCCAGCTCCACGACGCGGTGCCCGTCGAGCCGCCGGCACCCTGCGCCGGACCGAAGTCACTGTCGCCGATCAGCACCCGCACCACGGTCGCCGGCACCTCGAGCGCGTCCGCGGCGAGCTGGGTCAGCGCGGTCCGCGCGCCCGTCCCGATGTCCGTGGCCGCGACCCGCACCACGAACTCACCGGACGGCAGCGCGGTGGCGTGCGCGGTGCTCGGCACGGTCCGGGCCGGGTAGTGGGCGCCGGCCACGCCGGTCCCCCGCCACCAGCGGCCGTCGCGGCCCACCGCCGGGCGCGGGTCCCGGCCGGCCCAGCCGAACCGGTCCGCGCCGACCCGCAGGCAGTCGGCCAGCCGGCGGCTGCTGAACGGCAGGCCGGTCGTGGGGTCGTCGGCGGTGTCGTTGCGCAGCCGCAGCTCGACGGGGTCGACGCCGCACGCCTCGGCCAGCTCGTCCATCGCGGACTCCAGCCCGAACGACCCCGGTGCCTCCCCCGGCGCCCGCATCCAGCGCGGCGTCGGCACGTCCAGGGCCACCACCTGGTGCCCGGTGCGCAGGTGGGGCGCGGCGTACATCGGGCGGGAGTACATCGTGACCTGCTCGGTGAACTCGACGAGCCGCGAGGTCTGCACCGCGGCGAGATGCTCCACCGCGACGAGCCGGCCGTCCCGGTCGGCGCCGAGCCGCAGCCGCTGCGCGGTCGGCGTGCGATAGCCGGTGAGCGGCCAGAGCTGCGGCCGGGTCAGGGTGACCCGCACCGGGCGGCCGACCAGCGTCGCGGCCATCACCGCGAGCGCCGAATCGGGGCGCGGCGGGTTGCCCTTGTTGCCGAAACCGCCGCCGACGTGCTCCGAGAGCACCCGCACCGTCCCGGGAGCGAACCCGAAGAGCCTGGTCAGGCTCTGGGACCAGGCGTACGCGTACTGCGTGGAGGTGCGCAGCGTGAGGCGGCCGTCGGCCCAGACGGCGGTGGTCGAGTGCGGCTCCATCGCGTTGTTGTGCTGGGCCGGCGTCCGGTACTCGGCGTCGACGACCACGGCCGCGGCGGCCAACGCGCCGTCGATGTCGCCCTTCTCGGTCACCGTCTCGTTGTGCGGGTTGACGAACCGGGGCTCGTAGAGGGCGGGATGGTCGGCGCGGAACACGCAGTCCGGCGGCTCCGGCAGGTAGTCGACCCGCATCCGCTCGGCCGCCTCGCGGGCCCGCTCCGGCGTGTCCGCGATGACCAGGGCGACGGGCGCTCCCCAGTGCGGCACCCGGTCGCCCTGGAACAGGAACAGCGTGCCCTCGCCGATGTCGGTGAGCCGGGGCGCGTTCTCCTGGTGCAGCACCGCCAGCACGCCCGGCATCGCCAGCGCGGCCTCGACGTCGAGGTGGAGCACCCGGCCGCGCGGGATGGTGGCCGGCACCACCCAGCCGTACGCGAGGCCCGGCAGGGCGACGTCGCCGGCGTAGCGGGCCCGCCCGGTCACCTTGTCGAAGCCCTCGACCCGGGCCATCGGGTGGCCGACGGACGGCGCGGCCTGCCAGGTGCGGGTCATCGGTCACCCACCAGCTCCGACAGCACCGCGACGACGAGGTTGCGGATCAGCGGCACCTTGTACGCGTTGTCGCGCAGCGGCCGGGCCGCGGCCAGCTCCGCCTCGGCGGCCGCCTCGAACGCCGGCGGTGTGGCGGGGGCGTCGACCAGCGCGCGCTCGGCGACCCGGGCCCGCCACGGGTGCGAGGCCACCGCGCCGAGGGCGATCCGGACGTCGCGTACCCGGCCGTCGTCGACCTTCAGCACCGCGGCGACGGAGCCGATCGCGAACGCGTACGACGCCCGCTCGCGCACCTTGCGGTAGGCGGACCGCGCGCCGGCGGGCAGGGGTGGCAGGGCGACGCCGGTGACCAGTGCGCCGTCGCGGACGGTCAGCTCGAGGTCGGGCCGGTCGCCGACCGGGCGGTAGAAGTCGGCGAGCGGGATCTCCTGCGGCCCGGCCAGGTCCTGCACGCCGACCCGGGCGTCCAGTGCGGCCAGCGCGACCGCGAGGTCCGACGGGTGGGTCGCGACACAGTGGTCGGACGCGCCGAGGATGGCCAGGTTGTGGTGCTCGCCCTCGATCGCCGGGCAGCCCGAGCCGGGCATCCGCTTGTTGCACGGCTTCGTCGCGTCGGTGAAGTAGCCGCACCGGGTGCGCTGCACCAGGTTGCCGCCGGTGGTGGCCACGTTGCGGAGCTGGCCCGAGGCGCCGGCCAGCACCGCCTGGCTGAGCACCGGGTAGCGCTCGCGGACCAGCGGGTGCGCGGCCAGGTCGCTGTTGCGGACCAGCGCGCCGACGTGCAGGGTGTCGCCGTCCTCGGTGACCTCGTGCATGGGCAGGCCGGTCACGTCCACCAGCAGGTCGGGCCGCTCGACGCCGAGCTTCATCAGGTCGACGAGGTTGGTGCCGCCGCCCAGGTAGCGGGCGCCGGGATTGTCGGCGACCAGCGCGACCGCGGCGTCGACGCTGCGGGCCCGGGCGTAGGCGAACTCGCGCACCGTCAGTCGCCCCCGGCGACCTCGCGGATCGCCGCGACGATGTTCGGGTACGCGCCGCAGCGGCAGATGTTGCCGGCCATCCGCTCGCGGATCTCGGCGTCGTCGAGGCTCGGCGGCCGCCCGTCGGCGGTGACCGCGCTCGGCCAACCCTCGGCCAGCTCGTCGAGCATCCCGATCGCCGAGCAGATCTGGCCCGGTGTGCAGTAGCCGCACTGGAACGCGTCGTGCGCCACGAACGCGGCCTGCAGCGGGTGGGGTTCGTCGTCCGCGAGCCCTTCGACCGTGGTCACCTCGCGGCCGTCGACCGCGACCGCCAGCAGCAGGCAGGAGTTGGCCCGGCGGCCGTCGACCAGGACCGTGCAGGCACCGCACTGACCGTGGTCGCAGCCCTTCTTGGTGCCCGTGTGGTCGAGCCGGTCCCGGAGCAGGTCGAGCAGGGTGGTGCGGTTGTCGACCACGACCTCCCGCGGCGCCCCGTTGAGCATGAGGCGCACGGTGCTGTCGAGCTCCGGGACGGTCATGACAAAACCGACGTTACCCGCCGCGCTGGTTGCGCGGCGGGCAACGGGCAGCGGAGTCAGTGGCAGCTACCGGTCCCGCTGTCGTTGTAGGTCTTGCCGGACTGCGGCACGAACTGCCAGTCGTACGAGTTGTCGTGCAGCGTGAACTTGAGGACGCCGAACGTGTCGCTGTTGCGGGCCTGGCTGTTGGGCTGGATCGTGCCGAAGCCGTAGTGGTCGGCGCCGCCCATGCCGGCGACGAACGAGCGCAGGCCGCGGGAGTTGTCCAGGCCGCCGCTGGGGTTCATCGGCGCGAACCGCTCGTACTGGTGGTTGTGACCCCAGACGACCACGTCCGCGTTGCCGTCGTAGAGCGCCTGGTAGAGCGGGCGGGTCGAGGTCGACGGCGCGTGGTTGGCACCCGAGGTGAACAGCGGGTGGTGCCAGTAGGCCAGGGTGCACGGACGCGTGTTGGCGGCCAGGTCGTTCTTGAGCCAGGTCACCTGGGCCGAGGTCGCCGACATGCTGATGTTGGAGTTGAGCGAGACGATGTGCCAGTTGCCGAGGTTGTAGGAGTAGTAACCCTGCCCCGACGGGCCGGCCTGCGCGCCGAAGTAGTTGTAGTAGCCGGTGGCGCCCGAGGTGTTGTAGTCGTGGTTGCCCGGCGACGGCCGGGTCCGCGACTTGAAGGCGCCCCAGGTCGGCTGGTAGTAGCTGTTGAACTCGCTGGCCGTGCCGTTGTTGTAGACGTTGTCGCCGGTGGTGAACACCGTGCCCGAGATGCCGTTGATCAGCGCCGCGGTCGTGCTGTCGCCGGAGCCCGAGGTGGCGATGTCGCCGGCACCGACGAGCACCGGGTCGCCGCTGGGCGGCGGCGTGCTGGTGCCGGTGGTGACGACGAGTTGCGGCGCGTCGGTGCCGCTCTCCCGCGAGTCGTAGTAGGCGCCGTCGGTGCTGCTGGACGTGGCACCGAAGCTGAACGTGCCGTTGCCGTTGACGATGCCGGTGACGTTGAGCTCGTACCAGCCGTTGGCGGTGACCGTGCCGATCGAGCCGACCGACGCGCCGTCGATCGACGGCTGGTTGTTCCACGTCGTGCCGGTCTCGGACCAGGTCGTGTTGGACATGGCCCGGAACGCGCCGCCGTTGTTGCTGCCGTCGTTGCCGGAGATCGTCCGCAGGCGCAGCGTGGCGTTGGTGACCGTGCCGCTGACGCCGCTCACCGTGAAGCGCAGGAACATCCGGCGGACGGGGCTGTTGTCGACCGTGATCTGGGTCGACGTGCCGTAGTTGGTCGAGGCCGTGTCCTGCTGCACGTAGGTGTCGGCGGTCGGCCGGAACGTGGCGGTCGCGGCGGCCGCCGGTGTGGACGAGCTGAGTACGGCGGCGATGATGCCGCCGGCCAGGACGGTCGCCGTGGTGGCGCCGGCCAGGATACGGGTGCGCATGACCTTGAAATCTACGGGCTTGGATGAACTTGATCCGGTCGTACGGGTGAACGACGGACACCGATCTGTTCACCTGGCGGGTGTTGTCCGGGTTTCGTCCGGCGTAGAAGGTGATCCGCGTGTACCTGTCGACGATCGACCGGCCCGGCGCCAAGGGCCGGGGGCGCGGCGTGGCGGTCGTCGGCGGCAACGTCCTGGCGCTCGGCACCGTCAGCCTGGTGACCGACGTCTCCGCGGAGATGGTCACCGCGGTGCTCCCGCTCTATCTGGTGCTGGGCCTGCACCTGAGCCCGGTGGCCTACGGCGTCGTCGACGGTGTCTACACCGGAGCGACCGCCCTGCTGCGGATCGTCGGCGGGTTCGTCGCCGACCGGGTGCGGGCCCGCAAGGCGCTCGCGGGCTTCGGGTACGCCCTGTCCGCCGTCGCGAAACTCGGGCTGCTGGCCGCCGGGCGCTCGCTGGCCGGGATCGGGTTCGTGGTCGCGGTCGACCGGATGGGCAAGGGGCTGCGGACCGCGCCGCGGGACGCGCTCATCACGCTGTCCACGCCGCCGTCGGCGCTCGGGCGGGCGTTCGGGGTGCACCGGACGATGGACGCGGTCGGCGCGTTCCTCGGGCCGCTGGTCGCGCTCGCGGTGCTGGCCGGGTCCGGGCAGTCCTACGACGCGGTGTTCGTCACGAGTTTCTGTGTCGCGGTGCTCGGTGTCGCGGTGCTGGTGCTGTTCGTCCGGGAGCACGGTCAGCCTTCGCCTTCCGTCGCTCGGCCGGCCGTGCGGGACGCCGCCGCGCTGCTGCGCTCCGGTGACGTGCGGCGGCTGGTGCTGGCCGCGGCGCTGCTCGGGGTCGCGACGATCGGCGACGGGTTCGTCTACCTGATGCTGCAGCGGCGCACCGAGATCGGGCTGCTCTGGTTCCCGCTGCTGGCGGTGGGCACGAGCCTCGGCTACCTGCTGCTGGCCGCGCCGCTGGGCGTGCTGGCCGACCGGATCGGGCGGCGGCCGGTGCTGCTCGCCGGGTACGCGGCCCTCGCGGTCACCTACCTGCTGCTGGTCGCGCCGGTCGGCGGGTGGGCGCTGCTGGTGGCGGCGCTGGGCGCGTACGGGCTCTACTACGCCGCGACCGACGGCGTGCTGATGGCGTTGGCCGGGCCGGTGCTGCCGGACGCGTTGCGGGCGACCGGGCTGGCGCTCGTGCAGACCGGGCAGGCGCTGGCCTACGTGGCCTCCTCGGTGCTGTTCGGGCTGGCCTGGTCGGCGTGGGGGCCGACCGCGGCCGTGCTGGCGGCGGCGGTGGTCGCGGTCGTCGCCGGTGGGACCACCGCCGGGTTGCTCTTCTACAAAGGACGGACGGCGTGAACGGCTGGAGCGTGCGGGCGCGGGTGCTCGCGGTGCTGGGCGTGGCGATGGTGCTGGCCGGGGTGGCCACGTTCTACATCCGGGGCGCGGCCGCGCGGGTGGCGGAACCCGTTGCGGTGGCGGCGAAGCCGGTGACGCTCGACGCCGGGCCGGTGCTGCTGACCGTGACCGACCGGCACATCGCGACGGTGTCCACGTCGGACCCGGCCGGGCCGCGCACGGTCTCGGCCGTTGAGTGCGTGCGGGCGTACGCGGCCGGGGGCACCGGTGTGTGCCTGCAGCCGGCGACACCGTGGACGTACAAGATGGTGGTCCTGGACCGTCGGTTGGCGCCGGTGCGCTCCGTGGACATCCCGGGGCTGCCGAACCGCGCCCGGGTGTCGGCGTCCGGGCGGCTGGTGGCTTGGACGACGTTCGTGGGCGGCGACTCCTACAACAGCGGTGGTTTCTCCACCCGCACCGGCATCCTCGACACCGTCAGCGGGACGCTGGTGGCGTCGCTGGAAGAGTTCGACGCACCGGTCCGGGCCGCGGACCGCAACTTCTGGGGCGTGACCTTCGCGGCCGACGACAACACGCTCTACGCGACGATGTCGACCGGCGGCCACCGCTACCTGGTGAAGGGCGACCTCGCGGCGCGCACGCTGAAGACGGTCGCCGAGAACGTCGAGTGCCCGTCACTGTCGCCGGACGGCACGCGGATCGCCTTCAAGCAGGCGATCTCCGGCGACCCCACGAAGGGGTGGCGGCTGTCGGTGCTCGACCTGAGCACGCTGGCCGTGACGCCGTTGGCCGAGACCGCGAGCGTCGACGACCAGCCGGCCTGGCTCGACTCCGCCACGGTCGGCTACACGCTGCGGCAGGCCGACGGCCGGCCGGACGTGTGGTCGGTGCCGGCCTCCGGCGGTGGCGAGCCGCGGCTGCTGGTGCCGGGCGCGGAGTCGCCGGCGGCGCTGGGCGTAGCGACCGGGACGAACGGGTAAGCACTCTCGCCATGCGCCACGTCCTGCTCCGGCTGTTGCTGCCGCTCGCCGCCCTCTACGGGCTGATGGTCCTGCTCGGCCACGTCGTCACCGCCGACTGGTGGCCCCGCCAGGCCGAGGACCAGGTCAACGTGTCGTTGGAGGAGGCCCGGTCGGGCACCCTGACGGCCGCGTCGCTGGTGTTCAGCACGATCGCCGACACCTGGTCGGTGATCGCGGTGTGCGCGTTCGCGGTGGTGATCCTGCTGGTCACCCACCGCCCGTGGCGCGAGCCGCTGTTCCTCGCGGGCGCGGTCGCCGCGCAGGCGCTGATCTTCCTGTGCACGACGCTCGCGATCGACCGCGAACGCCCGGCGGTCGAGCACATGGACGTCTCACCGCCGACGTCGAGCTTCCCGTCGGGCCACACGTCGGCGGCGACCGCCCTCTACTGCGGCCTGGCGGTGCTGTTCGCCCTGCGGTCGACGAACTGGAAATGGGAGACGGTGGTCTGGACGGTGTTCGTCCTGATCCCGATCGGCGTGGCGCTGACCCGGCTCTACCGCGGGATGCACCACCCCAGCGACGTGATCGGCTCGTTCGTCAACGCCGGGCTCTGTCTGACCATCATGTATTTCGGCGTGCTGCGCTGGCGCGGTGCTCCCCCACCGCGGCCGGCCGAGGAACGGAAGCGAATGTCGCTGGCGCGTTCCCGCTGAGGGTCGCCACCATGGTCCCATGCCGCCACAGATCTCCTCCGGCCGCGCGACGGCCGCCCTGGTCGCACTCTCCCTGGCGGCGTTCGCCTATGTGACCACCGAGTTGCTGCCCGTCGGCCTGCTCACCGTGATGGCGCCCGACCTCGACCGGTCGGAGTCCGAGATCGGGCTGCTGGTCACCGGCTACGCGTTCGTCGTCGTGCTGGCCTCCCTGCCGCTGGCGCACGTCACCAGGCGGATACCGCGGCGGTGGCTGCTCGCCGGGACGTTCGGCGTGTTCGCCGCGGCCACCGTGGTCTCCGCGCTCGCCGGCGGCTACTGGGTGCTCGCCGGTGCGCGGCTGGCCACCGCCGCCACCCAGGCGCTGTTCTGGACGGTCGTCGGGCCCACGGTGACCGGGTTGTTCCCGGTCGGCGTCCGCGGCCGCATCGTGGCGCGGTTCGCCGTCGGCCCCGCGCTCGCGCCGGTGCTCGGGGTGCCGCTGACCACCTGGATCGGCCAACAGGCCGGCTGGCGCACCGCGTTCGCCGTGCTGGCCGGCCTCGGTCTGGTCGCCGGCGCGGTCGTCACCACCTTGCTGCCGTCGTTCCCGCCGGCCGACGGCGGCGCCGCCCGCGGCACGATGCCGGACCGGTCCCGGTTCCGCATGCTGCTGGTGGTCACCGCCGTCGGCATCACCGGCTACTTCGTCGCGGCCACCTACATCACGCCGTTCCTGCTCGACGTCAGCGGCTTCCCGGACGCCGCGCTGTCGCTGCTGCTGCTGGTCTCCGGCGTGGCCGGGGTGTGCGGCACGATCGTGATCGGACGGTTCATCGACTCCCGGCCGGCGCTCGCGCAGATCGTCCCGCTCACGGTGGTCAGCGCCTGCCTCTTGCTGTTGTACGCCCTCGGCACCGTCCAGGCCGCCACCGTGGTGCTGCTCGCGCTGTTCGGGTTCGCGTTCAGCGCGTTCGCGGCCACCGTGCAGGGCCGCACGCTGCAACTCGCGCCCGGCAACACGGACCTGGCCTCGGCGGCGTCGGGTTCGGCCTTCAACGTCGGCATCGCGGGCGGCTCCCTGCTGGGCGGCGCGCTGCTGCCCACGACCGGCCTGCGGCCGCTCCCCCTCGTCGGCGGCCTGCTGATGCTGGCGGCCCTCGCGGTGGCTGTGCACGACGCCCGTCGGCCGGTTCCGGCGCCCGTGCCCGCGCCGCGCCCCGCTGGGGCCCTTGCTCATGACGATCTAGGGCGTGGCAGAGTGTGACGATGACCAACCGACCACTGCTGCTCGTGGACGCGCCGAGCCTCTATTTCCGGGCCTACTTCGGCATCCCGGAGTCGGCGGCCCGCGCCCCCGACGGCAGCCCGGTCAACGCGGTCCGCGGTTTCCTCGACATGGTCGCCCAGCTGATCCGCACGCGCCGCCCGGACCGCTTGGTCTGCGCGCTCGACTACGACTGGCGACCGGCGTGGCGGGTCAAGCTGATCCCGTCCTACAAGGCGCACCGGCTCGCGCCTGGCGGCGGGCCGTCCACGGAGGTCGTACCCGAAAATCTCGAGGCGCAGGTGCCGTTGATCCTCGAGGTCCTAGCCGCGGTCGGCATTCCCGCGATCGGCGCCAACGGCTACGAGGCCGACGACGTGCTGGGCACGCTGGCCACCACGCAGCCGGGCCCGGTCGAGGTGGCCTCCGGCGACCGCGACCTCTACCAGCTCATCGACGACGCGAAGCCGGTGCGGTTGCTCTACTGCGGACGCGGCGTGGCCAAGCTGGAGGACAGCGACGACGCCGCGGTCCAGGCGAAATACGGCGTCCCGGCGGCGGGTTACGCGGACTTCGCGGCGCTGCGCGGCGACCCGAGCGACGGCCTGCCCGGCGTGCCCGGCGTGGGCGAGAAGACCGCGGCCCGCCTGGTGACGCGCTACGGCACCCTCGACGCGATGCTGGCGGCCCTCGACGACCCGAAGGCGGGCTTCGCACCGGGCTTGCGCGGCAAGCTGGACGCGGCCCGGGACTACCTCGCGGTCGCACCGACGGTGGTCAAGGTGGCCCGCGACGTCGCCCTCCCCGACCTGGACCCGACCCTGCCGACCGCCCCGGCCGACGGTGACACCCTGCTTGCCCTGGCCGAGAAATGGAACCTCGCGGGCCCGTGCCGCCGCCTCGTGGACGCGATCAGTCTCAAATAAACAGAGCGTCGTCCCCCAGTCACTCGCGCTGGTGTGGCAGTCTCTCCTGGGGCGGGACGGAGCGGGAAATTTCGATGTCCTAAAGTAGGCACATCGGACAAACGCGGATCTAGATCCCAGCAGGGAAAGGGGCCTGGCATGTCGGGCGAAGGTGGCAGCGGCGGCAACTGAGCCGTCCGAGTTGTTCCTGTTCTACCAATTGACCGCGCTCGGCCGACGCCGTCGCGGTTTTTTGGGCCCTACGTGGGCCAGGAGAAGGCGATGCCGTAACTCTCCCGGGGTTGGCCGTACCGGTCGGTGAACGTGTGACTCACGTCGTTTCCGGCGAGCGACAGGAGACGGCGGTGCCCGGGCGGTGGACGGTCGTAGCGCTCGCTCTCGTTGAGCTCCGCATACCACCACACCGCTTCCGGAAGGTCGTTGTCGTCGAACCGGACGCGAATCGTCAGCCCGCTGATCGGCAGCCGGCCACCATGCACCAGCGCGCCTTTGGCAATCCCATGGTGGTCGACGTCCACGTCGATCCACTGCCGTTCCTCGGTGATGTTCTCGTCGACGATCTCCGAAGCGAAATGTGCCTGCTCGCCGGCCCGCAACGGTTTCGGGAACCACAGCCGCGTGACCGCCGGCCGGCCCGGCCGGCTCGACTCGACGAACTCCGCGTCGCACCCCCACAGTGCTTTCACCGGGACGTACGTCAGGCGTGGCGGTTTTCCCGCGAATCCACGCGCCGTGTAGTAGGCGACGTCGTCGGTGCGGGCCGTTATGAGTCGCTCGGTGATCCGGCGGTAGACGGCCCGTCGCTTCATGAACACGGTCGTGATGAAAAGGTTGATGAAAATCGGCTGCGCTCCGGACGACGGTTCACGCAACAGCGCCTCGTTGTAGCCGAATGAGTCCACCTGGGCCTGAATCTCGTCGAGTCGCCCCTCCCGTTCGACGCCGGACGGGTACGCGACGCGCCGATATTCGTCCCAGTCGGTGGGCTGCGCCAGAGCCGCGAATCGGCCTTCCAGGTGCGCGGCCAGCAGGTGCACAGCACGCTTCCAGGCCGCCTCCATGGGCTGCGTCGTCGTCGGGCGTCCGAAGACATGCACGAGTGGCACCAACTGGGTGAAACGCTCGGTCAAGGACGAGCCCCAAGGCTCGTGGATGTCCGAGTCCGGTAGCCGGAACGCTGCCTGCAGCACACGACGCCGCCGCGACAGATGGGCGGGACTGACGTCTGGGTCGCGGATGCCTTCCCTGATGACCTGCCACAGGGCGTGCGCCAGTTGCGCGGCCGTCCAGCCATCGAGGTGCTTCGTGGGCGAGGTGAGCGCGGAGAGCCTGGTGCCGATCGGGCTGCCGGGCCGCTCGACGGCGTGTTGCAGGAGATCGACCGGCAGCTCATGAGTTCTCGTGCCCAAATAGCGCAGCGCGGCTTCGATCTCGGACCGTTGTGGCCCAGGTGCGGGGTCCGCACCCACTGATTGATCGACTTCAGGCATCGCGGAAACCCTGACGACGAAAAACGATGCCTAACGATAGCTCACGGTGGCCTGCGCCCAAAGGATGGCCGTCCAAGCCGGATCACTGGCCTCCGCAACACTGTCTAGCTGGCTGAACGGCATACCGTAGTGGTGGGGACATGGCGCGTCGAAATGGCTGCTCCGCTGTGGAGGGGTGCTTCGCATGGTCGCGAAAAGGGCATACCTATACCTCCACGCCGGTCGCAGTCGCGCTACGGCTCGTGATGGTTGATTGGCTGTCCAACCCGTTGACGCCGGTGATGGCGGCGTTCGCATATCCCTGCTATCTGCTCCTGATGGCGGCGGTTCTGCGAATCATCGGCGTTCGGCGCCAGGACATAGCCGCCTGGGCGCTGAAACAGGCGGACCGGCGGCGCCTGCTCGATTTCGTCCGCGTCGCGCGGCGGCAAAGGCCATCCATTCCACCGACCGATGTTGGCGCCCAGGATCCTAAGCGTTGACGTACGCCAGGACGCCGCGGTTGATGGTGCCGATGGCCTGGCGGGCCGTCGTGCGGACCGTTTGCGAGGCGCCGCCGGCGTCGGCGATCTGGCCCAGCAGGTCGACCACCTGGCGGGCCCAGCGGACGAAGTCGCCCGCCGGCATGTCGCCGTCCAGGTTGTGGCCGCTGGCCAGCACCTTGGCCAGTGCCTCGCCGCGGGCCCAGCGCACCATCGGCCACACGAAGCCGAGGTCCGGCTCCCGGGTGCGGTCGACGCCGCGGGCCGCCTCGTCCGCTTCCAGTTCCGACCAGATTTTCATGGTCTCGTCGATCGCGTCCGTGATCGGGCCGCGCGGGACCGACGCCCGCTCGTCGCCCTCGCGGCGCGCCTCGTAGAGGACCACCGAGACGGCGCCGGCGAGCTCGTCGGGCGTCAGCGCGTCCCACACGCCGCGGCGCAGGCACTCGGCGACCAGCAGGTCCGCTTCGGACCAGATCCGGGCCAGCATCCGGCCGTGGTCGGTGACCTCACCGGACTCGGACAGGTAGCCGCGGGCCGCCAGCAGCGCGCACACGCGGTCGAAGGTCCGGGCCAGCGAACCGGTCCGGCTCGCGACCCGCTTGCGCAGCTCGTCGGTGTCGAGCAGCAGCCGCCGGCGCCGCTCGGCCCAGCGGGCGTGCTCCTCGCGGTCCGGGCACGCGTGGCACGGGTGCTTGCGCAGCTTCTCCCGCAGGTCGGTCAGGTGCTTGTCCTCGCCGGTGCCCCGCGCGCGCCGGCCGCGCCGGCTGTGCCGGTCGAGGCCGGTGCCGGTGACCTCGGCGGCCAGGTCGCGCCGGGCCGACGGGTTGCGGTGGTTGAAGTGCTTGGGCACCCGGATCCGGGCCAGCACCTCGGCCGGCGACGTGAAGTCGGCCGACGTCACCCGGCCCGCCCACCGGTCCTGGGTGAGCACCAGCGGCCGCGGGTCGCCGAAGCCGCCCGTGCCCGGGTCCAGGACGACCGCGAGACCGGCGCGCCGGCCCGACGGCACCCGGATCACGTCGCCGATCCGCAGGCGCTCCAGCGACGACACCGCCTGGGCGCGGCGCTGGGTCTGGCCCTGCCGGGCCAGCGCCCGCTCGCGCTCGCCGATCTGCATCCGCAGGTCGAAGTACTCGTCGAAGTCGCCGTGGCTGCACGTGACCTCGTCGGCGTACTGCGCGATCGTCTCCTCGTTGCGCTGCACCTGCTTGGCCAGCCCGACCACCGACCGGTCGGCCTGGAACTGCGCGAACGACGCCTCCAGCAGCGCGCGGGAGCGCTCGGCGCCGACCGTCCCGACCAGGTTCACGGCCATGTTGTACGAGGGCCGGAAGCTCGACCGCAGCGGGAACGTGCGCGTCGACGCGAGGCCGGCCACGTGCCGCGGGTCGACCTCGGGCGACCAGACGACCACGGCGTGGCCCTCGATGTCGATGCCCCGGCGCCCGGCGCGACCGGTGAGCTGCGTGTATTCGCCCGGCGTCAGGTCGACGTGCGCCTCGCCGTTGAACTTGACCAGCCGCTCCAGCACCACGCACCGGGCCGGCATGTTGATGCCCAGCGCCAGCGTCTCGGTGGCGAAGACCGCCTTGACCAGGCCGCGTACGAACAGCTCCTCGACGACCTCCTTGAACGCGGGCAGCATGCCGGCGTGGTGCGCGGCCAGGCCCCGCTCGAGGCCGTCGAGCCACTCCCAGTAGCCGAGCACCGAGAGGTCCTCGCCGGGGATCGCGGTGATCCGGTCCTCGACGACGCGGCGGATCTCGGCCCGCTCGTCGGGCGTGGTCAGTCGCAGCCCGGCGGCCAGGCACTGCTGCACGGCCGCGTCGCAGCCGGCGCGGCTGAAGATGAACAGGATCGCCGGGAGCAGGTTTTCGCGGTCGAGGCGCTCGACGATCTCGGCACGCAGCGGGCCCTTCCAGCGCGGGCCGCGGCCGCCGCGGGCGGCGCCGCCGGACCAGCCGTCGCGGCCCATCTCCAGCCGGCGCAGCATCTCGCGGGAGTAGCGCAGCAACTCGGGGTGCACGTCGTGCTTGCGGGCCGCGGCGGCGTCGTGGAACAGGTCGAACATCCGCCGGCCGACCAGCATGTGCTGCCAGAGCGGCACCGGCCGGTGCTCGCTGACCACCACGTCGGTGTGGCCGCGGACCGTGACCAGCCAGTCGGCGAACTCCTCGGCGTTGGAGACGGTGGCCGACAGTGAGACCAATGTCACTGACGCCGGCAGGTGGATGATCACTTCTTCCCAGACCGCGCCGCGGAAGCGGTCGGCCAGGTAGTGGACCTCGTCCATCACGACGTACGCCAGGCCCTGCAGCGCGGGCGAGCCCGCGTACAACATGTTGCGCAGCACCTCGGTGGTCATGACCACCACGGGCGCGTCGCCGTTGATCGCGTTGTCGCCGGTCAGCAGGCCGACGTTGGCGGTGCCGTGCCGCTCGACCAGGTCGTGGTACTTCTGGTTGGACAGCGCCTTGATCGGTGTCGTGTAGAAGCACTTCTTGGGCGGGGTGTCCGAATCCGGGGCGTCCTTGGCCAGCGCCAGGTGCACCGCGAACTCGCCCACCACGGTCTTCCCGGCGCCCGTGGGCGCGCAGACCAGCACGCCGCTCCCCCGCTCCAGGGCCTGGCACGCCTCGCGCTGGAACTCGTCCAGGTCGAAGCCAAGACCGAGGGCGAAATCTTCCAGGGCCGGGAACGCGCTTGCCCGGGCGGCCCGGCGGCGCGCCGCCGCATAGCGCTCGGCTGGGCTCGACATGCATCCAAGATTACGGCGTGCGCGCCGCGCCGACGCGGTAGGCCGTGCGGGACCCGCCCGGTAGGTCCTGGGTAAGGTCCACGGCGTGCCCAACCCAGAACATGTGGACCCGCCCGATCCACGTGTGCCGGAGCGACCGGACCAACCGGCCCGGCACCCGGTCGAGGCCGTGCTGTTCGACTTCCACGGCACCCTCGCCCAGGTGGAGGACCCGGTCGCGTGGGTGGTCGCCGCCGCGCTGGCCTGTGGTGCGCAGCTCGACCGGGGCAGGGCGACGGTGCTCGCCGACCGGCTGGTCACCGCCGGGCGCGCCGGCGGGCCGCTGCCCGTGCGGGTGCCGGTGCACCTGGCCGAGGTGTGGGCGGACCGCGATCTCTACCCGCACGCTCACCGGGCCGCGTACGTGGGCCTCGCCGCGACCGTCAACACCGACATCGAGGGGCTGGCCGACGCCCTCTACGAGCGGCTGCTGGGCGCGGACGGCTGGCAGCCCTACGCGGACACCGCGGAGACGCTCAAGGCCCTGCGCGCGGCCGGGGTGCCGGTGGCGGTCGTCAGCAACATCGGCTTCGACCTCCGGCCGCACTTCGCCGAGTGGGGGCTCACCGAGCTGGTCGACGCGTTCGTGCTCTCGTACGAGGTGGGTCGGGTCAAGCCGGACCCGGCGATCTTCCTGCGCGCGTGCGGCATGCTCGGCGTCGACCCGGAGCGGGCGCTGATGGTCGGCGACACGCCGGCCGACGCGGGTGCGGTGCGGGCGGGGCTGTCCGCGCTCGTCCTCCCCGCGGGTGACCCTGGTGCGGTCAACGGCCTGGCCGCCGCGGTGGCGCTCACCCGGCCGTAAGCACGCTCAGCGCTCCCGGCACGCACTCCACGGTCACCGGCAGCGGCGCGACCCGCTCGCCGTCGGCGTAGCCCACGATGCCGTCGGCGGCCAGCTCGACCCGGGTCGCCCGGTAGGTGTCGACGGCCGGGTGGCTCACGTGGGTGCCGGCGTAGATCCGCGGTTTGACCCGGACCAGGGTCGTGCGGCTGATCGGCCGCACCACGGTCAGGTCGAGCGTGCCGTCGGCCGGGTCGGCGTCCGGGCAGATCCGCATGCCGCCGCCGTAGCTGCCGGCGTTGGCCACGGCCACGAGGACGGCGTCCAGCTCGTGGACGACCCCGTCGAGCACCAGGCGGTAGCGGCGGGCCCGCAGCCGGGCGAGCTCGACGAGGATCGCCAGGTCGTACCGGATCGGGCCGCGCGGCCAGCGCATGCGGTTGCCGCGCTCGTTGACGATCGCGTCGAAGCCGGCGGCCAGCACACCGCCGAACCAGCGGAGCGTGCCGTCGCCGGCGGTGAGCCGGGCCAGGTCGAGCGTGCGCGTCCCGCCACCGCCGGCGAGGGCGGCGTCGATGCGGGCCAGCGCGGTGTGCGGGTCGGTGGTGAAACCGACCGCGGCGGAGAAGTCGTTGCCGGTGCCGGCCGGCACGATCGCCAACGGCACGCCCGTCCCGGCGAGGGCCTGCAGGGCCAGGTGGACGGTGCCGTCGCCGCCGACCACCACCAGGGCGCCCGCGCCGCCGGCCACGGCCTCCTGGGCGGCGCGCAGGGCCTCCGCCGCCGTCGTCGCGGACAGGGGCTCGACGGCGTGACCGTGTGCGCGGAGGTGGGCCAGCACGAACGGCAGGACGCCGCGGTGCCGGCCACGCCCCGCTCCGGGGTTGGCCAGCACCGCCAGCGGTCCGTCGATCTTCACGGCGGCACCCTACCCGCGGGCCGGGTGCCGCGATAGAGATCAGGTGATGTCGTCGTCGAAGCGCCGGTCGAGCGGCCGCGGCGCCGCCACCGGGGCGATCGACTCGATCGGTGCACCGGCCGCGACCGGCTCACGCTCGTCCTCGAGCTGCGACATCTCGTCGTCGTCGACCCCGGCGTAGATCTCCTTGCCGCGCCCCCGCCGCTTGTCGTTGACGAAGGCGATGCCGACGGCGCCGAAGTAGAGCGCGCTGAGACAGGCGCCGAGCGCCGTCATGCCGAACGGGTCGGGTGTCGGGGTGACCACCGCGGAGAACAGGAAGAACACGAAGACCGCGACCCGCCACCAGCCGAGCAGCCGCTTCGCGCTCGCGATGCCCACGAAGTTGAGCATCAGCACGATGAGCGGGAACTCGAACGCCACGCCGAAGATGAGCAGCATGTTGGTGACGAACGAGATGTAGCGGGTGACCTCGAGCTGTTGCTCGACGCCCGTCACGCCGGCCTCGAGCAGGAAGTGCATGCCCTTTGAGACGACGAAGAAGGCCAGCACGGCCCCGCCGATGAACAGCGGCGCCGCGAGCGCGACGAAGAAGTAGGCGTACTTGCGCTCGTTGCGGTGCAGGCCGGGCGCGATGAACGCCCAGAGCTGGTAGAGCCAGACCGGTGACGCGACGATCAGGCCGATCCAGAGCGCCAGCTTGAGCTTGAGCAGGAAGCCGTCGCCGACGCCGAGCTGGAGGAACTCCACCTCGGCGCACGGCTTGCCCGGGAACTGCGCACAGTAGGGCTGCTTGAGGATCTCGAAGACCGGCTGCGCCAGGAAGTAGCCGACGATGATGCCGACGAGCAGTGCCAGCGACGCCTTGAACAGCCGGTTGCGCAGCTCGCGGATGTGCTCGATCAGCGTCATCGAGCCGTCGGCGGCCCGCTGGAACTCGGTCGGGCCCTTACGACGCAGGGTGATGGCCATGACCGGACGACGTCTCGGTCGTCAGATCACGTCGCGGGTGCGCTGCACCGGGTCGACCACCGGCGGGTTCTGTGCCGCCGGCTGCTGCTGCACCTGCTGCGGGGGCAGCGGCTGCCGCGCGGCCTGGGCGTCGGCCTTCTCGGCCAGGTCGCCCTTGTCGTCGTCGACCAGCCCCTTGGTCTCCGCCTTGATGATGCGCAGGGAGCGGCCGAGGGAGCGGGCCGCGTCAGGGAGCCGCTTCGCGCCGAAGAGCAGAACCAGCACGACGACGAGTACGGCTATGTGCCACGGCTTGAGGGCGCCCATGGGAACTCCAAAGTCGATGAGTGTCGGGGTGACGTGCCCATCCTACGGGTGACTTTTGGCCACGCCACCCGCCGGTGGACCCCAATACCTGGTGAAGTCTGATGGACGGGCGGCGTCAGCTCGACATTTCGGGCTTCAGGCGCGACCGCGACCGGCCTTGATGACCGTGATCCGTTCCTGCGCGACCACGGCCCGTTGCTGGACCGCCTCGGCCTGCTCCTGGAGGACCGCCAGTTTGGCGCCGAGCTCCTCGGCTCGGGCCTGCCGGTCCTCGAGGCGGCGCAGCGCGCGGGCGAGCTCGGGCAGTCGGGCCAGCACCGGTCGCGCGGCCAGGGCCAGGATGAGCAGGCCGAGCACCGCCGCGCCGATCACGATCCAGAGCACCACGGCGGACAGCTTAGTGCGCCGGCGACGCGTACGCGTCGAGTGCGGCCGTCGCGGCGTCCCGGACCCGCTCGACCAGTTCCGGCGGCGACACGGCGGTCGCGTCCGGCCCGAGGCCGAGCACGAACCGCTGTGCCCAGGCCAGGTCGGTGACCCGCAGCGAGACGACCCACTCGTCGGAGTCGCGCCGGTCGGGCCGCACCTCCTCGCACGGGTAGTACTCGGTGATCCACCGGCCGCCGCGACCCACCTTGAGGGTGATCAGCGGCAGCTCGGCACCCGGGCTGAACACGCCGTCGCTGACGTCGTGCAGCTCGGCGGTCGGCGGCGGCACGGCCGGCTCGTCGAGCTCGACCAGCGCGTCGATCCGGTCCGCGCGGAACAGCCGGACCGCCTCGGCCCGGCGGCACCACGCCTCGACGTACGCCCGGCCCTCGACCATCAGCAGCCGGATCGGGTCGATCACCCGTTCGGTGGTCTCGTCGCGGGTCTGTGCGTAGTAGGTGATCCGCAGCGCGCGGCCCCGCTCGACCGCGCCGCGCAGGGTGCCGAGCCGGTCGTCACTGCCGGGCATGCGCACCGCCACCGGCGCGTCGGCGAGGTCGCCGGCCGCGTGCTCGATCTTGGCGAGCGCCCGCTCGATCGCGTCCCGGTTGGCCATGCCCGGCGTCTCGGCGAGCATCCGCAGCGCGACCACCAGCGCGAGCGCCTCGTCGGGGGTGAGCCGCAGCGGCCGGTCGATGCCGGCGTCGTAGGTGATCGTCACCCGGTCGCCGTCGAAGGCCATGTCGATCAGGTCGCCCGGGCCGTAGCCGGGCAGGCCGCAGACCCAGAGCAGCTCCAGGTCCTCGCGCAGCTGCCGCTGGGTCACGCCCAGGGCGGCGGCCGCCTCCGCCACCTCGATGCCCGGCCTGGCCAGCAGGTAGGGCACCAGGTTGAGTAGTCGGCCCAGTCGGTCAGCGCTCGGCCGGCCCCCACGGCCAAATGCCGAAGTCATGCCGGCACCGGGGTGACGTCGTGCCGGGAGGCGGTCTCCTTGAGTCGCTGGATCACCGCTTCGCGCACCTCGGGCGGCTCCAGCACCCGCACCTCGGGTCCGTAGCCGACGAGTTGGGTGGCGATGAAGTCGACGTCCGCGTACCGCAGGACCACCCGGTCGAACTCGGCGCCCGGCGTGGTCTCCTGCGCCCACCGGCGCAGACCGGCGGCGCGGCCCCTGCGGACGAGCACCGTGGTGCGCCCGGTGCGCTCGATCGGCCCGCTGAACCGGGCGACGTAGCTGATCAGGTCGAGGTCGCGGGGCGGCTCGTAGGCGCCGGGCCGCCCGGTCACCCGGACCCCGCCGACGACCCGGGAGAGCCGGAAGCACCGCGGCGCGGCGCGGTCGAGGTCGTGGCCCACCACGTACCACCGGCCCCGCCAGCACACCACGCCCCACGGCTGGAGCCGGCGGCTGGTCGCGGCGTCCTGCTCAGGCACCCGGTAGTCGAAGGCGACCGTGCGCCGGTCGCGGGCGGCCGCCGTCAGCGGCGCGAAGGTCGGGTCGACGCGGACGATCGGCTCGACGCCCAGGGTCGCCTGCGGGTCGACGTCGACGCCCGCGGCGCGCAGCTTGGCCAGCCCGGACGACGCCGCGGCGGCCAGGCCGGCGTGCTGCCAGAGCCGCCCGGCGATGCCCACGGCGGCGGCCTCGTCGGGCGCGAGCGGGATGTCGGGCAGGGCGTAGTCGCGGCGGGCGATGCGGTAGCCGGGCTCGGTGTCGAACGCGCTCGCGGCGCCGGTCTCCAGCGGGACGCCCAGCTCACGCAGCTCCGACTTGTCGCGTTCGAACTTGCGCTGGAACGCCTCGTGGTCCTTGGGATCCTCGGGGTCGTGCTCGTAGCCCGGCACGGTCGCGGCGATCTGCGCGGCGGTGAGGAACCGTCGCGTCGAGAGCAGGCAGATCACCAGGTTGACCAGGCGCTCGGTGCGGGTCCGCGACACTCCCAAGACGCTAGCAGTGTTGGTACGCATGTGCGCACACCCCGGCGGGGCATAGCCTTGCCATCGTGACCTCGGAACACCCGGGCGGCCCGGAGCGGCCATCGGACATGGACGACATCGATCTGGAAGGTGAACCCGAGGTACGGCACGCGGCGATTCCGGACCAGGACGACGCCCCGTCGGAGTCGGTCCTCACGGTCATCGTCGCCGGCCTGGCCAACCTGGCGATCGCGGCGGCCAAGTTCGTGGCCGGCCTGCTGACCGGCTCGGCCGCGATCCTCGCCGAGGCCGCGCACTCGCTGGCCGACACGACCACCGAGGTGCTGCTGTTCACGGCGTTGCGGCGCGGCGCGAAGGAGCCCGACGACCGTCACCCGTTCGGGTACGGCAAGGAGAGCTACGTCTGGGCGTTCATCGCCGCGTTGTTCACGTTCGTCGCCGGCGCGGGCTTCTCCATCGAACGCGGCGTCGAGACGATCCTGCACGGCGAGGACGCCGGCGACTTCCTCGTCGCGTACATCGTGCTGATCGTCTCGGCGGTCCTCGAGGCCATCTCGTTCTACCGCGCGCTGCGCCAGGTCCGCGGCGAGGCCACCCGCTGGCGCACCTCGCCGTTCCGCTTCCTGCGGGCCACACCGGACACCGCGGTCAAGGCGGTCTTCCTGGAGGACAGCGCCGCCCTGATCGGCCTCGCGCTGGCCGCCGGCGGCCTGGGCCTGACCGAGGCGACCGGCGACCCCGTCTGGGACGGCATCGCGTCGATCGGCATCGGTGTCCTGCTGCTGTTCGTGGCCGCCACGCTGTCGGTGGCCAACGTGTCGCTGCTGGTCGGCCGGGCGGTCCCGCGGCGGCTGCACCAGCGGCTGCGCGCGGAGCTGTCGGCCGTGCCCACCGTCGAGCGCGTCGACCAGTTGCTGACCATGCAACTCGGCCCCGAGGACGTGCTGGTGGCCGCCAAGGTCGACTTCGACGACGAGGCCACCGGCGCCGACATCGAGGCGGCTGCCGACGCCGCCGAGCGGCGGCTGATCAGCATCTACCCGTCGATCCGGTACGTGTTCCTGGATCCCACCCGCGGCCGCGCGGGACGCGGCGGCCCGGACCGGTAACCTTTCCTGCCATGGTCAGGTGGCGCAGCGGTGTGGTCGCGGAGGTGCGGCGCCGCTGGCGCGGCGCGGTCGAGCTGACGGTGACCGTCGACGGCGCGCCGACCCGGGCCCTTGCCTATCCCGAGCTGGTCGGCGAGCCCGAGCCCGGCGACCGGGTGCTGCTCAACGTCAACGCCCAGCTCATGGGCCTCGGCACCGGCGGATACGCGCTGGTCGTGGCGCTGCCCGACCGGCTGCCGCCGGACCCGCCGGGCACGGGCACCGACCGGGCCGGCGGCCACGTGGTCAAGGCCCGCTACACGCCGCTGCAGGCGATCGTCCGCGGCGTCGAGGAGCCCACGTCGCCGCACCACGCCGCGATCGCGGCCGCCGACACGCTGGCCGGGATGCCGGTGGTCACCGCCGACCTGCACTCGGCGCTGCCGGCCATCGTCGCCGGCATCCACGCCGACCATCCGCAGGCGCGGATCGCGTACGTGATGACCGACGGCGGCGCCCTGCCGGCCTGGTTCTCCCGCACGGTGGACGGGCTGCGCGACCGGCTGGCGGGCACCGTCACGGTCGGGCAGGCGTTCGGCGGCGACCTGGAGGCCGTCACCACGCACAGCGGGCTGCTGGCCGCCCGCTACGCGCTGGGCGCCGACGTCGCGGTGGTCACGCAGGGCCCCGGCAACCTGGGCGCGGGGCTGCCCTGGGCGTTCTCCGGTGTCGCGGTCGGCGAGGCGGTCAACGCGGCCGCCGCGCTCGGCGGGCGGGCCGTCGGCGCGCTGCGGATCTCCGACGCCGACCCGCGGGCACGGCACCAGGGGATCTCACATCACAGCCTGACCGCGTACGGGCGGGTCGCGCTCGCACCCTGCGACCTGCCGCTGCCGGACGGGCTGGCCGAGCCGCTGGCGGCGAAGGTGGAGGAGCAGATCGCGGACCTGTCGGTGCGGCACCGGATCGTCCGCGTGGCCACCGACGGCCTGGACGCGGCGCTGCGGGCCTCGCCCGTGCCGCTGTCGACGATGGGCCGGGCGCTGGACGCCGACCACGGCTATTTCCTGACGGCGGCCGCCGCGGGCCGGCACGCGGTGGGGCTAGCCGTTCAGGAAGACGATGAGCAGCCAGCCGGCCAGCACCGCGACCAGTAGGGCCGCCAGCACCCAGGTGGGCACCCTGTAGTCGCCGCGGCGGTTGCGCTCGATCTCGTCGCGCACCTTCTGCTGGCGCTTCTGCAGCCAGCCCTCGCGCATGAGCTCGGGCCGGGTCTCGGGCATGGACACGCCGGACGTGCGGGTGGCATCGGGCCACCCCTCCTGCGGGGCGCTGTCGCGTTGCTCGGGGAGCGTCATGGTGCCCCACAGCGTACCCGCGTGTCTCACATGCTGGCGATCAGCCGTTCCACCCGTTCGTCGTACGCGCGGAAGGGGTCCTTGCAGAGGACGGTGCGCTGCGCCTGGTCGTTGAGCTTGAGGTGCACCCAGTCGACGGTGAAGTCGCGCCGCTTCTCCTGCGCGTGCCGGATGAACTCGCCCCGCAGCCGCGCCCGCGTGGTCTGCGGCGGGGTCTCCTTGGCCTCGAAGATCTCCAGGTCGGTGGCGACCCGGTCGACCTGGCCGCGCTTTTCCATGAGCCCGTAGAGGCCGCGCCCGCGCCGGAGGTCGTGGTAGGCGAGGTCCATCTGCGCGATCCGGGGGTGCGACAGGGGGAGGTCGAACTTGTCCTGGTAGCGCTCGATCAGCCGGAGCTTGGTCACCCAGTCGATCTCGCGGGACACCGGCTCCAGGTCGCCGGTCTCGATCGCCTTGAGCACGCGGCCCCACAGCTCGACGACCCGCTTGGCGGTCTGGTCGCCGCCCCGGCGCTCGACGAACTCGGTGGCCTTGGCCAGGTATTCCTGCTGGATCTCGAGGCCGCTGATCTCCTTGTTGTTGGCGAGGCGGACCTTGCGGCGACCGGTCACGTCGTGCGAGACCTCGCGGATCGCCCGGATCGGGTTCTCCAGCGACAGGTCGCGCATGACCACGCCGGCCTCGATCATCCGCAGCACGATGTCGGCGCTGCCGACCTTGAGCAGCGTGGTGACCTCGTTCATGTTGCTGTCGCCGACGATCACGTGGAGGCGGCGGTAGCGCTCGGCGTCGGCGTGCGGCTCGTCGCGGGTGTTGATGATCGGCCGGGACCGGGTGGTCGCCGAGGAGACGCCCTCCCAGATGTGCTCGGCGCGCTGGGAGAGGCAGTAGACGGCGCCGCGCGGGGTCTGCAGCACCTTGCCGGCGCCGCAGATCAACTGGCGGGTGACCAGGAACGGGATCAGCACGTCGGCCAGGCGGCCGAACTCGCCGTGCCGGGACACCAGGTAGTTCTCGTGGCAGCCGTACGAGTTGCCGGCGGAGTCGGTGTTGTTCTTGAAGAGATAGATCTCGCCCGCGATGCCCTCGTCGTGCAGCCGCTTCTCGGCATCGACGAGCAGCCCCTCGAGGATCCGCTCACCGGCCCGGTCGTGCGCCACCAGGTCGGCGACGTTGTCGCACTCGGGGGTCGCGTATTCCGGGTGGGAGCCGACGTCGAGGTAGAGACGCGCGCCGTTGCGCAGGAAGACGTTGCTCGACCGACCCCAGGACACGACTCGGCGGAACAGGTAGCGGGCCACCTCGTCCGGCGACAACCGACGCTGCCCCCGGTAGGTGCAGGTGACCCCGTATTCGGTTTCGAGCCCGAAGATTCGCCGCTCCATAGCAAGACATTAGCCGGGAAACCCGGTCGGTGGTCAGTGCCGCGACGCGCCGTCATTCACCGGGTATTCTTGCCGCCCGATTCGTCGCCTTTGAGCCCTGACACGTAGCCGCGACACGCGTCATAGTCGGGCAGCAGCCCGGCCTCCCGTGCCGCCGCCAGTGACGGAGCGGCCTCGTCGCGGGCCGAGAGGATCGGCGCGTCGGCGGGCCAGTCGATGGCCAGGTCCGGGTCGAGCGGGTGCACGGTGTGCTCCCCCGCCGGGTGGTAGCCGGTCGAGCAGAGATAGGCCAGCGTCGCGTCGTCGGTCAGGGCGCAGAAGCCGTGCCCGAGCCCCTCCGGGATGTAGACGGCCCGCCGGTCGACGTCGTCGAGCCGGACGGCCTCCCAGCGGCCGAACGTCGGCGAGCCGACCCGCACGTCGACGACCACGTCGACCACCGCGCCGCGTACACAGGTGACCCATTTGGCCTGACCCGGCGGCACGTCGGCGAAGTGGACGCCGCGCACCACACCCCGGGCCGAGACCGACATGTTGGCCTGGGCGAGGGTGAACGGGTGGCCGGTCGCCGCCGCGAACGTCTCGGCCTTGAACCACTCCAGGAACAGCCCGCGCGGGTCGCCGTGCTGCTGCGGCGTGACCTCCAGGGCACCCTCGATGCCCAGCTCACGGATCTTCATGCCAGGGTCTTGCCCTTCTCCGCGAGGAGGCTCAACAGGTAGGTGCCGTAGCCGCTCTTGGTCAGCGGGGTCGCCAGGTCGCGCAGGGCGGCGTCGTCTATCAGGCCCGCCCGCCAGGCGACCTCCTCGACACAGCCGATCTTGAGACCCTGGCGTTCCTCGATCACGCGTACGTAGTCGGCGGCCTGCATCATCGACGTGAACGTGCCCGTGTCGAGCCAGGCGGTGCCCCGGTCGAGGACGGTGACGGTCAGCTCGCCCCACTCCCGGTAGGCCTCGTTGACCGCGGTGATCTCCAGCTCGCCCCGGTCGCTCGGCTTGAGCGCCTTGGCGATCTCCACGACGCGGTTGTCGTAGAAGTAGAGGCCGGGCACGGCGTACCGGGACTTAGGAACGGCGGGCTTCTCCTCGATCGAGAGCACCTTGCCGTCGGCGTCGAAGTCGACGACGCCGTACTCCCGGGGATTGGCCACCGGGTAGGCGAAGACGCGCCCGCCGACGATCCCGTTGGTGTCGGATAGCTGACGGCCCAGGCCGACGCCGTGGAAGATGTTGTCGCCCAGGATCAGCGCCACCGACTCGTCGCCGATGAACTCCTCGCCGAGCAGGAACGCCTGCGCGATGCCCTCGGGGCGGGGTTGCGCGACGTAGTCGAGCCGGAGGCCGAACCGGCTGCCGTCGCCGAGCAGCCGGCGGAATTGTGCCTGGTCATCGGGGGTGGTGATGATCAGGATCTCGTCGACGCCGGCCATCACGAGCGTTGACAGCGGGTAGTAGATCATCGGCTTGTCAAACACCGGCATGAGTTGCTTGGAGACGGCCATCGTGATCGGCCACAACCGGGAGCCCGTGCCGCCGGCCAGAAGAATCCCTCGCACGGGCGGCAGCCTATAGCCCCTGTGCCCGCGTTTGGATCGTCCGTCGCGCGGGCGTGTTCGGGCCGCGACGTCGCGTAGACTCCCGAAGCCGTGAGGATCCTCGTGACCGGCGGTGCCGGGTTCATCGGTTCGGAGTACGTCCGGATGCTGTTGACCCCGGGCGCGGGCCCTGACCTGGCCCCGAGCGCGGTGACCGTGCTCGACAAACTGACCTATTCGGGCAATCGCGCCAATCTGGCTCCGGTCGCCGACGACCCCCGGCTGCGCTTCGTGCACGGCGACATCTGCGACCCGGCGCTGGTCGACTCGGTGGTCCCCGGCCACGACGTGATCGTCCACTTCGCCGCCGAGTCACACGTCGACCGGTCGATCGCCGGTGCGACGCCGTTCGTGACCACCAACGTGGTCGGCACACAGACGCTGCTGGACGCGGCCCTGCGGCACGGGACGGGCCGGTTCGTGCACGTCTCCACCGACGAGGTCTACGGGTCGATCGCCGCCGGGTCGTGGACCGAGGAGTGGGCGCTCGCGCCGAACTCGCCGTACTCGGCCTCGAAGGCCGGCTCCGACCTGCTGGCGCTGGCCTACCACCGCACGCACGGCATGGACGTGGTGGTCACCCGGTGCTCCAACAACTACGGGCACTACCAGTACCCGGAGAAGGTCATCCCGCTGTTCGTGACCAACCTGCTCGACGGTGGCACCGTGCCCCTCTACGGCGACGGCGGCAACATCCGCGACTGGCTGCACGTGCACGACCACTGCGTCGGCATCGCGCTGGTGCAGGACAAGGGGCGGGCCGGCGAGGTCTACCACATCGGCGGCGGCACGGAGCTGACCAACAAGGAGCTGACCGGGCTGCTGCTGTCCGCGTGTGACGCGTCGTGGGACCGGGTCGTGCCGGTGGCGGACCGCAAGGGGCACGACCGGCGCTACTCACTGTCGATCGCGAAGATCCAGAACGAGCTCGGGTACGCGCCGAGCATCGACCTCGCGTCGGGGCTCGCGGCGACGGTGGACTGGTACCGCGCCAACCGGGCGTGGTGGGAGCCGCTGAAGGCTGCCCCGGCCCGATGACCAAGGTTCTGGTGACCGGCGCCGGCGGGATGCTGGGGTCCGACCTGGTCGCCGTGCTGTCCGACCTGCCGGCCTTCACGGTGACCGCGGCGCGGCGCACTGATCTTGACCTGCTCGATCCGGCCGCGGTTGCCGCTGCCGTGCCCGGGCACGACGTGGTGATCAACGCGGCGGCCTGGACGGACGTGGACGGCGCGGAGACGGCCGAGCCCGCGGCGACGGCCCTGAACGGGACCGCGGTGGCGTCGCTGGCGTCGGCGTGCGCGCTGGCCGGTGCGCGGCTCTTGCACGTGTCCACCGACTACGTGCTGTCCGGGGGGTCGTCCCCGTATCCGGAGTCCGCGGTGCCCGCGCCGGTCAACGCCTACGGCCGCAGCAAGCTGGTCGGTGAGCGGGCGGTGCTCGCGGCGTCCGGGTACGTCGTGCGGACCGCCTGGCTCTACGGGGAGCACGGACGGAACTTCGCGGCGACGATGCTGCGGCTCGCCGGGTCCCGTCCGACGGTCGAGGTGGTGGACGACCAGTGGGGGCAGCCGACGTGGTCGCGGGCGCTCGCCCGGCAACTGGTCGCGCTGGCTTCGTCCCCCTCGGCGCCGGCAGGTGTCTACCACGGGACGGCGTCGGGTGCGACGACCTGGTACGGCTTCGCGCGCTCCGTCTTCGAGCTGAACGGGCTGGACCCTGACCGGGTGCGGCCGACGACCAGTGCCGCGTTCGTACGGCCGGCCGTGCGGCCCGCGTACAGCGTGCTCGGTCATGATCGTTGGTCTTTGGCGGGTTTGCCGGCGTTGCCAGACTGGCGCACGTCGCTGGCGGCCGCGGTGGCGGCGGGAGCGGTCCGTGCTGGCTGAATATTGGCCCCTGCTCGCATTGCGTGTCCGGGTCGGCCCGGTCGAACTGCGCCCGCCGTCCGAGGCGGACCTGGCCGCACTGGCGGCGCTGGCGTTCGACGGGGTCCAGAAGCCGGGCACGCGCACGTTCCTGACGCCATGGACGGACCTGCCGCCGGCCGAACGGGCGCGGTGGGTGGTGCAGTCCACCTGGTCGGACTTCGGCGATTGGACGCCGGCTTCCTGGTCGCTGGGCCTCGCAGCCCTCCGCGACGGCGTGGTCGTGGGCATGCAGGCCCTGCGGGCGTCGTCGTTCGGGCAGCTACGCGAGGTGGGCACCTGGTCGTGGCTGGGCCTGTCCCATCAGGGTCGCGGCACGGGAACCCTGATGCGGCAGGCGGTGCTGCACCTGGCCTTCGAAGGCCTGGGCGCGGAACAGGCGGCCACAGCGTCCTTCGTGGACAATCCAGCACCGCTGGCGGTGTCGCACAAACTGGGCTACGAGAACGACGGCATCACCCGAGACCTCCTCCACAACGAAGTGGTCGTCTCCCAACGGCTGCGCCTGACCCGCGCCCGCTGGGCTTCCCTGGCCCGCCCCGAGGTCTCGGTCGTCGGCCTGGAGCCCTGCCTGCCACTCTTCGGCGCTGCCTGACTCAGAGCACCAGCGGCACGACCTCGGCGCTGGCCTGTCGGGGCCGCAGCAGGCGCACCGCTTCCCGCGCGTCGGCCTCCGTCAGGAACACGCCGACGACGCGGCGGCGGCCGTCGTCGGCCTCGATGACGACCACGTGTGCGGGGTGCTGCCGGTCCCGGCGCGCGTCCTCGTCGAGCCCGTCGGTGACCGCGCTCTCGACCTCGGCCCGGGACGCCTGGCCCAGCCCGCCGTCCAGGCCCCAGACGGGCTGGGTCGGCCAGACCCGGTCGGCTTCGGAGACCGGGTTGAACAGGCTCCGCTGGAGGCGGTCCAGCACGCCCTCCCGCCAGCCGAAGGCCCCGCAGACGACGTAGCCGTCGCCGGGAAGCGTCAGCACTCGCCCGCGTCCCTCGGTGGCGGCGGCGCTGACGACCAGGCCGTCGTAGCGCTCCTCGAGCCGCATCGCCGCGACCCGCTTGAAGAGCAGGTTGACGGTGGTTCCGCCGGCCGCGGCGGGCGGCGAGGTGAGCAGGAGTTGGCCGTGCGAGACCGTGTAGGCCTCCACGTGGAAGGCGCGGTCGCTGCGGAAGAGCTCCGCCCCGGGCTGGAAGTCGTGGTCGGCGCTGAGCCACCGATCGGCGATCACCCCGCGAGTATCCCCTTTGTCAGGAGGCCGGCGCGCCGCTCGCGGCCTTGCGGTCGTAGCCGTGGAACTTGGACCAGTCGCCCGCGTCCCAGGCCTCGCGGAGCCCGGGCGCGCTCAGGTCCCAGTCGGGCCGGACCTCGGCGGTCGCGGCTCGCAGATCGCGCCAGAGGTCGGCGATGGACGGTCGCCCCCAGAACCAGTAGCCGTTGTAGACGCTGTGCACGACCAGCCCCGGCTTGAGTACCAGCGTGTGCGGGATCATCGGGTTGTTCTCCGGGTCGGTGTACTCCTCGATGTCGAGGTCCTGCTGCACCGTCCGCTCCACGTCGGAGAGAAACGTCCACTGCGCACCCACCGAGGCCCGAAACTCCTGCAACGTATGGTGATCGTCGGTGGCGATGGTGACGATCTGCGTGTACGCGACCGCGATCTTCGGCTGCGCCGCCGCCAACTCGAGATGCTGCTGGTGTTCCTTGGGGCAGTAGTGACCACGGGCCAGCGTGAGAATCATCGGATCGTCGCCTTGGAGCTCGCTTAGCCGACGGACGGTGCTGGTGTGGTCAGGCAGGGCGTAATCCGGAAAGGTCCCGCCCGGAACAATGTCACTGCGCATACCCCAACGGTAAGCACGACCAGGGCGCGCCCCAGTGCCAAACAGCGATGCCCGCCGGGCTCACCTGGTGACCTTTTGGGCCCGCAATCCCCGACGCGGAAGGCGACAATTGGCTCGTCATCACGACGCGCCTACCAGGACGGTGACCGGATGGAGGTCCCTACTCTGACCGCCCTACTCCGCGAAGCCGAGGAACACCACGCCGCTTTCGAGGCGACGGCGCCGAAACACCAGTGGTCCGACTACTACGCCGCCTACATCGTCGCCCGCCAGAACGGCAGCTCCCCCGCAGACTCGGCCGAGGCCGCAGGCCGCCACATGGCCGACGTCCTCGGCTGACAACGGCCCGCGCGGCACCCCCACGGGGCAACCACCGAAGTCAACCGACGCAGCGCGCGGCGCGCCGCCGCTGACGCGGCCATCCCGCCTGGCTCTGCCCTGCCGCGCTCTGCCTGCCGCGCTCTGCCCTGGCGTGCCGCCCCGCCGCGCCGCACAGCGCCGCCCCCGCCGCGCCACCCCGCCCCGCTCCGCCCCGCCGCTCCGTGCCGCCGCTCCGCCCCGCCGCGCCGCCCCGCCCCGCTCCGCCGCCCCGCCCCGCTCCGCCCCCCGCGCCGCCCCGCCCCGCTCCGCCCCCCGCGCCGTGCCGCCGCTCCGCTCCGCCCCGCCGCGCCGTGCCGCCGCTCCGCTCCGCCGCGCCGTGCCGCCGCTCCGCTCCGCCGCGCCGTGTCGCGGCCCCGCGCCGTGCCGCCGCTCTGTGCTGCCGCGCCGTGCCGCCGCTCTGTGCCGCCGCCCAGCGCGGCGCTAGGCCGTCCGGGGTCGCGTCGGCCGCGCGGTCCTTCAAGAGGCGTCATCGCCCCGAGGGCAGCTCCCAACGACCAACCCGGTTCGCCCACCGGGCCAACGGATCGGAGGGTCGCCGCGCACACCCCCTAAGGCATCCTAGGATGAAGCTGGTTGCGCCTCGACCTCAGGACAACGCCAGTCCCGGCCCGCGGTGCGACGACGACGCCAGCGCCACGCCTGAACAGCGCCGCACACGCCCTAGCGGCGAGCTGCCGTCGCCAGATACGGCCGATCCCCGCTCCGCAGTATGCGGAGCAGGGATCCAGGGCGTTCGGGAGCGTTACTCCAGGTCGGCGGAGCCGGCCGACGACGTCGGCTTGTCCGGGCCCGGGGCCGGCGGCTTGGCCGCGCCCTCGGTGCCCTCCGCCGCCTTGTCGTCCGTCGGCTCCTTGCCGTTCTTCGGTGCCGCCGCTGCCGCGGCGCCGCCGTTGCCGTCCAGGATGTTCGTCAGGACCGGGCCGATCAGGCGCCGGAACGTGCGGCCGCGGCGGGCGCGGTCGAGGATGGCCACCTCGAGCTGGTTCGCGGCGATCGTGCGGGACGCTCCACCGTCACCGCCCACGCTGCTCAGGGCCTTGACCGCCAGTTTGACCGCGTCGGTAAGCGACATGTCGCTCTTGTGCGCGCCCTTGAGGACGTTGGCGATCGCCTCGGCCGAGCCGCCCATCGCCATGTAGCCCGGCTCGTCGTTGACCGAGCCGTCGTAGGCCAGGCGGTAGATCTGGTCCTCGGCCGGCGTCGGGCCGACCTCAGCCACGCAGATCTCGACCTCGAACGGCTTCTGCTGATCGCTGAAGATCGCACCAAGGGTCTGGGCATACGCGTTGGCCAGGGCCAGGCCCGTGACGTCGCGGCGGTCGTACGAGAGGCCGTCAAGATCTGCCTTGCGCACCCCCGCACGCCGCAGGTTTTCGAACTCGTTGTAGCGGCCCACCGCGGCGAAGCCGATGCGGTCGTAGATCTCGCTGATCTTGTGCAGCGAGCTCGACAGGTTTTCGGCGACGAAGAGGATGCCGCCGGCGTAGGTCAACGTCACCGCGCTCCGGCCGCGGGAGATGCCCTTGCGGGCCAGCTCCGAGCGGTCCCGCATGATCTGGTCGATGTTGGTGTAGAACTGCATCGCCACGGCGGCGGCTCCTAGCGGTGGTCGTGAACGTTGGACAAGGAACTCAGCCGCCCGGGTTCTCCAGGCGGCCCGACACCACGGCGTTGGCGATCGCCGCGGTCTCCTCGTCGGTCAGCCGGTGGGTGCCCTCGGCCGTCGCGGTCATCACGACCGGGAAGATCCGCCGGGCCATATCGGGGCCGCCGGTGGCGGTGTCGTCGTCGGCCGCGTCGTAGAGGGCCTCGACGGCGAGCCGGCTGGCGTCCTCGATCGAGAGGCCGGCCCGGAACCGCTTCTTGAGGGCCGCGTTCGCGAAGAGCGAGCCGGAGCCGATCGCGTCGTAACCCGCGCGCTCCTCGTAGGGGCCGCCCGTCACGTCGTAGCTGAAGATGCGGCCGGCGCGGGCCGGGTCGCTCGCCGACAGGTCGTAGCCGGCGAACAGCGGCACGACCGCGAGACCCTGCAGGGCCGCGCCAAGGTTGCCGCGGATCATCGCGGCCAGCCGGTTGGCCTTGCCGTCGAGCGAGAGCATCGCGCCCTCGATCTTCTCGTAGTGCTCCAGCTCGACCTGGAACAGCCGCATCAGCTCGATGCCGACGCCGGCGGTGCCGGCGATGCCGACCAGCGAGTATTCGTCGGCCGGGTGGACCTTCTCGATGTCGCGGCTGGCGATGAGGTTGCCCATCGTCGCCCGTCGGTCGCCGGCCATGACCACGCCGCCGGCGGCGGTGATCGCGACGATCGTGGTCGCGTGGGGTGCGACGTCGCCGCTGACGCCGGGCGGCAGGGGCCGGCGGCCGGGCAGGAGCTCGGGAGCCACCTGGCTCAGGAACTGCGTGAACGACGAGGTGCCCGCGCTCGTGAACGCGCCGGGAAGGCGCCCGGAAGGATCGAATCCCGCTGCCACGTGGTCCCTTTCAGATGTAGGCGCCGATGATCCGGCGCTGGAGCAGACTATCCCCCGTCCGGCACGGACGCGACGATCCGCGCCCAGAGACCCCGGACGGCAATGGTTGCGGCGCCGCAGGACAAACCCGCCGCGCCGCACCAAACCGGACTGGAGCCTACTGGCCGCCCTTTTGGACGTACCCCCTCACGAACTCCTCCGCGTTCTCTTCGAGAACCGAGTCGATCTCGTCGAGCAGGTCGTCAACGTCTTCGGTGATCTCTTGCTGCCGTTCGGCCACCTCGGGGTTGGCCTCGGTGGTGACGTCCTCAACCTCTTCGTCGCGGCGGGCCTTGCCCGACTGCGACTGGCCGCCGCTGTCCCGAGTTGCCATGCGTGCCCTCCCTCAACAGGCCTCAAATGTGCCTGCGAAAAACCTACCTCGCCGATACGACAATCCGTCCCGCCGAACGCGATGTTTCGCGCACGGCGGACGGTTCAGGGACAATGCCAGACCCTGACGGGGTACGCACGGCGACGCGCGGCATCAGCCGCCGGTGATGGCCTCGAGGAGGTCCTTGGCGCTCGGGCAGCGGTCGAACAGGGCACCCACGTGCTTCTTGGTGCCGCGCTCGGGCTCCATCATGGGCACCCGGACCAGCGACTCGCGCCCGACGTCGAAGATCACCGAATCCCAGGACGCGGCGACCACCTCGGACGGATACTGCGCGAGGCAACGGCCACGGAAGTAGGCCCGCGTGTCCTCCGGCGGCTCCACCATGGCCGTGCGGGTCTGCTCGTCGGTCAACAGCGTCTTCATCGACCCGCGCGCGACCAGCCGGTGGTAGAGGCCCTTCTCCGGCCGCACGTCGCTGTACTGCAGGTCGATCAGCTGCAGCTTGGGTGACGCCCAGCCGAGGTTCTCCCGGTCGCGGTAGCCCTCCAGCAGCCGCAGCTTGGCCACCCAGTCGAGCTCGTCCTGCGCCGACATCGGGTCGCGGCTGAGCTTGTCGAGGATGCCCTCCCAGCGGTCGAGCACCTCGACGGTGTCGGTGTCGGCGTCAGCGCCGAACCGGTCGTCGACGAACGCCTTGGCCCGCTCGAAGTAGGCCCACTGCAGGTCGAGCGCGGTCAGCCGCCGCCCGTCGCGCAGCCGCATGCGGTGCGTGAGCGTGGTGTCGTGGCTGACCGCCTTGAGCTCGGCCACCGGGTCCGCGATGCCGAGATCGGGCGTGAGGACCTTTTCCTCGATCATCGTGAGTACGAGCGACGTCGTGCCCACCTTGAGGAAGGTCGAGATCTCCGACAGGTTGGCGTCGCCGATGATGACGTGCAGCCGGCGGTATTTGTCGGCGTCGGAGTGCGGCTCGTCACGCGTGTTGATGATCGGCCGCTTCAGCGTGGTCTCCAGCCCGACCTCGACCTCGAAGAAGTCGGCGCGCTGGGTGAGCTGGTAGCCGGGCTGCGAACCGTCCTGCCCGATGCCGACGCGGCCGGCGCCGGTGAACACCTGGCGGGTCACGAAGAACGGGGTCAGGTAGGCGACGATGTCGGCGAACGGGGTCTGCCGGCGCATCAGGTAGTTCTCGTGCGCGCCGTAGCTGGCACCCTTGTTGTCGGTGTTGTGCTTGTAGAGGTGGATGGGGTGCGTGCCGGGAATCGTGGCCGCCCGCCGGGACGCCTCCGCCATCACCCGCTCGCCGGCCTTGTCCCAACGGACGACGTCCATCGGGTTGGTCACCTCGGGCGTCGAGTATTCGGGGTGGGCGTGGTCGACGTACAACCGTGCGCCATTCGTAAGGATGACGTTGGCGAGCCCCAGATCCTCGTCGGCGAGCGCCTCGGCCGGGTCGTAAGCGGCACCCGAGTAGGTGAAGCCCCGCGCGTCCCGCAGGGGAGACTCCTCCTCGTAGTCCCAGCGCGCGCGACCGCCCCGGGTCAACTCGGGTCGGGCGCCGTAGGCATTGACGACCTGCGACGATGTCACCATCGGGTTGGCTCCGGCCTGGCCCGGCACCGAGATCCCGTATTCGACTTCGGTGCCCATGATTCGCCGTACCGTCACGTCGCCACCTCGTTCCGCTGCCCCATGACGTCAAAGCGTAGTCCGACCGGACCCTCCACCGCCCCCGGGCCGCCTGCGAATCTCCGGTGCGGTCGGCCCGGAACAGGCCAACGGGGCGGCGCCCGAAGGTGCCGCCCCGCCGTTGAGCCTGTTCTTACAGGTACTGACCGGTGTTGCTGGCCGTCTCGATGGAGCGGCCGGCCTCCGTGCCCTTGCCGCCGGAGACGAGCGTGCGGATGTAGACGATCCGCTCGCCCTTCTTGCCGGAGATGCGGGCCCAGTCGTCGGGGTTGGTGGTGTTGGGCAGGTCCTCGTTCTCCCGGAACTCGTCGACGCAGGCGTCGAGCAGGTGCTGCAGGCGCATGCCCTTGCGGCCCGAGGCGAGGAACTCCTTGATCGCCATCTTCTTGCCCCGGTCGACGATGTTCTGGATCATCGCGCCGGAGTTGAAGTCCTTGAAGTAGAGGACCTCCTTGTCACCGTTGGCGTAGGTGACCTCGAGGAACCTGTTCTCTTCGGACTCGGAGTACATCCGGAGCACGACGGCCTCGATCATCGCTTCGACCGTGGCCTGGGTGTCGCTGCCGTGCTCGGCCAGGTCGTCCTGGTGCAACGGCAGGCCGGCCAGGATGTACTTGCTGAAGATGTCCTTCGCCGCCTCGGCGTCCGGACGCTCGATCTTGATCTTCACGTCGAGCCGGCCCGGCCGCAGGATCGCGGGGTCGATCATGTCCTCGCGGTTGGACGCGCCGATCACGATGACGTTCTCGAGCCCCTCGACGCCGTCGATCTCCGACAGCAGCTGCGGGACGATCGTGTTCTCCACATCGGAGGAGACACCGGAGCCGCGGGTGCGGAACACGGAGTCCATCTCGTCGAAGAACACGATGACCGGCGTGCCCTCGCTGGCCTTCTCACGGGCCCGCTGGAACACCAGGCGGATGTGCCGCTCGGTCTCGCCGACGTATTTGTTGAGCAGCTCGGGACCCTTGATGTTGAGGAAGTAGCTGGTGTGCTTCTCCTCACCGCGCCGCTCGGCGATCTTCTTCGCCAGCGAGTTGGCGACCGCCTTGGCGATCAGGGTCTTGCCGCAGCCGGGCGGACCGTAGAGCAGGATGCCCTTCGGCGGCCGCAGCTGGTGCTCGCGGAACAGGTCGGCGTGCAGGAACGGCAGCTCCACCGCGTCCCGGATCGCCTCGATCTGGGTGTGCAGACCACCGATGTCCTCGTAGCCGACGTCGGGGACCTCCTCGAGGACGAGCTCCTCGACCTCGCTCTTCGGGATCCGCTCGTAGGCGTACGACGAACGGGGCTCGATCATGAGCGAGTCGCCACTGCGCAGGGCGCTTCCGATCAGCGACTCGGCCAGGTGGACGATGCGCTCCTCGTCGGCGTGCGAGATGACGAGGGCACGGTCACCTGCCCCACCGGACGGGTTGTCGAGCACCTCCTTGAGCATCACGACCTCGCCGACCCGCTCGTAGCCGAACGCGTCGACCACGTTGAGCGCGTCGTTGAGCAGGACCTCCTGGCCGCGCTTGAGCTCCTCGGTGTTGATCGAGGGAGACACGGCCACGCGCAGCTTGCGACCGCCGGTGAACACGTCCACCGTGCCGTCGTCGTGGCGGGTCAGGAAGACGCCGTAACCGCTCGGCGGCTGCGCCAGGCGGTCGATCTCTTCCTTGAGGGTGACGATCTGGGCCCGAGCCTCTTTGAGGGTCGTGACGAGCCGCTCGTTGTTTTCGGACACTCGGGCCAGCTGCGCCTGCGTTGCCGCGAGCCGCTCCTCGAGCTGACGGACGTGTCGGGGGCTCTCTGTGAGCCTGCGCCGCACCAGAGCGAGTTCCTCTTGAAGGAACGCGACCTGGGTGGAGAGATCGTGGGTCTCCTTCTCCCACCGTGCGGCGCGCGCATCCGCGTCGTCGCTGCGTGCCACGTCCCACCTCCCCGGGGGGCTAAAAACGTTCTGTCATAACACTAACCGCTCCGACGACGTTTTAGACCCAGGCAACACCCTCGTCACCGACTCTTGATCTCGTCCGGTTGGCGTTCGTCACTGTCGACCGGCGCCAAAAACATCGTCGGGTACGGTCGGGACGTACGAACGTAGCTCGCAGGAGGCGAAGTGACGACTCAGACCGAGACTGATCAGTTGCGTGTCTGGGTCGACCAGGACCTGTGTACGGGTGACGGGCTCTGCGTCCAGTACGCGCCGGACGTCTTCGAGTTCGACATCGACGGGCTGGCGTACGTCAAGGACGCGGCAGGATCGCTCCAGGTGTCACCTGGTGTCCGGGTTGACGTGCCCGCTCACCTGCGGTTGGACGTCCTGGACTCGGCCAAGGACTGCCCCGGCGAGTGCATTCACGTGATGCGCGGCGACTCCGACGAAGAGGTCGCCGGCCCCAACGCGCCCGTCGAATAATCCGTCCCGGAATGGGTGGACCGTCTCAGAGGGTGGGACGGCCGACCAGCGAGGCGACCAACCGGGCGAAGTCCTCCAGGCGGGCGATCTGTCCCGCTCCCCCGTCGTCGAGCGTCTTGCCGAACCGCAGCGCGTCGTGCCGGGGCAGGTGGGTGCCCTCCTCGCCGCCGCCGGCCTCGTCCATCGAGCTGAGCAGCAGGTAGACGTCGATCGAGTCGGTGCGCGCCTGGCCGCTCGGCGACCGCGACAGCCGCCGCCGGCAGCCGACCTCGGTGACCGTTGACAACGGCACCACCCGCAACGAGGACGTCATCGAGCCGGCCGGGCCGTCGGTGGGCGGCACGTCCTCGCCGTGCCAGAGCACGAGGCGGCTGCCGTCGCAGACCACGACCTCCTGCCAGACGCCGTTGACCTCGTTGACGAAGCGCTCCAGCGTGAAGCAGACGACCGTGGCGCCGTTGAGCACGCCGCCGAGGGCCTCCAGCGCGACGTCGGGGTCGCGCAGGTAGGCCCGGGCGGCGGAGTCCAGGTCGGGGTAGGGCGACCAGTCCGGGAACACGGCGGGCAGATCGTTGCCGCCACCGAACGAGGGCCGGCTCATCTCGCCTCGCCCTCCCCTGTCGCCGGGTGACCGCCGGCCGGGTCCGGCGCGGCCTGGTCCAGCGTCGGCCCAGCCCCGTTGACCGGCGGGTCCACCGGCGCCCGGTTCGCCGCCTTGCGTATCGCATAGGCTTCTGCGCCCTTTGAAGGTTTCCGCCGCCGCGGCGGGGCGATCACGCCCGGTGCGAGCTTGCGGGCGGAGACCAGGAAGGCGGTGTGGGCGATCATGCGGTGGTCGGGGCGCACGGCCAGGCCCTCGGCGTGCCAGTCGCGGACCAGCGACTCCCAGGCGCGGGGCTCGGTGAAGCCGCCCTTCTCGCGCAGCGCCTCGACCAGGTCGGAGAGCTGCGTGGTGGTGGCGACGTAGCCGATGAAGACGCCGCCCGGCACCAGCGCGTCGGAGATCAGGTCGACCGCGTCCCACGGGGCGAGCAGGTCGAGGATGATCCGGTCGAAGCCTTTTTCTGTTGTTTCGAGTACGTCGCCGGTGCGCAGGGTCCAGGCCGGGTGCGGGCCGCCGAAGAAGGCCTCGACGTTCTTGCGGGCGATGGCGGCGAAGTCCTCGCGCAGCTCGTAGCTGACCAGGTCGCCGGACGGGCCGACCGCGCGGAGCAGCGAGCAGGCCAGGGCGCCGGAGCCGGCACCGGCCTCCAGGACGCGAGCGCCGGGGAAGATGTCGCCCATCGCGACGATCTGGGCGGCGTCCTTGGGGTAGATGACCTGGGCGCCGCGGGGCATGGACAGCACGTAGTCGGACAAAAGGGGCCTAAGGGCCAAATATTCCGTGCCGCCGGTGGAGCGGACCACCGAGCCGTCGGGCAGGCCGATGATCGCGTCGTGGGCGAGCGCGCCGCGGTGCGTGTGGAACTCGCGGCCTGGCTCGAGGACGACGGTGTGCATGCGACCCTTGGGGTCGGTGAGCTGGACCCGGTCGCCGACGCGGAACGGGCCCCGGTTGGCCGGGGTCGTGTCGGGCTCGGACTGCGTGGTGGTGGTCGGGTTCACGTCCTCGTCTTTCCGTTGGGCTCCAGCAGCTGCGCCAGGTCTGAGAGGCGCAGCACACCGACCACATCTTGGCCCGAGGTCACGAGGTATTGCGAACCCGGGTTGCGCTGCACCGTGCTGATCACCTGATCGCCGCTGGTGCCGACCGGGATCGTGGGCACGCCGTCGATGCCCCGGGCGACCGTGTCGACCGAGACCCAGGGCCGGCGCTCCAGCGGGACCGCCTCGACCGCCGCCTTCTCGACCAGGCCGACCAGGCGGCCCGCCGAGTCGACCGTGGCCAGCGCCGCGTCCTGGCGGCCGGCGGCCAGGGCCAGCCGCTGCGCCTCGGCCAGCGGGGTGCCGCTGTGCACCATGAATACCGGCCTGGCGAGCCGGGCCAGGTCGATCAGCGGGAAACGCCTGCTGATGCGGGCGAACCGGATGCTCTGGCCCGCGCCCTGCCACAGGGTCAGCGCGATCAGCAGCATGAACACCAGACCGAACAGCGACAGGATGTCGAAGTACGCCAGGGCGGCGACGGCGATCGCCACCGCGACCGCGAGGACCCGGCCGACCCAGCCGGCCACCTCGGTGCCGATGTGGCGGTCCTTGGAGACCCACCAGACGACCGCGCGCAGCGCCCGCCCGCCGTCGAGCGGCAGGCCGGGCAGCACGTTGAAGATCGCGACGACCACGTTGCTGAACGCCACCTGGAAGCTCAACTCGTTCCAGAGGGTGCCGTCGGGCAGCGCCAGCGTCACACCGACGGCGGCTCCGCCGAGCACCAGGGAGACCGCCGGGCCGGCCAGCGAGACCAGCAGGTCGACCTTGGGGTTGGGCGCGTCGCGGTCCATCTCGGTGTAGCCGCCGAGCAGCTCCAGGGTGATGCCCTTCACCCCGATGCCGAACCGGCGCGCGGTTATCGCGTGGCCGAGCTCGTGCAGGAGCACGGAGACGAGCAGGCAGACCACGAAGCCGAAGCCGACCAGGTAGCCGGCGGCGGCGTGCAGGTCGAGCTGCTGCCGGACGAAGTTGCCGTAGAGCAGCGTGATCAGGGCGGCGAGCAGGAGGACCGAGGGATTGAGGTAGAGCGGGACACCCCAGACACGGCCGACCACCAACCCGGGTCGTCGCTCGGGCTGATCTTTACCGCTCGCGTTGTCTGCCATCGTATCGATGCTATCGACACGACCCACCCGCGCGGTTTCGTCGTACCCCTCGTTTAGCGTCTGGGGCATGACGACGCAGGCTGTGTCCCTCGAGCCGGGTGACGAGGCGCCGGTTTATCCCTCGCTGTCCCCCTCCCGCGCGGCCGACTTCAAGACCTGCCCGCTGCTCTACCGGTTCCGCACGATCGACCGGCTACCCGAGACGCCGACCCCCGACCAGGCCCGGGGCACGCTGGTGCACGCGGTGCTGGAGCGGTTGTTCGACCTGCCGGCCGCCGCCCGCACGTCGTCGGCGGCCGCTGACCTCGTTGCCCCCGAGTGGGAGCGGATGGTCTCGGAGGCGCCTTCGCTGGCTGAGCTCTTCGCCTCCGACTCGGCGCCATTGCTTGTGGTGGACGACCCGGCGGTCGACGTTCGGCGCCCGTGGACCACCGACGACTTCCTCTCCTCGGCGCGCTCGTTGCTGTCCGGTTACTTCTCCGTGGAGGACCCGAGTCGGTTGGAGCCCGCCGAGCGGGAGAGCCTGATCAGCGCGGTGGTCGACGAGCAGCTGCTGATCCGGGGCTACATCGACCGGCTCGACGTGTCGCCCGACGGGGCGCTGCGGGTGGTCGACTACAAGACCGGCGGCGCGCCGCGCGAGGCGTTCGAGGCGCGGGCGTTGTTCCAGCTCAAGTTCTACGCGCTGGTGCTGTGGCGCACGCGGGGCGTGGTGCCGCGGGTGCTGCGGCTGCTCTATCTCAAGGACCAGGAGGTCTGCGACTACTCCCCCGACGCCGAGGAGCTGGCCCGGTTCGAGCGCACGCTGGTGGCGCTCTGGAAGGCCATCGAGCGGGCCACCGAGGCCAAGGAGTTCCGGCCGCAGCCGAGCCGACTATGCGGGTGGTGCGCGCACCAGGCGGTGTGCCCGGCGTTCGGCGGGACGCCGCCGCCGTTCCCGGCTCCTCGGCCGCGGGCCGAGCTTCCCGTGGAGGTGGTGACGCCGGGGGCCGACGAGTGACCCGGGTGCTGAGCGCCGCGGTGGTGGCGGCGTTGAGCTACTGGCCCGATTACGTGCCGGTGCCTCGGCAGCGCGTGGACATCTCGGTGTTGCCGCCGTTCTTCGACGGGCTGTTGGGTGAGCTGCCGTGGTGGAATCCGGCCTGGCGGGTGGTCGAGGTGCGGCACGCTTGGCCGTGCTTCACCGCGGTTGGTTCCACCCGGGTCGTCGAGGTGTCGGTGCCGGGTCAGGTCGGCGGCGCGTCTCCGCTGCCGTTCTCGGCGCGGGTTCGCTTCGAGGGCGACCGGCTGGTGCGGTTCCAGGCGAAGGTCGGCGACGTGGTGATCGGTCCGGCGGCTGCGGGCGCGGGTGAGCCGGAGCCGGATCCGTTCGGGGTGGTGATCGGGAAGCTCATCGACGCGCGTGGTCTGCCTGATCGGGAGGTGGCTCTGCGGGCCGGCATCTCGCGGGCGACGGTTCGCGCGTTGCGCCGTGGCTGGGCGCCCGATCCGGTCATCGTGGCGCGGCTTGCGGCGGCCCTGGAGGTGACGCCGGCGGACCTGCTCGCGATTGCTGGGCTCGAAGGGGTTGCGCGCTAACTCTATCTAGGTAGATATTAGTGGCATGGCACGCGTACGACGCCCTTCGCCGCAGACCTCGGCCGTGCTCGCCGCCCTCGCGGAGGCGGGTCCGGAGTGGAGCCACGGCTACGACCTGTGCCGCGCCCTGGATCTGAAGGCGGGCACGGTCTATCCGATCCTCATCCGGCTCACCGAGCGCGGGCAGGTGGAGACCACCTGGGAGACCGACCCGCCGCGCGGGCGCCCGGCGCGACACCTCTACCGGCTCAGCACCGCGGGCGCGGAACTGGCCCGCTCACTCGCGGCGCAGGCCGCCGACCGCGCACCCGCTCCCGGCGCGACCCGGCTCGCGCCGCGGACCACCTGACCTGTTTCGGAGGCCATCGATGTTCGAGTTCCTCCTCGTTTTCGTGGTGGTCGCGCCCGCGCCGGCGCTCGCGCTCGGGGTGCTCGTCGCCCGGCTGCGGCGCGGCGGCGCCCTCGCCCGTCTCTGGCCTGGGTTGCGGGGCGGCGTCGCCCGGCCGGTGTGGATCGGCCTGGTCGCGACGGTCGTCTTTGCGGGAGCGTTGACCGCCGGCCTGGAACAGGCCTACCTCGCCGCCATGCCCAACCGGCCCGAACGGGGCTTCGACACCGGGCTGTTGGCCCTCGTCATCGGACAGTTCGCGGTCGTGCTGTCCGCCGCGCTGGCCGCCGTGGCCGCCGCCGCCGTGGCCCGTGCCCGCGGTTTCGGCGCGGGGGCCGTCGCGGGGGTGCTCACGCTGGTCGCCGTCGGCGCCGGTGCGGCGGCCGCGCACCTGCCGCTGCGGGCTTATTACCTGGCGAACCCGAGTAGCTTCCCGCCCCCGCTGAACCTCGGCGAGGGCGGCCTGCTGGTCCCGTTCGACGCCTTCCTGATCACGCTGGCCTGGGCCCTGCCGTGGCCGGTGATCGGCGCGGCGCTCGCCACTCGCGGCCGTCGTCGCCCGGTCCGCGACCTGCCGCAGCTCGTGCTCGACCTGGCCACCTCGGACCTGCCGGCGAACCGTGCGGCGTGGGGTGCCGCGCTGCGGGCGGAACTGGCGGCGATCGACCCGCCGGCCGAGCGCCGACGGTTCGCCCGGGGCGGCGCCTGGGCGGCGCTGCGGACCGGTCCACCGCGGGGCGCGTGGTTGGTCGGAGCGGGGGTCGCGGTTGTGGTGGCGTTGGGTACGTTGGCTGCGTCCCGCTGGTCGCTGGCCCATGGCGGGGGCGGCGTGCTCGGCTTCTGGGCGGAGGCACCGACCGTCGTGCTGTTCGTGGTGGCCCTGCTGGCGGCCTGGCGGTCACGCTCATTCGGTGCGGGCCTGCGCGGCGGGATCGTGGCCGGTTTGGGGGCGCTGGTCGCGGTGGTCGCGGTCGGCATTCCGGAGGCGATTCTGTGGACCAACGAACGAGCGGGCTTCCTGAGCACCGGCGACGCGGTCCCACCGGACTGGCAGACCGCGGTCCGCGACACACTGCGCCCGGAGTTCCTGATCGGAATGGCCCTGTTCTGGACCACCGCCACCGCCGGCGGCGCGGCCCTCGGCGCGGCTCTGGCCCGACTACACACCCGCACCAGCGACGAGGTCACCGCCGCCAGGGTCATTCACTGACTCGACGCACCGGGCCGCTGGCGCGGCGGCCGGTTGACCGTCCGCGCCTCGGGCCGTTCCGCTTCCGGGGTTGTCCTGAGCTGATCATGTGTGGCTGGTCAGCCCGGTGATGGTGCGCACCGAACGATCCGGTGTGGTTGGTCTGTGCGACACGCCGCCGGATCAGCTGATCCCGCACACCCGATCAGGTAGGCGCGGTTGTCCCGATCCGATGAGGTTCACACGATCACGGCCGGGGCCGACTCGGGCTGGGGCTGGCCGATCGACCTGCTGAGGAGCGGGGACCCGCTCAGGGACATTGGTTCAGTCGCGAGCCGGCGCCGCGCGGCTCCTGCTCGGGTCCAGGTCGCGGCGGAGCGACCGCGAGCGTGGCCCAGACGATGTGCGAAGGCCGTCCAGCGCCGGGAGCGCCTCGCGGAGGCTCGCCCGGGCGTTCAATTCGCGGATGAAACCGATGGTCGCCATCCGCCACCGCCGCCGGTGGTGGGCGTTGGCGGTTAGGCGCCTGGGCGGACCAGGCCCGACTCGTACGCCAGGACTACCGCCTGGACGCGGTCGCGGAGGCCGAGTTTCGTGAGGACGTGGCCCACGTGGGTTTTGATCGTGGTTTCGCTGACCGAGAGCTTGCGGGCGATCTCCGCGTTGGACAGGCCGCGGGCTACCTGGACCAGGACCTCGCGCTCCCGTTCGGTCAGGGTCGCCAGGGCCGGCGGTGTCGTCTCGCGGGGGTCCGGCAGCGACGCGGCGAAGCGGTCCAGCAGGCGCTTCAGGATTCGGGGGGCGACCACCGCCTCGCCGGCGGCTACGGTGCGGATCGCGGTCACCAGGTCGTCGGCGGGGACGTCCTTCGCCAGGAAGCCGCTGGCGCCCGCGCGGAGCGCGCCCACCACGTACTCGTCGAGGTCGAAGGTTGTCAGGACCAGGACCCGGACGGGCAGGCGGGTTTCGACGATCGCGCGGGTGGCGGCCACGCCGTCCATCCGGGGCATGCGGACGTCCATCAGCACCACGTCGGGGAGCAGGCGCCTGGCCAGGTCGACCGCCTCGACGCCGTCGCCGGCCTCGCCGACCACGTCGAGGTCGCCCTGGGCGCCGAGGACCAAGCGGAATCCGGTGCGCAGCAGGGGCTGGTCGTCGGCGAGCAGCACCCGGACCGGCCGCCCGGGTGCGTTGGTCCCGTCGGCCGCGGCCTCCGCCGTCATCGCCACCCCACAATCGTCGCGTACCCGCGTCATCTTTCCGCACCTGTGTTGCGGCGCGTGTCCCCGGCCGGGCCGGCCCGAATGAGGCCGGGCGTTTCGCCATCAAATGTCCAGTTATTTGGGGCTGCTGGGGAATGATCGGACAACATGACCACGACTGCCGTGACGGGGCCGGCCGCGCGGGCCGTCCACGTGTGGAAGGTGTACGGGGCCGGCGAGACCGAGGTCGTCGCCCTCCGCGACGTGAGCGTCGACCTGGAACGGGGGAAGTTCACCGCGATCATGGGCCCGTCCGGGTCGGGCAAGTCGACGCTGATGCACTGCCTGGCCGGACTCGACTCGGTGAGCCGGGGCGAGGTCTACGTCGGCGACACCCAGGTCACGGGCCTGGGCGACGCGGGCCTGACCCGCCTGCGGCGAGACAAGATCGGGTTCGTCTTCCAGCAGTTCAACCTGCTCCCGACGCTGACGGCCGAGGAGAACATCCTGCTGCCGCTGTCGATCGCGGGCCGCAAGCCGGACCCGGAGTGGTACCGCACGGTCATCGAGACCGTCCGCCTCGGCGACCGCCTGGGCCACCGCCCGACCGAGCTCTCGGGCGGACAGCAGCAACGGGTGGCCTGCGCCCGCGCCCTGGTCGGCCGACCGGACGTCATCTTCGCCGACGAGCCGACGGGCAACCTGGACTCCCGCTCGGGCGCGGACGTGCTGACGTTCCTGCGTGACTCGGTGCAGACCCACGGCCAGACCATCGTGATGGTCACCCACGACCCGGTGGCGGCCTCGTACGCGGACCGGGTCCTGTTCCTGGCCGACGGCGCGGTGGTCGACGAGATCCTCGACCCGACCGCCGACGCGGTCCTGGACCGCATGCGCACCATCGACGCCCTGGACGAATCTGTGCCGGGCCCGACGACGGTGCCGGTCACGGGCCCGGCACCGGAAAGCCGCGGTACGACGGACCCGACGGGCCGCACCCCACACCCGGGCGCCGCCGACGTCGGCGACGCACCTGGTGGTCCACATCGGACCGGCACCGACACCGGCACCGGCGGCGGGTCGGCGGGACCGCGCGAGCCGGACGACCCGACGGCCCGCGCCGGCGCGCCGACCACCGACGCGTCGCGGGCGGCGAAGGTTGAAAGAGCCCCAACCGCCAGCGCGACCCAGACGACCACAGCGACGCTGACGGCCGCCGAGCCGACGTCGGTCTCCCCTGCCGGCCCGGCCGCGGTCAGGGGCACGGTGACGCAGCGTTCGCGGCCGCGCAAGGCATCCGTCGACACCGCGCGCCCGGTGCGAAAGGCCGCCAAGGCGACCCCGGATCAGAAACGCCGGAAGGCGGAGGCCCTTGACGCGGCGGTGAAGAGGAGGAAGTCGGGCCGCACCGCCGCCGGTGACGACACCCCCACCACGCCGCCAGGCACGACCGAGACGAACCGCACGACCCCGACCGAGCCAACCTCGACCGGTGCGGCCACGTCTGCGACACAGCGCGACGTGACGGCCGCGAACGCGGCGCGGCCCGGCACGGACGAGGGAACCGCTTCCACCGCATCGCGTTCCGCGAAACCGGTTAAGGGCACGGGCAGATCGCGTCCCAAGGCCGCGACCTCCTCGGCGAGTGCCGCCGATCCACGCAAGGCTGGCAGGACCGCCGGCACGGTGCGACCCCGGCCGACCGCGGCCGAATCAAGCGCGAACATCGCCCAAACGGACCGGGGGCCGGCGGCCTCCACCACGGACGCGGCGCAAATCGACGCGAACGGCGGCAGCACCCACAAGGCGACCATGCCGGTGCACGCGGCGCAGATTGACGAGACCAGCGCCGGCACGGCCGAGCCGACCGTGCGACCGGACGCGGCCCGGACTGACACGAACACCACCACCACCACCACCACCGAGCCGACCACGCCGCAGGACACGGCACGGATCGACGGCACCAGCGCCAGCACCACCAAGACGGCCACGCCACCAGACCAGTCGCAGACCGATGGGAAGACCGCCGGCACGGCAGAGACGACCACGCCACCAAGCGCGACGCGGACTGAGCGGAAGACCGCCGGCACGACTGAGGCGACCACGCCGCCAGACCTGTCGCAGGCTGACGGGACGAAGGCCGCAACCGACGAGGCGACCACGACGGCGGACGCGGCGCGCGATGGTGCGGACGGCGCCGGTGCGGTCGGGGTCGCGAGACAAAGCGACGCTGCAGCGGCCGCGGACGGTGCGGTGGGGGCCGGTCCTTCCGCCACGTCTGAGCCCGAAGGCGCCGACGTTGAGTCGGCCAGCACCGGTGCGGTGCGGTCCGGTGAGGGTGAGCGGCGGGCGGCGCGGCGGAAGCCCGCCGG
>NZ_BONC01000052.1 GCF_016862515.1 Asanoa iriomotensis
CGATCGCGTCCGTCTGGTCCACGCTGTCTACGACGAGCTGCCCGAGGTCCTCGACGACCTGGGCATCCCGGCGGTCGACGGCGTGCTGATGGACCTCGGCGTCTCCTCTCTGCAGCTCGACGTGCCGGACCGGGGCTTCTCGTACGCCCAGGACGCGCCGTTGGACATGCGGATGGACCAGACCCGGGGCCTGACGGCCGAGACCGTCGTCAACACCTACAGCGCCGGGGAGCTCACCCGGGTGCTGCGGGTGTACGGCGAGGAGCGGTTCGCCAACCGGATCGCGGCGGCGATCGTGCGCGAGCGGACCAAGCAACCGATCACGTCGTCGGCGCGGCTGGCGGAGCTGGTCCGCGACGCGATTCCGGCGGCCGCCCGGCGCACCGGCGGGCACCCGGCCAAGCGCAGCTTCCAGGCGCTGCGGATCGAGGTCAACGGCGAGCTCGAGACGCTGGAGCGGGCGGTGCCGGCGGCACTGGACGCGCTCGACCTGGGCGGGCGGATCGTGGTGCTCTCCTACCACTCGCTGGAGGACCGGATCACCAAGCGGGCGATGGCCGAACGGGCCCGGTCGTCCGCGCCGATCGACCTGCCGGTCGAGCTGCCCGGCACGGGGCCGACGCTGCGCCTGCTCACGCGCGGCGTCGAGCTGCCGACCGACGACGAGGTGGCCGCCAACCCGCGCGCCGCGTCGGTGCGGCTGCGGGCGGCGGAACGGATCGATCCCGACGCGGTCGAACGCGATCGCCCGCGCAGGGTCAAGGCAATGCACCAACCCGCCGCGCGAACGGCGGGCCGGCCCGGGGGCGGAGACCGCCGTGCCCCGGCCGGAGAGTCCCACGAGGACGACGAGCACGAGGGGGAGGGAACATGACAGAGCAGAAGCGCGCGCCGCGGTCGGGGGGCCGGACCACGGAGCGCGGAACGCGGCGGGGCGTCCGTAGCGACCCGCGGCAGTTCCCGACGGAGGGCAGCGCAGCCCTGCGTCCGAAGGAGCGGACCGGTGTGGTGGCGGCTGGGGGGCCGCAGCTCAAGGTCGCGCCGCCGCCACCGGTGACGGGGCCGCGCGTCCCGTTCGTGGCACTGATCCTGGTGCTGGTGGTCGGCGGCGTGCTGGGCATCCTCGTGGTCAACACGAAGATCGCCGAGAACGCGTTCCAGATCGAGCGCCTGAAGGAAAGCGGTGCCGCGCTCAACATCCAGCAGCAGCAACTGGAGCAGGAGATCGCCAAGGCGCAGGCACCGGGCAACCTGACCGCGCAGGCGCGCAAGCTGGGCATGGTCAGCGGCGGCGACCCGGCCTACATCCGGCTGCAGGACGGCAAGATCATCGGTATTCCGAAGCCTGGCTCCGGCGCGCCGTCGGTGACCAGCGACCAGGGGCGGTGAGCGTGCCGCCGCGGACGCCGGATCCCCGGCGCAATCCGTCCCGCGGCGGCCGTCCCGCCGACGACGGTTCCGCCCCGGCCCGCAGTGGCCGGGGCGGCATCTTCGAGGCACAGGCCTACACGCCGCGTGGCCGGTCGGTGCGCGAGCAGGCGCGTTCGCGTACCAGCGGACAGGCGGCGGAGACGACGGAGCCGGCGCCGCCGACCCTGCGGGTGGTCGACGGCGGCCGGGCGGACGAGCCGCGCACCCCGCGGCAGCCCGCGGCGCGGTCCGGTGCGGCCGGGGGGCGGACCGGCACAGCGGCGGGCGCGGCGAAGAAGGCCGCCGCGCCCGCCCGGTCCCGCGCGCCCCGCGCCCAGACCGGCGCGGCGACCAAGGCGGGTGGCGCGGCGACCAAGGCGGGTGGCGCGGCGCCCAAGGCGCGGAGCACGGCGACCAACGCCCGGGGCACGGCCGACAACCGGAGCACGGCGGCCAAGGGCCGGGCGACCGCGCCGCGGCCGCCGCTGCGCCGCAAGCCCCGCGCCCAGCTCAAGCTGGCCGACTCGAACCGGCGGCTGCGGCTCGGCGCGTTCCTCGCGCTGGCGATGTTCGCCGGCATCGGCATCCGGCTGATCACGCTCCAGGTCATGCCGACACCGGCGTACGCGAACGGCGGCCTCCAGGACCGCTTGCGCAGCGTCACGCTGTTCGCCTCCCGCGGCGGCATCTACGACCGGTCCGGCGTGCCGCTGACGCACAGCGTCGAGGCCCGTTACGTGTACGCCGACCCGACGCTGATCGAGAACCCGGCCGAGGCCGCGGCGAAGCTGTCCCCGCTGCTCGGCGTCGCGCGCTCCGACCTGGAGAAGCGCATGGCCAAGCGGAAGCTGCCCACCGGCGTCCAGTCGACGTTCGCGTGGCTGGCCCGCGGTGTGCCGATCGACAAGGCCAACCAGGTGATGGCGCTCAACATCAAGGGCATCGGCACCGAGTACGACGAGCGCCGGGAGATCCCGGGCGCGGACCTGGCGGCCAACCTGATCGGGATCACCGGCGAGGACCTGACGGGGCTGGAGGGGCTGGAGGCGCGTTACGACGACGTGCTGCGCGGCACCAACGGCAAGCATCTCTTCGAGTTCGGCAACGACGCCGCGTACACCCCGATCCCCAACGGTTACAGCGAGATCCAGGAGGCCAAGCCGGGCAGCTCGCTGACCCTGACGATCGACCGGGACCTGCAGTACGAGTTCCAGCGGTCGCTCAGCGAGAACGTGCAGGCCCGCAAGGGCACCGTGGGCGCGGCCATCGCGATCGACATCAAGACCGGCGAGGTGCTGGCACAGGCGAGCCAGCCGACGTTCAACGCGGCCGACTGGGAGGACTATCCGGCCGTCGACCGGGAGGACGCGGCGACCTCGTTCGTCGTCGACCCGGGCTCGGTGCACAAGGCGATCATCTTCGGCGCGGGTCTGGAGGAGGGTGTGATCAACAAGAACACCGTCTGGCCGGTTCCGTCGACGATCGACAAGGCCGACACGACCTACCGGGACACCCACCCGGCCGGCGGCAAGAAGATGACGATGGCCGGCGCGCTCGCGTACTCGTCGAACGTCACGACGATCAAGATCGCCGACAAGCTGGGACCGCAGAAGGTGTACGACTACCAGCTCAAGTTCGGTCTCGGTAAGCCGACGGGCGAGGGGATGCCGGGCGAGGCGTCCGGGCGGGTGCTGCCGCCGGCCGAGTGGAACGGCACGTCGCCGGGCTCGATCCCGATCGGGCACAGCGTCGACGTGACGCCGCTGCAGATGGCGGCGGTCTACGCGGCGATCGCCAACGACGGCAAGTGGATCCAGCCGCACCTGATCAAGGACACCGTCGCGCCGGACGGGAGCCGGGTGGCCCCGCCGGCGCCGGAGACCCGGCAGGTGATCAGCCCGCAGCACGCCGCGGACCTGCGCTACCTGATGGAGGCGGTGACCACGATCCCCGACGCCACGGGCGTCAACGGCCGGATCAAGGGCTACCGGGTGGCCGGCAAGACGGGCACGGGCCTGCGCGTGGTCGACGGGAAATACGCGGCCGGCGAGGTGGCGTCGTTCATCGGCATGGCGCCGGCCGAGGCGCCGCGGTACGTGGTCGCGGTCTTCGCGTTCACCCCGAGCGGCGGTGGCGGCGACGTCGCGGGCCCGGCGTTCCGGGAGATGATGCAGTACACGCTGCAGCACTACCGCGTCCCGCCGAGCACCAAGTCCGCGCCGAAGTACACGGCCTTCCCGTAGATCAGCCGTAGATCAGCGTGGGTATGCGGAAGCCGGGCGCCGACCGGGTAGGGTCTGACGCCGTGCCCGGCAATCCGCGCCCAAGCGCCGTCGCTCCCGTCCGGCTCGCCGACCTGGCGGCCCTGGTCGGGGCGGCTGTGCCCGCCACCGACGTCGCGGTGACCGGCATCACCCACGCCAGCGGCGAGGTCCGGCCGGGCGATCTCTACGCGGCCCTGCCCGGCGCCCGCCGGCACGGCGCCGAGTTCGTGCCCGCCGTCGTCGCGGCCGGCGCGGTCGCGGTGCTCACCGACCCGGCCGGCGCCCCGGCGGCCGCCGCGGCGGGCCTGCCGGCGATCGTGGTCGACGATCCCCGCGAGGCCCTGGGCGCGGTCGCCGCCGCCGTCTACGGCGACCCCACGGCCGACCTGGTGGTCATCGGCCTCACCGGCACCGCCGGCAAGACCTCGACCGCCTACCTGGTCGAGTCCGGGCTGCGCGCCGCCGGCCACGTGACCGGGCTGATCGGCACCGTGGAGACCCGGCTCGGCGACCTCGTGGTCGACAGCGTGCGCACGACGCCCGAGGCCACGGACCTGCACGCGCTGCTCGCCACCGCCCGCGAGCGCGGCGTGACGGCCGTGGTCATGGAGGTGTCCAGCCACGCCCTGGCGATGGGCCGGGTCGGCGGTGTGCGCTTCGCGGTCGGCGGCTACACCAACTTCGGCCAGGACCACCTGGACTTCCACGCGGACCGCGACGACTACTTCGCCGCCAAGGCCAAGCTCTTCGACGGTCGCTGCCGGGTCGAGATCCTCAACTTCGACGACCCGGCCCTGCTGCCGCTGCGCAAGCCAGCGACGGTGACCTACTCGGCCGCCGGCGACCACGCCGCGACGTGGTGGGCCGACGGGGTGGCCGACGCCGGCTACGGGCAGGCCTTCACGGCACACGGGCCCGACGGGGTCGCGGTGGACGCCGGCGTCGCGCTGCCGGGCCTGCACAACGTCGCCAACGCGCTGCTGGCGATCGCCTCGCTGGTGGCGGTCGGTGTCGACGCGGCCACCGCCGCGGCCGGCGTCGCCGCCTGCCGGGGCGTGCCCGGCCGGCTCGAGGTGGTCGACGCGCCCGGCCCGGTCCTCGGGGTGGTCGACTACGCGCACAAGCCCGACGCGATCGTGGCCGCGCTGCGCGCGCTGCGGGCCCGGGCGGAGTCCCGCGGCGGCCGGCTGATCTGCGTGATCGGCGCGGGCGGCGACCGCGACCGCGGCAAGCGGCCGCTGATGGGCGCGGCCGCCGCCGAGGGCGCCGACCTGGTGCTGGTCACCGACGACAACCCGCGCACCGAGGACCCGGCGGGGATCCGGGCCGAGGTGTTGGCCGGCGCGCGAGCGACGGTTGAGCGGACAGCCGGAGCCAAGGGGCCCGCGGCCGTCGAAGAGGTCACCGGCGGGCGGCGGGCGGCCATCGACGAGGCGGTCCACCGGGCCGGTGACGACGACGTGATCGCGGTGCTCGGCAAGGGGCACGAACGAGGGCAGGAGGTGGCCGGCGTGACGCATCCGTTCGACGACCGGGTCGAGTTGGCGGCGGCACTGCGCGCCCGGTTCGGCCACCTGGTGGGCCAGCGATGATCAAAATGCGCCTCGACGAGGTCGCGGCCGCGGTCGGCGGCCGGCTGGCCGGCGCGGACCCGGCGGCCGAGGTGACCGGAGCCGTCGAGTACGACTCCCGCAAGGTCGGACCCGGCGGCCTGTTCGTCGCGTTCCCCGGCGAAAAGGTCGACGGGCACGACTACGCCGCCGGCGCGGTGGCCGCGGGCGCGACCGCGGTGCTCGGCACCCGCCCGGTCGAGGGCGTGCCGATGGTGCTCGTCGACGACCCGCTGGCGGCGCTGGCCGGGCTGGCCCGCGCGGTGCTGCCCCAGCTGCCCGACCTGTGCGTGATCGGGCTGACCGGCTCGTCCGGCAAGACCACGACCAAGGACATGGTCGCCCAGCTCGCCGCCAAGCTCGGCCCGACGGTCGCGCCGCCCGGCTCGCTCAACAACGAGCTGGGCTTCCCATACACCGTGCTCAAGGCCGACGAGCAGACCCGCTACCTGGTGCTCGAGATGGGCGCCCGCGGTGTCGGGCACATCAGCCACCTCGCCGGCATCGCCCGGCCCCGGGTCGGCGTGGTGCTCAACGTCGGCACCTCGCACATCGGCGAGTTCGGGTCGGTCGACAACATCGCCACGGCCAAGGGCGAGCTGGCGGAGGCCGTACCCGTGGACGGGGTGGCGATCCTCAACGCCGACGACGAGCGGGTCCGGAAGATGGCCGTGCGTACCCGCGGCCGGGTGGTCCTGGTCGGTGAGGCGCCGGACGCCGACGTGCGCGCCGACGACGTGACCGTGGACGCGCACGGCCTGGCCTCCTACACCCTGCGGGTGGCCCGGGGCAGCGTCCCCGTGCGGCTGCGGGTGCCCGGGCGGCACCAGGTCGGCAACAGCCTCGCCGCCGCCGCGGTGGCCCGGGAGCTGGGCATGCCGCTGCGCGAGCTGGGCGAGGCCCTGGGCGAGGTGGAGCTGCGCTCGGCCCGCCGGATGGACGTCTTCGAGCGGCCCGACGGGGTCACCGTCATCGACGACTCCTACAACGCCAACCCGGCCTCGATGGCCGCCGCGCTGCGGGCGCTCGCGGCCATCGGAGCGGGACGGCGTACCGTCGCGGTGCTCGGCTACATGGCCGAGTTGGGTGGGTTCGAACGTTCCGGCCACGAAGAGGTCGGGCGGCTCGCCGCGGCACTGGGCGTCGACCGGCTGTTCGTGGTCGGCGAGGCGGCCGGTCCGATCCACGACGGCGCGACGGCCCATCCGGGCTGGGAAGGTAGGTCGGTGGTGCTGGGCGACCAGGAGGCGGCGATCGACGCGCTCCGGGCCGATCTGCGGCCGGGCGACGTCGTGCTGGTGAAGGGTTCCCGGTACCGCACCTGGGACGTGGTCGACGCCCTGCGCGAGCGGGAGTCGGCGGCGTGAGGGCGGTCATCGTCGCCATCGCGGTGGCGTTCCTCGTCTCGCTGTTCGGCACCCCGCTCGCGATCAAGGTGTTCACCCGGCTCAAGGCCGGCCAGCCGATCCGCACCGACGGCCCGCAGATGCACCTGACCAAGAAGGGCACGCCGACGATGGGCGGCGTGGTCTTCATCGTGGCCACGATCATCGCGTACGTGGCCGGCCACCTCGCCCTGACCACGCTGCCGTCCCAGCAGATCTTCCAGGTCGGCCCGACGATCACCGCGCTGGTGCTGCTGGGCCTGCTGGTGTTCTGCGGCGCGGTCGGCTTCATCGACGACTTCCTCAAGGTCCGCCGGCGGCACAGCGGCGGGCTCAACAAGCGCGGCAAGCTGCTCGGCCAGCTCCTGGTCGGCGCCACCTTCGGCATCGTCGCGCTGTACTTCCCGAGCACCATGCTCGACACCACCGGCAGCCGGACCAACACCGAGACCGTCGGCAGCACGGCCGTCTCGTTCATCCGCGAGGTGAGCTGGCTCGACATCGGCAAGGTCGGCTCGGTCATCCTCTTCGTGCTCGTGGTGCTCGCCTCGACCAACGGCGTCAACCTGACCGACGGGCTCGACGGCCTGGCGACCGGGGCGTCGACGATGGTGCTCGCCGCGTACGCGCTGATCGCGTTCTGGCAGTACCGGCACTGGTGCGCCGACCCGACCTACGTCAAGAGCGCCAGCACCTACTGTTACGCGGTCCGCGACCCGCTCGAGATAGCCCTGATAGCCGGCGCCGCCGCCGGGGCCTGTGTCGGCTTCCTGTGGTGGAACACCTCGCCGGCGCGGATCTTCATGGGCGACACCGGCGCGCTCGGCCTGGGCGGCCTGATCGCCGGCATGGCGATGTCGACGCGCACGGTGCTGCTGCTCCCGATCATCGGCGGGCTCTTCGTGATCATCACGATGTCGGTGGTCATCCAGATCATCTCGTTCCGGACCACGGGCAAACGGGTGTTCCGCATGTCGCCGCTCCAGCACCACTTCGAGCTGGCGGGGTGGAGCGAGGTCAACATCGTGGTCCGCTTCTGGATCATCGCCGGCATCGGCGTCGCGATGGCCCTGGGCCTCTTCTACAGCGACTTCCTCGCCGCTGTCAGTTAAGGGGGTGGCTCGCGGGTCAGGGCGGCACGCCGCCGGGCCCAGACGACGACCGACCGCACGCGGAGCCGGGCCGGATACAACACCGGTATCCGACCCATCTCCGCGCACGCCCGGACGCCGCCTGGACCTCGCCGGCGCACCACCCTGACCCGCGAGCCACCCCCCCCAGAACCCGACACGCCGAAAGTTTCTCCGCTGTCCGGGCGCGTCCAGCGTCGATGATGGGCCGGTGGCCGAGGAAGCGAAAGCGCGTCAGCCGCGCCGCTCGCTGTTCGAGGGCGGCGTGGCCGCCCTGCGCGGCCTGCTCGCCCGCCCGCTGGCGTCCTACTACCTGCTGATCTCCAGCGCCGGGCTGCTGCTGGTGATCGGCCTGACCATGGTCTTCTCGGCCACGGGCCCGAAGGACATCGCCGCCGACGGCAACGCGTTCTCCGCCCTTGCCAAGCAGGGCCTGTTCGCCGTCGTCGGGTTGACCGCGTTCTGGGTCTGCCAGCGGCTGCCCGCCCGCACGTTCCGCGCCCTGGCCCGCCCGCTGCTGGGCATCGCGGTCGCCCTGCTGCTGTTCCTCAACGGGTTGAACGCGCTGGCGGCCATCCGGGGCGTCAAGGAGATCCGGCTCGGCCCTATCGAGAGCGACGTGCTCTGGTTGCACGTCGGTCCGATCCAGGTGCAGCCGTCCGAGCTGGCCAAGATCGGCCTGATCCTCTGGGCCGCCGACGTGATCAGCCGCAAGGGCCCGGCGCTGAGCCAGTGGCGCGAGCTGGCCATGCCGCTGTTCCCGGTGGTCGCGCTGCTGTTCGTGCTGGTCGGCTACAAGGACCTCGGCACGATGCTGATCCTGCTCGCCATCGTGGTGGGCGTGCTGTGGGCCGCCGGGGTGCGGCTGCGGGTGTTCGCCAGCCTGTCCGTGATCGGCCTCGCCGGGATCGCCCTGCTGATCGCGGCCGCCTCCACCATGAACTCGGGCGGCGAGGGCGGCAACTACCGGTTCGCCCGGTTGCTCACCTTCTTCAACCCGCCGGCCGACTGCAAGGAGGCCGGCTGCTACCAGGGCATCCAGGCCCGGTACGCGATCGACAACGGCGGCTGGTTCGGTGTCGGGCTGGGCCAGGGCCGGCTCAAGTGGAACTGGCTGCCGGAGGCCAACAACGACTTCATCTTCGCGGTGGTCGCCGAGGAGCTGGGCGTCGTCGGCTGCGCGGTGATCCTCGCCCTGTTCGGCGTGCTCGCGTTCACCGGCCTGCGGATCGCCCGCCGCATCGACGACCCGTTCCGCCGCCTGGTCGCCGCCGCCATCACCACCTGGCTCGTCGCCCAGGCCCTGATCAACATCGGTGGCGTGGTCGGGCTGATCCCGATCACCGGCCTGCCGCTGCCGTTCATCTCCGACGGCGGCAGCGCCCTGGTGGTGACGCTGGCCGGCGTCGGCATGCTGGCGTCGTTCGCGCGGGCCGAACCCGACGCGGCCCGAGCCCTGCATGCCCGCCCGCCGGCCCGGTGGGTCCGACTACTCTGGGCCCCGCTGCCTCCGTTGCCACCGGCTCCGGCGGCCAGCCGCCCGTCGGCGTCCGCCGCCGGGCGCACCGCGCGTGACCGCGCCGGTGTGGGTGGCGAGAGGAGACGGTGATGGGTCCGCTGCGGTCGGTCGTGCTGGCTGGTGGAGGGACGGGTGGGCACATCTATCCGTTGCTCGCCTTCGCCGACTGCCTGCGCCGGCACGATCCGTCGGTCCGGATCACCTGCCTCGGCACGCCGAAGGGCCTCGAGAACGAGCTGATCCCGCCGGCCGGCTACGACCTGCGGCAGATCCCCGCGTTCCAGCTCCCGAGGTCGATCAACATGGCGTTGCTGCGTACGCCTGACCGGATGCTGACGTCGACCCGCGCGGCCGGCAAGGTGCTCGACGAGGTCCGCGCCGACGTGGTGGTCGGGTTCGGCGGCTACGTCTCGGTGCCCGGCTACCTGGCCGCCTGGCGCCGCGAGGTGCCGATCGTGGTCCACGAGGTCAACGTGCCGCCGGGCGTGGCCAACCGGATGGGCATGCGGTTCACCAAATACGTGGCGGTCGGCTTCCCGCACCAGCCCAAGCAGGCCGAGTCGCTGCGCGATGCCCGGGTCGTCGGCGTGCCGCTGCGCTCCTCGATCGCCCACCTCGACCGCCGTGCGGCGTCGGCGGCCGCCCGCGCCCGCTTCGGCCTGCGCCCCGACCTGCCCGTGCTGTTCGTCTCCGGCGGCTCGCAGGGCGCCCGGTCGATCAACCTGGCCGTCGCCGGTGCCGCCAAGGAGCTGTCCCGGGCCGGCATCCAGGTGCTGCACGTGATCGGCGCCCGCAACGAGCCGGTCTCGGTGCCCAACGACCTGCAGGTGCCCTACGTGACGGTGCCCTACCTGAGCGAGATGGAGCTCGGCTACGCGGCCGCCGATCTGATGCTGAGCCGGGGCGGCGCGATGACCGTCGCCGAGGTGGCCGCGATCGGGCTGCCGACGATCTACGTGCCGTACCCCTACAGCAACCAGGAGCAGAGCCGCAACGCGCAGCCCGTGGTCGACGCCGGCGGCGGCCTGCTGGTCGAGGACGGCGAGATGACGCCGGCCTGGGTCGAGCGCACGGTGATCCCGCTCCTGCGCGACCCGCACCGGCTGGCCGCGATGGGCCACGCGGCCGCGGGCTACGGCCGGCGCGACGGTGACGAGGCGCTGCTCGACTTCGTTTACGAAGCGGCGACCCACAGCTGAACGGCCCGGGCGGATAACTGACGAGAGCGAGGCACGGTGGCAGGGCTCAACATCGCGGATTTCACCCCGGCCGGCGAACTGGCCGCCGAGGATCTCGGCACGGTGCACCTGATCGGCGTCGGCGGCGTCGGCATGAGCGGGCTGGCCCGCCTGCTGCTGACCCGGGGGATAGCCACCTCCGGGAGCGAGCTGCGGGAGTGGCCGGCGCTGGCCGGGCTGCGCGCGCTCGGCGGCACGATCCACATGACGCACGTGCCGGAGAACCTCGACGGCGTCGACACCGTGGTCTATTCCACGGCGATCCCCCAGGACCACCTGGAGCTCGAGGAGGCCCGCCGGCGGGGCCTGCGGATCATGCACCGGTCCGAGGCCCTGGCGGCCGCGATGACCGGCCGGCGCACGGTCGCGGTGGCCGGCACGCACGGCAAGACGACCACCACCTCGATGGTCACGCTGATCCTCCAGCACGCCGGGCTCGACCCGTCGTTCGTGATCGGCGGCGAGATCTCCGAGGCCGGCTCCAACGCCCACCACGGCAGCGGTGACCTGTTCGTGGCCGAGGCCGACGAGAGCGACCGCTCGTTCATGCTCTACCGGCCGTTCGTGTCGATCATCACGAACATCGACGCGGACCACCTCAACACCTACGGCGACCTGGCCGGCCTGCAGGCCGCGTTCCTGGAGTACGCGCTGCTCACCGACCCGGCCGGGTTCATCGTGACCTGCGCCGACAACGAGGGCACCCGGCAGCTCGCGGCGACGCTGCGGGCCGAGGGGCGCAAGGTGGTCACCTACGGCACCGCTGAGGACGCCGACCTGCGCCTGTTCGACATCTCCTCGTCGGTGCTCGGCGTCCGCTACCAGGCCGCGCTGCACGGCGAGCAGGTCGGCCAGATCAGCCTGCCGGTGCCCGGCGGGCACTTCGGGCTCAACAGCGCGGCCACCGTGCTGGCCTCGGTCGAGCTGGGCGTCGCGCTGCCGGTCGCGGTGGAGGCGCTGGCCGCGTTCCCCGGCGTGCGCCGGCGGTTCGAGCGCAAGGGTGTCGCCAACGGCGTCGTCGTCTACGACGAGTACGCGTACCACCCGGTGTCGATCACCGCGGCGCTGGAGACGCTCCGCGAGGTCGCGGCCGGTGGCCGGCTGGTCGTGGTGTTCCAGCCCTACCGGGTCTACCGCACCCGCGACATGGAGGCGGAGCTGGCCGCCGCGCTGGCCATCGCCGACGAGGCGATCATCCTGGAGGTCTTCGGGCCGGGGGAGACCCGCGGCCCGGGCGAGGGCGGTGTCGCGCTGACCGCGGCGATCGACCTGCCGCCGGCGCACAAGGTGTTCGTGCCCGACTGGGACGCGGTGCCGGCCGAGGTGGTCCGCCGGGCGCACGCCGGCGACCTGGTGGTCACGATGGGCGCTCCGCCCAGCTCCCTGCTCGGTGACGAGCTGCTCGCCGCCCTGTCGGCGGCGGACCCGGCCGTGGGTGGTGCGGCGGCGGGTTCGGTGTCGCCGGTCGCACACTGATGACCGTCCGGCCCGGGGGCAGCGCGCCCGAGCGGCGCCGCTGGACCCTGGTCCGGGCCGGCAACGACGCGGTGCCGTCGTCGGTCCGGCGCTTCATGCAGCGTGCCCGCCGCCGGCGGCTGCGGGCCGCGCTGCCCTGGGCGGCGGTCGCGGCCGCCCTGGTCGTGCTCGGTCTGCCGGTCTGGCTGGTGCTGGGCACCGGCCTGCTCGGCGTGCGGTCGGTCGCGGTCGACGGCACCTCGCTGGTCACGCCCGACGAGGTGCGGGCGGCGGCCGCGGTGCGCGCCGGCGCTCCGCTGGCCCGCGTCGACCTGGCGGCGGTGGCCGCGCGGATCGGCACGCTGCCGGCGGTGGAGAAGGCGACCGTGACCCGCGACTGGCCCAACGCGCTGACCGTCGTGGTCGTCGAGCGCACCCCCGAGGCGGTCGTGCCGGAGGGCCGGCGGTTCCTCGTGGTCGACCGGTTCGGCGTGGCGTTCCAGGAGCTGCGGCGCCGCCCGGCGCACCTGCCGTTCGTGCGGATCGCGGACCCGCGCGGCAACGTCGACGGCGTCCGCGGCGCGGTCGAGGTCGTCGACGCCCTCTCGCCGACCCTGCGCCGGCAGCTCGTCGAGGTCGGCGTGGCCGGGCCGGCCCAGATCACCCTGAAGCTCAACGGCGGCCGCACGGTGGTGTGGGGCGACGCGAGCCGCAACAGCACCAAGTCCACGGTGACCACGGCGCTGTTGGAAAAGGACGGAACGACCATCGACGTCAGCGATCCCGAGGTCGTCACGATCCGCTGAAGAAATACCGCGTGGCGACACGCCGTAGCCGGTCCTTGGATCACGGTCACGTCCCGCTTACGTTGCCCGAGAGGCAGCGCAGTTGACATAACTCTAAGCCTCTAGTAGAGGGTGAGGGTTTACCCCTTGCCCTTCGCGTAGCGGCGGCATGCCGCGGTCCGGCCGCACACGGGAAGGGAAGGCACCCCCGATGACACCTCCGCACAACTACCTGGCGGTCATCAAGGTCGTCGGCATCGGTGGCGGTGGCGTCAACGCCGTCAACCGAATGATCGAAGTCGGCCTGAAGGGCGTCGAGTTCATCGCCATCAACACCGACGCCCAGGCGTTGCTGATGAGCGACGCCGACGTCAAGCTCGACGTCGGCCGCGAGCTGACCCGCGGCCTCGGTGCCGGCGCCAACCCCGACGTGGGCAAGAGCGCCGCCGAGGACCACCGCGACGAGATCGAAGAGGTGCTCAAGGGCGCCGACATGGTCTTCGTGACCTGCGGCGAGGGCGGCGGCACGGGCACGGGCGGCGCGCCGGTCGTCGCCAACATCGCCCGCAAGCTCGGCGCGCTGACCATCGGCGTGGTCACCCGGCCGTTCTCGTTCGAGGGCAAGCGCCGCCAGGTGCAGGCCGAGGCCGGCATCGACGAGCTGCGCAACCAGTGCGACACGCTGATCGTGATCCCCAACGACCGGCTCCTGGCGCTCGGCGACCGCGGCATCAGCATGATGGACGCGTTCCGCCAGGCCGACCAGGTGCTGCTCTCCGGTGTCCAGGGCATCACCGACCTGATCACCACGCCCGGTCTGATCAACCTCGACTTCGCCGACGTGAAGAGCGTGATGAGCGGCGCGGGCAGCGCGCTGATGGGCATCGGCAGCGCCCGCGGCGACAACCGCGCGGTGGAGGCGGCCGAGGCGGCCATCTCCAGCCCGCTGCTGGAGCAGAGCATGGACGGCGCGCGCGGCGTGCTGCTCTCCATCGCCGGCGGCTCCGACCTCGGCCTGTTCGAGATCAACGACGCGGCGCAGCTCGTCACCGACGCCGCACACGCGGACGCCAACATCATCTTCGGTGCGGTCATCGACGACGCGCTCGGCGACGAGGTGCGGGTGACCGTCATCGCGGCCGGCTTCGACGGCGGCACGCCCGCCTACAAGCCGTCCGAGGTGCGCAAGGTCGCCCAGCCGCAGCCGGTCAACACCGCACCGCCCGCGGAGCTCCCGCCGCCGGTGGCGCCGTCCCAGCCGGCCCGCCGGGTGCTCTTCGACGACGTCGACGTCCCTGACTTCCTCAAAAACGGCAGCTAATAGCCTGACCGGGTGAGTGCTGACGACACCCGGCGGGCCGAGCTGGCGGCCAACCTGGCGCGGGTGCGCGCCCGGATCGACGCCGCCCGCACGGCCGCCGGGCGCACCGACGAGGTCACCCTGGTCGCGGTCACGAAGACCTACCCGGCCACCGACGTCGCCCTGCTGGCCGACCTCGGTGTCACCGACGTCGGCGAGAACCGCGACCAGGAGGCGGCGCCCAAGGCCGCCGCGATCGGCGGGCGGGTGCGCTGGCACTTCGTCGGCCAGCTCCAGCGCAACAAGGCCAGATCCGTCACCGCGTACGCCGACGTCGTGCAGTCCGTCGACAGCGTGCGCCTGGCGGCGGCGCTCGACCGGGGCGCGGCCGGCCACGGGCGGGTCGTCGACGTGCTGATCCAGGTGAGCCTCGACGGCGACCCGGAGCGGGGCGGCGCGCTGCCCGGCTCGGCCGACCCGGACCGCGGTCTCGGTCCCGCGGCGGAGGCGGTGGCGGGCGCGCCGGCGCTGCGGCTGGCCGGGCTGATGGCGGTCGCGCCGCTGGGTGCGCCGCCGGACGCGGCGTTCGCCCAGCTCGCCGAGGTCGCGGCCGCCTTCCATGTCGATCATCCGACAGCCACGGTCCTGTCGGCGGGAATGTCCGATGACCTGGAAAGCGCCGTTTCGCACGGCGCGACACATGTGCGCGTCGGTAGCGCGTTGCTCGGTAAGCGTCACTACCTGGGGTAGCCTGACGGCGGACACCAAACTACATCGGTGTTGTTTTCCATGCCGAGCTTCGCAGCGCCGGGGGGCGCGCCGTCAACCGGGAGGGTGACGGCAGAGGAAGGTCGGCCTGGTGCCGATGCATAGGCGGAGTCCACGCGCGTGACAGTGGTTCGTGCAGGGGGGTACGTGCCACACGGCGGACGGAGGGGCGCGGCACATGGGAGCGTTGCGAAAGGCGGGCGTCTGGCTCGGACTGGTCGAAGAGGAAGACGACGACCAGGCCTACGACGACGGCTACGACGCCCGGTCGGGTGGTGGCCGGTCCGGCAACAGCCGGTCCGGTGATGCCGGCTACCGCGAGTCGCGTTACCGGTCGAGCCGGTACGCCGACGAGTTCGCCGAGGAAGAGGAAGACCAGGACGACGTGCCGGCGGTGCCGCGGGCCCGGTCGACCCGGCACACCGAGCGCACCCCGAGCCGCCTGGAGGCGGCCGAGGCGGAGCTGGCCGAGGCCCGGGAGAGCCGCGCCGTCGACCGCACCAGCGTGCGATCCATCACCCGCGCGCCGGCTCCGGAGAGCCCGGCGCCCGTGAGCTACCCCACCCGCGACAACCTCGCGCTGGCACCTCAGGTGCAGCTGCGCGAGCGCGCGGTGGTCGCCGACGACGAACAGCGGTATCAGATCACCACCCTGCACCCGACCACCTATCGCGAGGCCCGCACCATTGGCGAGCATTTCCGCGACGGTGTTCCAGTGATCATCAACCTCACCGAAATGGATGAGTCGGACGCCCGCCGTCTGGTGGATTTTGCTGCGGGCTTGGCGTTCGGTCTGCGGGGTACCATCGAGCGCGTCACCAACCGGGTGTTCCTGCTTTCACCGGCCAACGTCCAGGTCACCGCAGAGGACAAGGCGAAGATCGCTGAGGGCGGTTTCTTCACCCTGCCGTAGCCCTGAGCAGGGCAGAGTCGGCCTGACGGAGGGTTCAGCGAGTCGTGTTGTCGATTCTGTTCCAGGTGCTCTACCTGCTGTTGTACTTCTTCCTGATCATCCTGCTCGCACGTTTCGTATTGAGCGCGGTGCTTCAGTACGGCCGTCGTTGGCAGCCGAGGCGAGGTGCGGCCGCCGGACTCGAAGTGGTGTGGAGCGTCACCGATCCGCCCCTCAAGACGTTGAGGCGTGTGATCCCACCACTGCGGATCGGTAACCTCAGCATCGACCTCGCTTCGCTTGTGCTCTTGGTTATCCTGTTCGTGCTGATGAGATTCGTGGTGCAGCCCTGGATCTGACACACGGTCTGACCAGGAGCTACGCGGCCGCAACTGACCCGAGGAGTTTCGATGCCGCTTACCCCGGCCGACGTGCACAACGTCGCCTTCAAGAAACCCCCGATCGGCAAACGGGGGTACGACGAGGAGGAGGTCGACGCATTCCTCGATGAGGTCGAGCGCGAGCTCGCCCGTCTGATCGAGGAGAACAACGAGCTGCGCGCTCAGGTCGAGCGTGGCGGACCCCGTGGCGGCGCGCCAGCCGGCCCGGGTGCCGACCCTCGCATGGCCGCGGAGCTCAACGACCTCAAGGCCCAGATCGACCGGGTCCAGCGTGACAAGGCCGCCGCTGAGCAGGCCGCCCGCGCCATGCAGGGCGAGCTTGAGCAGATGCGTGCCCAGGGCGCCCCGGTGGTGGGCGGCGACGGCGAGCAGCAGGCCCTCCGGGTCCTGATGATGGCCCAGCGCACGGCCGACGACCACGTGTCCGACGCCCGGCGTGAGGCCGACAAGCTGCTCTCCGACGCGCGCACCAAGGCCGAGGAGGTCACCCGCGAGGCGCGGGCCAAGGCCGACGCGCTCGAGCGTGACGCGCGGCAGCGGCACCAGGAGGCCATGGGCGGCCTCGACGCCAAGCGCACCGCACTGCAGAAGCACATCGAAGAGCTCAAGCAGTTCGAACGGGAGTACCGCACCCGGCTCAAGGCCTACCTGGAGAGCCAGCTTCGTGACCTCGACGGTCGCGGGCAGGGCCTCGAGGCCGAGATGACCCGGACCGACGGCAATCGGTCCGTGACATCCGGCGCACCTGGTCTGGCCACCGCTGGTCTGGCGGGCTCCTACGGCGGCGGGGGACGTTCCGGTTCCCTCGAAGCCGGTCGCTGACTGAGCCTTCGACCGACGGTTCCGTAGCCCAACCGGGGGCGGGCATGCGTCCCCCGGACGGTGCCGTGACTCCGGCGCGCCCGGGTCTCCCCGGGGGCACGCCGGACCCACGACATCTATACAGAAAGCGGCGGGGGTGAGCCGTGATCGTTGCAAGTTTGGTGCTCATCCTCGGTGCTGTCACGCTGCTCGTGCTCGGACTCGCAGGTGGTTCGAGCGTGTTGCTGGTCCTGTCGATCGCGGCGAGCCTGTTCGCCGCAGTCGCGCTCGTCGTCGGTGCCCGTCAGGCCGCCGCCGCACGCGCGCAGGGCAGCTTCACCGATGACGAGCGGTTCACGCGTGCCGGCGACGAGGATGACTCGAGAGTGTTCCACCACCGCTCGACGGCCAGGGGCAACGAGCCCGGCCGCCGACGGGCGACCGCATGGGGGGCGGACGAGACGTCCGTCGCGGTCGCGGACCCCGTCAGCCCACCGAGCGTGCCCGGCCAGGGCGCCTATCGGTCGGGCGAGGGCACGGAATACGGCCGCCGCCGGGCGGCGGCCGCGACCGTCGACGAGCCGGGGGGCCTTGTCGACGACCGGACCGGCCAGTTCGACCAGGGCTTCGCCGACCTGCGGGCCCCCGACGGGCCGCAGGGTTCGGGGTGGCCCGGGCAGCAGCCGCCACCACCGCAGCAGGCGTACCCCGCGGCGGTGCCGGACGACGACGATGACGATGACGACGAGGACCCACCGGACGAGCCGGCGGCCCAGTTCGTCTCGGCGGCCGACGCGGCCCGGGTGGCCCGGATGTCCGCACCGGTCCTGGTGATCGACGGACGCCCGCGCTACCACATCACGGGCTGCGTGCACCTGCTCGGCCGCGAGAGCGAGCCGTTGCCGGTGAGCGAGGCGGCAGATCTCGGCTTCACGCCGTGCAGCCTCTGCGAACCCGACAGCGCACTGCTCGCCGGAGCACGCCGAGTCTGAAAACTGTTGTTAAAGAAGGGCACCCATGTTGTGGGTGTCCTTCTTGGCACAATGAGGCATGGTCAGCGGGTCTGTCGTGATAGCCGTCCGGGTCAAGCCCGGCGCTTCGCGCGCCCGGGTGGGTGGCCGGCACGAGGGCCCGCACGGTCCGGCGCTGGTCGTCGCGGTCACCGCGCCGGCCGTCGACGGCCGAGCGACCGAGGCCGCCCGGGTCGCGGTGGCCGGCGCGCTGGGCGTGCGGCGCGCGGCCGTGGCGCTGAAGGCCGGCGCGGCCAGCCGCGACAAGCTCTTCACGGTCGCGGTGCCCGACAGCGGCGCGGCGCTCGACCGGCTCGCCCTGCTGCGCGACACGGGGACGTGACCGCGGACCTCAACCTCGCCCTGCTGCTGGGGGCGGGGGTGCTGCTCGTGGCGGTCGCCGCGGTGCGGCTGTCGACCCGACTGGGTCTGCCCAGCCTCCTGGTCTACCTGGCGCTCGGCCTGCTGCTCGGCGAGGCGGGCTTGGGCGTCCAGTTCGAGAACGTGTCGCTGACGCGCACCCTCGGCTTCATCGCCCTGATCGTGATCATCGCCGAGGGCGGCCTGACGGCGCGCTGGTCGACGCTGCGGCCGGTGCTCGGCGTCTCGCTCACGCTGGCCACGGTCGGCGTGGCGGTGAGCATCGTCGTGGTCGGCGTCGCCGTACACGCGTTCCTCGATCTGGGTTGGCAGCTTTCCATGCTGTACGGCGCGGTCGTGGCGTCGACCGACGCGGCCGCCGTCTTCGCGACCCTGCGCAAGCTGCGCCTGCCGGCGCGCCTGGTGGCCGCGGTCGAGGCCGAGTCCGGCATGAACGACGCGCCGGTGGTCATCGTCGTGGTGCTGCTCTCGACCGTCGGGCCGTTCCCGCACCCGTGGTGGTACGAGGTCCTGCTGGTCATCTACGAACTCGTGGTCGGCGGGGCGATCGGTCTCGGGGTCGGTTTCGTCGGCCGCTGGGTGCTGCGGCGGGCCGCCCTGCCCTCGTCGGGGCTGTATCCCATCGCGGTCGTCGGCCTGACCGTCCTGGCCTACGCGGCCGGCGCGGTCGCGCACGCGTCCGGCTTCCTGGCCGTCTACACCGCCGGCGTCGTGCTCGGCAACTCCCGGCTGCCGCACCGGCCGGCGATCCTCGGCTTCGCCGACGGCCTGGCCTGGGTCGCCCAGATCGGCCTGTTCGTGCTGCTCGGGCTGCTCGCCTCGCCCGACCGGCTGGCCGACGTGGTGGTGCCGGCCCTGGTGGTCGGCGTCGCACTCGTCTTCTTCGCCCGGCCGCTGTCCGTGCTGATCTCGGCCACCCCGTTCGCGGTGCCCTTACGGGCCCAGGCGTTCCTGGCCTGGGCGGGGTTGCGGGGCGCGGTGCCGGTCGTGCTCGCCACCATCCCGCTGTCGGCCGGTCTGCCCGGGGCGGAACGCCTCTTCGACGTGGTCTTCGTGCTGGTGCTGATCTTCACGCTGATCCAGGCGACCACGATCGCGCCGGTCGCCCGGGCGTTGCGGCTGATCTCGCCGGGTGAGGCACAGGAGCTGCAGGTGGAGACCGCGCCGCTTGAGCGGATGGGCGCCGACCTGCTGCAGCTCGAGGTGCCGCCGGGTTCGAAGCTGTCCGGCGTGCACCTCGACGAGCTCCGGCTGCCGGTGGGCGCGTCGGTGACCCTGGTGCTCCGCGACGGCCGCGGCTTCGTGCCGGGCCCCGACACCCGCCTCAAGGTCGGCGACAGCCTGTTGATCGTGGCCACCGCGGCGGTGCGGGACGCCGCCGAGCGCCGCCTCCGGGCCGTGAGCCGGCGGGGACGTTTGGCCCGCTGGTTTGCCGAGTACGGGGAGGAAAGGGGCTAACCATCGGTTAGGGTTCCTTTTGCCCTGATTGCCACCGATTCATGGTCAATCACGGGCGGAACTGGCGGAATCGGTGCGGCATGTTGTCGGACGTCTTCACGTTCCGTATTCTTGCCAACCTCCGGAGTGCGCGGCGGCCCGCCGCGCGCCCGTTTTGCACGTGGGGGAACGTGATGGCCGACCGCGCGAGCATCGCCCGGAATGCACCGGCCACGGCCGGCGCGCCGGGCACGCGCGCCGTCGTGCAGGACCCCGACCGCCCACGCCGCCGCAACGCGTCGGGCCGCGCCCGGACCACGGCCGGCGCCGCGCGCACGAACGCGGCGGCGCCCAAGCGATCGACCGACGGAAACGCGCCCACGCGGGCTCGCGGCACCGGCGACAAGCCGGACCGGTCCGCGCGGAACGCGTCGGCGGCGCAGACCAAGGCGGTCGCGACGGCGCGGATCGAGCCGGCCTCCGGGTCCGGCGACCGGCCCCGGTCGGGGCGCAAGACGGTGGTGGCGGCACAGGCCGGGTCGGGGCGCAAGGCGGCGCCGGCGGCCAAGGCTGGTGCGGCCAGGAAGAGCAGCCCCGCCAAGGCGACCAAGAAAGCGGCGCCAGCGGCGCCCGCCGAGGCGACGCCGAACGGCCGGAAGGCCGTCGCGAAGAAGGCGGCCAAGGCGACCGCTGCCGAGGCCCCGCCCGCGAAGGCCGCGCCGGCCAAGAAGGCTGCCGCGAAGAGCACGGCGAAGGCCGCGCCCGCGAAGAAGACGGCTGCCAAGCGGGCCGCGAAGGCCGCACCGGCGAAGAGCACCACCGCCAAGAAGGCGCCGGCCAGGAAGGCCGCGCCGGCGAAGGCCGCCAAGAAGGCGGCGCCGGCCAAGAAGACGGCCGCGGCACCCGTGACGGGGGTCCCCGCGGATGCACAGGAGAAGGCCACGCCGGCGCGCAAGGCGCCGGCGAAGAAGGCGGCCCGCACGGCGGCGGCCTCGGACCGCACGGCCGCCCCCCGCGGCTCGAAGGCGGGGAACCGCACCCGCGCCACCAGGTCGGAGGTGGGCGCGACACGCGCGCCGGCCGGAGCCGACACCTCGATCCAGACCGGGTCTGCCGACCCGGTCGCGCCGCGGAGGAAGCGTTCGTCCTCCACGGCGGCAGCACAAACCGCCGCGGGGGCCGCGGCTGAGGGAGAAGCCATGGTGAAGCCAGCCGACACGAAGACCGCCGCGAGCCGCAAGGCGCCCAGGGGCACCCGCTCCGCGGCGGAGACGGAGAAGATCCGCGCGGCGCTCTCGGCCCGACGGGAAGAGCTGACGGTCGAGCACAGCCAGACGCTGACCGAGATCACCGTTCTGCAGCGCGACCGCTTCACCGACTCGGCGGGCGACGACCAGGCCGACACCGGCACCAAGACCTTCGAGCGCGAGCAGGAGATCTCCCTCGCCAACAGCATCCTGGACCGGATCAGCCAGGTGGAGCGAGCGCTGGAACGGCTCGACGAAGGCAACTACGGCTGGTGCGAGCGGTGTGGCAACCCGATCCCGGTCGAGCGGCTGGCCGCGTTCCCCTCCGCGACCCTCTGCGTCACCTGCAAGCAGCTGGAGGAGCGCCGGTAAGGAAGGCGCCCACGCTTTCGCGTAGAGTTGCCCGGCCGGGCCGTGTCACCCGCGGCCCGACCGGGCTTCCCGTTATTCGGGCATCCGGGCGCAATCCAGCCGACGAGGAAGCAGGCCCGAGCTGAACGCCGCCGACGAGGGACAGATGACCGCGACCACGCCCGCGGACGAGAAACCGGCACCGCCCAAGCGCGCCCGGTCGGTGGCCGTCTGGGCCCTGGTCGCCGTGGCGGCCTTCATCATCCTGCTCGACCAGCTCACCAAGCACTTCGCGACCGAGGAGCTCACCGGCCGAGGGCCCGTGCGGATCCTCGGCGGCGCGATCTACCTCAGCCTGATCCGCAACAGCGGTGCCGCGTTCAGCATGGCCAGCGGCCACACCTGGGTGTTCCCGCTGATCACGATCGCCGTCATCGGCTGGATCACCTGGATGGCGTTCAAGCTGCGCTCGATGCCCTGGGCGATCGCGCTCGGGCTGGTCGCCGGCGGCGCACTGGGCAATTTCACGGACCGCCTGTTCCGGGCACCCGGCCCGTTCCAGGGCCACGTGGTCGACATGATCAGCCTGTTCGCGCCGTACGGCGAGAAGTTCGCGGTCTTCAACATCGCCGACAGCGCCCTGACCTGTGGCGTCGTGCTGGCCATCATCCTGGAGTTCAGCGGCCGGCAACGGGACGGCTCGCGGATACCCCTGCGCAGGCAGAAGGCCGAGGCGGTCAAGGCAAGGGACGGCGACGGCGACGACGCGGCAGGGTCGGGCGAGGGCGACAAGTGACCTCGCGCGCGCTGCCCGTGCCGGACGGGCTCGACGGCATGCGGCTCGACCAGGCGATCTCGCGGCTCTTCGGGTTGTCCCGCACGGCCGCCGCGGCCATCGTCGAGGCCGGTGACGCGGTCGTCGACGGCACGCCGCGGCCGAAGTCCGACAAGGTGGCCGCGGGCGCGTGGCTCGAGGTCACGCTGCCGGAGCCGCAGTCCGAGACGGTCGCGGTGGTGCCGCAGGCGGTGCCGGGGCTGCACGTGGTCTACGCGGACGACGACATCGTGGTCGTCGACAAGCCGGTCGGCGTCGCCGCCCACCCCAGCCCCGGCTGGACCGGCCCGACCGTGGTCGGGGGGCTGGCCGCGATCGGGCACCGGATCTCCACCAGCGGCGCCGCCGAGCGGCAGGGCGTCGTGCACCGGCTCGACGTGGGCACCAGCGGGCTGATGGTGGTGGCCAAGAGCGAGCGCGCGTACACCGACCTGAAGCGGGCCTTCAAGGTGCGCGAGGTCGACAAGCGCTACAGCGCCGTGGTGCAGGGGCACCTCGACCCGCTGCGCGGGACCGTCGACGCGCCCATCGACCGGCACCCGCACCACGACTACCGGTGGGCCGTGGTCTCCGGCGGCAAGCCCAGCGTCACCCACTACGACACGATCGAGGCGTTTCCGGCCGCCAGCCTGGTCGACGTGCGGCTCGAGACCGGGCGTACACACCAGATCCGGGTGCACTTCTCCGCGCTGCGCCATCCGTGCGTCGGCGACCTGACCTACGGCGCGGACCCGACGCTGTCGGCCCGGCTCGGCCTGACCCGGCAGTGGCTGCACGCCCGGGCGCTCGCGTTCGTCCATCCCGGCACGGGCGACGAGGTGCTCTTCGAGAGCAGCTACCCTGACGACCTGCGGCACGCGCTGGACATCCTGCGGGACTGACCGGACTCGACTGGGGAGGGATCGTGCGCTTCGACGACCTGCTCCGCCGGATCGACGACGCGGTCATCCCGCCGCTGGGTCGCCTGCTCGACCGGCTCCGCCGGCCCACCGGCCACACCGGCCTGCTGACCGTGGTCTCGCTGGTCTCGGTCACCGCAGTGCTGGCGACCGCCGTCTGGGTGGCGGAACGGCCGGGGTCGGGCGATCCGCCCGCCGGCGAGGTGGTCCGGGTCGGCGTGCCGGAAGGCGCCTCGGTGCCGAGCTACCTCGCCGAGTCCCGGCGCGAGTTGGACGCGCTCTCCGCCGAGGCGTCCGGCAAGGGTCCGCCGTACGCGCTGGTCATGTTCGCGGCCTATCTCGCGCCCGACCGGCTGCCGACCGTGCTCGACGGCGCGCCGGTGTCCGAAGTGTTCATCCGCGCGCCGCTGCCCGGCATGCAGACCCAGATCGCCCGGATGCCGGTGCGGCGGGTGCCCGAGGACGTGGTCGCCGGGATGCTCCGGTTCGCCGACCGCAAGGAACGCGAGGCGCGCGAATACCAGGAACGCGCGGCTGAGGTCGTCGGCACACCCGAGGAAGCGGACCTGCGTCCCGTGTACGAGACAGCCGCCCGAGTGGCGATCGCGGAGGCGACCGCATACCGTGCGAACTGCTCATGTGTCTACGCGGCGGTCCTGCGCGCGGCGGCGCCCGACCTGAAGCGCCTCGCCGCGCGACCGGGCGTGCGCGCCGTCGACCCCGCACCCGAGGTCCGCACGCTGGACCGGGCGGTGTTCCTGCCGCCGCTGCCGGGCCCCGACCCCGAGCCCACCTCGGTCGTCGAGCCGACACCGACACCGCCGGCACCCACGCCGACGGCCGAGCCGACGCCGACCGGGGAGGAGGCGGCGCCGACCACGGCACCGCCGACAGCGGCGCCGACGGGCCCGGCGGGCGGCGATTTGACCGGTTCACCGGAGCCGGGGTAATCGTGGGGTGGCCCACATCCGCTGACCGGCCCGGCACGTTGGACCAGTCTGACGGTGCGCCATCTGCACAGTGGGGATATGCGTCCTGGAGTGGGCCGCATAGGGTTGCTTCGTAGCCGGATCTGTCGAGCGGGCGTACGCGTCGGGAGGGCAAGGCGTGGAGGGCACCGAAACCGGATGGGGTCGACCGGCTGAGCCGGCCCCGCGGTGGCGGGCGCTGCTCGACCGTGCGCTGCTGGGCGGCCGCACCGGCGAAAACCACGAGATCCGGGAGGCACGGGTGGCCGCGCCGCGCGCTCCGGTCGAGCGCCACGACCAGCCGGTCGCTCCGGTCAACGGATACCAGGGCCGGGCGGTGGCGCCCGTGTCCTATCCGCCCGAGCGGCGCTATCCGCCTGCGCAGGAGAGCTACGCGCAGCCCGAGAGCTACACGCCGGCGCAGGAGAGCTATCCGTCGCCACCCCCACAGGACAGTTACGAGCCGGGGGCCTACCGGTCCGGGAGCTACTACGGCGGCGACACCGACTACGGCTACGGCGCGCAGGCCGGCTATGGCGAGGACCGCTACACCGGCGACCGGTTCGACGGCGGCGACTACGCCGAGCGCTACACGGGCGGGGGATACGAGAGCTACGCCCGGGCCGAGCCGCGCCTGGCCGAGCCGCCGGTGGCCCCGCCGCCGGTGGCCGCGCCCGAGCCGGCCGGGCTCGAGTGGCGCGCGCCCGCGGCGTCCGGCAAGTCCGAGCTCGAGCGCGCGGCCAGTGTGCTGCGCCGCGAGTTCGGCGGCTCGCGGGTGCTGGCGTTCGCCAACCCCAAGGGCGGCGTGCACAAGACCACCGCGACCGTGCTGGCCGCCGCGACCGTCGGCAGCATCCGCGGCCAGGGCGTGCTGGCCTGGGACGACAACGAGCTGCGCGGCACGCTGGGGCTGCGGGCCGGCAGCGCCCGGCACGCCCGCACGATCCGCCACCTGATCACCAACCTGGCCGAGGTCGAGGCACAGCACGGGTACGGCCTGACCGAGGCGCTCGACGAGTTCCTCCGGCACGCGTCGGACGGTTCCTACGACGTGCTGGCCGGCGAGGAGAGCCCGCGGTTCGCCCAGCGGCTCGACCAGTACACGGTGCGCCGGGTGATGGAGCTGCTGCGGCGCACGCACGACGTCATCTGCGTCGACACCGGCAACAACGTGGAGAGCGCCAACTGGCAGACGGTCCTGCAGGCCGCCGACCAGCTCGTGATCACCACGGTGCCGCGGGAAGACGCCGCTTTCACCGCCGACTGGATGCTCGACCTGCTCTACGACGTCGGCATGGGCGAGTTGGCGACCAACGCGGTGACGCTGTTGTCCTGCCCGACGCCGGGCAAGTCGCCGCTGCTCGACGACTTCGCGGCCCATTTCGCCACCCGCACCCGGGCGGTCGCGGTGGTGCCCTACGACCCGGCTCTGGAGGCCGGCTCGTCGATCGAATACCAGCAGCTCCAGCCCGAGACCCGCGACGCCTGGTTGAAGGCCGCGAGCATCATGTTGGAGCCCTTCGCCCGCTGACCGCGAGTGGCGATCACCGCCTACCGTGTGGTGCGGAGGCGGCGATGGGCGATGCTCGATGGGTCGGTGTCGGCACCGGGGTGCACAACGCGCTGTTCCGCGCCTACGCGTCGGCGGTCCGCCGCGGCGTCGGCGTGGTCGGGACCATCGACGTGTTGGCGCAGGTCCGGGCGCCACCCCTGTTCATCCACCAGCAGCAGCGCGCGGGCTTGCGGGAGATCAGGCTGGGCGGGCACGCGCCGCTGCGCTACATCGCCGGTGAGAACGGCCCGGACCCCGCGCCGGACGCCGAGGTGGCGGCGACGCTGCGCGAGGTGGAGTGGCAGGTCCGCCGGCAGGCGGGGCCGCTCGCGATGGTCCGGGCAACCGACGTCGTGTCCTGGGCCGACCGTCCGAGATGGACGGCGGCGGTGCGGACCGGGGTCGGCGACACGCTGGCCGAGGCCCGCACCCGCGAGGTCGCGTTCGCCGGGACGGCCCATCTCTTCATCGCGATGCTGCGGCTGCGCGACTGCGCGGGCACGCGGTTCCTCGCCGCGAACGATGCCGCGCACGCGGCCGCCCTCGCGTCGGTAGGGCGGGACAGCCACCTGGACGTGACGGCCGCGCCATACCCCGAGCCCGACGCGGACCTGCTGGCGGGCACCGGCGGCGGGCTCGGTGCCCGGTTCATGCGCGGTCTTGCCCGGATGGCCCGGGAAGAACCCTACTTGGCCGATGTGCGTAGCGACGCCAGAGCGCAGGCGGTCCGACTGGACCATCCGGTCGCCGGCGCGGGCCACGCGATGCTGGCGCTGCTCCGCGTGGACACCGCCGTCTCGGCGGCGCAGGTTCAGCTCATACCCCAACGCCGGGCGGCCAACGCCCGGGGCGGCGCTGTCGCGTGCGGCGGGCGTCACCCCCGACGCCCTGGTGGCCGCCATGTCGGTCGCGCCGCAGCCGCCGGAGCCGAGCGCCGAAACCCTGGCGGAGCAGGTCCGGCGCATGCGCCCCGGCGGCCCCTTCCTCGGCGACGAACTGCTCGCGGCGAAGGAGCGGTCCGAGGAGATCTCGCTGCACCGTCGCCACCGACCGACCGGCACGACCCACTACCTGCTCGCCCTGCTCGAAGCACCGACCACGGCTCCACTGCTCGACGCCTGCGGCGTGGACAGCGCGGCCCTGCGCGCGTCGACGGAGGAACTGCTCAGCCAAATGCCGACGGCTTGGCGATAGCGCCGCGCTGAGCGGGCGTTGTCGTTCTGGCCTGTTCGCGGGTCGGCTGACCCGCGGCCGCCGCCCGGCAGGATGGCCTGGTGATGGGGCGCGGCCACGCCCAGGGCGGTAGGGCCGGGCGGTAGGGCCGGGCTTCCTGGTGACGGCTGCCGCGAGCAGCCGTCCCCGAGCAGCCGCGAGCAACTGTGCGCGTCGGCGTCGGAGATCCTCGACGAGGTAGTGACCGCCGCGACCTGCACCTTCCCAGCGTCGGCGGGCGCGCCCCGCGAGCAGATTCATCCTAGGATGCCTGTGTGGTGGATCTGGGAATTAGAGATCAAATCCTCACATCTAATGCGCCGGTTGATCGCCGGTTGACGTCGACCCACTGCCGACCCCGCCATCCAGGACACCCCGTGCGCCGGACGTCGGTAAATGATTGCTGCTATAGCCGCAAGGGACTACCAAGATCTGCCGCCGTCCCGGGCGGCCCGCCCCGATTGACCGAGTTTGCCGGGGGTCGACGGCAGTCCCCACCTCGCGCTGGCGCGCGCACCAGGTGCGCCGATCGACGGCGTGCCGGCCGCGCATCATTTCTTTCTTGGCGGTGAGGCACCGCGGACCTGGCAGCGCAGCGGAGCGGTGTCCGGCGGGAGCGGCGGTCCGGGCCACCGCGGGCCCGGGAAAGTCTGATCTTGAAGTTCATGAGAATTTGATCTTCAACTCACCCGGGCCCGCTTGATGCCGACTGTCGTACCTCGCGACTAGTCTCGTCACGGCGCTTGAGTGAAGGGGGTCCCGGGTGTCCGACTCGTTCGTGCATCTGCACGTGCACACCGAGTATTCGATGCTCGACGGTGCGGCCCGGCTCAAGGAGCTGTTCGCCGAGGCCAACCGGCTGGGCATGCCCGCGCTGGCGATGACCGACCACGGCAACATGTACGGCGCCTACGACTTCTTCAAGCAGGCCACCGGTGCCGGGGTCAAGCCGATCATCGGGGTCGAGGCCTACCTCACACCCAACACGCCGCGGCGTGACCGGGTGCGGGTGCGGTGGGCCGACGGTGGCGAGAACGACGTCTCCGGTGGTGGCGCCTACACCCACATGACCATGCTCGCCGCCGACGCCGAGGGGTTGCGCAACCTCTTCCGGCTGCAGTCGCGGTCCTCGCTGGAGGGTTACTACTTCAAGCCGCGGGCCGACCGTGAGCTGCTGCACGAGCACGGCAAGGGGATCATCGCGACCACCGGGTGCCCGTCCGGCGAGGTGCAGACCTGGTTGCGGATCGGTGACTTCGACAAGGCGTGCGCGTCGGCCGCCGAGTTCATGGACATCTTCGGCCGCGACAACTTCTACCTCGAGCTGATGGACCACGGGCTCGACATCGAGACCCGGATCCGGGCGGACCTGCTCGCCCTCGGCAAGCGGCTCAACCTCAAGCCCGTCGCGACCAACGACCTGCACTACACCTACGAGAAGGACGCCGACTCGCACGAGGTGCTGCTCTGCGTGCAGTCGGGGTCCACGATGGCCGACCCCAAGCGGTTCAAGTTCGACGCGCGCGACTTCTACCTCAAGTCCGCCGCCGAGATGAAGGCGCTGTGGGACGCCGAGGTGCCGGGCGCCTGCGCCAACACCCTGGAGATCGCCGAGAAGATCGGCGACTACTCGTCGGTGTTCGGGCACCGCAAGCTGATGCCGTCGTTCCCGGTGCCCGACGGCTACACCGAGGAGTCGTGGCTGCGTGCCGAGGTGCACCGCGGGCTGCGCGAGCGGTTCCCCGGTGGCGTCCCCGAGGACCGGCTCAAGCAGGCCGACTACGAGCTCGACGTCATCTGCAAGATGGGCTTCCCGGGCTACTTCCTGGTCACCGCCGACCTGTGCGAATACGCGCGCAAGGAGAAGATCCGGGTCGGGCCGGGCCGAGGTTCGGCGGCGGGCGCGATCATCGCCTACGCGCTGAAGATCACCGAGCTCGACCCGATGGACCATGGGCTGCTGTTCGAGCGGTTCCTCAACCCCGACCGCATCTCGATGCCCGACATCGACATGGACTTCGACGAGCGCCGGCGCGGCGACATGATCCGCTACGCCACCGAGCGGTGGGGCGAGGAGCGGGTCGCCCAGATCGTCACCTACGGCAAGATCAAGGCGAAGGCGGCGATCAAGGACGCGGCCCGGGTGCTCGGCTACCCGTTCGCGGTCGGCGACAAGATCACCAAGGCGATGCCGCCGCCGGTGATGGGCAAGGACATCCCGCTATCCGGCATCTTCGACCCGTCGCACAACCGCTACGCCGAGGCCGCCGAGTTCCGCACCCTCTACGAAACCGACCCCGACACCAAGAAGGTCGTCGACACGGCCAAGGGCATCGAGGGCCTGATCCGCCAGCCGGGCGTGCACGCCGCGGGCGTGATCCTGTCCGGCGAGCCCCTGATGGACGTCCTGCCGATCTGGCGGCGCGACAACGACGGCGCGATCATCACGCAGTGGGACATGGGCGCCTGCGAGTCCATCGGCCTGCTCAAGATGGACTTCCTCGGCCTGCGCAACCTCACGATCATGGACGACTGCCTCGACGGCATCGCCGACAACCGGGGCGAGACGGTCGTCCTCGAAAAGCTGCCGCTGGCCGACAAGCCGACCTACGAGCTGCTGGCCCGCGGCGACACGCTGGGCGTCTTCCAGCTCGACGGCGGGCCGATGCGCTCGCTGCTGCGCTCGATGGTCCCCGACAACTTCGAGGACATCTCGGCGGTGCTCGCGCTCTACCGGCCGGGTCCGATGGGCGCCAACGCACACAACGAATACGCCGACCGCAAGAACAACCGCAAGCCCGTCGTGCCGATCCACCCCGAGCTGGCCGACGCGCTCGAAGACATCCTGGGCGACACCTACGGGCTGATCGTCTACCAGGAGCAGGTCATGGCGATCGCGCAGAAGCTCGCCGGCTATTCGTTGGGCGCCGCCGACCTGCTGCGGCGGGCGATGGGCAAGAAGAAGAAGGAGATCCTCGACAAGGAGTACGTGCCTTTCTCCGAGGGCATGCGGTCCAAGGGATACTCCGACGCGGCGATCAAGACGCTCTGGGACATCCTGGTCCCGTTCTCGGACTACGCGTTCAACAAGGCACACACCGCCGGCTACGGGCTGGTCTCGTTCTGGACCGCCTACCTCAAGGCCAACTACCCCGCCGAATACATGGCGGCGCTGCTCACCTCGGTCGGTGACGACAAGGACAAGGCCGCCGTCTACCTCGCCGAGTGCCGCCGCATGGGCATCAAGGTGCTGCCGCCCGACGTCAACGAGTCGCGGGCCCGGTTCGGCGCCGTCGGCGGCGACATCCGGTTCGGCATGGCCGCGGTCCGCAACGTCGGCGTCAACGTCGTCGAGGCGATCGTGCGGGCGCGCAAGGAGCACGGCGCCTACACCGACTTCTACGACTTCCTCCGCAAGGTCGACGCGGTGGCCTGCAACAAGCGCACGATCGAGTCGCTGATCAAGGCGGGCGCCTTCGACTCGCTCGGCCACACCCGCAAGGGCCTGCTGGCGATCCACGCCGACGCGATCGACGCGTTCATGAGCATCAAGCGCAACGAGGCGGTCGGGCAGTACGACCTCTTCGGTGCCGCTTTCGGCGACGCGCCCGAGACCGCGATGGTCGCCGCGCCGACGATCCCCGACAGCGAGTGGGACAAGCCCGACAAGCTCTCCTTCGAGCGCGAGATGCTCGGCCTCTACGTGTCGGACCACCCGCTCTCGGGCCTCGACCGGGCGCTGTCGGCCGCGGCCGACACCCCGATCGCGGCGCTGTCCGAGGAGGGTGCGATCGCCGACGGCGCGGTGGTCATGCTGGCCGGCATCCTGACGGGCGTCCAGCGCCGGATCACGAAGCAGGGCCGGCCGTGGGCGTCGGCGTCCATCGAGGACATGACCAGCGGCGTCGAGGTGCTGTTCTTCCCCAACACCTACGAGCTGGTCGGGCAGTACATCGCCGAGGACGCGATCGTCGTGGTCAAGGGCCGCGTCGACCGCCGCGACGACCAGGCCCGCATCATGGCGATGGACATGTCCATCCCGGACATCTCGACAGCGGGCGCCGACGGCAACCAGCCGGTCGTGATGAACATCGCGACCAACCGGGTGACGCCACCGCTGGTCGAGCGGTTGCGCGAGATCCTCAACACGCATCCTGGGCCGTCCGAGGTCCACGTGCGCCTGGTCAACGGCTCCAAGGCCACGGTCCTGAGGCTGAGCCCGCTGCGGGTGGCGCCGACGACCGCGCTGATGGCAGATCTCAAGGCGTTGCTCGGGCCGTCGGCGGTCGAGCTGGCGCGGTGATCAGGCCCGCCTGAGACGGCGGGCGCAGGCCACGGCCTTCGCCAGGGCGGCGGCTGGGTGGTCGCAGGCCGCGTTGATCGGCAGGGCGCGCCATCGTGGGGCCGGTGGGGCTGGGGTGGTCGGTGGGGCCGTGGGCTTGATCGTTGACGGCGGGGTGCGGTGGGCATTGGGCGATTCGCCTGAGAGGATCGGTCGGTGACCGCCGCCAGCCCCGAACCGACCGACGGGTCCTGGGCGGCGCCCGCCGGATCCGGCGCCAACCCCGTTCCCGGGGACGGCACGTGGACGACGGCGGACGCCTCGCCGCCCCCGCCACCCGCACCAGACGTCACCGGTCCGCCGGCGTCCGGGAACCACGTCGGACCGTGGGCGACGCCGCCGGCCGGTTGGCGGGCGCCGGGAAATCATGAGCAGTCCTGGCCGCCGGCCACGGGTGCGCCGCCGGGAACGGCCGGCCAGGGGCCGCCGATCGGTCCGGTCGCGCCGGGCCCGGACCTGGTGGCCTCGGAGTCCTCGCTGACGGCCGATCCGGGCACGGATGCGCCGCTAGACGCGAGCGGCGACGGGCCGTGGGTGGCGCGGGCGCCGCGGATCCCGTTGAAGCAGCGGCTCGGGGCCGCGGGCCTGACCGCGGTGGTCGTCGCCGTCGTCGGTGCGCCGCTGGGGTTGCTCTGGGCGGTGATCGCACCGGGTGTGCCGATCATCAAGACCGACGACGGTGCGGTGTTCGCCACGCCGAGCCCGGAGGAGTTCATCGCCGCCGACGGGTGGTTCACGATCCTGATGTTCGCGCTTGGCGTGGTCGCGGCGCTGGCGACGTGGATCGGGTTCAAGCGCTACCGCGGGCCGCTGACGCTGTGCGCCCTGCTCGTCGGCACCGTAGGCGCCAGCATCCTGGCCTGGCAGGTCGGCAAGCGGATCGGAGTCGGCGACTACCGCGCGGAAGTGCTCGCGGCCCAGCCGGGCGACATGATCATTCGGCCGCCGGACCTGCGTGCCGGTGGTTTCACGAAGCTCTGGGACGTCATCCCGTTCGTGCACGGCGACCTGTTGATCGCGACCTTCGGCACGGTGATCGTCTACACCCTGCTGGCCGGCTGGTCGCGCACCCCGTCGCTGCGGCCGGAGACCCGGGTCCCGCTGCCCACGGCACAGCCGACCAACCCGTTCTACGTGCTCAACGACCCGACACAACCGCCCGCCCTCGGCGCGCCCGGCGTCCCCACCGGGCCGCCGGGTTCGGCCCCGCCCGAAGGCGGGCAGGGCGCATTCGGTGGTCCGCCAGGTGCGGCGGGGTCGGGGTGGTCGAGCGGTGCGGCGAGTGGGGCGGACGCCGGTGGGCATCGGCCGGATGGGGCGCACGAACCGCCGGCGTTCGGGCGCTGAGCTTTGAGCGACGCCCTGCGCGGGATCGAGCCGCGTACCCGGGCGTGGGTGGAGAAGGCTCTACCGTCGGGCCATCGCGTCGCGGCCGTCACCGAGTTGCGCGGTGGGTGGACCTCGCGGATGTGCCGGCTCGACGTCGTCGGGACCGGTGACCCGTACCAGTTGGTGTTGCGGTCCTTCATCAAGCCCTTCTTCGTCCGTCACGCGCCCGGCCTGCTCGCAAGAGAGGCCACGATCCTCCAGATGCTCGCCGGTACCAGCGTCCCGGCCGCGCGACTCCACGCCGTCGATCCCACCGCCGAGTTCTGCGACCACCCGTCCCTGCTGATGTCGCTGCTGCCCGGCCGCGTCGACCTCGCCGCCGACCGGTCCGCCGCGCTCGCCAGACAGCTCGTGGCGATCCATGCCGTGGCGCACCGGCCTCGGACCTACCAGGCCTGGACCGACCCCGACCGGGTCCGCGTGCCCGAGGACAGCCCGCTCTGGCGCCGTGCCGTCGCGCTGATCCGCCGCGAGCCGCCACCATGGCAAGGCAGCTTCCTGCACCGCGACTTCCACCCCGGCAACGTGCTCTTCACCGGCGACGCGATCACCGGCGTCGTGGACTGGGTCGAGACCTCCTGGGGACCGACCGACCTCGACGTCGCGCACTGCGCGACCGCCACCGCCCTCCTCCACGGTGCCGAGGCGGGGCTCCGCTTCGCCGACCACTATCGGGCCGCGGGTGGCCAGGCCACCGGCGACCCGTACTGGCGACTGATCGACGCCCTCGCCTTCGCCCCCGACGCCGAGAAGGTCGCCGGGCCCTGGCGGGAGCTCGGTCGCACCGACCTGACCCCAAAACGGCTGACGCGGCGGCTGACCGACTACGTCGCCGCCGTGGTCAGTTAGGGCTCGCCGGCACCGCCAGCTCGCGCAGTGGCACCGGCACCGCGCGTACCTGGCGCAGCAGCGCCGACTCCCGGCTCAGCATCCGCAGCTCCGACCGCAGCCGGCCCGCCGTGTCCGGTGTCGCCAGCAGGCGCTGCCGGTCTTCCAGCGTCAGGGCCGCCGTCGCCGCCACGAGGTGGGACAGGACCGTCGGGTCCTCCGGTAGCTGCTCGGTCAGTTCCTGTTCGTCGGCGCGGATCAAGGTCAGGTACTGCCGGAACACCGCCAGCACCCGGGGCGCCAGCAGGTCGGCCAGCTCCTCCTGGCCCGCCGGCTCGGGTAGCCATTCGACCTCGGCCATCAGGTAGGGCTCGGTGGTCCGGTCGATCGACACCACCCGGAACCGGCGCCGGCCCACGGTGACGATGTCGTAGCGGCCGTCCGGCAGCTCGGTCACCTGGCGCAGCTCGGCGGTGCAGCCGATCTCGTGCAGCGCCACGTCGCCCGGACCGGCGGGTGCGGCGGCGGGCGGCGGCGGGAGCGGCGTCGTCGTGGGCACCGGGCCCAGCCGCGGCGGCTGCGTGGACGGCGGGCCCGGCGGCACCGCGGTCGGCGATGTCTCCCAGCCCTGCTTGATCGCCACCACGCCGAACTCGCGCGGATCACCGTCCGGCCGGCTGAGCAGATGCTTCACGAGGTCGCGGTAGCGCTCCTCGAAAATGTGCAACGGCAGCACGAGGCCGGGAAAAAGCACCGTCCCAAGGGGGAAAACGGGCAGCCGCGACGTCACCGTCCGAGCCTAGCGCCTGATGGGGCACCGGGACCCGAACAGTGCGAACGGCGCCCGAATCCCGGTTGCTGGGACGCCTAGACTTTCAGGGGTGTTGAACCGGATCGACCTGCGCGGCGTCGACACCGACCCGCGCGGTCTGCTGCCCCGCGCCCGGCTCGACGTGTCGCAGGCCGTCGAGACCATCCGCCCGCTCGTCGAGGCGGTGCGCGAGCATGGGTTCAGCGCCGTCCAGGAGGCGACGACGAACTTCGACGGCGTCACCCTCGACGAGCTCCGCGTCCCGCCGGAGACGATCAAGGCCGCCGAGCAGAGCCTCGACCCCGACGTCCGCGCCGCGCTGCTGGAGGCGATCGCGCGCGCCCGCCGCGTGCACGAGGACCAGCGACGGCAGGACACCACCACCCAGGTCGTACGCGGCGGCACGGTCACCGAACGCTGGGTCCCGGTCGAGCGCGTCGGCCTGTACGTGCCGGGCGGCCTCGCCATGTACCCCTCGACGGTCGTGATGAACGTGGTGCCCGCCCAGGTCGCCGGCGTCGACGCGCTGGTCGTGGTCAGCCCGCCGCAGAAGGACAACAACGGCCTGCCGGACCAGCGGGTGCTGGCGGCCTGCGCCCTGCTCGGCGTCGACGAGGTCTACGCGGTCGGCGGCGCACAGGCGATCGCGATGCTGGGCCACGGCAGCACCACCAACGCCGCGGGCACCGGCGTCTGCCGGCCGGTCGACATCATCACCGGCCCCGGCAACGTCTGGGTCACCGCGGCCAAGCGGCTGCTCCGCTCCGGCGGCACCGTCGGCATCGACGCCGAGGCCGGCCCCACCGAGATCGCGGTCCTGGCCGACGACACCGCCGACCCGGGCCACGTCGCCGCCGACCTGATCAGCCAGGCCGAGCACGACCCGCTGGCGGCCAGCGTGCTGGTGACACCGTCCGAGCGCCTCGTCGACGCGGTCGACGCCGAGCTGGCGACGCGGGTGGCCGTCACCAAGCACACCGGGCGCATCACCGCCGCGCTCACCGGCGAACAGTCCGGCACCGTCCTCGTCGACGACCTCGACCAGGGGTTGCGCGTCGTCGACGCGTACGCCGCCGAGCACCTGGAGATCCAGACCCGCGACGCCCGCGCCATCGCGATGCGCGTGCGCAACGCGGGCGCGGTGTTCGTCGGCCCCTACGCGCCGGTCTCGCTCGGCGACTACTGCGCCGGCTCCAACCACGTGCTGCCCACCGGCGGCTGCGCCCGGCACTCCAGCGGCCTGTCGGTGCAGTCGTTCCTGCGGGGGATCCACATCATCGAGTACGACGAGCCCGCGCTGCGCGAGGCCGCGCCGCACGTGGTCACCCTGGCCACCGTCGAGGACCTGCCGGCACACGGCGAGGCCGTCACCGCGAGGTTCAGCGCATGACCCACCTCGACGACCTCCCGCTGCGGGACGACCTGCGCGGGCTGACGGCCTACGGTGCGCCGCAGCTCGACGTGCCGGTGCGCCTGAACACCAACGAGAACTCGTACCCCGTGCCCGACGACGTGGTCGAGGCGATCGCCAAGGCGGTCCAGGACGAGCTGCGCGACCTCAACCGCTACCCCGACCGGGACGCGGTGGCGCTGCGGGCCGACCTCGCCGCCTACCTCGGCCACGGGCTGACCGCCGCCGACGTCTGGGCCGCCAACGGCTCCAACGAGATCCAGCAGCAGCTTCTCCAGGCGTTCGGCGGGCCGGGGCGCACGGCGCTCGGCTTCACGCCCGCGTACTCGATGCATCCGTTGCTCGCGGTCGGCACCGGCACGGCCTGGCTCGACGGCCGGCGGGGCGCGGACTTCTCGTTGACGGCGTCCGACGTGACCGCGCAGATCCTGGAACACCGGCCCGACCTGGTCTTCCTGTGCTCGCCCAACAACCCCACCGGCACCGCGCTGCCGCCGGAGGTCGTGACGGCGGCGCTTGACGCGGCGAAGGGCATGGTGATCGTCGACGAGGCCTACGCGGAGTTCGCCCGGCGGGGGACGCCGAGCGCCCTGGAAGTGCTGCCCGGCCACCCGCGGCTCGTGGTCACCCGCACGATGAGCAAGGCGTTCGGGTTCGCCGGCGGGCGGCTGGGCTACCTCGCCGCCGACCCGGCCGTGGTCGACGCCGTGCAGCTCGTCCGGCTGCCCTATCACCTGAGCGCCCTGACCCAGGCCGCCGCCCGCGCCGCCGTCGCGCACCGCGACGGGCTGCTCGCCACCGTCGAGGCGATCAAGGAGCAGCGCGACCGGATCGTGGCCACCCTGCGGTCCCGTGGCCTGCGCGTGGCCGACAGCGACGCCAACTTCGTGCTGTTCGAGGTGGGCGGTGACCAGCGGGTCGCGTGGCAGGCGCTGCTGGACCGCGGCGTGCTGGTCCGCGACGTCGGCCTGGCCGGCTGGCTGCGGGTCACCGCCGGGACCCCTGCCGAGACCGACGCCTTCCTGGCCGCCATGGAGGAACTGTGAGCCGCATCGGGCGCGTCGAGCGCACCACCAACGAGACCAAGGTGCTGGTCGAGATCGACCTCGACGGCACCGGCCGCGCGTCGATCAGCACGGGGGTCGGCTTCTACGACCACATGCTCAACCAGATCGCCCGGCACGGTGGTTTCGACCTGACCGTGCAGACGGTCGGCGACCTGGAGATCGACGCGCACCACACGATGGAGGACACGGCGATCGCGCTGGGCACGGCGTTCGCGGAGGCGCTCGGCGACAAGGCCGGGATCCAGCGGTACGGCAGCGCCACGGTCCCGATGGACGAGGTGCTGGTGCGGGCAGCGGTCGACCTGTCCGGGCGGGCGTACGTGGTGCACGACGAGCCGCCGCTGGCGCCGTACATCGGGCCGGTCTACCCGACCAGCATGACCCGGCACATCTTCGAGTCGTTCGGCCTGGCCGCCCGCATCACCATGCACGTCGACGTGCTCCGGGCCGCGCGGCCGGGCGGCAACCCGGACGCCCACCACGTGGTCGAAGCACAGTTCAAGGCCGTCTCCCGGGCACTGCGCGAGGCGGTCGCGATCGACCCGCGCTCCGGCGGCGCCGTACCGTCCACGAAGGGTGCCTTGTGAGCTCGGTCGTTCCGGTTCTGCTGCTTGCGTTGGCCGGCATCCTGTCCGGCGGTGCGTATTCGCTGCACAAGCAGGGTGCCTCGCGTGGCGCGGTGGGCTTCGTCGGGCTGCTCGCCCTGCTGGCGCTCGGTGGCGGCGTGCTCTGGTTGCTGCCGTCATGACCGCGCGCACGGTCGTCGTCCTGGACTACGGCTCGGGGAACCTGCGCTCGGCGCAGCGGGCCCTGGAGCGGGTCGGCGCTTCGGTCACGGTGACCCCGTCGCTGGAGGCAGCCGCGGCCGCGGCCGGCCTCGTCGTGCCTGGCGTCGGCGCCTACGCCGCCTGCATGGCCGGCATCGAGGCGCTCCCCGGATCCGCCGGGCGGGTGATCGGCGATCGGGTCGCCGCCGGCCGCCCGGTGCTCGGCATCTGCGTGGGCATGCAGGTGCTGTTCGAGGCCGGCGAGGAGCACGGCGTGGTGACCAAGGGGCTGGGCCTGCTGCCCGGCACGGTCACGCGGCTCGCCGCCCGCCGGGTGCCGCACATGGGCTGGAACACCGTCGCACCGCCGGCCGACTCGGTGCTGTTCGCCGGGCTGCCGGACGACACGAGGTTCTACTTCGTCCACTCGTACGCCGCACACGAACCGGTGCCCGGTGCCACGCTGTGCACCCACGACGAGCCGTTCGTGGCCGCCGTCGAGCGCGGAGCGCTGTCGGCGACCCAGTTCCACCCGGAGAAGTCCGGCGACGCGGGCGCGACGCTGCTCGAGAACTGGCTGGCCACCCTTGGCTAAGGAACGCGCCCTCCGCCGTGCCGCCCGCGAAGCCGAGGCGGCCAAGCTGCGCGCCAAGCGGGCGCGCCTATCCGCGCGCCGCCAGCGCCGCCGTGCCGTCGTCGCCCGCCTCACACCGCAGCGCCGCCGCACCGGCCGCCTGCTCGCCCGCCGCAGCCGGGGCGAGCGGGCCGGCATCGTGATCGTCACGCTCGTGCTGCTCGGGCTCGTCTGGTTCCTGGTCGACGACGTCGCGCTGCGCCTCGTGCTCACCGTGCTCCTGCTGCTCTGCCTGCCCGCCCTGGTCATCGTCGCCCTGGGCCGGCGCGCCGGATAACCGTTCCCGGAGGAACTCCATGACGCTGCACCTGTTGCCCGCCGTCGACGTCGCCGACGGCCAGGCCGTCCGCCTCGTGCAGGGCGCCGCCGGCACCGAGACCGGCTACGGCGACCCGCTGGAGGCGGCCCTGGCCTGGCAGCACGACGGGGCGGAGTGGGTGCATCTGGTCGACCTCGACGCCGCGTTCGGCCGAGGGTCCAACGCCGACCTGCTGGCTTCCGTGGTCGGGCGGCTCGACGTGCGGGTCGAGCTGTCCGGCGGGATCCGCGACGACGAGTCGCTGCGGGCCGCGCTGGCCACCGGGGCCGCCCGGGTCAACATCGGCACGGCCGCGCTCGAGGACCCGGAGTGGTGTGACCGGGTGGTCGGCGAGTACGGGGACCGCGTGGCGATCGGGCTGGACGTGCGCGGGCGTACGCTCTCGGCCCGGGGCTGGACCCGCGACGGCGGCGACCTCTACGAGGTGCTGGAGCGGCTCGACAAGGCCGGTGCGGCCCGCTACGTGGTCACCGACATCACCAAGGACGGCACGATGCGCGGGCCGAACCTCGACCTGTTGCGCGAGGTATGCGCCCGTACCCCCGCACCCGTGATCGCCTCCGGCGGTGTGTCCACGTTGGACGACCTGCGCGCGCTGGCGACGCTGGAGAGCGCGGGCGTCGAGGGCGTGATCGCCGGCAAGGCGCTCTACGCGGGCGCGTTCACGGTGCGCGAGGCGTTGGCGGTGCTGGCGTCGTGAGCGTCGCGGTCCGGGTGATTCCCTGCCTCGACGTCGACGCGGGCCGGGTGGTCAAGGGCGTCAACTTCGTCGACCTCCGGGACGCGGGGGATCCGGTGGAGCTGGCCGCCGCCTACGACGCGGCCGGCGCCGACGAGCTGACCTTCCTCGACGTGACCGCGTCGTCGGACGACCGGGCGACGATGCTCGACGTGGTACGGCGTACCGCCGAATCGGTCTTCATCCCGTTGACCGTGGGTGGCGGTGTCCGCTCGGTGTCCGATGTGGACACGTTGCTGCGGGCCGGCGCGGACAAGGTCGGCGTCAACACGGCGGCGATCGCCCGGCCATCGCTGGTCAGCGAGATCGCGTCGCGGTTCGGCAACCAGGTGCTGGTGCTGTCGCTGGACGTCCGTCGCGCGGCGGGTGGCGGGTTCGAGGTGACCACGCACGGCGGTCGGCGCGGCACGGGGCTCGACGCGGTCGATTGGGCCCGCCAGGTCGCCGACCTGGGCGCGGGGGAGATCCTGCTCAACTCGATGGACGCGGACGGCACCAAGGCGGGCTTCGACCTGGAGCTGATCCAGGCGGTCCGCGAGGTGGTCGACATCCCGGTGATCGCGAGCGGCGGTGCCGGTGCGACGGCACACTTCCCGCCGGCCGTCTCCGCGGGCGCCGACGCGGTGCTGGCGGCGAGCGTGTTCCACTTCGGAGAGTTGCGGATCGCCGACGTTAAGGTCGCGTTGCGTGAGGCTGGCCACCCGGTGCGCTAACGGGGTCGCACGGCCAACCGTGGCCGTGGTGGGATGCCTGCCATGGGGGTGCGGGAGAACCTGATTCCGCCGGCCGGCTTGCCCAGGGCGTACGCGCTGGTGAGCTTGATCTTCGGGGTCGGAGTCGGCACGTTCATCACCGGCAGCACGGTGTTCTTCACGCGGGTGGTCGGGCTGAAGCCGCACGAGATCGGCATCGGCCTGTCCGCCGCGGCCGGCGCCGTGCTGTTGTGCTCGGTGCCGCTGAGCACGCTCGCGGACCGCTTCGGCCCGCGCCGCGCGTGGCTCTTCGGCGTCGCGGGCAGCGCGGCCGGCTTCCTGCTGTGGCCGTTCGCGCACGGGTTCTTCGCGTTCCTCGCGATGATCGTGTTCTTCGAGCTGGTCAACGGGGTGGCGCAGGCGGGCCGCAACGTCTACCTGGTCGAGACGGTCGACTCGGAGACCCGGGTGCGCACGCAGGCGTTCGCGCGCTCCTGGCTCAACGTGGGCTGGTCGGCTGGCGCGGGCCTGGCGGCGCTGGCGCTGGCGATCGACACCCGGTGGGCCTATCTGGCGCTGCCCCTGACCAACGCGGTGGTGCTGCTGGCCAACCTGGTGCTGATCGCGCGGCTGCCCGCCGGCCCCGCCGGACGGGCCCGGCAGCGCACCGCCGGGCAGCGGCACGTCTTCGCGGACCGGCACTTCCTGGCGGTGACGGTGCTGTGCGCGGTGCTGCTGGCCTACGGGACGATCGAGTTGCAGGTCGCGCCGCTCTGGCTGCTGACGCACACGGACGCCCCGAAGTGGTGGATCGGCGTACTCACCCTGATCAACACGCTGATGGCGACGACGCTGCAGGTCGCGATGACCCGCGACGCGCACACCCTGCCGGGCGCCGCCCGCGCGCTGCGCCTCGGCGGCCTGGCCGCGGCCCTGGGCTGCCCGATCTTCTACCTGGCCGGCGCCACCTCGGGCGCGGTCACCCTGGTCGTCTTCGTCGTGGCGACGGTCCTGTTCACGCTCTCGGAGATGTGGCAGTCGGCGGGTTCGTGGACCCTGGCCGCCGAACTCCCGCCACCGGGCCGCCGCGGCGAGTACTTCGGCGCGTTCCGCATGGGCAACTCGGCGATCGAGATGGTGGCGCCGGCGTCATTGATCGCCCTGGCCGTGACCACGGGCGGCTGGGGGTGGCTGGTGATCGGCGCGGTCTTCCTGGCCGCCGCCCTCATCGCGGTGCCGCTGGTCGACTGGGTTTCCCGACACCGCCAACCCGCACCGGCGGAGCCGGCGCCCGCTCTGACCTGACACTGCGCGCCTTGTTCGGATGCACGCCGCGCGTACCGAGGTCGGACCTAGCTGCCGGGTCCGGACACGCCCCGGCGGAGGTCGGCGCCGACCGGCCAGGCACACACGAAGACGTCCAGGTCGTTCACGGCTGCACCCGGTCGTCGCCGCGGCCCGCGTACTCCAGGATCGCCGCCGCGTGGTCCGCTTCGTCCAGGGTCCACTCGCCGTCGTCCGGCAGCGGGCGTCGCAGCAGCGCTGTGTAGACGGTGTCGACCGCGCCCACCCCCGACCGCCGGTTGCGCCACATGGTCGCGCCGGACGCGGTGACCCGGAACCAGCCGTCCGCCACCGTGATCAGGTCGGCGCCGGTCAGACGCCGCACGGCCTCCTCGACCTCGCGCCGACCGGGCAGCACCTGGCGCAGATGGTCGGCCATCGAGAGCACGTCCGCGAGCCGCACGCCCTCCGGCCGTCTGGTGGTCGCCGAGCGCATATGTCGTCCGGCACCGTTCGCCATCACCACCGCGACGAAGATCCAAGCGTCGGATCGCCGCCAGCCGTCCTGCCCCATGGACCAATGATGCCAACGTCAACGGGCCATGAACATTGTGGTGATCTTTTGTTTACCTGAAACCTTCACCAGTTTCGATGCATCATGCAGCCGGGTCGGGCAGCGCTGTCGCCGGGATCCGGTCCGCCGTCGGACGCACCGTGAACAGCGGAATGAAGACGTGGTTCAACGGTCCGATCAGGAGGGCGTACGCGATGGTCCCGACCCCGACCGTGCCCCCGAGCAGCACGCCCACGCCGAGGACGGAGAGTTCGATCACGGTCCGGGTGAGCCGGATCGACCGTCCCGGACGCCGGGCGACCCATCCGGTCATCAGCCCGTCCCGCGGCCCCGGCCCGAGCCGCGCCCCGATGTAGAGGCCGCCCGCGACCCCGTTGAGCACGATCCCGAGCACGAGGAACGTGATCCGCACCGCGAGCGCCGACGGCGTCGGCAGCAGAGCCAGAGTCAGGTCCACGCCGAGGCCGATGAGGACGATGTTGCTGACGGTGCCGATGCCCGGTTTCTGCCGCAGCGGGATCCAGAGCAGCAGCACGGCCGCACCCACGATGATCACGATGGTCCCGAACGAGAGCCCGGTCCGCTCCGCGAGCCCCTGGTGGAAGACGTCCCACGGATCCAGCCCCAGGGCGGCCTCGATCATCAGCGCCATGCTCGCGCCGTACAGGGCCAGCCCCACGAAAAGCTGGACCAGCCTGCGGGGAAGCCGGTCGCGCAGGCCGGTGGAAGAGTTGCTCTCGGACGCCATGCATGCCACTCTGAAGGCCAATTGGTTCGGTGCTGAAGAGCCAATTCGCGAGGAGTGGATATGACAAGCCTGGTCCGCGGAAGCCAACTCGCCCGTCTGCTCGGCCAGTGGCACGCGCTGCCGGGCCGCCGCCGCAACCCGGACTACGCCGCCCTGGCCGGCGCCGTGCGCGGGCTGCTGTCCGACGGCCGCCTGCCGCTCGGGATCCGCCTGCCCGCCGAACGCGAGCTGGCCGAGGCCCTCAAGGTCAGCCGCACGACCGTCACGGCCGCGTACCGCGAGCTCCGCGAGAGCGGCCACCTCACCAGCCGCCGCGGCGCGGGCAGCTGGACCACCCTGCCCGGCGGGCACCGGGTGGCCAGCAGCGGCCTGTGGACCCCGCTCAACGAGTTCGGCATGATCGACCTGGGCTGCGCCGCCCTGGCCGCGCCACCGGAGCTGATCCCCGCGGCCCGCGCCGCCGCCGACGAGCTGCCCAGATATCTCGGCGACGCCGGCTACCACCCGACCGGCCTGCCCGAGCTGCGCGAGGCGGTGGCCCGCGGCTTCACGGACCGCGGCCTGCCGACGAGCCCCGACCAGATCATGGTCACGAGCGGCACCCAGCAGGCGCTGGACCTGGTGCTGCGGCTGACGGTCCAGGCCGGCAACGGCGTGCTCATGGAGTCACCGACCTATCCCAACGCGCTGGCGGCGCTCTCGGCGCGCCGGGCGCGCATCACGACGCACGGCCTGGACCCGGCGACGGGTTGGGACGGCGAGCTGCTGCTGGGCGCGCTGCGACAGACCACCCCTCGTCTGGCGTACGTGATCCCGGAGTTCCACAACCCCACCGGCCACCTGATGCCGGCGGACCTGCGCGAGCGCCTGGTGGCCACGGCCCACGCGACGGGCACGGACCTGGTGGTCGACGAGTCGTTCGTGGACCTGCCGCTCGACGGTGTGTCGGTTCCGCCGCCGGTGGCGCTCTTCGACCGCCACAGCCGCGTGATCACGATCGGCGGCATGAGCAAGCCCTACTGGGGCGGCCTGCGCATCGGCTGGGTCCGCGCGTCGGCCCCCACGGTCCAACGCCTGGCAGCGCTGCGGGTCGGCGTCGACATGTCGAGCCCGGTCCTGGACCAACTGGTCGCGGCGCAACTCCTGGACCGCGCCGACACGATCGTCCCGGCCCGCCGGATCCAGCTGGCGGCCCAACGCGACGCCCTGCTGGAGGCACTGACCGAACACCTGCCGGAGTGGCAGGTCCACGCACCGCACGGCGGAGTGACGCTGTGGGCGGAGCTAGACGGCCCGATCTCGAGCGCCCTGGCCCGCGCGGCGGAGGAGGTCGGGGTGCGGCTGGCCCCGGGGCCGCGGTTCGGGCTGGACGGGACGCTGGAACGGTTCCTCCGGCTGCCGTACACGCTGCCGGCCGGCGACCTGGTCGACGCGGTCAAGCGGATCGCCACGGTCCGCTACGACCTGGACCGGACCCCCCACCCGAGCTGGCGCAAGCCGGTGGTCATCGCTTAGGTCAAGGGCGGCGTGCGGTCCCGGGCCCGCGGTGGTCCGGACCGACGCTCCCGCCGGACACCGCTGCGCTTCGCTCCGCTGCCGGGCCCGCGCCGGGTCACCGTCAAACCAGTTGAGCGCGCGCGGTCGGTCGCCGACCCGCGCACCCGGTGCGCGCGGCCGATCCGGACTTCCGCAAACGCGGTCACTCAGGACGGGCCACTGTGCCCGGCGGCAGATCAGATGATCAACTCCAAGGGTCATCAGGACAGCGAGCCGACGTGAGGGCGTCCCGATCCACACAACCATGGCGTAACGAGCAAGACCAACGTCGCTCGACCCGCCTGCGCGACACATCCCGGCCGCGCTCGACAGCTTGCACGCGCCGCCGCCCGCGCGGCTCGCAGATCTGGCGGCGATGGTTTCGGGTGCGTCGGGGGGCTGGCCGTGTTGGAGGGCTCGCAGATCTGGCGGCGATGGTTTCGGGTGCGTCGGGGGGCTGGCCGTGTTGGAGGGCTCGCACATCTGGCGACGGTGTTGCTTCGGCTGCGTCGGCGGGCTGGCCGTGTTCGAGGGCTCGCAGATCTGGCGACGGTGTTGTCCGCGGCCGCGACGGCCGGCCCGGCCGGCGAGAGGCGCGCACATCCTCGGGACCGTCGTCGACCAGTCAGCACGGCCCGAATCGGGCCAGCCTTGGCCATGATCGTGTGAACCTCACAGGATCAGGACAACCCCACCCACGTGATCAGGTGTGCGAGATCAGGCGACGCGGCGGCGTGTCGCGCAGACCAACCGCACCGGATCATTCGACGCGCACCATCCCGCGCTGACCAGCCACACATGATCTCCCCCGGGACAACCCGAAGCGAAACAGTCCGTGGTGCAGAGCAGGTCACCCGGCCACCCGGCCTGCCAAAGCTCCTGCCATCCCCTCGGAAATAGATCATCTAGGTACTTCCTTGCTGCTGCGACAGCGATCCCTCGCTAACTCGTCGCGTGGGGTGGCTCAGTTGTCGGGGTCGGGAGTGTTTGTTCGACGGGAACCGGTGACCATTTGGGCGTCGGATCTGGAGATTTGATCTCTAGATCCCTGGATCCACCGCCCTGGTTGGACTCTCGCACGGCGACCGACGACTGCCGGCGGAGAGTTTGGGGGACCCGACCTGTGCGTGCGCCCGCACTCGCACCGCGACCGACGCCTGCGCGGCGGAGAGTTTCGGAGACCCGACCAATGCGTGCGCCCGCTTTCGCACGACCCGCCCGCGATCGCGCTGGAATCAGCTTCCGCCGGCCGGGCGCGGCCGGCGATCGGGCTCGGGGTGGATGCCCCACGCACGACGGAAGCTGCGGCGAGCAGGGATGGTCGGCCCAGGACGAACAGGTGGGGTTGACACCCGGCACGCCCGACGCGTTCTCGGCCGCCACACGGCGGAATGCGTGGGTGGGCGCGGTCAGCCCGGGAAACGTTCGGGCCCGCCGGGACGAATCCTGGCGGGCCCGACTGCGGGGAGGCTCAGATCTCGGCGACCGAGCCCTCGTACATCTTGTTGATTTCCGCCTCGAAGTTCGACTCCACGCCGCGGCGCTTGATCTTCATGGACGGGGTCATTTCGCCGTCCTCGATGGTCAGGTCGCGGGGGAGGATCGTGAACTTCTTGATCGTTTCCCAGCGGTTGAGCTTCGCGTTCAGTTCCGTGATGTAGCCCTCGACCATCGCGTTGGCCGCCGGTGACGTGACGATCTCCGCGTAGGACTTGCCGGCCAGCTCGCCGCCGGCGGCCCAACCCACGACCGCGTCCGGGTCCAGGGTGATCAGCATCGTGCAGAAGTTGCGGGCCTGACCGACGACGATCGCTTGCGAGGTGTACGGGCAGAGCGCCTTGAACAGGCCCTCGATGTGCGACGGGGCGATGTATTTGCCGCCCGAGGTCTTGACCAGGTCCTTCTTCCGGTCCGTGATCTTCAGGTAGCGGTCCTCGGAGATCTCGCCGATGTCGCCGGTGCGGAAGAAGCCGTCGTCCGTGAACGCGGCCGCCGTCTCCTCCGGCAGGTTGTGGTAGCCCCGCATCACCGGCGTGCCCCGCAGCAGGACCTCGCCGTCCTCGTCGATCTTGCATTCCAGGTCGCCCAGCGGCTGGCCGACCGTGCCGATGCGCAGGCCGCCCGGGCGGTTGACGAAGTTGCCGGCGCTGGTCTCCGTCAGGCCGTAGCCCTCCGAGATCGGCAGGCCCGCCGCCGCGAAGAACTCCGCGATGTCGACGCTCAGCGGGGCCGCGCCCGAGACCAGCGTGCGGATGTTGCCGCCCAGGCGGGCCTGGAGCTTGCTGAAGACCAGGCGGTTCGCGAGCGCGTACTGCAGCTTCAGGCCCGCCGGGACCGGCTGGTCCGCCTGCTCCAGCTTGACCTTGCGCTTGCCGGTGGCGACCGCCCAGCCGAAGATCTTGGCCTTGGCGCCGCCCTCGGACGTGGCGTTGGTGATCGCGCGGTTGTAGACCTTCTCGAAGATCCGGGGCGCGCCGCACATCAGCGTCGGCTTGACCATGCCGAGGTTGTCGACCAGGACGTCGATGCGACCGTCCACATAGGTCGGCAGGCCGACGTGGATGATGCCGCACAGCAGCGTCTTGCCGAAGGAGTGCGACAGCGGCAGCCACAGGTACTGCAGATCGTCGGCGCGCAGGATGCCCAGGTCGGCCTGTGCCACCGCCTCCCAGCACCAGCCCGCGTGCAGCAGTTCCACGCCCTTCGGGCGGCCCGTCGTGCCCGACGTGTAGATCAGCGTCGCGAGGTGGTCCGGGGCGATCGGTGAAACCAGGCGCTCGATCAGGTCCGGGTCGCCGGCCAGCGCGGCGGCGCCCTGCTTCTCGAGGTCGGCCATCGTGATCTGCGGCGGGGTCGCCGCGGGGTCGGCTTCGCCGTCGATGAGCACGACGTGCGTCACCGTCGGCAGCGAAGCGCCGGCGAGCTTGCCCGCCTGCATCGGGTTCTCCGCGATGACGACCTTGGAACCCGAGTCCGCGATGATGAACGTCGCGTCCTCCGGTTCGGTGGTCGGGTAGACCGTGGTGGTCGCGCCGCCCGCGCACATGATGCCGAGGTCGGCGATGACCCATTCGATGCGGGTGTTGGCCAGGATGGCCACCCGCTCCTCGGCACCGACGCCGAGGCCGTGCAGGCCCGCGGCGAGCGCGCGGGCGCGCTCGCCCGCCTGCTGCCACGTCATCCACTGCGGACCCGAGGCGCCCGGGTAGCCGAACGCCCGCGCGTCGGGCGACGCGGCGACACGCTTGAGGAACATGTCGGGAATCGACCGGTAAGGGACATCGAGCGACATATCCGGAAACCCACCTTTAGTTTGGCCATGTGATCGTGGTCACTTGCTACCGAAGAGTATGGCCAACAACGGCACGGATGCCAGTCCCAGTGGCCCGTGTCGATCATGGCCTGACCAGGGTCTTCATAGCAGACTCAGCGAAGGGCCACGCTCAGGAGTACCTGCGGGCGCCCATCGACCAGTCGTAGGTGCCGCGCAGCCAACGGCGCCGGGACATCAGCATCCGCGACAGCCGGCCGTCCGCGTCCTCCAGCACCTCGGCTTCCAGCGCCCGGTATGCGGCGATACCCGCGTTGTAGCGCGCCGCCGCCTCCGTCAGCGCCGCCCGCTCCGGCCAGTTCAGCTCGTGTGCGATGACGCTCGCCAGGTTGTGCCCGTCCCGCAGCCGTTCCTTCCCGTACGAGAAGACGTCGTTGCACCAACACACGAGGTCGGCGGCGAGCAGGTCGAGCCGGACCACCCGCGGGTCTACCCGGTCCGTGGTCGTGGCCAGGCCGTCGGCGGCCAGGTCGGTCAGCGCGAAGCTCGGCAGCACCGCGCCCGTGTGCCGGCGCATCTGCACGTACTCGGCGAACCGTGGCACCCGGTGCAGCTGCCGGTTGGTCGCCTCCCAGAGCAGCGCGAACAGGTACTCCCGGAACGCCGCCGAGAACCGCAGCAGCCCACCGGGCTTGTCCAGGGCGCGGATCCGCCGGCACAGGTCGTGCAGGGCCGCCGCGGTCGGGCCCGCGGGCTGGTAGTGCGCGACCGTGCCGAACCGGTCGACCACCTCCAGCAACGGCGCCAACGCCGGGGCCAGCCGGCCCGGGTCGGTGCCCATCGCGTCCTCGTCGCACCGGTCGTCGAAGGCGAACAGCCACGTCATCAGGTCTGCGAGCAACCGCACCGCGGGCTCCGGCACGTCGGGACAGGCCCGGGCGGCCAACTCGGCCGCGTTGGCCCGACTCAGCCGCTCGCGGGCGTCCGGCGTCGGCGCCAGGCCGAACGCCTCGGCCCAGTCCGCGGAGTGCGCCGCGATCTCGTCGACGGCGGGGTGGACGACCGCGTCATACGGCGGGGGAGTCAACGCCGTCGCCGCGAACGTCCGCATACTTCCCTCCGGAAGGCCGGTCTCCCGATGATGTAGGCGCGTCGGCCGGAGGGAAAGAGTGGATCGGCCCGGCGAATCAGATCTTCAGCGGGGCGGTCCGCAGCCGTTCGGTCAACGCCGGCGGACCGTCGATCTGCACCCGGGCCGCGCGCTGCCGCCCGGAGAGGAAGTAGGCCAGCTCACCGGGCGCGCCGACCAGCCGCAGTCGCTCGCCGCCGGCGCCCGCGGTGACCTCGCCGAACCCGGGCGCCTGCACCAGCAGCGATGCCGGGAATCGGCGCAGCCGCAACCGGGCGATCAGCGACGCGTTGCGCCAGAGCGTCGCCTGGTCCTCTTTGGGCAGCTCGCGCGGCTGCCAGTCGGGCTGCGCCCGGCGCACGTCCTCGTGATGGACGAAGAACTCGAGCGTGTTGGTCATGCCCTCGGTCAGCGGGTTGCTCACCGGGCTCCACATCGGGGGGTTGCGGACCAGATCGACCAGCTCGGTGTACGGGCGCGCGGCGAACGAACGCAGCGTGTTCTTGGCGTGCCCCCGCAGCGGTGGGACGAACATGCCGAGGCTCGCGTCGGGCCGGCGCTCCCGGATCACCAGGTGCGCGACCAGGTCGCGGGCGACCCAGCCGGTGCACATCGTCGGCGCCTCGGGCCCGACTGTGGCGAAAAGGTCAGCCAGTTTCTCGCGTTCGGACCGCACGAACCGGGACATGGCGAGAATCGTAGCCAGGGCGCGCGAACCGGCCTCTGTGACGGCGGACACACGGAATACCCGCTCGCACCGGAGGCTTGGGTCCGGTAAGGATGACTGTGCAACAAGCGGCTTACGTGTGGCCGCGTCGACAGGCAGAGGGGCAACCACAGTGGCGAGCGTGACCAGCCGGGACGTGCTCGCCCGGGGCTTCCGCGTGCTCGGCCGGGCAATCCGCGACGAACCGCGCATCTTCGCCTTCGCGGTCGGCGGCAGCGTCCTGTTCGGCGGCCTCGTCGTGGGCAGCGCCTACGTGATCGGGCACATCGTCGGCGGCGTCATCGTGCCGGCGATCGAGGACGGCGAGATCAACCAGGCGCTGCTCTGGCTCGGCGCGATGGCGGTGCTCGCGGTCAGCGTGCTCCGGGTCGTCGGCATCTTCGGCCGCCGGCTCGGCGCCGGTTACATGCAGTTCCGCCTCCAGGCCCGCTACCGGCGGCTGGTCACCGGCCGCTACCTCGACCTGCCGCTGTCCTGGCACCACCGGCACGCGACCGGCACGCTGCTGTCCAACGCCAACTCCGACGTCGAGGCGGCCTGGTTCCCGATCGCGCCGCTGCCGTTCGCCGTCGGCACGGTGGTGATGCTGTTCGGCGCTGTCGGTTCGCTGTTCTTCACCGACTGGGTGCTGGCCCTGGTGGGCGTCGCCACGTTCTTCGGGCTGTTCCTGATCAACGTCTTCTACTCGCGCCGCATGGCACCGCGTCAGGCCCGGGCCCAGTTCATGCGCGGCGAGGTCAGTGCGATCGCGCACGAGAGCTTCGACGGCGCGCTCGTGGTCAAGACCATGGGCCGCGAGACCGAGGAGACCGACCGGTTCGCCGGCCGGGCCCGTGAGCTGCGCGACGCGCTGATCTCCGTCGGCCGGCTTCGCGGCCTGTTCGACCCGCTGATGGAGACGCTGCCCAGCCTCGGCACCCTCGCCGTGCTGGTGGTCGGCACGTTCCGGCTGCGCAGCGGCGACATCTCGGTGACCGACCTCGTCAGCGTCGCGTTCCTGTTCACGGTGCTGGCCTTCCCCGTGCGCGCGATCGGCTGGGTGCTGGCCGAGTTGCCGCGCAGCGTGGCCGGCTGGGACCGCCTCCAGCACGTGCTCACGGCCACGGGCGAGATGCGTTACGGCACGATAAGTCCGGAAAAGTCGGACACACCGGCCAAGCTGGCCTTCGACCGCGTCGACTACGCCTATCCCGCCGGCGCCGAGACCGACGGCGACGACATGATCAACGCGACCGCCGACGAGCACGGCCCGACCGTCCTGCACGACATCAGCATGGTCGTTCCCGCGGGCAAGACCGTCGCCCTGGTCGGCCCGACCGGCTCCGGCAAGTCCACGATCGCCTCGCTGGCCGTCCGCCTGGTCGACCCGGCCACCGGCACGGTCGACATCGACGGACACGACCTGCGCGACCTCACCGCCACCGCGCTGGCCGGCACCGCCGCCCTGGTCGCGCAGATCCCGTTCGTCTTCGACGACTCCGTGCGCGCCAACGTCTCCCTCGACCGGCCGGGCATCGACGACGAGACCGTCTGGGCCGCCCTGCGCCTCGCCCAGGCCGACGACTTCATCCGCCGCCTGCCCGAGGGCCTCGACACGATGGTCGGGGAGCGCGGCACGTCGCTCTCCGGCGGCCAGCGCCAGCGGCTGACGCTCGCCCGCGCCCTCGCCGGCAGGCCCCGCCTGCTCGTGCTCGACGACGCCACCAGCGCCGTCGACCCGAGGGTCGAGGCCGCCATCCTGGCCGGCCTGCGGGGCGGCGAGCAGCCGACCTCGATCCTGGTGGTCGCCTACCGCCGGGCCACGATCGCGCTCGCCGACGAGGTGGTCTACGTCGAGCACGGCCGGGTGGTCGCCGCCGGCACACACCACGAACTGCTCACCACCACACCGGGGTACGCCGACCTGGTCACCGCCTACGAGCGGGCCGAGGCCGAGCGGGAACGCGACCACGCGTACGACGAGGAAGGGGCGGTGACCGCGTGACCGCCCCCACCGCAGCGGCCGCGGTCGACAAGGCGGAGGCGCCGGAGTCGACCTGGGCCACCATCAAGCGCGGCCTGGCGCTCTCGCCCGAGCTGCGGCTGGGCCTGGGCGGCACCCTGTTCTTCGCCGTCGTCTCGATGATCGGCCGCGCCGCCGTCCCGGTCGCCATCCAGCAGGGCATCGACCGGGGCATCGCCGGCCCGGGCGGGCTCGACGTCGGTTTCGTCGGCACGGTCGTCGCGATCACCGCGGGCGTGCTGGCGATCACCACGCTCTGCGGCTACCTGATGATGCGACGGCTGTTCACGGTGAGCGAGACCGCGCTCGCCAACGTCCGGGTCCGCACGTTCCGGCACATCCACGACCTCTCGATGCTGCACCAGCAGTCCGAGCGGCGCGGCTCGCTCGTCTCGCGGGTCACCAGCGACATCGACCAGATCACGCAGTTCCTGCAATGGGGCGGCGTCATCCTGATCATCAGCGCCGGCCAGCTCGTCGTCACCGCCGGCGTGATGGCCTACTACTCGTGGCAGCTCACGCTCGTCGTGCTGATCGCGTTCGCGCCCGCCGTCTTCGTCATCCGGGCCTTCCAGAAGCGGTTGGCCGGCGCCTACGGCACCGTCCGGCAAAAGATGGGCACGCTGCTCGCGGCCGTGTCCGAGAGCGTCGTGGGCGCTCCCGTCATCCGGGCGTACGGCGTGTCGGACCGCACCCGGGTCCGGCTCAACACCGCCATCGACGACCACCGGACCTCACAGATGCGGGCGCTGCGCACCAGCGTCATCGGCTTCTCCAGCGGCGAGCTGGCGGCGGGGCTGGCCACCGCGGCCGTGGTGGTCGTCGGCGTGCAGCTCGGCGTCGGCGGCACGCTGTCGATCGGCCAGCTCACCGCGTACCTCTTCCTGGTCACGCTCTTCATCCAGCCGGTGCAGATTGCCACCGAGGTGCTCAACGAGGCCCAGAACGCGGTGGCCGGCTGGCGCCGTGTGCTGGACGTCCTCGACGTGCGCCCCGACGTGGCCGATCCCGGCGAGCAGGGCGCCGAGCTGCCGCCCGGGCCGGTCGACGTGCGGTTCCAGGACGTGTCCTTCACGTACGGCGGCCCGATCGTCCTCGACGACGTCGACCTCGACATCCCGGCGAAGACCCGGGTCGCGGTGGTCGGCGAGACGGGCAGCGGCAAGACGACATTCGCGAAGCTGCTGACCCGGCTGATGGACCCGACCACGGGCAGCGTGCGGCTCTCCGGCGTGCCGCTCGACCAGGTCCGCTTCGACTCGCTGCGCTCCCGCGTGGTGATGGTGCCGCAGGACGGCTTCCTGTTCGACACGACGGTGGCCGACAACGTGCGGTTCGCCCGGCCGGACCTGTCCGACGCCGACCTCGAGCTGGCGTTCACCGAGCTGGGCCTGATCGACTGGGTCGAAGGGCTGCCGCAGGGCCTGGCGACCCGGGTCGGCGAGCGCGGTGAGGCGCTCAGCGTGGGCGAGCGGCAGTTGGTCGCCCTGGCCCGGGCGTACGTGGCGGATCCGGACCTGCTGGTCCTCGACGAGGCGACCAGCGCCGTCGACCCGGCGACCGAGGTGCGGCTGCAGCGGACCCTCGACGCCGTGACCCGCGGCCGCACGACGGTCGCGATCGCGCACCGCCTCTCCACGGCGCAGGCCGCCGACGAGGTGATCGTCGTCGACAAGGGCCGCATCGTCCAGCGCGGCCCGCACGACCAGCTGGTCCAGGAGACGGACTCGGTCTACGCCAAGCTCTATGCGAGCTGGCTCGAACAAACCCGCTAGCGCCCGAAGACGGAGAGCTGGAAGGGCAGTCGGCGGTCGCGTGGGTCGTCGGGGTCCGGGAGGTCGCGCAGGCCCTGGACGATGGGCTCGACCGTGGTGGCCCAGACCGCGCCGTCGACGTTCCAGAGGTTCGACCAGACGCGGTTCTCGATGATCTCGGCGAGCTGGTTCGGCGACTCCGCGAAGGACCGCGCGGTCACCTCGCCGCTCTGCAGCGTGTGGAGGCCGGCCGCGGTCGCGGCCGCGAGCACCGCGGCCGGCGTGTCGACCCGGTCGCGGCCGGGCAGCCCGGCCAGCAGGTCGCCGAACTCGTCGCCCTTGCCTCGCTCGGTCGCGGCGGTGAGCGAGACGACCCGGCCGCCGGGGCGGACCACCCGCGCCGCCTCCGCCAGCGCCGCCGCCAGGTCGACGATCACGTGCAGGGCGCCGACGAACACCGCGTTGTCGACGCTGCCGGTGCGGACCGGCAGCCGCCGCGCGTCGCCGACCGTGACCCGCGCGCCGAGGCGGGCGTGCGCGTGGCCCAGCATCGCGGGGGAGAGGTCGACACCGACCGCGGACGCGCCGTGCCGGCGGTTGAGGGCATCGGCCACCAACCCGGTGCCGACGCCGATCTCCAGCGTGCGGCCGGGCAGCAGGTGCGGCGCCAGGACGGCGGCGAACTCGCGCCCGCGCCGCTCGCCGCCGCGGGTCTCGTCGTAGGTGTCGGCGACGCGGTCGAACGGCAGTGACTCGGCCATGCGCGCCAGGTTAGTCCGCCGCCTTGGGCTTGGGCAGGTCGCCGAAGATGTAGCGCTGAATGGTCGGGCCGACGGCGGCGACCAGCACCTCGCGCGGGGTCGAGGCGAGCGGCTCCACCTTGAGCACGTAGCGGACCATCGCGAGCCCGGCGAGCTGGCTGGCCACCAGGCTGACCCGCAGGGGTGCCTCCTCCGGTGGCATCGGCACGGCGTTCATCACCCGGCGCAGCACCTGGGTGACCACGAAATCGCGGAACATCCGGGCCGTCCAGTCGCTGCTCATCGCCGACCGCAGCAGGCCGACCCCGGCCTTTCCCGCCGGCGAGTCCCAGACGGTGAGGAACATCCTGACCAACCGCTCGCCCAGGCCCTCCGGATCGCCGGCCAGCACCTCCGGGATGATCTCGCCGGGGTCGAGCGGCATGTTCATCGCGGCCAGGAACAGCTTGTCCTTGGTGCCGAAATAGTGGTGGACCAGCGCCGGGTCGACCCCGGCGCCGGTCGCGATCGCGCGGATCGACGCGCCGTCGTAGCCCTTCTCCGCGAACGCGCTGCGCGCCGCCGCCAGGATCGCGTCGCGGGTGTCGGGGTTGCCGGGCCGGCGTCCGGTCCGTCGTACCACTTTCTCTGCCTTTCGTTGGTTCAAGCCGTGCGGCGCCGCAGCGTCGCAGCACCGAGGACGAGCGCGAGGATGATCGCGCCGACCACGATGCCAAGGTCCCGCCACATCGTGCCGGTCGGGTCCGGGTGCCGGCCGACCTCGGTGAGCGCTTCGACCGAATAGGACAGTGGCAGCACGTCGCTGATCGCCCTCAGCCAGCCGGCCATCTGGTCGCGGGCCACGAACAGGCCGCACAGCAGGATCTGCGGGAGCGCCACGACCGGCATGAACTGCACGGCCTGGAACTCCGTGCGCGCGAAGGCGCTGCAGAGCAGGCCGAGCGCGACGCCGAGCACCGCGTTGGCCACCGCGATCACGATGACCAGCCAGGCGCTGCCGGCGGTGCTCAGGTCGAACAGCCAGTAGGCCAGACCCGCGGCGACCGCGGCCTGCACGGCGGCGACCAGGCCGAACGCGATGCCGTAGCCGAACAGCAGGTCGAGCTTGCCGACCGGGGTGGTGAAGAGGCGTTCGAGGGTGCCGCTGGTGCGCTCCCGCAGCATCGCGATGCTGGTGATCAGGAACATGATGATGAACGGGAAGATGCCGAGCATGACCAGCGCGATGCGGTCGAACAGCGGCCCGCCGTCGAACATGTAGTAGAGCAGGGTCAACAGCAGCAGGGGTACGACGATGACCATCGCGACCGTGCGGCGGTCGTGGCGGAGCTGGCGGACGATCCGGTCGATGGTGCTGGCGAGGGTGCGGGGGGACATCACGCGGCCGCCTTCTCCTGTTGACGGATGATGCGCAGGAACGCCTCGTCGAGGTCGTCGGTGCCGGCCGTGCTCTTGATCGCGGCCGGGGTGTCGTCGCCGATCAGGTGGCCGTCGCGGATCAGCAGCAGCCGGTCGCAGCGGTTGGCCTCGTCCATGACGTGGCTGGAGACGAGGATCGTGGTGCCGGCCGCGGCCAGGGAGCGGAACCGGCCCCAGAGGTCGTCGCGGAGCACCGGGTCCTGTCCGACGGTGGGCTCGTCGAGGACCAGCACCTCCGGCCGGCCGACGATCGCGCAGGCGAGGCTCGCGCGGCTGCGCTGGCCGCCGGAGAGGTTGGCGACGAGCTGGTGTGCGGCGTCGCTGAGTCCGACCGCCGCCAGCGCCGCGTCGGCGTCGGCCGCGCCGAGCCGGTAGAGGCTCGCGAAGTAGCGGGCGTTCTCCCGCACCGTGAGGTCGTCGTAGACGCTCGGCGCCTGTGTCAGGTAGCCGATCTTGTGCCGCAGGGCCGGTGAGCCGGCCGGCTCGCCGAGGACGGTGACCCGCCCGGAGGCGACGAGCTGCACGCCGACCACGGCGCGCATCAGGGTGGTCTTGCCGCTGCCGCTGGGCCCGAGCAGCCCGGTGATGCTGCCGCGCGGGATCGCGCAGCTCAAACCGTGCAGCACCTCCCGCTTTCCGCGGTTGATCACGAGGTCGGTGACCTCGATCGCGGTCTCCATCGGTCCTCCTGTTCTGAAATTCAACGCCTGTTGAACTCAACGGTAGATGAAATAGAAGGGTGTACGCAAGCGAAAGCCCCGGCCTCCCCGCGTGGTGGGGGAGACCGGGGCTTCCGGGTGTGTCTTTAGAGCGCGAGCACCCGGTCGAGGAAGTCGCGGTAACGGCGCATCGCCACCCGCATCGCCTCGGTGTCCGGAGCCTCGTCCGCCCGGCGGGGGTCGAGCTCGAGCTGCTGCGCGAGCAGCGTCTCGGCGAGCTGCTGCACGGCCCGACCGACCAGCGCCTGTGCGTGGTCGAGGGCATCGGTCGGCTCGTCGACGAACTGCGCCTTGACCTCGTGCCACTCGGCCCGCAACGCGTCGGCAGCCTCGGCACTCCAGACGGCGATCCGGGTCTCGGGCACGTCACCGGGCCGCATCGGCGGCCCACTGACCGGCCGCACGTCCGCGGCCGGCGACCCGATGTCAGCCAAACTCGGTGCCGCCACGACCGCGGCCGCTGCTGCTGCCGGCTCGTCGTCCTCGTCGGCTTCCTCGGCGTCCGCCGCGGCAGCGGGCTCAGGCGCCGCGGCGGTCTCCACCAGACCCTCGGCGTCGGCGGCCGCCTCCACGGCCGGCGCATCGACGGCCGCGGTGTCAACCAGCTCCACGGCCTCAGCGACCGCCTCGGGCTCGACCTCGTCGGCGTCGGCCCCGCCGGTTTCGGCGACCGCCTCGGGCTCGGTTTCGGCGTCTTCCGCGACGGCTTCCGCCTCGTCTTCCGCCTCGACGACGGCCTCGGGCTCGGCGTCGGCGACCGCCTCAGGCTCCGCGTCGCCTTCGGCCTCGTCGTCGGCCACTGCCTCGGCAACGGCTTCCGGCTCGGCGTCCGCCTGAGCTTCGTCGGCGACAGCCGCCGGCTCCACGTCGGCCTCATCATCAGCGACTTCTTCGGGCGCGGCGTCACCCGCCACGTCGGCGACGGCTTCGGCCTCGTCGCTCGCATCAGCGTCGGTGGCGGCCTCGGGCTCCGCGTCGCCTTCTTCGGCGTCGGCCTCAGCGGTCACCTCGGGCTCGACGTCGGCGACCGCCTCCGGCTCGGCGTCGGCTTCGTCGCCCGCGTCGGCGGCGGCCTCCGACTCCGCTTCGGTGTCGGCCGCTGCCTCGGGCTCCGCCTCGGCTTCGGTCGCATCGTCGGCGACTGCCTCGGTTTCGGCTTCGCCGTCCGCGTCGGTGGCGGCCTCGGGCTCCACGTCGGCGTCGGCGGTCGCCTCGGGCTCCGTCTCAGCCTCGGTCGCGTCGTCAGCGACCGCTTCCACGATGGCTTCCGGCTCGGCGTCGGCTT